>DATGHF010000001.1:0-78466 GCA_035308125.1 Candidatus Sulfotelmatobacter sp.
AGGTTCTCGACCGCGCCCGTACGCCTTCGCTGATGGCCCCGTTCCAGGTGTTCTTCGTTCGCGGCGTTAAGAATCTTTTTGGCCGCGGCTCGAATGAAGAAAAGCTCGCCGCCATCGAAGACTATTGCAAGAATCCGAATCCCGACGCGCTCATCGTTTTCGTCGCGGACCATATCAGCATCCCCGCCGACGTCCGCCGCATGGAGATGCAGGATAAAGAACGCTACCAGCGCATCCGCGACACCCTGGGCCAGTATTGCGGCATCGTCGAACTGGCGCGCGTGGAAGAAGGCGAGGCCGTGCGCTGGATCGCCGATTTTTGCGCCAGCCGCAGCGTGCCGGTAAAAATCGATCCTGACGGCGCCCGCGAACTGGTCGACGCCCTCGGCGGCGACATGATGATGATCTCGAACGAACTCGAGAAGCTCATGCTCTACGTCGGCGCGAAAAATCGCATCACGCTGGGCGACGTGGAAACCATGGTCCTCGCCGCCAAGCAGCGGTCGCTCTATGAATTGACTGACGCTATCTCGTCCAAAGATCGCGTGCGCGCGCTCGAAGTTCTGGATGCAATTCTGTCTTCGGGCGAAGGCGAAGAAGCGGCCATCGGCCACATCTACATGCTGGCGAAAACCTTCCGCCAGATGCTGGTCATCCTCGAACGCAACGTGCGCGACCAGCGCATGCTCTGGGCCGCGCTCTGGCAGGGATTCCGCGTCCCTCCCTTCGCTGCCGACGACATCATCAAACAAGCCCGCCGCTACAAATCCCGCCGCGACCTCACCCGCGCCATCCGCCTGGTAGCCAAAGCCGACCTCGCCCTGCGCTCGAATCCCGTGAGCAAACGCATGGTGCTGGAACGTCTGGTGATGGATCTGACCACCGAGGCCAAGCTGGAAACTCCCGGGTGGTTGCAGGAACAGTTGCCGGTGTAAGGAAGGCAGCTGTCAGCTATTAGCCGTCAACTTTCAGCTTTGAAAACTTCCTATCTGGATACCCCCCTCCCCAGCTCCCCCTCCCCCTGAATCTTTGGAATCACCAACTTAGCGGAAAATTCTCCGCAAAATCTAGATGTCAAATAACTTAGATACTAAAATCCGTGAAACAAAGGACTTAGGGCCGGGCGAATCGCGCTCTACCCGGCAGTCACGACCTCGGTCATCATTGCGCGATTGAAATCTTGGGTCAAGGTTGGATGTCACACTCTGAGGTTGTGGAAAAGTTTGGTGAGCGATTGCTCCCCAGCGTGGGCAACCCGGGGGCGCGGCGCGGGCTTCGGCAGGGAGCGCAAGTGCCTTTTTGAGTAATTCAGAGACTTCCGCTGTCATGGCGCTATTTTACATCTCTCCCAGAAGCATCCGGTAGGCTAAATCCTCCAAAAGCAACGGCAGGCCTTGTGAGCCTGCCGTTCCATATCTTGAGCCGAAGTCCCACGTCCACCTACTTCATCGCCGTGACGCGCTTGCCCAGCCGCGACTTGTAGCGCGAGGCTGTGTTCTCGTGCAGCGTGCCTTTCTGGATGGCCTTGTCGAGCACCGAGACTGTCGTGCGATACAGCGTTTGTGTGGCGGCCTTGTCGCCTTTTTCGATGCTTTCGCGCAGGTCGCGCAACGCGGTGCGCAGGCGGGAGGTGTTGGCGCGGTTGGTGGCGGTGCGCTTTTCGGTTTGGCGGGCGCGTTTGAGCGCCGAAAAATGGTTTGCCATGTCTGCTTCGTTACCTTCGTGTCACAGAGAGTTATTCGGGCGGGTCCGAATTACTTATTATAGGGGAGTAACTCTCGACCGGTCAAACACATGGCTACGGCCATTGACTCCCACTCCGCCACGCGGTACGCTTTCAACCAATGGTGGTAGCTTGCCCTCCGGGCACGAGCATTCCGGTCGGTCCCGTCTCCAAGCAAAATCCTGCTTTGTTCGTGATGTGGGTGAGGTGTTTGTGTTTTCTGGAAAGAGCAGGGACGGCAGCGCCTCGCTTCGCTCGGCGGACAGCCGAGGCGGCTGTCCCTACGTGGTTCGTCCGGTTTCCTACGTGGTTCATCAAAGAGATTGAATGAAGAAAAGTATCGGGATTAGTCCCAACATCGAGACGTTGTTTGGCACGCGCGACGAGAATGTGCGGGTGCTCGAAGACGGGCTCAACATCACCATCAACCTGCGATCGAATGCCATCGAACTGGAAGGCGCGGCGCGCGATGTGGCTCGCGCCGAGCAGGTGTTTGCCGACTACGAAAGTCTGCAGCGCTCTGGATACACATTCAACAACGGCGACCTGAACAGCATGCTGCGCGTTCTGACCGCGGACGCGACTGCGACGTTGCGCGGACTGGCCGACGCGGGCCGGCAACGCTCGTTCGGACGGCGTACAGTGCAGCCGAAGAGCATTAACCAGCGCCGCTATCTGGAAGCCATCGAGAAGCACGACATGGTTTTCGGCATTGGCCCGGCGGGCACGGGCAAGACTTATCTGGCGGTGGCGATGGCGATCTCGGCGCTGCTGGCGAAGCGCGTGAATCGCATCATTCTTGCGCGCCCGGCGGTGGAAGCGGGCGAGCGCCTGGGTTTCTTGCCCGGCACATTGCAGGACAAGATCGATCCTTATCTGCGTCCGTTGTACGACGCGCTCTACGACATGATGGATCCGGAAAAGGTGGATCGCTACCTGGAGAAGAACGTGATCGAGATCGCTCCGATTGCATTTATGCGCGGGCGCACGCTCAACGATTCGTTCGTGATTCTGGATGAGGCGCAGAACACGACCTCCGAGCAGATGAAGATGTTTGTCACCCGCCTGGGCTTCAACTCGAAGGCGGTGATCACGGGAGACATCACGCAGATCGACTTGCCCAACGCGCGCCGCAGCGGCCTGCTCGAGGCCGCCGACGTGCTGAAGCGCGTCGAGGGCCTGGCCTTCGTACATTTCGACGAGGCCGACGTGGTGCGGCATCAACTGGTGCAGCGCATCATCCGTGCTTACGACGAGCACAAGACGCGCCTCGCCGAACAGCAGGTGCTGCTGCTGGAAGGAAAGAGTCGTGACGTCAGCGGCGCCGAAGCGGCGTCGAGCGCCCGGGAGAGACCGGCGACGACCAGGGATGAGGCACCTACAAAAGCAGCATCGGCCGAAGCAAGAGGATAGAAATCTGGCATGAGGGCGGGAGGGCGCAGGTCGAGCCCTCCCCATTTATTTTTGAGGATGTTAAGGCGAGTTGGTCATCCTGCAAAAGCCGATCACAGGTTTGAGTGCGGCCGGACTGGTCCGTTTTCTGCTCCGCGCGCGCCGCGCCGCCGGCCTCAAGGGCACGGTCAATTTGCTTGTGACCAGCAGCGCCGAAGTGCGATCCCTAAATCGCAAGTTTCGGGGAAAGAACGAAGAGACCGACGTTTTGTCTTTTCCTGCGGACCCTCACCGCATGCTTGGAGGGTCGCAATTGGCGGGCGAGATCGCGATTTCCGCCGACGTGGCGAAGCAAAGCTCGGCACGGTGGGGGCACTCGGCCGCCGACGAAGTGAAGATTCTGGCGCTGCATGGAATTCTGCATCTGGCGGGCTTGGACCACGAGCGCGATAATGGGCAGATGGAACGGAAGGAGCGGCGGTTGCGGGCAGAGCTGCACTTGCCGGACGGGTTGATCGAGCGAGCCAGTGCGTCCGCGCCCAGGCCCGCGCGCCGCGGTTCCGCCGGACAGCGAGCCGGAGCTCGGAGGAAGTCGTGATTCCCGGCGTAGCGCTGGCCTTGCTCCTGCTGCTGGGGCTGCTCACGCTGGTCTCTTACGTGGATCGCGTGTACCAGGAAATTGGGAAATTTCTTTCCCGCGAGTTTCAGGACAATATCGACGTTTTCGAACAGAAGGTCGAGCCCAGGCTGCGCGTGAGCCGTACCCGGGCCGCGCTCTCTATGGCGGTGCTCACGCAGATGACCATGGCGGCAATAGCGCTGCTGTTGGGCTTTACCATCTTCAGCGATCAGCTGTGGAGCATTACTGAAATTCTTCAGGCAACCATCAGCCTGATTCTGATCGTCATCGTGTGCAACCGATTTCTCCCCTTTGTATTTTTCTCGCGTACCAGCGGAGCGTGGCTGATGCGATGGACCCTGGTGTTGAGAATTCTGATTTACCTGGTGTTTCCCGTGACGATTGCGCTCGGCTTCCTGCAGTCGGTGGCGGCGCTGACCCGGCAAAACACCAACGAGCAGCCAGAGAGCGCCACGGAGGCCGTGGATGCGCTCATCGAAGCGGGACGGGAAGAAGGCATTATTCAGGAAGGCGACCGCGACCTGATTCAGTCGGTGGTGGAGTTCAGCGGCAAGACGGTGCGCGAGGCAATGAAGCCGCGGCCGGCGATGTTCGCGGTTCCGGCCGACACCACTGTGGAACGCTTCATCGATATGCTGCGGATGAAGCACTACTCCCGCGTGCCGGTCTATGAAGGGAACATCCACAACATTAAAGGAATCGTTTACGCCCAGGACGTGCTGCAGGTGCCCGACACCGAAGCGCACGTGCGCAAACTGGATTCGCTGATGCGGCGCGACGTTTATTTCGTGCCAGAGAGCAAGCTGGGCAGCGACTTGCTGCGTGAGATGCAGAAGAAAAATGTGCAGCTGGCCATTGTGGTGGACGAATACGGCGGGGTCGCGGGCCTGGTTACGATCGAAGATCTGGTGGAAGAAATTGTCGGCGAGATTCGCGATGAACATGAGAAGCCGGAGATTGTCCGCGAAGGAGATCGCTCGTTCGTGGTTTCCGGCGGCATGGATGTTGACCGGTTGGGCGAACTCTTTGGCGTCCGGCCGGAAGGAAAAGAATCCGCGACCGTGGCCGGGCTGGTGAGTGAACTGGCGGGGCGCATTCCCAAGACCGGTGAGGTCATCGAGGAAGATGGGCTGCGTTTCGAAGTGGTGGAATCCACCGATCGCAAAGTCGAGCGTGTGCGGATTACTGCGGTGCAGCCGCAGCAGTTGAAGCTGATCTAAACGCAGCTTCTAGCTGCTAGCGTCGCCGCTGAGCTCGATTTCTCGCCGAGCGGCAAGGTTTCGATTGTGGCCAGACAAAGAAGCAAACGATTCGAGTAATGAGCGGACGACCTATGACAGTTGAGGCAGCATTGGGAACGACCACCAACTTTCCTAGCTCTTCCGAGGAAGTGCTTGCTGTGATTACAGCCGCCGAGCGCCACAGGAAGTTCGTCTGGACGGCGGCTAGAGTCCTCCGTGAGGCGGCCCTGAGGACTGGTCTGGAGACCTTGCGCTACCGCGAACGCAAACTCGTGCTGAAGCGTTTAGCGACTTTTCTCGAAGACTTGGCGGCCGAAGGCGTTCTTCAGCGGCGCCGCGAAGTGCAGAGTATCGGCTACGGCGACGAGGTCGGATTTGATTACGTCGGGTCGGTAAAGACTGCTGGCCCCGTTCGGGCGCGAAACGATTAGCTAGCCGCTAGAGGCTAGTAGCTAGATTTCCTATGCCATTCCGCTCTGGTTTCGTGTGCATCCTCGGACGGCCCAACGCGGGCAAGTCGACGCTTCTCAATGCCCTGGTGGGCGAAAAGCTGGCGATCATTTCGCCCAAGCCCCAGACTACTCGCAACCGCATTCAGGGCATCATCCACATTCCCAAGCGCAACGGACGCGACGGCGGACAAGTGGTTCTCATCGACACTCCTGGCGTGCATAAGCCCGACAGTTCTCTCGGCCGGAAAATGATGGTCGAGGTGCGAGAAGCGTTAGAAGGCTGCGACCTGGTGCTGGTCTTGATGGACGTGACGCGCAAGTTCGATCCGCGTGACGGGTTTGCCATCGATTTATTGAAGCAGGCGGGCACGCGAGCGTTTCTGGTTCTGAACAAAGTTGACCTACTGCGCGATAAAGCGAAACTGTTGCCTGTAATCGAGGAGTATCGCAAGCTATACGACTTCGCGGAGGTCTTTCCGGTATCGGCCCTCAAACGCAATGGTCTGGATGAGATGCTGAAGAAAGTGATTGCGGCGCTGCCCGCGGGTCCCGCGTATTTTCCCGAGGACCAGATCACCGATCAGCCCGCGCGTTTCATGGCCGCGGAGATCATCCGCGAGCAGATTCTGATAGAGATGGAGGAAGAGATTCCCTACGCCACGACCGTGATCGTCGACAGCTTCGAAGAAGGCGCACGGCTGACGCGGATTGCGGCCACGATTTACTGCGAACGCGAAGGACAAAAAGGCATCCTGATCGGGAAGCGGGGCGCTATGCTGAAAAAGATTGGAACGTCGGCGCGGCTACGGATCGAGCGCATGATTGGAACCAAAGTGTTTCTCGAACTCTACGTCAAGGTGCAACCGGGCTGGCGCGACGCCCGCGGATTCGTGGAGGAACTGGACTGGAGACGGCAACTGGAACACGCCGCGAATTTGCCGGCGATGAACGAACCAGCAGCTGGACAAGCGATTGGTCGGCGCGCGGGGACAAGCGGAACGCGCGATCCTCGCAAGAAACGCGGCTAACTATCCCGGCGTCTGGATATTGAATAGTGCAAACTTAGTGCAGAGGTCCTTCGCTTCGCTCAGGATGACAACGCGGATTTAGGCTGCGAACTCGTGCCGTGAAACTTTCGGGACGCCGCGTTAGAGCCCGTGGACCCCGCGGAAGCGGGCTGCGTCTTCGCGGCCCATATAGCGTTCCAGCACGGCGGGTTCAGTCTGGCGCAGGTCGACGACGATCAGGCCGTCAAGCACGTTGGAGAATTTGCGGTCCACATTGAAACCCAGCAGTTTGCCGCCGATCTTGGCGTACTGGCGCAGAAGGATGGGTAGGCCTTTGCCGTCGGATTCCACGTCGGTGATGGGCTGCGAGAGTTCTTCCAGGTCGCGTAAAGCCACGCACATGGCACGGCAATCCCAGGGGCGCAGGCGCGCGGGACGGAACGGGCTGCGCGGTTTGATCAGGCCGGCCAATTCGTCATCGTCGGCGCGCGATTCGAAAAAGCGGTAAATCATTTCGCGCGAAGCCGGGCTGTAGTCGTTGCTGATGCTGACGGCGCCGAACAGAACCGGAATTTCCGGATGTGCAGTGACCAAGCGCGCAATTCCCTTCCACAACAAAAGCAGCGGAGCGTACTGGCGCTGGTATTCGGCGCGGATGAACGACCGTCCGAGCTCGAGGGCGGGCCCGATTTTCTCGAACAGGCGCGCGTCGTAATGAAAAAGAGTGCTGGTATAGAGTCCGCCAACGCCGTGCTGGGCAAGGATTTCGAGGGTGTTGCCGGCGCGGTAGCCGCCCACCAGCTCGCGCCGCGTCTTGCTCCATAACAGCATGTGCCAGTAATAGCGATCGAAGCGGTCGAGGTCGCGGCTGTTGCCAGTGCCTTCTTTGGCCTGGCGAAATGTTACTTCGCGCAGGCGTCCCACTTCCTGCAGCAGTCGCGGCACTTCATCGGCCTGGGCGAGGTACACGCCGAATTCAGCATTCTGCGAGAGACAGCGTTCGGCCGGAAGCGCGTCCAACTCCTGCTGCAGAAACTGCGCCTCGATAGGCGATGCCACTGGCTTCTGGGGCATGAACGCAAGTTTGGATTGCGCGAGCCTGGAGCGAACGGCTGCAGGCCACGACGTTTCTGCCTTGGTGCGCCGTCCGAGAAGATACGTGCGCCAGCGCAGGTAATCAGTGGCTTCGCGATCGTCACCAATCCCGGCGATCGAATCGGCGGGAATCTCGCTGCCTACGCGCACTTCGACTGGCTTGCCTTCCTGCTGCAGGAATTCCTGCAGGAGAAACGCGGTCCGTAACCGAGGATGAATCATCCCCATCAGTTGGAAACCGACGCCGTTGTGGCCGCAGAAATACATCGGGAGCGCGGAAGCTCCAGTGCGGCGGATCAGGCGCACAGCCGCGGTACTCCAGTCCGGGTCCACGATTTGCCCGGCGGGAAACTGCAAGTGCGAAACTTCTCCCGCCGGGAAGATAGCCAGCATGCCTCCGCTTCGCAGCCAGGCGACTGCTTCGCGCAGGGCGCGGCGGTTCGATTCGGCGGAGTGGTCGGTGCGAAAAGCATCCACAAAAATGCAGTGCCGTTGCAGTTCGGGGACGTCGCTCAACAGAAAGTTTGTCATCACCTTGACGTCGGAACGCACGCGGGTGAGAAGCACCGTGAGCACGGCGCCGTCCAGCATGCCGTAAGGATGGTTGGCCAGAACAACCACGGGGCCGGCAGCGGGAATGCGAGCCGCGTCAGCGGCATCGACGCGCAGCTCGACGCGCATGTCAGCCAGCAGGGTGTTCAACTGAAAACCCCCTGGACACTGGCGCGCGCGGCGATAAAGATCGCGGACTTTCTCCACCGGAAACAGCTTTCCCGCAATGCCGGGAAGTCCGGGAAATTCGGCCATGCGCGACAACACGTCTGCTTGGGTCTGCTCGCCGTGCGCTTGGTCTGATGGCATGTTAGATGGATAACAAAGGGAGTTTTCCCAGGGATGAATCGCAGGTTAATAGTTGGTGAAATTTGCGCGAGGAAGCACAAAAGTAACCTGGCACGTGTCGGGATGGAGGGGTGAAACGGTATTACCGGATCTGAGTCCTCAGCCTGCGAGGGCCGTCCGATGTTAAAATGGTCGATTGAGCCAGCGCGCAGTGACACGACTTACATCCCTTGACCGGTGGAAGGCATCTCTCCAATACTAGTGGTTCGCTTCCGGGGAGGCTGTTCAGGGATCTGTTCCGGAGAGCGGTTTATACCAAAGACTGCAGAGAATCTAATACCCTATCTAAAGGACTGTTAATGAAGAAGCTTGCAACCATGGGGCTGCTGACTCTGGGATTTTTCCTGGCAGGCTGCGGCGCGACTACACCGCCCGCGACGACCACGGCCGGCGGTAACTGGGAAGCGACGCTGGTGGGGCCACCCGCCAACGAAACCGTGTTCAACTTCATCGCTACATTTTCAGTCAATGGCAATGGAGCATTGAATGTCAGCGTCTTGAATTTCATCACGACCGGGCCGTGCTTCCCGGTGGCGGGAGAGACGGTCGGAGGGAGCTTCAACGTGACCTCTGCCGAGAGCAATCCTGCGGCGACGGCGAACGTTACCTTCAACGTGGAGGGTGGGAACGATAAGCTCGCCCTGACGGGGATAGCGACTGGCGTAACCAACACTACTACCCTCGCCACGACCTGGAATGCCATTACCGGCACTTGGCAAGTGACGGGAGGTGCAAATTGCACCGGGTCGGGGACCTTCACCATGTGTCCCAACGCCAAGGCTTGCAGCACGACTTAACCGCGCAGGAAGCGGTTCCGAGCCGCAGAACCGCGGGCGGCATAGGTCCGAGCCGCCCGTGATCACAGTGGGCTGCCCGGACCGGAAGTGTGCGCTGGGCCAAGGGCCTGCGCGAACCCAAACCTGCTAGAACCATTCACTGCGATAGGCAACCCACCAGGCGATAAACACGATCGGGATGGTGGCAGCGATGCCCCACCATAGCGGGAGCAGGAAATCCGCCACTAGACCCAGCAGGATGAACACCGCCCAGAAGACCTTGCGCTCCATGAGGGGATTGTAGGCCAGCGGCTCACCACGTGGGGAGAATGCGGTGGGAAAATCCACGAGATCGCGCCACCCTTTCGTCCGGTCTACCGGCTGCGATACAGTGGGGTGCGATGAAGCGCTCGGTGCAACAGATGGCTGAGGCTGTGGGGGCCCGGCTGGTGGGGGACGGCAGCGTCGCGGTGGGCGGCGTGGCCAGCATTGCGTCGGCGTCGCAGAACGACGTGGTGTTTGTCGAGGACGAGAAATATCTGGCGCAGGCGCTGCAGTGTTCCGCTGGAGCGGTGATCGCGGGGGAATTCGCAGCTGGGGTGCCGTCGAGCAAACCTTTGCTCATCAGCGGACACCCCAAGCTTACCTTCGCGCGAGCTGAGCGCTGGCTTCAGGATGGTCCCGCGACTGCGGATGTGCCCGGCGGCGCGCATGCGGCGGCGGTGGTGAGTCCTGCGGCGCGTCTCGCGGCGGGGGTGGTGGTGGAAGCCCGCGCAGTGGTCGCTGAAGGGGCGGAAATTGGAGAGGGCACGCACATCGGAGCGGGCGCCGTCGTGGGACGGGACGTTAAAATTGGCCGCGGGTGCAGGATTTATCCACAAGTAACGATTTATGCGGGCACAACCATTGGCGATCGCGTGACCGTGCACGCGGGCGCGGTGCTGGGCAGCGACGGCTTTGGCTATGTGCGCGATCGAGTGACGGGGCGCTATGAAAAATTCCCTCAGGTGGGACGGCTGGTGATCGAAGATGACGTGGAGATTGGCGCCAACACCACCATTGACCGCGGCGCGCTCGACGAAACCCGCATCGGGCGCGGAACAAAAATCGATAACCTGGTGCACATCGGCCACAACTGCCGGATCGGCGAAAATGTGGTGATCGCCGCGCAGACCGGGCTTTCGGGAAGTATTGTGATCGAGAACGACGTGGTGTTGGGCGGGCAGGTTGGAATCGGCGAGCATGCCCGCGTTTGTGAAGGAGTCATGCTGGGCGGCCAGGGCGGCGTGCTGCCGAATAAAGTGCTGCGCGGCAAAGGCGTGGCATTCTGGGGGACTCCGGCGCAGCCGGTGCGGGAATACTTGAAACAGTTAGCACAATTGGCGAGGCTGGGGAAGAAGCGATGACGCGGGCTTCGGCTCCCGGGCTTCAGGCTTCGGCTGAAACTGGCGGACTTTGTGCGCCGATTAATTGAAGTGGAGGCAGGCTGGGATGACCAGGCGAATCGATCGTTGTGGGTTCGCCGAAGCCTGAAGCCTGATTTATGGCGATCGTCGTGGTTGGCGGACATTCGCGGAGCGTAGGCAAGACCAGCGTGGTGGCTGGTCTGATCGCGGCGCTGCCGGAATTTGACTGGATGGCCGTCAAGATCACGCAGTATGGGCACGGCATTTGCTCGGCCAACGGGGAAGCCTGTGACTGCGCAACCGTAGATCGTTGCTGGGCAATTTTAGAAGAGCAAGACCGCTCGGGAGAGTCCGACACTTCGCGATTTCTCATCGCCGGCGCTCGTCGCGCCCTGTGGGTGCGGACCGAGCAGGGACGGTTAGCCGAGGCGATGCCCGCCCTGCGCGGAAAGGTTGCGGAGACGCGCAATGTAATTCTGGAATCGAACTCTGTGATGCAGTTTCTGCAGCCGGATCTCTACCTCACCGTGCTCGATCCCGCCACCGCGGACTTCAAGACTTCTGCGCGCGAGTTCCTGGACCGGGCCAGCGCTGTGATTCTGCACGGAACAAACGGCACGGACTGGCAGGGTGTGTTGTTAAGTCAGGTGAACGAGCGTCCGGTCTTTCCGATCATGCCGCCGCCCTATGTCACTCCGGAGATCGTGGCATTCGTCCGCGACAAGCTCGTGGAAGCCAGTGTCGCGAGTTCTCACTAACTTTTGGCGGCTACAAACTTCGCGTCCAATCCCTCGTACACTTCCTCCGCCCGACCCAGTGCTTCCTGCACGTTGTCGCAAATATTCTCCGGACCGATGAGTTCCGAGAATTCTGCCTGGTGGATGAATTGCGCAGGCTGCTCGCGCGCTCCGCAGAGAATCAGGGTGCGTTTGCTGGCGTGCAGTTGCTTGGCAACTTCTTCCAAAGCGAAGAGGCCGGTGGCGTCGAGCGCGGTCATGTTGCGCAGGCGCAGGATCACCACCGGCGGCAGCTTGTGCAGGTTCTCGGTAACGACCGCGATTTTATCGGTTGCGCCGAACAGGAACGGGCCGTGGATGCGGAAAATGGTGGCGTAGTACGGGATGTCTTTGTCCTGGAGGATGTGCATACGCCCGTCTTCGATGTAGTCGTCGGTGACTTGCGAGACGGTGGTGGTGGCGGCAACGCGGCTGATGAAGAGCAGCGCGGCCAGAATCATGCCAGCTTCGACAGCGACCGTGAGGTCGGCAAAAACGGTCAGCGCGAAGGTGACCAGCCAGATGCTGATGTCGGTTTTGGTGAGCTTCAGCAGTTGTGGAATCTCGCGCCATTCGCCCATGTTGTAGGCCACGATCATCAGGATTCCGGAGAGCGCGCACATGGGCACGTAACTCACCAGGCGGGTGGCAAAAAGAAGAATGCACAACAGCGTGAGCGCGTGAATCATGCCGGCGACGGGCGACTGCGCGCCGGCGCGAATGTTAGTAGCGGTCCGGGCGATGGCGCCGGTGGCGGGCAGTCCTCCGAACATGGGAGAAAAAATGTTGGCCACGCCCTGCCCGATCAACTCAACGTTGGGGTTGTGGCGGTCGTTGCTCATGCGGTCAGAGACTACGGCGGACATGAGGGATTCGATCGCGCCCAGCATCGCGACGGTGAAAGCCGGGCCCAGCAGACCGTGGATAAGGTCGGTGCGAAACTTGGGCATTACCAGATGCGGCAATCCGCTGGGAATGCCGTTGAAACGCGTGCCGATGGTTTCGACCGGCAGTTTGAAGAAGTACACAGCTGCGGTGCCCATCACGAGCGCGACGATCGGCCCGGGAATGCGCGGGGAAAGGATGCGGCAGATGATCAGCACCAGCACGGTGAACGCGGCCAGCATGGTCGCTTCGGGTGAAAGCGTGTGGAAGCTGCGCGCCAGCGCTTCCATGCGCAGCCAGAAGACCCCGGGGACTTTATCGAGATGCAGTCCAAAAAAGTCTTTGATTTGCGTGCTGGCGATGAGCACGGCGATGCCGTTGGTGAATCCGATCACAACCGGACGGGGGATGAACTTTACTCCAGTGCCGAGGCTGGTAGCGCCCATGATCACAAGCAGGATTCCGGCCATGACGGTGCACATGAAAAGACCGTCGACGCCGTGCGCGGCGACAATGCCGGCAATCACCACGACGAAGGCGCCAGTCGGCCCGCCGATCTGAGTTTTCGAACCGCCCAGAAGAGAAATGAGAAAGCCGGTGACGATCGCGCAGTAAATGCCCGCTTGCGGCGTAAGGCCCGAGGCAATGGAGAATGCCATGGCCAGCGGCAGAGCGACCAGCCCCACGGTGACTCCAGCAATCACATCCAGCAGGAATTTGTGGCGATCGTAATCGCGCAGACAGAGCACAGACTTCGGAAGCCAATTATCTCTGAGGAAAGCACTCGCCATTCTTACATTATGCCGTCGCGCGCGGGCTTTTGGGAGTAGCAAGTTAGGAGGAAAGCAACCGAAAGAACATGTCCGTGCCAGAGTGGCGCACCCTGACAGCCGCGCCGGCGCCAATCGTAGAGACGTTGCTTGCAACGTCTCTGCCGGCACCAGTCGGTCAGCACGTGGCTAGGAGAGACGTAGCAAGCTACGTCTCTACGATAGGGCCGCCGGGCTAGAATCGATTCATGGTCTGGTTGCGAACCGCGGGATGGCTGGCGTGCGTGGTCTATTCAACCATTCCGTTGTTCTGGCTGATGATTCACCCGCGAGCGCAGCGCTGGCGCAAGGTCCGTTCGCCTTACCGGGTGCTGGTTCCGGCATGGATTGTGATGTGGGTTGGCGTGGGCGCGCTGACCGGGCCGTGGCGGCAGGTTGCGATTTATACGACTGCGTGGAGTTGGATTCCTGCGGGGATGCTGTTTGCCACAGGGCTTTTTCTGTACGCGCGTGCTGGAATGCATTTCAGCTGGACGCAGCTGGCCGGGGTGCACGAGATTCGCCCGCCGGAACTGCAGACCGAGCATCGCGAGCAGCGACTTGTAACAACGGGGATTCGGGCACACGTGCGGCATCCGGTGTATCTGGGTCATTTGTGCGAGATGCTGGCATGGAGCGTGGGGACGGGGCTGATTGTGTGCTGGCTGTTGACGGGGTTCGCGATGATCACAGGCGCGGTGATGATTCGGATGGAGGATGCGGAGCTGCGGAGGAGATTTGGGGAAGAGTTCGATAACTACCGCGTATCCGTACCTGCCGTCATTCCGCACTTTCGATGAAGCCGATCAGCGCTTCTCCGTCTTGAGCGGAATGCAGCTATACCAACGGGCCCCCTGCTGTGAAGTCATCTTGAGAATTTGTACGGGCCTAGGGCATTTCGTAGCCACGTTGTGCCTTTCGTCGGGAGGATCGGCCACATCTGACCCATAGCTGTCGAACTGAATCATATATACGTCCTGGTCGTCGTTTCCCGCGAAGCCGACTGATACGAACGAGTCGATTCCTTGCAGATCGTACCGCACAAAAAATGGTTGCTTCTTCCGGACGGCTTTCCACGCGCACGTCAGCGCTGTCTTGTCATCAGCACCGATTTCCACCCGTCCGCAATTAAGCGCCTGCGGTCCAGCGATGCTGCGCATTCTCCGATCCATCACGCCGCTGGGGTCCGCTATCTGTGCCGAGAGTACGAGACTATAAATAAGAAAAAGAGCGGCAACCCGCGCAGCGCTCGTCTTCTTAATCACCGCGTCTACCCCTCTGGACGAAGCATACCAGTTCACGCGGAGAGTCCGGCTATAATCCGACTTGGCTGAAAGCTGAGAGCTGACGGCCGAAAGCTTCCTCATGCGCTTTGAACTTTTCATCGCGAGACGCTACCTGCGCGCCAAGCGGCGGCAGGCGTTCATCGGCATCATTACCGGCATTTCGATTGTCGGGGTGGCCGCGGGCGTGGCTTCGCTGGTGGTGGCGCTGGCCATTAATAACGGGTTCCGGCAGGACTTGCAGCAGCGGCTGCTGGGGTCGACGTCGCATATCAGTTTGTTGCGGGTTGCCGATGACGGCATTCAGGATTGGCCGGCGCTGATGGATCGGCTGTCGAAACAGCCGCATGTGGTGGCGGCGGCGCCGGCGATTTTTGAGCAGGTGCTGATTTCGAGGGGCCCGCGGGCCCAGGGAGCGGTGCTCAAGGGGATGATCCCGAAGTATGAGCGACAGGTGGGGGATTTGCTGAGTTCGCTGAAGGAGGGATCGGCGGCGGCGTTGGAGGAGCAAGCTCCAAACGCTCAGATCGATTCTTCCGAACAGATGCATTCTTCGGAGATCGAAAACCGCGCGGGCGAGGCGCCCGCGGCCACACGAGCGGGGGCGGAGCAAGCAAAGTCCAAACCGGCTGATTCCAAACAGGATGACGAGTCTCCGGATGACTTGGCTGGCGTCCAGGCTCGCGTGGCAGCCATGCCTCCGATCGTTTTGGGCAAGGACTTGGCCGACAGCCTGGGCGCGAGTGTTGGGTCCGTTGTGCTGGTCACCAGCCCGCAAGGGGAGCTGACTCCGTTTGGTATGGTGCCCAAGTACAACCGGTTCCGCGTAGTGGGAATATTCAATTCCGGATTCTTCGATTACGATTCGCACTGGGCATTCGTACGGCTCTCAGATGCGCAGCAGTTGTTCGGCCTGGGCGATCTGATCTCGGTGCTCGAGTTCAAGGTCGACGACATCTACAACGCGGACAAGATTTCCGGCGCGCTGGAAGACGCAGCGGGCAAAGGCTTCATGGCCACCAACTGGATGGAGCAGAACAAAGCGCTGTTCCACGCGCTGCGGCTGGAGCGGCTGGTCACGTTCATCACCATTGGCCTGATCGTGTTCGTGGCCGCGCTGAATATCCTGATCTCTCTGATCATGATGGTCATGGAAAAAACCAAAGACATCGCCGTGCTGATGTCGATGGGCACCCGGCAGGCGCAGGTGCGCAACGTGTTTATTGCGCAAGGAATGCTGATTGGTGTAATCGGGACGGCGATCGGGCTGCTGGTTGGCTACGCCATTTCGTATGCGGGTGGGCATTACCATGTCATTTCTTTGTCACCGGAGGTGTATTCCATCGATTATGTTCCGTTTGCCCCGCGCTTGATGGATGGCGTGATCGTGGCCGTCGTGGCCGTGGGAATTTCGTTTGTGGCGACCCTCTATCCGTCGTGGTCGGCATCGCGCATATTGCCCGCGGAAGCGCTGCGGTATGAATAGCGGAGGTCTGGGGTCAGAGGTCTGGGGTCAGCGACCTCGGTTGGTTGCAGGTGCTGCATTTTGACAGGTTCGTGACCTCGGTCACATGACAGATTTTGGGATGGGTATACAGTTTCCGGCATGTACGGCTTTTGCCAACGGAAGGCGTGGGAAACGATTAGCGGCCGCCGCGCACTACTGTTGAGGGCGTTCGTATCCGCGCTTGGAACGAAAGAGACAGGAATTGCATCTAACCGATCAAGTGACCGAACTTCCGCTCCCACAACAAGAAGCGCTGTTGAGGGTTGAAGGACTTAAGAAGGTTTTCCGGTCCGGCGAATCGGACCTGGTGCTCTTTGAGAATCTATCGTTTACGGTAAAGCGCGGCGAGATGCTGGCGATTGTGGGCGAGTCGGGAGCGGGGAAGAGTACCTTGTTGCACATCCTGAGCGCTCTTGATCGGGCTTCGGCGGGTGACGTATACTGCGCCCACTTGAAACTGAATTCTTTGTCGCAGGACGCAGCCGCTGAGTTTCGCAATCGCGAGACCGGGTTCGTCTGGCAGTTTCACTATTTGCTGCCGGAATTCACGGCAGCAGAGAACGTCGCCATGCCGTTGCTGCTGCGCGGGCAGACCTGGCAACAGGCGGAGCCAGAAGCTTCGCGCTGGCTGCGCGAGGTGGGACTGGAGCAGCGCGGGCATCACCGTTCAGGAGAACTTTCCGGCGGTGAGCAGCAGCGCGTGGCTCTGGCCCGGGCGCTCATCACTAGTCCTAAGCTGTTGCTGGCGGATGAACCCACCGGGGATCTCGACGTTCAAACGGCGGAATCGGTTTTCGCATTGATTGCCCGGCTCCATCGCGAGCACCAGCTTACCTCCCTCATCGCTACCCACAACTTGTCCTTTGCACGAAGGTGCCATCGCGTGTTGCGGCTGGGACGAGGTAGCGTAGAGGAGATTGCGGCGGAGTCCTTGCCGGTATAAGGCCTTGAAAATGAGCAGCAAGGTTAGTAAGACAAAGTGCAAGAGATTGAACCACAAGAAGGCGGCAAAAGGAACTCCGGCAGGTTTCTTCGGTAACGTGATGAAAGATTTAAAATAACGTTTCGGCACTTGGGTTTAGTGGTCTTTTGATTGCATAATGACGATAATAGAGGTACCGGGGAGCACGAAGAACGATCGCAGTGAACGGTCGTACTGAAGGAACGTACTGAACGGGCGTACTGAACGAACCAGGGTTGCGGCAGGTCGAGCGGAAGAGGCTTTTCTCGACCGGGAAGATCAGGGGGAAGGGCGATATGTTTGAACGTTATACGGAGAAAGCCAGGCGCGTAATCTTCTTTGCGCGCTACGAAGCCAGCCAGTTCGGGTCTCCATACATCGAGACTGAGCACCTGCTTCTGGGGCTCCTGCGCGAAGACAAAGCCCTGACCAACCGGTTCCTGCGGTCGCACGCCTCGGTAGAATCCATCCGCAAACAGATCGAGGGGCACACTACCATCCGCGAGAAGGTTTCCACTTCGGTGGACCTGCCGCTGAGCAACGAATGCAAGCGGGTTCTGGCCTACGCGGCTGAGGAGGCCGAGCGGCTTTCGCACCGGCACATCGGAACCGAACACCTGTTGCTCGGATTGCTGCGCGAAGAAAAGTGTTTTGCCGCGGAGATTCTGCATGAACGCGGGCTGCGACTTTCGACAATTCGCGAAGAGTTGGCGCGCAGCAGCCAGGAGAAGGCTGCACCGCAACGGCAGCGCGAGTCTTCCCTGCTGAGCGAGTTCTCGCGCGACCTGACGCAGTCTGCCATGGACAGCCAGCTCGATCCGCTGGTGGGACGCGACGGTGAAGTCGACCGCGTGATCCAGATTCTGTGCCGCCGCACCAAGAACAATCCGGTGCTAATTGGCGAGCCGGGAGTCGGCAAGACGGCGATCGTCGAAGGACTGGCGCAGCGTATTGCCGACGGCGAAGTCCCGTCATTCCTGGCCGACAAGCGGATTCTCGCGCTCGACCTTTCCCTGATCGTAGCGGGAACGAAATACCGCGGACAGTTCGAAGAGCGGCTGAAGACCATCATGAAAGAATTGATGGAAAATCAGAATTCCATCATCTTTATTGACGAGCTGCACACGCTCGTTGGGGCGGGCTCGGCGGAAGGGTCGCTGGACGCGGCCAACATCCTCAAGCCGGCGCTATCGCGCGGCGAAATTCAATGCATTGGGGCCACCACTCCGGGCGAGTATCGCAAGTCGATTGAGAAAGACCGCTCGCTGGAACGGCGCTTCCAGGCGGTGAAAGTTCCGCCGCCGAACGAGGCGGACGCGATCAAGATTCTGTTTGGCATCAAAGATCGTTACGAAAAATTTCATGCCGTTACCTACACCGACGAAGCCATCAACTTTGCGGTATCGCACTCGAACCGTTACATTCCCGACCGCTTCCTGCCGGACAAGGCGATCGACCTGGTCGATGAAGCCGGAGCGCGCGTAAAGCTGCGCCAGACTTCCCTGCCCGAGGAAATCACCGAGGTGCAGAAGCGCATCAAGTTCATCGTGCATCGCATGGAAAATGCCATCGCGAACCACGAGTTCGAGAAGGCGCGTTTCTACTCCGACGAGGAACGCAAGGAGCGCGACAACCTGCGCGCGCTGCGAGAGAAATATCATCTCGACGAATCTTCCACGGGCGTTGTCAACCGCGAGGACATCGAAGACGTTGTCTCGCGCTGGACGGGCGTTCCCGTTACCTCGATCAAAGAAGAAGAAACGCAGAAATTGCTGCGCATCGAGGATGAGCTCCACAAGCGGATTATTTCGCAGGATAAATCGATCAGCGCGCTAGCCCGAGCCATCCGGCGTTCGCGCGCGGGATTGAAGAATCCGAACCGGCCGATCGGCTCGTTTCTGTTCCTGGGCCCCACGGGCGTCGGCAAAACCGAAGTCGCTCGCACTCTGGCGCAGTTCATGTTTGGCACCGAAAAAGCTCTGGTCCGCTTCGACATGTCGGAGTTCATGGAGAAGCATTCCGTCTCGAAGCTGATCGGCTCGCCTCCAGGATATGTCGGCTACGAAGAAGGCGGACAGCTCACCGAACGCGTGAAGCGCGCTCCTTACTCCGTCGTCCTGCTCGATGAAATCGAGAAAGCGCACCCCGATGTGTTCAACATCCTGCTGCAAGTTTTCGAAGACGGGCAACTGACCGACGGGTTGGGAAACACAGTTGATTTCAAGAACGTGATTCTCATCATGACCTCGAACATCGGCGCCCGGCACCTGCAAAAGCGCGAGGGCCTGGGCTTCCAGTCGAGCAAGGAAGACATGATCTCGGACAAAGTCGAGGAACTGGTGAAGGGCGAGGTCAAGCGCACTTTCAACCCCGAGTTCCTGAACCGGCTGGATGAAATCATTCTGTTCAACGCTCTGGGCGAAGGCGACCTCATCCAGATTCTCGAGCTCATGGTCAACCAGCTCAACCAGAACCTGGCGCAGAAATCGATCACGGTCACAGTTGCGGACGAAGCCAAGAAATGGATCCTCAACCAGACGCTCACCGACCGCAGTTACGGCGCGCGGCCGCTGCGGCGGGCGTTGCAGAAATACATTGAAGACCCGCTTTCGGAAGCGCTGATTCAGGGCACGATCACCACGCGTCCGGCATTCATCGAGGTCTTCCTCGAAGACAACAAGCTGTTCTACCGCCCGGTGGATGCGGAAAAAGCCGAGGGCGTGCTGCTGTACTCGAACTAGGCCGTCAGGTTTCAGGCATCAGCCGTCAGCGCAAGCTGGCGGCTTTTGTTTTTGCCGCTTGTGTGGGGACGGGCGCTCTCGCCCGTCCAAGCCGAGCGCAGCTCGGCACTGTTCTGGCAGGTTAGCGCCGTTTGCGTCGCGCGGGGCCGGCTATCTTCGTCAACGCCAAACTGTAGTCCCGAATCGTTTCCGGGCACGACTGGTTGTAAATAAATTGCCCCTCCCGCCGGCACTCGATCAGCTTCGCGTCCGCCAGGATCTTAAGGTGATGCGAAACTGTTCCCGGCGTAAGCCTGTGCTCTTCAACCAGTTCTCCGCAAAACATCTCCCGGCGTGTGGAAATCGCCTCATAAATGCGCAACCTCGTAGGATCGCTTAAGGCCTTCGAAATCCGAGCCAATTCCTTTTTTTTCATGGGCATACTTATTGTAGACCGCCGTACGAAGAAACTTGAACCCGGAACACTTTGATACTCATCAAAGTGTACAAATGAGGAAGGCCCGCAGCGGCCTCCTTACAATCTGCGGTTCCAAAGTTCGTATTGGGGAGATTCCATGAGCAAAAGGTTTGCAGGCAAAACGGTCGCAATCACAGGCGGCAACAGCGGCATTGGACTGGCAACAGCCAAGTTGTTCCATGAAGAAGGCGCGAAAGTCGCGATCTCAGGGCGCGATCAGAAGACACTGGATGAGGCCGTCAAAATCATCGGCGGGGATACCCTGGCTGTGAAAGCAGACGTCGCCAAACTGGCGGACATCGACAAGTTCTACGCCCAGATCGCCGCGAAGTTCGGCAAGATCGATGCGCTCTTCGCCAACGCGGGCATCGCGAAGTTCGCTCCGGTGGGCGACAGCAGCGAGCAGATGTTCGACGAGACCTTTGACATTAACGTGAAGGGCCTGTATTTCACGCTGCAGAAGGCGATTCCCCTGCTCAACGATAATGCCGGGATCGTGCTGAATTCCTCGGTGGTCAACACCAAGGGCGGACCCGCCACGAGCGTCTACGCGGCGAGCAAAGCAGCGGTGCGCTCACTGGCGCGAACCTTCGCGGGCGAACTCGTCGACCGCGGAATCCGCGTGAACGTGGTCAGTCCGGGGCCAATTCTCACACCCATCTTCGGACGAACCGGCCTGCCCCAAGCTGCGGTCGACGAGTTTGCCGCTCATGTCAAGTCGCAGGTTCCGATGAAGCGCTTCGGCTCTCCTGAGGAAATTGGCCACGCCGTTCTTTTCCTGGCCAGCAGCGAAGCATCCTACATCACGGGCGTGGATCTCTATGTGGATGGCGGGATGACCCAGATTTGATCGTGACCAGCGGCCGGGAATTTCCGGCCGCTGACCCTGTAAACTAGCAGCACGCGAAGCTGCGGAGCGTATCCATGGAAAAAGTTAACATCGCCGACAAATTCTCGAAGATCTCCGAATACTGGAAGCCCTACATCGGAGCCGAACTAAACGGGCAGGCGGTCAAGTTCGACAAACTCAAGGGAGAGTTCGTGTTCCACCATCACGAGCACGAAGACGAATTGTTCCTGGTGGTCAAGGGCCGGTTCCGCATGGAGTATCGCGATTCCGACTCGCGTGACCGGCACGAATGGATCGAAGAAGGCGAATTCATCGTGGTGCCTCGCGGCGTGGAGCATCGTCCCGTGGCGCCGGAAGAGTGCTGGATTCTGCTCTTTGAGCCAGCTTCCACGCTGAACACCGGAAACCTGGTCAACGAGCGCACGCGGCCCCAGTTGGAGCGGGTATAAGATTGGAGTGCGCGGTAGACGTCGAAAACTACGTCTCTGCGAGCTGCGTTTAAGAGCATTAAAAACATGGAACTGATCGTTTACTCATCCGCCTGGTGTCCGGATTGCCGCGAAGCCAAGCGCTTTCTCGCCAAGCACAACATTGCTTACCAAGACATCGACATCGAGACGACTCCCGGTGCCGCCGAGGAAGTCGTCAAGCGCACCGGCAAGCAGGCCATTCCGCAGTTTGTGATTGATGGCGAATGGGTGCAGCCTTACCGGCCGGGCAAGGGCTTCCTGTACGCGGAGATGGCGAAGCGGCTGGGAGTGAAGAATATCTAAACCCAGACGCAAATCGCCTGCCGTCACCGAGGCAACCCCAAAACCATTCAGCATCTCATCGCAAATCCAGCCGCATGCCTTAGAATTCCCTCGCTGCAGCTCCGGCTTCATAAAGAGGACACCTCATGGTGCGAGTGGGATTAATTGGATTTGGTCTGGCCGGGCAGGCGTTCCATGCCCCGGTGATCGAAGGCGTCGCCGGGATGGAGCTGGCCTGCATTCTTGAACGCCGCGGATCGCTAGCCCACGAAAAATATCCGCAGGTTCGGGTGGCGCGGACGCTCGACGAATTGCTGTCCGACAAAACCATCCGCCTGGTTGCGGTGGCTACTCCCAACGATTCGCACTTCGATCTGGCGAAGGCCTGCCTGCTGGCGGGGCGGGACGTGGTGGTCGATAAGCCCTTCGCCCCAACCATGGCGGAATGCCAGGAACTGGTGCGCCTGGCGAAGGAACGCGGACGGCTGATCACCGTGTACCACGACCGCCGGTACGACGGAGATTTTCATACGGTCCAAGAGATCATGGCAGCGGGAGCGCTGGGCGAGGTTGTAGAGTTCGAATCGCGCTTCGACCGCTTCCGTCCCCAACCCAAACCCGGCGCATGGCGCGAGCGCGCCGACCACCCCGGCGCCGGCGTTCTGTTCGACCTGGGACCACATTTGATCGATCAGGCGCTGATCCTGTTCGGCGAGCCCCAGGCGATAACGGCTTGGGCACTGCGCCAGCGGGCTACCTCAGAAGTGGACGACGCATTTGACGTGTTCCTGGAATATCCGCGCACACGGGCGCTGCTGCGGGCGCGCATTCTGGCATTCGCTCCCACGGCTCACTTTCTTCTTCACGGCACCAAGGGAACGTTCGTGAAAAATGGCATGGACCCGCAGGAGGAAATCCTGCGCAGCGAAAGATCTCCCAGGGGCAAGGACTGGGGCCCGGACTGGGGCGTAGACCTGGAGGAACGCTGGGGAACTCTCAGCGTGGTTGGAGAACCCAGCCGGCGGGTGAAAACCGAGCGTGGAGACTATCGCAACTTCTACGCCAACTTCCGCGACGCGATCGAGAAAGGTGTCCCATTGGAAGTGACCCCGCAGCAGTCGTTGCAGGCGATGCGAGTCGTTCTGCTGGCGCATAAGAGCAGCTGCGAGAAGAGAACTGTGCGTTGGGACGAGCCTGTGGAATAAGACGGTCCCATTCCGCAGAGGGACCCTCGCATCGCGAGGTTGCACGACGACTTGCGCGAGGCGATCGTGTGGCAGGGAGATGCTTCGACGTTGCGTGAGTGCGGCCAAGCCGCCCAAAACAAACGGGGCGGGAAAGTTTCCCCGCCCCGGTAGAGCCACCTCCGGCAGCCCAAGCGTTACAGCGCACGGTCTACTGGTCTGTGGGTTTCAGGTAAGACTGGGCGGAAATTGCCGTCCCCCAAATCCCGGAAGCGTCGTAATCTCCAGCCGTCCACATCAAGACGCCAGCAGGTTTCGTGTTGTCCGGGGCAACCGCCGAATAGTCTCCCCAACGGCCCTGACTGTACAAGCCAGTACCACCGGCGATCGCATACCCGGCGCCGTTCATGAAGGTGTCACCATAAGTGACGCGCCGACCGGTCACGGTCATCTCGGGATAGATGTTATCGTCTGAGTACGTGTAGGTCATGGTGAGATTGTTTTCGGCGTCGGGGATCAAGGTGGCGAAATAGGCGGACCCGTTCGTGCCCTGACCTCCGCAGTAGAAGCAGTCTTCCTGCCGCTCGTCTCCGCCGGTGATGTTCTGGCTGGTATTCAAGAGCGGATGATAGTCGAACCAGATTGGGTGAGCTCCCGGGACGCCCGGAGCACCCGTTTCAAGAGAGCCGAACAAATCTCCGGCGTGGTAATACATCGAACCTGTGATGCGGGTGTCGATCGTTTCGATCGACTGAGCGCTCCCGGGTTGATCGGCTTGCGGGGCATAGTAGTAAGTGTGAGACGTCGGTACAACAGCGCCGGCAAACGTGGGACCAGGCCCACCGGTGGTGAACGCGGCCACGTTGTTCTCCGACCATATAGTCAGGCCGTTGCAGCCCGCCCCGCAGTTCCACAGGATGTTGAACGAGTTGGTGATCAGCTCCGCGCTAGGGTGGTCACCCGGGCCTTGCGGATTCGCTGGCGAGAGCGTATCGACGAGCGTTCCGTTCACTGTGAAGCCGGCCTGATACCAGTAATAGTAGCCCGTACCAGCGTAGAGACGGTCCTTGGGGAAAGTGAACAGGTAGTTGTTAATGAACGCGCCCTTGCAGTTGCTGGCGAACTGGTTTAGGCCCACGTAAATCGCACCCTTGGTGCCATTCTTGCCCCAATTGTTAGAGTCGTGGCCGAGGGTTGGGTAATCCGGGCACTCTCCCGTGTTGCCCACCTGCAGCTTGATAATGTTCCAGCCGCCCGTTGGATTATTTGTTTTGCTGACCGCCACCATGATCTGGCCGACGTTGTTCGAGGTGAAGCTGCTCTCAGTCAGCATGACGAAGATATAGCGGCCGTTGGTCCAGTCGTAAACTCCGCGTGGATCGGTCGTATAAGTCCCGGCTGGGAGGCCAAAAAATGCGGTCGCACTTTTGGGATATCCCGCCTGAATTACTCCGGTTTTCGTGTACACCGCAATGAATGTGTTCACGAACTGGGCGACGTAAGTTGGTCCGACCGCAATCGCCATATCGGAAGGCGTGCTGCCATTCTCACTTTGAGCAATGAACGCATTGGTCGTGCTCAGAAAGGTCTGGGAACTCGTCGGAGCAGGCCCCACTTGTCCCGCAGTCGCCATCGCGTGGTTACCCGCCAGCATCGCGGCCTGCTGCTTCATCGCAGCATATTGCGCATCGGTCCGTCCGTCGCGCGGCCGTAGCATAGTGACGTGACGAGACATTTCTGCGGCGCTCGCCGCAGGAACTTCGTCCAAAACCACCTCTCGGATCGTTGAATTGAAATGTCCTTCGCCGCCACCTGTGGTTGCCTGCATGTTGCGCAAATCCTGAGCCGCGGCGAGCATCGTACAAGCGATCAGCAAAACGAACAAACTTACGAGAAACTTCTTCATGGTTACATATCCTCCATTTGGATCCTGGGTTCGCACATGGAAAGGGCTTCTCCGCCAAAACGAAGAAGAAGTTGCTTCTGACTGCTCTTGGGAAAAAACGAATCGAGCCAGCCGGCAGTTCTTTGGGGGGGACAACGCGTTCCGGCCGCCCAGCAAAGATACTCCAGATTCCCGAGCTGTCAAGAAGAAATCTTGTGGGAATCAGATTTCCAACGCGCGATGCGCATCTTTCTGCACTAATGGGGAAAACCCGTAGGTCACCCGAGCCTTCAGCATCGAGCGCCGGGGCGAGTTGAAACTTTTCCGGCTCCCGACACTCCAATCTGCTTGGTCACGTCATTACGTACTCAGATCAGGGGGACGACAGAAAATGCCCATCTATTCGCTCAAATCCGCAATAATTCTGCTGGGACTGCTTACCGGAGCGACCGCCTGCAACGCTAAGGCCGGTACCGCGACGGCGGTTCCCAAACCCGCACAAGACGCCAAACTTGCAGCCACCACCGGCCGCCAGACCGCCATCGTGGCGGGCGGCTGCTTCTGGGGCATCCAGGCGGTGTTCCAGCATGTGAAGGGAGTGATCAGCGCGACCTCCGGCTACTCCGGCGGGTCGGCGAAAAACGCCGAATATGAAATCGTCAGCACCGGCGAGACCGGCCACGCCGAATCCGTTCAGATCGTCTACGATCCCTCGCAGATCACCTATGGCGAACTGCTCCGCGTCTTCTTCTCGGTCGCACACGACCCAACCCTGCTGAACCGGCAGGGCCCCGACGAGGGCACGCAATATCGCTCGGCAATTTTCTACTCCACCGACGAGCAGAAACGCATCGCCGAAGCCTACATCGCTCAGCTCGATGAGGCGCAAGTGTTCCCCCAGCGAATTGTGACGCAAGTCGTGCCGCTGCAAGCTTTTTATCCAGCCGAGGCTTATCACCAGAATTATGCGGCGCTGCATCCCAACCAGCCCTACATCGTGTTCAATGACGCGCCCAAGGTCGCGCATTTGCGCCAGGAGTTTCCCGACCTCTACACCGGAAAATAGAAGGTTTCCTCTGTGTGCTCTGCGGCTTTCCTTTGCGACCTCTTCGGTTAGAAGCTTTTGATTTTGAGAAGCACGCGGGAATGCGTGGCCCTGGACGAGCAGCGCGGGATTTCGACAGAGCGAGCAGCGGAGGGGAGCATGTTCAATTCTGATCCAGACAGCGAAGGCGTTCCGCGAACGCGTCGCGTATTTCTGGCCAGCGCCGCCGTAACCCTCGGCGGGCTCGCCTTTTGGTCGTGGAAAAAGTCTCGAGTAGTCGAAGTGGCAGCCGCGGTTAGTGCTCCGCACGAAGTCACGATCGTTCTGTTCTCCGATTCCGGCCAGCGCTTGAAAACGGCGCGCGTCGCTAAGATCGTGAAGACCGAAGCCGAGTGGCGCAAGCAGCTTTCTTCCAACGCATTCGACATTGCGCGGCGCGCCGACACCGAAATTGCCTTCTCCGGTAAGTACTGGAACCTGCACGATCAGGGACTGTTTCGCTGCATCTGCTGCGACAACGCCTTGTTCAGTTCAGAGACGAAATTCGACTCCGGCACCGGCTGGCCCAGTTTCTGGGCGCCGCTCGCGCCGGAAAATGTAACCGAGATTCGCGACACGAGTTTCGGCGTGGTCCGCACCGCGGTCTCCTGCACCCAATGCGACGCTCACCTCGGCCACGTCTTCGACGACGGCCCCGAACCCACGCATCTGCGCTACTGCATGAATTCGGCATCCCTGCGCTTCGCGCCCAGGTCGTAGCAACGAGAGAGATGCCGGGTACCCCATTTCTCGCGCGTTCTTTGCGCGAGAAGTGGGGATTTCCCTTCCGGCATCATTGGCCAGGGCGTCGGGCGTCTCGCGTTCTTTGGAGGCGCAGTGCCGTTGGTCGCGTTATCCCGCGCCACACTATAATCAGCGGTATGACTCCCCCACTCCCCGTCTTTCGGCAACCCACCGCCGTCGAGAAAATTTTTAACCGCGTCTTTGGATTTCTGGTCGGGCTCGGTCTGGGGTTCAACTACAACTACCTGCTCGAAGTTCGCGGACGCAAGAGCGGCAAGCTCTATTCGAATCCGATCAATCTGCTGGAACTCAACGGCAAGCGTTTCCTGGTGGCTCCCCGCGGACGAACCCAGTGGGTGCGCAACGCCGAAGCCGGCGGGGAAGTCACCTTGAAGAAGGGACGCACGCGTCTGAGATTCCGTTTGCGCCCGCTCTCCGACGCCGAGAAACCCGAAATCCTGAAGGCCTACCTCGATCGCTTCAAGAGCGAGGTGCAGCGGTACTTTCCGGTAGCTGCTGGCTCTCCGCCCGAGGCTTTTGCCACGCTTCTTTCTAGTTACCCAGCCTTCGAACTCCTAAGCCTCTGATCCGGCACGGTCGACGTGTCTCACCGTCGTCCGCGTACTCTCTTTCCAGAGGTTGTAGTGAACTCGATGAAGTTTCGCCACACCGCACGCCAGGATAAGTTTCGCGCGGCGGGGCAGGCTACAGAACGTCAGAAGGAGAAAAAGGAGGACGGGCGCTAGCCCGTTCTCCGGAGTTATGACAGAAGGAGGTGCTGCAACAGGAGGTATCGAGAAAGTGTGGTTAGTGGCTGTCGCCGTCGTGATTAACGTCTCCAGAACTCTTCGGCGCTGCTGCGCCCTGTTGGGCCGCGCGGCTCAGGTTGACTGTGTCCTGAGGAGGAGCGGCGCCTTTCTGGGGTTGGGCCTGCACCAGACGAGCGGCCGGCTGTTGGGTTTGGTTGAGTTGATTGGCATGGCTAGCGTTACTGCTGCTGATTGGGTTTACCGACATAATTAGCAAATCGGCGGATGCAGTCGCGGACTTTAGCGAAATTGTGGTGCGATAAGCGATCTTTAATAAGGGTTACTCGGCAAGGCTGAGCTCCGTTGATTCTCGATGGCTTACGCGGCTCCGGAACCCCACACCTTCCGCGAGAGAGGCCGTGAAGATGATACTCGCTGGCGTTCGTGGAGGCGCACGCCTCGCTGCGCTCGGCGGGACAGCCGAGGCGGCTGTCCCCACGAAAAACTGGCCGGCGCTAAGCAATTTAGGCGTTCAGTGAGACGCTTCCGGCCGTTTGCGCCAGCACGTCTGGCGTGGCCACGCCACCGCTCAGTGACAGCGGCAAGCCTTGCAGCACCGAGTTGTACGCCTGTTGTGCGGCCGACAAGTTGTTAGACTGGAGCGCCTGCCCCAGTTGGTCTAGGCCTGCTCCGGCGCCGGGCGCTGTAGGGTCTTCCGGTCTCGCTACCGGATGGTGGTGATGGTGCCCGTGCGCTCCTCCGGCCTCAGGGCCCTGCTGCGCGATGGGCGCCCCCGGAGCCGGCTTCGCGGGCGCTCCGGGCAGGTTTCCGGCCTGCAAATCCGTCTGCAGCTGGCGTAACGCCTGGGTCACGGGGTCGTTGCCCGGCGTGGATACAGTGGCGCTCGTGGAAGAAGCCTGCTGCAGCGTGGCAAAGTCAGTTTGCGCTGCTGAGAGTTTGCCCGACTGCAGGTGCTGACCCAACTGCTGGAATTGTTGGCGCAACTGGTTTAGCTTGCTCGCCTGGCTCGCGCTGGCAGAACTCACGCTAAAGCCCGAAGCGACCGAGTTGTGGCTGGCGATGCTCGAAACCGACATATGCAAATCTCCTTCCGTCCCGTAATGCGGGTGTGCATCATCAACGCGGATCATTGACGCGGATCGCTAACGCCGCTGGCTGCAGTTCCCTGCTTGAGCAGTGCGACGTAGTGGTTTAGGCACGTACCCGGCCAACCGGAGGTGACGTCATGGAAACTGGAAAATGCTGATCTGGGTGGAGTTAGAGCCATCCCGACTGCGGGCGGAAGGGGCTATCGTGAGCAAATGTGGAAGAAGGTGCCGATCGCCAGGCGGCAGAATCTGCCGCGAGCGTTCGGATTCTCAGCGGCTTGCTGCCGCGATCAGGCTCCGGTCACGAAGAATTTCTCGTCGCTCTTGTGATCGGGCTTGTGGTCGGACATGGGTTGGTGTTTGTTGGTGGCGGCGTCTCCGGCCACGTCCTGCACGAAGTCGCGGCGGCGTTCGCGGCCTTTGTGCTCGAGCACGCGCACCCGGCGCGCGGGAATGTTGCTGGGTTCGAGGCTGACGATGCGACCGTCGCGGACCTGAATCTGCGAGCGGAACCAGTCCGTGCGGTACATGCGGCCGGCCGCGTAGAAGGTCATGGACGCGGCCAGGGGACCTTCGAACTCATCTCCCGTGCAGGCGAGAATGCGCTTGCCCATCTCCTGCGTCCATGTCATGCCGCCGACCAGCGGATCGTTGAGGCGGCAACGCTCGAACGGCACGGCATGGGAAAGCTTGCGCAGTTGAACCAGTTGCAGCAGCACCGAAGTCTTGGCCAGATTGGTCACGATGATCCGGGCTTCGCTGGCGGAGACGCGCTCCAGCTTGAGGTGCAGTTCCGGCGACCACTCGCGCTCGAACTCTTCGCGCGCCAGCTGCAGGCCCTTGTCGGTGGCTTCCACATAGCGCAATGTGGCCCGGGCCAGCACCACGCTGAAAAAACAGGTGACCACGGTCGCAATGATCGGAATGTAGCTGATCAGCGAGGAAAACGGGAGGCGGATCGAGTCGAATAATTGCAGGTGCATAAAAGCGCTCAGCTCCTCACCGCACGGTGGCGGGGTCTCGGTTCGGGGAGAGCGCCGCAAGCTCATCGCCAGAAATCACTCGTCGCGTGCGGGCGCCAGAATGATGAAAGTCTAGCGGCCTAATGGCGAGCGTTCCAGATGCGTATGGTGCTGATGTCCGGGGCGGCTGGGGGCTGGGACTTTAGTAACCGGGAGAGGGTTAAAAAGCAGAGGCTAGACGCCAAAATCAGAAGGTAGAAGCAAAGTCAAAGGCGGCGGACAAGGCATGCCCTGAGCGGAGTCGAAGGGAGTGTCCGCCCCATACAAATCAAAATCTAAAGACTATTCCAGCACGCTGTCATCCAGCTTCTTGCGGCCCCAGTCGGCAGCGGCCTGAACGAAAGCTAACACCACGGGATGCGGTTTTTTATCGGTGGACGATAGCTGCGGCTGAAAAAGTGTCGCCAGGAAAAATCGGTGCGTAGGCGATTCGATGGCGCGGGTTTCGCCTTGCGGGCCGCGCGCCACGACCGGGAATCCGGCTTCCATGGCGCACCATTCAAATTCCGGATTCACTTCGAAGTTGCAGAAAAATTCTTCCGTCGCGGTCTCTTTCCCCTTGCCATAGAACGATTGCAGATAAGAGCCGGGACGCAGGCGAATCTCTGGAATCGCTCCCGAAAGCTTGGGTGCGTCGCCCTTGCGATGGGGCACGGCGCAGGCCACGGGATAAATGATGATATTTTTCGAGCCGGAATTATTTTCAGCAGTGTCGGCGTCCTGGATGCCGTGCACGTTGCGGGCGAATTCGAGGAAGGCGTACTGGAAGCCTCCGCAAGTGGCGAGCAACGGCCAGTCGCGGCGGCGGGCGAACTCGATCCCTTTCAACATCCCATCAAAACTTTTGTAAGGACTGCCGGGCGCGGCCCACAAGCCGTCAAAACTTTCGAGAATTTTTTCGGCCTCGGCCCCGGCCAGGGAAGGTGTGGGGATCCATTCCGATTCGACCGTAATGCCCAGCTTGTGCGCGGCATGCTGAATCGAATCGGCGGTCGCGGGATGCGAGCGAAACTCAGAATTAAAGTCGCCCAGAATCCCAATGCGGGTGGCATCGCTCACTTGAGCATTGTACTAGAGCGCTTTGGCCGCACCGCGCACGGCCAGGCATGGCGTGGTTAGAAGGATGGTGCGGTAATACGCGCAGTAACGTGGGTTGCAGTAAGACGATGCCGGGAGATGGTTCAGGCCAGTTACAGCCAGTTAAGAACCACGAGCAAGCCATAAAGACTGAGCAGCGCCACGACCGGTCCGCCCCAGATCATCAGCGTGCATTTCCAACCGAGCGAGCGGGCGACTTCCTGCTGGCTGTGCCAGGAAATAAGAAATGTCTTATTGTTCGTGCCCTTGGTCAGCACGACCGGCGGGTGAGCATCGAATCCGTCGGCTTGACTGGCAGCTGGGATTACGGCTCCGCTGGAACGATTCTCGCCGCCTTCGGGCGACTTGGCGCCGGCAGAAGATGCGCCCGCAGAAGATGGGGCGGCAAACCTCGGGTCCGGACTCATTCGAACCGCAGTGCCTCCCAGTCCCGCCGCCGACCATGCTGCGGGATTCGTAATGCCGGCTTTTAGCAAGGCGTCCGCAACTTTCTGCGGTTGACTCGCGGTCGGTTGGCTGGCAAGCGTCCGGGCGGCGAAGCTATCGAAGCTTTCTCGGGCCGGGCCGGAAGAGCCATCACTGGAAGAAAACGAGATTGAGTTGCCAAGGGATAACGACAAGCCCGGCACCACCAACGCTGGCATTGCGAACCCTTGCCCGGGAACCCGGTCGAGCGCCTCTGGATCAGGAATCGGCTCGCCTTTAACCTCGATTCCCGTGTTGTCGCCCAACGTACCCAGGATGAACAGGGAGTTCTTGGGCTTAATGCAGCATTCCTCGATTTTGATTTTGTTGGTCGAGTCCACGCCGTGACGAGCGAGAAAGCTGCACACGCTCGCGGGAGCGTCGTTCGACGAGAAAAACGAAGTGTTAAACTGCTCCTCGAAATCACGATGCAAGTCGAGTTCCGCGCCGCGCGGATCAACCAGCATGCGCCCGGTATTATCGTCGAGAAAAAAGGGCACGTACATACATTCACCGGCCACCTTCACCCAGTGATTGCTCTTGCCTTCGCGCCTCCACTCCCAGGCCAGCGTGCGGTAGTAGTAACAAGGCCGCGCGGTGATGGGCGCGACCATGGTGAAAGGTCCCACGGCCAGGCCGCTGATTTCGACCATGCCCATCGACGCACTGCGAATCTTCGAGAACGGAGTGTCGAGAATCAGGCGGCGGCGCTGCAGCAGAACGAATCCACGAAAAAACAGATACATGCCGGCGGCGAAGCCAAGCGCGCACCAGACCACGAACCCACCCGGGCTCGGCGTAGACGTCGATGTTAAAGAAAGCATCACGGATGGAATCCACGGGCCGAGGCGGACACGCGCTGGGCCCCTGGGTCAGGGTAGCGGGCAGGAAGCCGACGCCGCAGCAGAAAAAGACCAGTTGGGCTTACGGTGGTAATCGAATGGCGTTCGAAGGAGCACAGACCTCGCTCCACACAGCGGGACAGCCGAGGCGGTCGTCCCCACGCGGGCTGTTTACCCGCCGGCCTTCAGTTCGGTGAGCACCTGCTTGGCAATTTCCTTCAGCGTCTCGAATACGCCCACGCCCTGAAAGGCCACCGCTTCCACGACTGGTTCGTTCTTCTTGCGCAGTTCGGTATTCAGCAAATCCACGGGCAGAATGTTGGGCAGGTCGCGTTTGTTGAGTTGCAGCACGTAAGGAATTTTGTTGAAATCGTAACCGTGTTCCCTCAGGTTGGCCATCAGGTTGTCGAGCGCCTCGACGTTGGCGTCCATGCGCTGCTCCTGCGAGTCGGCCACGAAAACAATGCCATCCACACCGCGCAGGATCAGCTTGCGGCTGGCGTCATAGAACACCTGCCCCGGCACCGTGTAGAGGTGGATGCGGGTCTTGAAGCCGCGCACCGAGCCCAGGTCGAGCGGCAGGAAGTCGAAGAACAGCGTGCGCTCGGTTTCGGTAGCCAGCGAGATCATCTTGCCCTTCTGCTGGTCCGCGGTCTTCTGGTAGATGATCTGCAGATTCGTGGTCTTACCGCCCAAACCGGCGCCGTAATACACGATCTTGCAGTTGATCTCGCGGGCTGCGAAGTTGATGAAACTCAAAAGGCTTCCTCGGACGCGCGGCGGCACACCCCTGCGGACGCTTCCGCGCACAATTGTCCCTGCGGGGGCTTGATGGTTTTATATCACACGCTCTCTATCACTTGCAGGTTACTCCTGTGACCCCCGGGGGGCCCTTTGGTGGTATAGAGCCCGAGGCACTACAATAGACCACGATGCCTAACTACTCGACCTTCGCCTCCAAGCCGCTGCTGCCCGCTGCTATTCTGGCCGGCAGTATTCTAGTTTTCCTCGCACCAGTTTTCTTCGTACCAGCCGCGGCTGCCGCGCAGACTCAGCCGGCCGCGCAAACTCCAACTCAACCCCAGGCCAGCCAGCCAGCTGCAACACCGGCACCGGCGAAACCAGCATCTTCCAAGACGGGAACCACAGCCAAAACGGGAGCCACCGCCAAAAGTGCCATCGCTGGGGCTCCCCTGGTGCTGAAAACTGCCAAGCAGAAACGCAGCTACGCCATTGGCGCCGACATCGGCAAGAAGGTGGGCGCCCAGTTAAAGTCCCAATCCGTGGACATCGATCCGGCGCTGGTCTCCCGCGGCATGCGGGATGCCCTTTCCGGCGCCAAGCCAGCCATGACCGACGACCAGGTTAAGGCCGCGATCGCAGAACTGCGCGCCGAAATGCAGCAGAAGCAGGCGGCTGTCGCGAAAGAGGCCGGCGAGAAGAACAAGCAGGAAGGCGATGCCTTTCTGGCTGCCAACAAGGGCAAGGAAGGCGTCACCACCCTGCCCAGCGGATTGCAGTACAAGATCCTGAAGGCGGGAGATGGCAAGAAGCCCCAGGCTGGCGATACTGTTCAGTGTAACTACAAGGGCACGCTGATTGATGGCACCGAGTTCGACAGTTCCGCCAAGCACGGCGGCCCCGCGACGTTCCCGGTGAGCGGCGTGATCAAGGGCTGGACCGAGGCGCTGCAACTGATGCCCGTAGGATCGACCTGGCAGCTATTCATCCCCTCCGATTTGGCCTATGGCGACCGCGGAGCGGGCGGCACTATTGGCCCCGGCGCGACCTTGATCTTCGAGGTGGAATTGCTGTCGATTCAGGAGAAAGGGCAAGATAAAGACAAGCCGGAGCAGAAGCAGTAGAGCGCAGCGAACAAGTTACGACTTGGTTTGCTGGCAAGCTTTGTACGGGCACGGTCTCGACCGTGCCCGTATGTATTTCAGTCGCATCGGATTCAGATCGACGGTTTCAGGATGGTTGCGTGGTAGAGGCGCGGCCAGCGTTTATCGAGCCCGGGAGGCTGCCGGACATACTCTGTCTCTGGTGTAGATCTTCAGACCCGGATGATCGATCTTGACTTCGAGGTCGTTGCATTTTTCGCTGATCGTAGCGCGGGTCAAATAGCCCAGCGTGTATTGGTTGCGCACGTCGGAAGTGATGTCCGCGTAAGCATTTTCGATGGTGTTGCGGGAGAACCCGCTGTAGACCTGCCCGCCTCCCGTCGCCGCCGTGTATTTGGGCAGGATATCGTTGTAGCCCTGCAACGGCAGGTGGAACTTCTCGAGCTTGTTGTACACGGGTATGGCGGAGCCTTCCACAACGGCGGCCTTCACCTGGATGCCCTGAGCCAGCAGCACGCGCAGCACATCCCGGAAGCTGGCCTGGCTGCCCAGTTCGCGGCCATCGCTGATCACAAAGATCACCTTGCGGCGAGTGCGGTCGCGTTTGCTCAAGTCGAGCGCCGCGCGCAGAATGGCGTCGTTTAAGACGTGCGCTTCCCGGGAGGGCGTGTTCACTGGCACTGATGGACTTCCCACCGGAATTCCGTTGACCACCGGTCCCGAGGCCATCGGCCCGCTCAGGACCGCAACTCCGTTGTTGTGCCCGGTTTCCGTTTTCAGCGTGTTCAGCACCGCGGTCAACTTTTGCCCCGTAGTCTGGTAGCTGCTCACCTGGCTGACAGTGCTGCTATAGGTATAAATCGCAACTTCGTCATAGATACTGAACGCTTCCACCAGGGCGGAGAACGTCTGATTAATCTTCTGCACGGCAACGTCAGGCATTCCGAGATCGATCACCACGGCTACGGAAAGTTCGAACGGGTCGGTGGTGAAGTATGAGAGTTGCTGCGGCTTGCCATTCTCCAGCACCGTGAAATCCTTGGGTCGCAGCCCGTCTACGCGGCGCCCATCCCTGTCCTTGACCATCACCGGAACCTGCACGGAATTCACCCGAACCACGAACTTGAGCAGATCGTCCTTGCTGCTCTGGCTTACGGGCGCCGCGGCCGTGGTGGTGCCCGGGGGCAGGGTCTCGACCGGAGGCATGGGCGGTGGAGGAGGGTTTTCGGTGGTCGAGCTTGAATCGTCCGGCTTGCGAGCGGGATGCTGGTCGGTAGCTGGCGGCGTTACGGGAGGCTTGTCGAGCCTCTCTGGCGGAGGAGCTACCGGCGGCTGCACGGTTGAGGGCGCGTCTGGAATGTCCTGCGGCGCTTGCTTCTGCTCTTGTGTGGCCGGCTGGCTTGCGCCTGACTGTGCCCGCGCCGGGACTGCTGAACTCAGAGCCCAGGCGAAAGCCAGCGCGATTCCGGCCAGAGCTGCAAGCGTGGTCCTTTCCCAGTTCTCGTTTTTGCCGGTTTTCCTGCTTAGACCTACAGACTCCATTTGGCCTCTCGGTCCCACATACCTGCCAAAGACAATTTTCCCATAGTTGGGATGCTTATGCCGGTCAATTTGGTGCATCTAACCTACTAGATTCGAAGCTACACGATCCGACTCTACAAGATTAGACTATCCGAGGGAGAGTTGCCCGTAACCCTTCCCCTGCGTAAAGGTATCGCAAAGAGAACCTGAATGCTCAAGATTCCTGCAGTCCGCTCCCGGAACCTGGCCGCCATCGCGGCCTGCCTCTGCCTCACCGTAACCCTTTGCATAGCCCAGCAGGCCCCGGCGCCTTCGCAAAAACCCGACAACGGGTCACAGGCCAAACCCGCGGGCCAAGCCGCTTCTGACCAGATCAGCGACGACCAGAAGCCGCAGGAAACGTTGAAGGTGAACGTCAACGTGGTGCAGCTGTTCTTCAACGTCAAAGACAAGAAGGGCACGCTGATTCCGAACCTCACGAAGACCGACTTTGAGATCGCCGAAGACGGCAAGGCGCAGACGATCAAGTACTTCACGGCGGAATCGAACCTGCCGCTCACGCTGGGCATTCTGATCGATTCCAGCGGCAGCCAGGCGCGCGTTCTCGATATGGAGAAAGAAGTCGGCGGCGCCTTCCTGAAGCAGATCCTGCGCAACAATGACGAAGCTTTCGTGATCGGCTTCGACGTAGACGTGGATCTGTTGCAGGATTTCACCAACGATGTGCACCGCCTGCAGGCGGCCCTGAACAAGGCCAAGATCAACATTGGAGGCGGAAATCTTGGGCCTCCGGGCATCGGCGGCGGGCCCATCCCCACCAGCAATCCGCGCGGCACGCTGCTCTATGACTCGGTCTACCTCGCCGGACATGACATGCTGGCCAAAGAGACTGGGCGCAAAGCCATGATCCTGCTCACCGATGGCGAAGATCAGGGCAGCCAGCTCACCGTAAAGGACGCGGTTGAAGCCGCCCAGAAGTCCGATTCCATTGTCTACGTGCTGCTCTGCGCCGATCGCGGGTTCTACGGTTCGGCCGGTATGGGCTACTACGGCGAAGGCGAAATGAAAAAGCTGACCGAGCAGACTGGCGGCCGGCTGATCAACGTGGGCAACAATTTCCAGAAGCTCCGGGACGCTTTCGAGCAGATCGCCAACGAACTGCGCAGCCAGTACAACATCGGCTACACTCCTGACAACACCAAGCTCGACGGCAGCTACCGCAAGCTCGAGATCAAGAACAAGCAGGGCTACAAAATTCAAGCCCGCGCGGGCTACTACGCGGGACGCAGCCAGGACTGAGCCAGCAGGAGTGATTTAACCGCTCACAACCGGGCGGTACGACGCACATCCTGCCTGGAAACTTCTTGCTTGCTTTTTCGCCTTCTGTTCGCCAATAATGGCGGCATGGCGATTACACGCAGGCAGCACGAAGTTTACGACTTCATCTCGCGATTCGTGGCCGAACACGGCTACTCCCCGTCGTTTGAAGAGATCGGCAAGGGGCTTGACCTGAATTCGCTGGCCACCGTGCACAAGCACATCTCGAATCTGGAAAAGAAGGGCTTGCTCACGCGCGACTACAACCGCAGCCGGTCGATTGACCTGCTACCTCCCAAGGGGCGGCTGAAACAAGCCATGAGCGTGAATACGGGCCTGGTGCTGCCGCTGGTGGGGCGCATCGCCGCGGGCCAGCCGATTGAAGCGGTGGAGAATCCGGAAACGATTTCGCTGGCCGATTTCGTGCGCTCGAAAGAAGTGTTCGTGCTCGAGGTGCGCGGAGAATCGATGCAGGATGAGCACATCCTCGACGGCGACTATGTGCTGGTAGAAAAAGCGAAGACCGCGCACAACGGCGACATCGTGGTCGCCCTGGTGGATACGACCGACGCCACGCTGAAGCGTTTTTACCGCGAAGGGGACAACATCCGCTTGCAGCCCTCGAACGTGACCATGAAACCCATCATCGTGCCGGCAGCGTCGGTGGAAGTACAGGGCAGGGTGATCGGAGTGCTGCGGAAGTATTAGGAGCCGGCTTCCGGCTCTCGGCTTCCGGCTTCCGGGAAAGCGGCGTCGCTTCCGGCTGAGATCCGAGGTCCAAAGTCCCAGCTTACATTCTATGAAATTTCGAATCCGTTTCAGAGTTCATTTGATCAAGGCTTATCACATCGCTGGCATTTGTCCATGTTTGTGTCTGGGTTTATGTCTGGGCTTGAGCGCCTTGGGGCAGGCACAGAACCACTCGGCGGAGCAGAGCGCGGTTGTGGCCGGTGCGGTCGCGAAGGAGAAAGTTGTGACGAGTCAGGCCAGTGGAACGTTCGAAGTAAAAGTGACGCCGCAGGCCGGAGACGCTGCTGTCGATGGGAACATCGGAAAAATGTCGCTCGATAAGCAGTTCCACGGCGAACTGGAAGCAACTAGTAAAGGTCTAATGCTGGCGGCGATGTCCGGCGTGAAAGGCTCGGGCGGTTACGTAGCGATGGAGCGCGTCACGGGAACGCTGAAAGGACGCAGCGGCAGCTTCGTCCTGCAACACATCGGCACCATGACCAAAGGGGTACCTCAGATGACGGTGAGCGTGGTGCCGGATTCAGGAACGGAACAACTGGTGGGCCTGGCCGGCGTGATGACGATCAAAATCGCAGACGGAAAACATTCCTACGAATTCGACTACACGCTTGCGGAAGCGCCGTGAATCGGGACTTCGGGCTTCGGCGATCAGGCTTCGGCAACCCACTTCAACAAAATCGGAAAAACAAAAACGCTCGGGATCTATCCCGAGCGTTTCGCTGAAGCCCGAAAGCCAATTACCCAACGTGCTTATCAATCGCCTGAGCGATGGCGTCTTTGGGTTTGTAGCCGACGAGTTGTTCGACCACTTGTCCGCCCTTGAAAACCAGCAGCGTGGGGATGCCGGTTACTTTGTAGCGCATGGGAGTCGCGCTGTTGGAGTCGACGTCCATCTTGCCGACTTTGAGCTTGCCCTGATAGTCCTTGGCGAGTTCGTCTACGATGGGAGCGAGAGCGCGGCAAGGGCCGCACCATGTTGCCCAGAAGTCGACCAGCACCGGCTGCTCCGATTTCAAAACGTCCTGATCGAAATTTGCATCTGTTACTTCTACGATTCCGTTACCTGCCATATTGTTTCTCCTCGTTGTCACGTCGCGCTGTCCGCGAACGCTTCATCGAGCGTTGCAGGGCCTGGCGATACGTAGAACACCTCCCCGCTAGGGAGGCCAACTGACTATTTTACCACCTCGCTTTTGATGCTGCCGGGGAGCGGAAAGTCGCAAAAGGCCGCAGCGGCGGAAAAACGTTATTTCTGAGGCTTTGAAGCCGGCCCTGAGCGGGGTGAGAGCGACTTAATGTAGGCGACCAGCTGCCAGCGCTGCGGTTCGGGCAGTTTTGACCACACGGGCATGCCGCGGCGGACCACGCCGTTGGTCAGAATCCAGAAGATTGCGCCGGGAGACGCCTGCCGCACCGGGTCGGCGAGCAGGCTCGGGCCTTTGCGGCCACCTTGCGCCATTTCGCCATGGCACTCGGCGCAGTGCTGAGCAAAAAGGTTCGCACCAGCCGCCACGGCGTCGGGATCGCTTTCCAGCGGATTGCGCCGGGCAGTTGCTTTCGCGGGAGCTTTCGCCAACGGCGCGTAGACGGAACTGTCCTTCTCCGAAACCGACATCCCTTTCTGCGCGGCCAGCGAAACAGTGAGCGCCAACACGAACGCCGCCAAAGCTGTGCGCCTCGCAACACGGGTCATGGCTTGCGGCCTCCGAAGAAGCGGCCGATCATTGATCCGAAAGCGGCGCCGAAGCCGGAGAACTCGCGCGAAACGCCCCAGCGCAGAAGGAAACCGTGGCTGTTGTTGTTTAAGCCGAAGCCGGGGGACAGGCGCAGGGTCCAGTCCGAAGGCAGGTTCCAGGCGACAACCGGCGCCAGGTAGTGCGACGTATCGTGCAAGCCGAAACTGTGGCGATCGCCCAGGCCGCCATACATTTCAACTCCGGCAATGAAATTTTCGCGGCAGAAAGTGCAGCGATGGGCCGAGGCCTTCAAGGCCAGGGGCCGGCTGGCGCCGAGGGCATAACCGAACTCCCAGGGATTGCCCCCCGTCAGATTCTTGGCGGCGAGGGTATTTTCCGCGATGTTCCAGCCCTGGAAAGCTTTGGAAAGCAGCAGCTTGGTTTCGATTTCGTGATTGTGTTCCTGGCGGGCCAGTGCGTTCGGCGTGGCGTAGTCTGCTTCCACGTCGTGACCCTCAACTTCTTTCAGAATCTTGTCGGCGCCGCTGATTTGCTCATATTCGATGTAAAGGACAGGATTGACGAAGTGCTCCTGCTGCAGCAGGCGGAAACGATTCTCCCAGCGGAAGCCGGTGAACAGCGTGCTGTCATTGAAGGTGGTCTGGCCGTCGATATAGATCTCGGTGGTCCACGAGGCGGTCGCGCCATATTCGAATTCGGTCCAGAAGGCATGGAAGTCGTTGCCGGCACGCGGCGCGCCGAAGGTGGAGAAATATTCCAGCTCAAGACTGCCGGGCTCCTCGAGATAGTGATCGTAGGTCACGATGTAGGGGCTCTCCTGCGCCATCGCAGGCCTGGCGAACGCGCTCAGTAGCGCCGTCGTGAGTACGAAGAGGAGCACCGCTCGGGTTAAATTCAAGAAGGGAGCGATCCTTTCAGGGGAAGCTTGCTAGATGCGACTTGGTCGCAATTACTACTTGCAACTGAGTCGCATCTGAGTTACGCTTACAATCTTGCTGGATTCCCTGATTCAGCGTCAAGGACCAGCGAAAGATTCCGTCGCAGCGTGCTTGCGACCAGTTGCGACTAATACTGCGGCTAAGTAAGCGACTGGAGGTCTTCTATGCCTCTTCCTCAAACCGAAGTCCCGGGCCGCCTGCAGGCCCATTTCGCGGAGCGCGGAATCCGTATGACCGAGCAGCGCCGCGCCATTCTGAGCGTGATGGAAACCGCCAGCAAACATCTGGACGCGGCCCAGATTCTGCGCAAGGCGCAGAGAATCGATGCCAGCGTCGACCGCAGCACCGTTTACCGCACGCTGCGGCTGCTGAAGCGCCAAGGACTGATTGACGAGCTCGACCTGATGCACATCCACGGAGAGGGGCACTACTACGAGCGCAAACTGGGTCGCGATCACATCCACATGGCCTGCCTGCGTTGCGGCAAGATCATGGAGTTCGTCAGCGATGTTTTCGAGAAACTGAAGCAGCAGGTCGAGAAAGACTGCCGGTTTCGCGTTCTGATTTCGCGCCTGGAAATCGGCGGGTATTGCGCGACTTGCCGCGGAGCCAAGTAGCGCAAAGCTATTCCGCAGGAAATAGCGCAGTCGACTGCCCTGCCCCGGTTCTGAAGTCAGCGGCTGAAGGTAAACAGGATGGAAATCCGAGTCTTAACCGCCAACGACGCCAGCGCGTACTGGAACATCCGGCTGGAAGCGCTGGAGCGCGATCCCGAAGCGTTCAGTGCGTCGGCGGAAGAGCATCGCGCTTTGTCGGTGGAGGATGTGGCGGCGCGGCTGGTTCCTGCCGATCCGGCGAACAATTTCGTCGTGGGTGCATTTGAGGGCGAGCGCCTGATGGGCACCGCGGGCTTCTTTCGCGAGAAAGGGCTCAAAGGTCGCCACAAGGGACAGATCTGGGGCGTTTACTTGACGCGCGAGGCCCGGGGCAAGGGAGTGGGACGGGAGATGATGCGAGCGGTGTTGGAGCGCGCTCTTCGACTGCCGGGCATCGAGCAAATCAGGGTCTCCGTGGCCGCGTCCCAGGAAGCAGCCGCAAAGCTATATCGCTCGCTGGGCTTCGAATTATTCGGCCGCGAGCCCCGGGCATTAAAGATTGGAGACCGGTACCTGGACGAAGAGTATTTGGTGCTGTTCGTCGAGCCAAGGCGTCCTTGAGGCTTGAAGTTGAGCTGAAGTGCACGCAACACGAGTTGCCGGGCAAAAGAAAAAGCGCCCTGGACTTTTCAGTCAAGGACGCCTCGGCAGCCCTCCCCCAGAACTGCCAAACCACGAAATGGATACTAAAGGCACTGCCATTTTGTGTAAACGTCACTTTGGTAATGGGCTTTGCCCAGAGTTAATACGAGTTTGCTGACTTAGGTAACCGACGGCGAAGCTGAGGCCTTTAGCGTTTCTGCCAGGTTTGCCCGCCATCGCTGGTAATCCAGAGTTCCGGCGCCGACGTGGTGATTTGTCCGTGCAACGAATCGGGAAAGGCGATGCCGGTGATATCGCCAGCCAGCATAATTCCCGAAGCAGCAGGGATTACGCGCATCCATTGCTGGCCGCCGTCGGAGGAATGATAGAGTGCACCGGCGGAGCCTCCGGCCCAAACCTCCAGCCCCGCCGCGGATAGGGCGCGAAAAATAGGACTCGAAACAACCGCCGCCGCTTTTTGCCGGCTCATGGCGGAACTCTTGCTTAGAGCCTTGCTTTGAGTCTGGCTCTGGAGTTGACTGGTGTCCTGACTCGCTTGCGGGTACTTCTGCGTCTCAGGCGCCGCTGGGGGTGGCCCGTTTCCACCCACTACGTTTCCAGCGACTAGGTTTCCAGCGACCAAGGACGCGTTCACATCCACGCTCGCCCAGCTATTTCCCTGATCATAGGAACGCAGTAAGCCGCCGGTGGCGCTGATGGCCCAACGCGGGGCGAGCGCTGGTTGCGCCAGGGCGGGAGCCGGGGCCTTTGCTTTGTCGACGGTCACGTCCAGGAACGACCGCTGTCCCCCAGACTGGTCGATCGCCGAACTCACTCCGGGCTCTCGATTCCTCGCCTCATATTGAAGTTGCGGCTTCGAGGATTGATCGGGTCCGTTCGTGGCAACGAGCGGCGATGCCGATGACATCTCGACTGACCCTGCGGAAGGTGCGGCTACCGGCGCGGAAGACTGGAGGCTCCGCCTCATGGGGCCGCCGAGAGCCGAACCATCCGCCCTCCGCCCGGAGGCCAATGCGCGCGGCGCGAGCGCGGCGGTCAACTGCGGGCTCTTCAACTCACTCGCAGCGGAGCGTGTTGCGGCTTCGTTCGCTGGACCAGGCACTGTCGCGCGTTCCTTCTTGGCAGTATCCGAATTAGCCGCATTCTCGGGAACAGCTATCGCGGAACTTGCCGACGAACCTTGCGGGGACGGCACCGGCCTCGCGGACTCCTCGGCGCGACTCGTCTGCACAGTCGTGGCCTCTGGAGCCTGAGCGTTGGACCGCCGGGCCGCGATGAAAGCTTCCAGCCGCTGCCGCCGCGGATACTGCAGAATTCCGGTCACGACGAGAATAGCCAAACCGGCGGCTACCACTCCCCAGCGCAGAGCCGGCGCGCCGAACCAGCCTTTGCGCGCGGGCAGAGGAGCGTGAGCCGTCTCAACGGCGACCGTGGCGGGCAGGGCCAGGGCCAGAATCTCGCGGCAATCGAGGCAACGGGCGAGGTGCTCCATCACCACGGCGCGCTCGGGTTCCGGCAATGCACGCTCAGTAAAAGCAGTGAGCACGTCCGGATCGGGATGCGGTGAGGTTGGCCGCTGTACCTTCAGTCGCTCACGCACGATATTGGAGAGTTCCGGCATATTAGCTTCCAGCTACCTAACTTCTAAGCTTCCAGGAGGATTCCTGAATGGGTCGCGCTCGCGACTCGTCTCTCGCATTCACGAACTTGAGCCCACGGGCGGGCTTTCTCCCGCCCTTGCGTCTATCTTCTTTTCTGAGAACGGTCGCGGCGACGATTCTTGCGCCAGACTGCGGCGAATATCAACTTGCAGGTCGCGGACGTCCACTTGCAACGCTTCTTCGGCCTGCCGTCGGGTCATGCCGCGGCGGGACAACCCTGCCAGGATTTGTTTTCGCACAGCTTTCGCCAGCTTGTCGAGCTTGCGGCTGATGGTGGATTCGTGCACGCCCAGCATGCGGGCAATCTCGGCCAGGGTGCGGCCATCGAGAAAATAGGCGCTCAGAATCATGCGATCTTCGCCGGAAAGGTAGGCCAGAGCTTCGTCGGTGGCCGATTCGAGGCGCGGGTCCGCCGAAACTACCGGCTCGGGATCGGGCGCCTGGAACTGAACTCCTTCCTCCGATTCCTCATCCAGACTTACCAGCCGGCGCGTGCGCCGGTAGCGGTTCACATATTCCTGCGCGAGAACTGTGCGCAGCCAGCCTTCGAGCGATCCACGGCCGGTGTAGGAAGCCAGCTTCGACACACGCACACCGTCGCGCAACGCGGTGCCGTAGAGATCGGCATAGAGAGCGTCGGCCAGTTCGCGCGCGGCGGAATCTTCGCGCGTCACGCGCAGAGCGGAGAGATAGAGTTTTTCTCTGTAACGCGTGAGAAAAATGTCCCAGGCAGGATTGCTTCCAGCGGCACAGGCGCGCGCGAGGGCAAGTTCGTCCACGCGCAAAGAGAGAAAGAAGGTGCGTAACTCGGTTTCCGAAGTGGCTGGGGTGGCGAATTTTCCGCCAACCTCGCAGAGAATCGCGACGAACGCTTCGCGAGCGAGGTCAACTTTTTCGCAGCCGCTCTTCGCGTGCAGCTCCGCCACAAGCTCGCTGACCATCAACTCAACGGCGGACGTTTGTTTCGTGGCGTTCATGCGCGGCGGTGGTGACAACGTCTGCGTCTACGGCAACTCTTAATCGGCAGCCTTATCGCAGTAACTCGATCGCGGTAACCCTGCGCGGTTACCGCTCGTCCCTGTGATGCTACCAAGTTCTTAGACGCGCGCGGCGCGAATTTTGGCCGCAAGGACCGTTTTTTTTTCGTTCTCTCAGTGTGTGTGTTGCGCAGTGCGTTGGGCGCTGCGTTGGGCAGCGCGTCCCACAAGCGATGACGATGCTTTCCTGGGAGCTGGGGGACGCGCTAGCCCGCCAAGGGGGAACCTATGAAGGCACAGAAAAACGCAAGGTTAGTGGTTGGGACAGCGGTCGCAATGGTGGCCGCTCTGGTGATGACCGGTTTGTTTGCCGGAGGACCGACGCCGGCTCGAGCCGGCGAGACGGGCGGCGCCGCGGGCTACAAGGTGCTGGAGCCAATCCGCCACGGTAATCTGACGGTGTTTCCGGTGGTCGCGCCGAAGAGTTATCCCACCGGCGAATTTCTGACGCTCGATGAAGGACTGCGATCCGGAGAAGTGGTGGTAACAGAATATGGAAATATTCAGGGGCTAATCCGGCGGCATCCGCCGCAGCCGGTCATGCGTGGCAGCGGAGCCGAAGTCAACCGGCTGGTGCTGGTCAACAATTCCAAACGTCCGCTGCTGTTGCTGGCCGGAGAGATCGTAACCGGCGGCAAGCAGGACCGCGTGATCGGCAAAGACCGCATCGTTCCCGCGGAAAGCGATCCCGTAGACCTGGCCGTGTTTTGCGTCGAGCCGGGACGGTGGGTCGCGAGCAGCGATCACTTTGGCGCTTCAGAAGCCATGTACGGTTCAAACTATGGCGGGGCAAAACCGAATGCTCCCGCCCCAATGGCCTTGATGGCGCAGCCCTCAGTGCGCGCCAAAGCCATGGGAGACAAGAATCAAAACGAAGTCTGGGCGGAGGTGGCAAAGCAGCGGGAAGCGGTATCCCGCGACCTGGCAGTCGCCGCGCCTCCGGCGGCGGCGGTGATTGCGGGCACCAGTTCTTACGCCAAGGTGATGGAGACCAATGAAGTGAAACAGCGGGTCGACGCCGTCGCCAAACCAATCGAGCAGAATTATCAAAGCCTGATCCGGCAGTTGCGCGATCGCAATGCGGTGGGCGTGGTAGTGGCGGTGAACGGGCGCATCATCTGGGCCGACGTTTTCGCCAGCACCGAGCTGCTGGAGAAATATTGGCCGAAGCTGGTGCGCTCGTATGCCTCTGAGGCAGTGGTCACGCGCGCCAAAGACGGCGACGCGGGAGTAAAAGATGCACAGGCGTTTCTAGGAGATATGGAAGGCCGGCGAGAAACGATCGAGAGTGAGCCCGGCCTGTATCGCCACACCGAAGCGCATGGCGACGGATTCATCGCATTCGCGCTGACTTCCCTGCTGCCGAAGACGGGCTTCGACTTACATGTCGCAAAGATGGCGGATTAGAACACGGCACAAGCGCGACAAGGACGGCGGCTCTTGAGGTGGTCGTTCCACTTCTGGAGCCGCGCCTTCGCCGGCCAAGCCTGGCCCGAGCCTAAGAACGCTTAGCGCCAAGCTCAGCGATGGCAGGAAACGATCGCGGAGCGCACACCGTGCGATCGGGCGGCATAGAACCGGTGCTGATCGCATTCGCGAGCATTTCCAGAGCCAGCCCTGCCATGGGCGGGATCACAACCGTGGCGCGCAAATGTCCCGCGCGTACCCATTCCTGGCCGGTCTTGGTGACGCCGTCGCAGCCCAGGAACGGAGTCTTCAACCATTGGTCGCGGTCGGCCTCGGTAAGATCAGCAAAGGCCTTTCTGGCGCCCATCGCCATGGCGTCATTCTGGCAGACGACGGCGCGAATGTGCAGCTGCCGCGACGTGCTCAGCGACAGCCAGGACTTCACCGAATGCTGGGCGCTGCTCTCGGACCAGTCCCCCTTGAGCATTTTCAATTCAACTCCGCGAGGTTTGGTGGAGAGCATTCCCTTGGTGCGAAGACTCGCGGCGCTGCTGGCCGAAGGCCCTTCGACATAGAGAATGTTGCCCTCCGTCGCAATGGCCGTCAGCTGTTTGCCTTGAATCTTTCCCACTTCCTCCTGATCGGGACTCACGGCGAACACCGGCACCTTGGCGCCTCGGCGAAGTTCGGGAATGTATTCGGCTTCGCGATTCAGAACGCCCCAGCCGATGCCGGCTGCCACTGCCGCTTTCGCGACCTGAGGCATGGGGGTTCCAATGGGTTCCACCAGAATCGCGATGGGATGCTGGTTGCGGTCCTGGATTATCTTCACTAGTTGTTGAGATTGATTAACGGCGTCGCCGTCCGCGTAAATGATGTTGATCGCTATGCCCAGCCGGTTCGCAACGTCGGTCGCAGACTGCGCCTGTTCGGCCTGGTAATCGTTCTGTCGCGTGGTCAGGGCAATGACTACATTCAGGTTTTCCATGGGTTGGGTTAGTTGAGTTTGGGGTTAGTTTATTTTTTCAGGTGCCGATCAAAAGACGTCTACGAAAGACTCTCTACCTTCATCTTCAAAATGTGATCTCCAAAATGTGACTAGCCTCCCCCGGCTGCGCCACGCCGTTTGGCCAGTTCTTCCACTGCCGGAAAAGCTCGCGCTGCGCTCGCCGTGTTTTCCGGCGGAAGCGCGCCCGCGCGAATCGCCTTCACCAGGGTTTCAAGCGCCAAGCCTGCAGTCGGCGGGGTGATCACGGTGGCGGTCAAGAACCCACGCCGCACCCATTCCTGCCCGGTCTTTGTTACCCCATCACAGCCGAAAAACGGAGTGTTGAGCCACAGCTCGCGGTCCTTCTCGGTCAAATCGCCGAACGCTTTTCTTGCCCCCATCGCCATAGCGTCGTTCTGGCAAACTACGGCTCGAATATGCAGCTGCCGGGAAGTGCTCAGCGAAAGCCAGGATTTCACGGCGTGGTGCGCGCTGCGGTCGGTCCAGTCCCCCTTGAGCATTTTCATCTCGACCTTGGCCGGTTTGGCCGAGAGCATTCCCTTCGTCCGCAGGCTGGAAACACTGCTGGAGGGTCCTTCGATATAAAGAACGTTGCCTTCGGTTACGAGCGCCGCAAGCTGCTTCCCCTGGATTCTTCCCACTTCTTCTTGATCGGTGGTCACGGAAAAAACTGGTGCTTGATTTTTCCGGCGAAGTTCAGGAGTGTATTCCGCTTGGCGTCCCAGAATCCCCCAACCGATCCCAGCCGCAACTGCCGCCTTTGCAATTTGAGCCATGCTGGTGCCAACCGGCTCCACCACAATCGCAGTAGGGCGCTGGATGGGATCCTGAATGATCTTGACCAGTTGCTGCGTCTGATCAACGGCATCGCCGTCCGCGTAGACGACTTGAATCTTGGCGCCGACACGGGTTGCCGCTTCCATCGCGGACGCCGCTTGCTCGGCCTGGTAATCATTGTCTCGGGTAATGAGCGCAACAACTACGTTCAGGTTTTCCATGGTTTAGGTTCAGTCAACTTTCGTGGATGTGTACCAAAGGCGCCAAGCGCCAGAATCGTTGGGAAGACGTTTTCCGGTAATACAGGCCAGCGCCTGAAACGCCCAGGTGCGGGTTTGTACATCCAGGGCCGGATCGTCGGTGTAGTTCAGCAACTGGGGCACGGCACCCAGCCGCTGCTCGTGGGTCAACATGCCGGATTCCGCCAGGCTCGAGGCCGCACCCAAGCGCACGCTGGGCGAAGCATCGTCATGCATCGTGTGCAAGAGCGGCACAATCGTTTGCGGCGCGCCCACTTGAGCCAGGGCCGCGACCGCCCAGCGGCGGGAGTCCTCGTCAGGATCCCGTAGATGTGCGGTCAAAGCCTGCAGCGCGATGGAGGTTCCAACGCCGCGGTTGGCCAGCAGGCCAAGCGACCAAAGCGCCCAAATTTTCTTTTCGTGATTCGACGACGCGGCCGCGCGCATTAGATAGTTCAGGCTGGCCGTGTCCTTGGCCAATCCATAAGCGGCGAGTTCCACTTCCACTCCGGACTGGCGAACCTGCACGTCCTGGGAAGCAAGCGCTGCCGTGGTCAGGCTGGCGATTTGTGAACTCCACTGGATCTTTCCCCGCCAACCGTCCGCCCGCGACATGATTTGCTCGACCGCTCCGTCGGATTCTCCCACAGCCCGTTCCAGCAGGGCTTCGGCTTGAGTTTGGGGGACCAGGCGATCTAACTGCGCCACATCGTTCTGCGAAAGATTCTGCGCCGCGTCATCCGCGGCGAAACCGTTCTCGAGACCAGGGCCGGGATCGGTGGGAGCATCCTGTCTCAGGCTTCCGTTCGCGGCAAACAGGGTGGTCATGTGCTTCCAGCCGGCGCGGGCCGTTCCAACGCTTCCAACCAGAACCGCCAGCAGAACCCCGGCGGCAACACCTGCCGCAGGTCCGATCCGCAACGTAGGTGCGAATGGTTGACTTTGGGTCGAGACCCTGCTCGGCCCATTCGCTTCAGCAGCCAAGTCGGGGCCCACGGTACCATCGTCGGGCTGTAGGGGGGGTGCCATCGTATCCGTTAACGATGACAAATGATGGGGGATCGGTCGGCAAACTTCCATATGTTGTATAAAAAGTCTAGAACCCTCTTAGAATGCGGTAAAGTTACTTCCGTTCGGGCCCCGATAGTTTTTTCCGCGACGTTTGGAACTACAGATTCTAAGTTCCGGGGCAATATGAAAACTGCTTTGCGGGCTCAACCGGCGGCACGCGGTTTAATCCCAAACAATTTCAAGGAGAAATTATGAATACGAATTTCAGGTTGTGGATCGCGGTTTTCATCGTGACCCTGGCCGCTGTGCCCCTCGCGGCAGCTCCGGGATATCACGTTGTAAGCACTTACAAGCTGGGCGGCGACGGCGGCTGGGACTACCTGACCGCCGACGCCAGCGCACGCCGGCTTTATATTTCTCGCGGCACGCACGTGATGGTGGTGGATGCGGACTCCGGCAAGAGCGTGGGCGATATTGCCGATACGCCAGGAGTGCACGGGATCGCACTGGCGCCGGAGCTGGGCCGCGGTTTCACCAGCAATGGTCGTGAAGGCACGGTGAGCATTTTCGATATCAAGACTCTCGCCACCAGCAACAAAGTGAAAGTGGGCGACAATCCAGACGCTATTCTTTATGATCCCGCGACCAAGCGGGTGTTCACCTTCAACGGCCGCAGCCAGGATTCCACCGCGATCGATGCGGCCAGCGGAAAAGTGCTGGGCACGATCAAGCTCGACGGCAAGCCGGAATTCGCCGCCAGCGACGCCAAAGGAGAAATCTTCGTCAACATCGAAGACAAGAGCGAACTGGTCGCGATCGACCCGAACAAGCTGGAAGTGAAAGCCAAGTGGCCGTTGGCGCCCTGCACCGAGCCGAGCGGCCTTGCCATCGACCGCAAGAATCGCCGCCTGTTTGTCGGTTGCGACAACAAGATGATGGCGGTAGTGGACGCCGACAGCGGCAAAGTTCTGGCCACGCCGTCCATTGGCGATGGCGTGGATGCGACCGCATTCGACGACGAAACCGGACTGGCCTTTGCTTCCTGCGGCGAAGGCGTGCTGACCGTGGTGAAAGAAGAATCGCCCGATAAGTTCAGCGTGGCGGAAAACGTCCCGACGCAGCAAGGGGCGCGCACGCTGGCCCTGGACGCGAAGACCCACAACGTTTTCGTAGTGACGGCGAAATTCGGGCCGCCGCCGGCCGCAACGGCGGATAATCCGCGTCCGCGGCGCTCGATTCTTCCGGACAGCTTTGTGGCGCTCGTGGTCGGGAAATAGCTTGGTCGTGGGGGAATAGCTGCACTTTGCTGCGACGCTCATGTGGGACAGCCGCCCTCGGCTGTCCCGTCGAGCACAACTCGACGGCCTTTTGTTCGCGGCCGGGCCGTCGTCCTGCGTGTGACTTCGCGTGCTTGGTGGTTTATGATCTGACGACTTATCTGGCTGGATTGGGCTTTCGGCGTCCAGATTCTTGGACGCTTCGTTTTTTTTTGGCGGCAAATTTAGATCGAGGAAGGTTATTGGGCCGATGATTACTCCGGACGACAAGTTTTTCCACGCGCAGGTTACGAAGCGGGTGGATTTTGCCCCCGACTTATGGATGTTCCGCATCCGGTCAGGAGGAGAGTTCAAGTTCGTACCGGGTCAGTACGCTACGCTGGGTCTGGAGAACGGCGGCAAGCGCGTGGAGCGGCCGTATTCGATCGCGTCCGCGCCGTTTGAAGATGAAGTGGAATTCTTTTTCGAACTGGTGCCTGAGGGCGCCCTCACTCCCCTGTTGCACAAACTGCAGCCGGGCGATCCCGTGCTGATGCGGAAGGCGCCCAAGGGACGTTTCTCCCTGGAAACGCAGGGTGAAAAAACCAATCACCTGCTGATTTCGACGGTCACCGGTGTGGCCCCGTTCGTCAGCTATGTGCGCACCTGGCGCAAAGAATGGAAAGAAGGCCGCTTCAACGGCGAGCACAAGCTTTTTCTGCTGAATGGCGCCAGCCGTCCCTGGGAGTTCGGTTATCTTGACGAGCTACGCGAAGCGGCGCGGGAAATTCCTTGGTTCACCTACGTGCCCACCGTGAGCCGCCCCTGGGATCACGCCGACTGGCCGGGCGAAATCGGCCGCGCCGACGACGTCCTGCGAAAGTATGCCGACCAGTGGGGCCTCGACGCCGAAAACACCGTGGCCTATCTATGCGGCCATCCGGAAATGATCGAACACAGCAAAGCCATTCTGAAGCGGCGGGGATTCACCGATCGGGCGGCCATCAAGGAAGAGATTTACTGGGTGCCGGCGAAGTAGTACCGAGTCCCGAGTAACGAGCGAAAACTCCGAGTTAGCTGCCTGCAACGGAACTGCGGCGTTCGAGCAGGAGCACATCTCTCCAGGTCTCGCCCAGCTTGCCGATGCGGCGGCGGATGCCGACTTCGCGGAAGCCGCAGGATTTGTGAAGCGCGAGGCTCGCGACGTTCTCGGGAAAAATGCCGGCTTGCAGTGTCCAGATTCCGTGAAGCTCAGATTCATTAACGAGAGCCTGCAGCAGCGCCTTGCCGATGCCGCGGCCGCGCGCGCTCTCCGCCATATAGACGGAAACCTCGGCCACTCCCTTGTACACGCGGCGGGCTGAGACTGCACTGAGAGCAGCGAAACCGAGCACGGCCCTCTCCGGTTCTTGATTGACGGGTTCGCGCGCGACCAAGCGACAGTCCGGGCGGTGAGCCCTGTCCCATTTCTCCCAGTCCGGAAGTTCGGTCTCAAAGGTAGCGTTGCCGGTGGCAATGCCCTCGCGGTAGATCTTGCGAACCTCGGCCCAGTCCTCGGGGTTCAATGCTGTGATCTGGTAGTTCATGGCGCGATTGCGAGCTAGGTTTCCGCGGGCGCGAACAAGACCAGCACCATAAGCTCTTCCTCGATGTCGTGGAAGCGGTGCTCGACTTCGGCGGCCACGTAAATCACACTGCCGGCGGACACTTCGCGGTCGTCGTCGCCAGCCCGGAATCGTGCGCGTCCCCGCACCACGTAGTACATTTCGTCTTCATGGTGCGGCTGCTGCGGATCGGAACTTCCAGCGGCCAACACGTAGAGACCAGCGCTCATTGCAGGCACGCGGAGGAATTCCAGGTAGCGTTTGCCGGACGGCGCCCGCTGCCGATCGAGCTCTGCGACTTGATAGAATCTGGCCGCGGCTTCGGTCACGTGCGATCTCTCTAACGTTCCCTTCAATCGGCTTCTAACCAAGCTGTTAACTGTTCCGAGTTTAGCTCCAGGAGTCTTCAGCAACGGTGTCGTTGCCCTGATCGTCGGTGACGATCAACTGCACCGTATTGTCTCCGGGAAAATCCCCCTGCTGGGTCAGAGTCTTCGACCAACCGCTTAACGGCGGATCGAAAGTTTCGTCGTACTTCGAAGAGCCGTTCACGATAATTTGCGCGCCTGCGATTTTCTCGCTTTTGTCGATTTTGGCGGAGGCGGTTATGTCCCATCCGATCGATGGGTCTTTCGCGTGCGACAGGGTTGGGGTCACAACACCTCCGGGATTGGCGCTTCCGCTAAGATTCCTGTCCCTTCACGTGGCAATCCGTTCATATGGCTGGCTGATCAGATTAGTAGTCCGCCAAACACAAGATCGGTGAACTGGGGCACAAGATTCTGCACCTGCAATTCGCCCTCCGGTTTGTACCACTGGTAGATCCAATTGATCATGCCGAGCAGGGCAAAGGCCGCCGCCCGCGGACTTACCCTCGCCGAAGCGCGGCGCGACTTCTGTACTTCGGCGATAAGATTCTCGAGGAAGTGCACGTATTCCTTCTTGCGGGTGTTGATGCGCTTGCGCAGGGCCGGGGGCAGGGGATGGTTTTCGTGCAGCATGACGGTAATTTCGCGGTCGCGGGGGCTGAGTACGACTTCGATGTGCAGGCGGATCAGCATGCGCAACCGCTCTTCCGGGCTGGCGATGCCGCGCACGGGGCCGAGAACGCGCTCCTCGGTGATGTCCATGGCGTGGTTCATGATCTCGAACAGGATTTCGTCTTTGCTCTGAAAGTGATGGTAGAGGCCGCCTTTGCTCAGCTTGAGCGCGGCGGCCACGTCGTTCATGGACGTGGCGTCGTAACCGCGCTGCTGGAAAAGACGCGCGGCGGTGCGCAGGATTTCCTGCCGGGAATCGATGAGAGCCTCGCGAGCCATCGGGGGACATGGTAATCAGTTGCGGGTCAGAATGCCAATGCCGTCGGTCTCACTCCCCGAACTGCTGGATCGCGCCGAAGCGCTTCCATCCAGCCTCGTCGACCGGGCCCGTAGAGTCGCTGCCCATGCGAAGACGGTGACCGTCCGGATCCTGGACATTCATTTCGCGAGTGCCCCAGGGCATGTTCGTCGGGGGCTGGCGAATGATCGCGCCGCTCTTTTTGTACTCCTCATGAAGTGCGTCCACGTCCTCCATGAAAATGGACATCCACGTGCCGGGCTGGCCTTGTCCTCCTTCGCAGAGGAAAATCTCGATCTTGCCTCGGGTAACGCAGCCGAAAGTCGGCGGAGTGCCCCAGTCCCATTTTTTGGTGAAGCCCAGCTTGTTGACGTAGCAGTCCATCGAAGCGGCGAAATTCTTGACGTTCAAGATCGGGATCAGGCACTCGAAGTTATTCATAGCAAAGCTCCTGAGTGGACGCTGGGGGCAAACGGCGGAAAATAGCTTATCAAAAAGCTGCGAATGCCAGTCCTCTCGTACCCGGACACTCTTGACCACGGCAGAAAGCGCTACGCGCAGGGATGAGGGTTGCGCAGCCAGGGCTTCGCCCTGGCTGGACAGCCGAGGCGGACGTCTCTACGTGGGCGGTTACTGACTGCAACCACTGACTTCCCTCTTGACACCGTTTTGGTTGGGCAGGTAGGATTTAGAGATACCGACCGACCGGTCGGTTTGCGGTCGATTGATCCTAGAGCAAGGGCTTCTTTCCTCCCTTGCAACGAGATTGGTGCAACGAGAGGAGCACGCTGGTGGTTAATATTTTCTACGAACGCGACGCTAACCCCAATGCCCTGAAGGGCAAGACCATCGCCATCCTGGGCTACGGCAGCCAGGGACACGCGCAGGCGCAGAATCTGCGCGACAGCGGTTTGAAGGTGATTGTGGGTCTCGACCCCAACCGGCAGAGCGCGCAGCAGGCGCGCGCCGATGGCATGGTGGTGGTGGCGCCCGATGAGGCCTGCAAGCGCGCCGACTGGATCCAGGTGCTCACGCCCGACGAGACGCAGGGCGAGCTTTATGAAAAGCACATCAAGCCGTATCTGCATCCCGGCAAAGTGTTCGGGGTTTCGCACGGCTTCAGCATTCATTTTAAGACCATCGTCCCCCCGAACGACGTGGACGTGGTGATGATTGCGCCGAAGAGTCCGGGGCACCTGGTGCGGCGAGTGTATAGCGAAGGGCGGGGCGTGCCGTCGCTGATCGCCATTCAACAGGATGCCAGTGGACATGCGCACGAACTGGCCCTGGCCTATGCGCACGGGATTGGCTCGACCCGCGCGGGCGTGCTGCAGACAACATTCAAAGAAGAAACCGAGAGCGATCTTTTTGGCGAGCAAGCGGTGTTGTGCGGCGGGCTGACGTCGCTGATCAAGAAGGGATTCGAAACTCTGGTCGAAGCCGGATATGCGCCGGAGATCGCTTATTTCGAGTGCCTGCATGAAGTGAAGCTGATCGTGGATCTGATTTACGAAGGCGGGCTTGACCGCATGCGCTACTCCATCTCGAATACGGCAGAGTATGGCGACCTGACGCGGGGCGAAAGAGTCGTGGGCGAGGAGACGCGCGCGGCGATGAAGAAAATCCTGGCGGACATTCAGAGTGGGGAATTCGCGCGCGAGTGGATTGCTGAAAACAAGAGTGGGGGAAAGAATTTTGCGGCGTTGCGGGAGAAAGAGAAGAAGCATCCCATTGAGATCGTGGGAGCGCAACTGCGCGGCATGATGAGCTGGCTGCCCAAAGAGGGCAAGAAGGCAGCAGACTCACCCAAGCCGCCGGAGAAGCAGGTTGTGAATGCTTAAGGGAGCGGACATCGTTCTGCAGTGCCTGCGGGCCGAAGGGGTCGACCTGGTGTTTGGCTATCCCGGGGGCGCGATCATGCCGTTGTATGACGCGCTTGAAGGCAGCGGCGTGCGGCACGTGCTGACGCGGCACGAGCAGGGCGCTGTGTTTGCCGCGGAGGGATTCGCGCGGGTTACAGGAAAAGTGGGCGTGGCGATTGCCACCAGCGGCCCGGGAGCGACGAATCTGGTGACCGGCATTGCCGACGCGAAGATGGATTCGGTACCCCTGGTGTGCATTACCGGCCAGGTTCGCAGCGCGCTGATCGGCACCGATGCGTTTCAGGAAACGGACGTGTTCGGCGTGACGCTCTCGCTGACCAAGTGGAGCCGTCTGGTAAAGACGCTCGACGAAATTCCGGAAGTGATTGCCGAGGGCTTCTACTGGGCGCGCAGCGGACGGCCGGGGCCGGTGGTGATCGACATTCCGACCGACATGCTGAAGGCGAAAAAGGAATTTTCGGGGCCGGTGAAGTTCACGCCGGGGGTTCGGGCGGCCGACACGAAGGCTGAAGGCGGCTTCAGCGACACGATTGTGGCTTTGCTGCGGAACGCGGAGCGTCCGGTGGCGCTGGTGGGCGCGGGGGCGAAACTTTCCGGCGCGATTCCGGAATTGCGGCGGCTGCTGGACGATCTGAATATTCCGACGTTTGCCACGGTGCATGGGCTGGGGGCGGTTCCGCCACAATCACCGTATTACCTGGGTATGGTGGGGATGCATGGGACGCGCGCGGCCAACATGGCGCTGCACGAGACTGATCTGCTGCTGGTGTTCGGGGCGCGGCTGGATGACCGCGTCACGGGTGATCCGACGCGCTTTGCGCCGCAGGCCAGGATTGTTCATTTTGAAATCGATCCGGCGCAACTGGATCGAGTGCGAGCTTGCGATCAGGCGGTGATCGGCGATTTGGCGGATACGATCCCGGCGTTTCATGCCGAGTTGAGCAAAAGCCCCACCCATTCGACAAGCTCAGGGCAGGCGTCTCGCAAAACCGGCGAGACATGGGGCACCCGGTTGCCGGATTGGAGCAAATGGCGGGCTATCGCGTGTGGGTCGGAGCGGGCGGAGCTTGATCCGCGGGGACTGGCGCAGCCAACGATTCGCTTTCTGGACGAGCTTTTCAGTCGCCTACCCAACGACAGCGTTGTGATTGCCGACGTGGGGCAGCACCAGATGTGGGCGGCGCAGCGCTTCCGGTCGTCGTCGCCGCGAGGATTCATCACGTCGGGCGGGCTGGGAGCGATGGGATTCGCGCTGCCCGCCGCGGTGGGAGTGCAACTGGCCAAGCCCGAAACCTGCGTGCTGTGCGTTTCCGGTGATGGCGGATTTCAGATGAACATCCAGGAGTTGGCCACGGTGCACCGCCTGGGCCTGCCGATAAAAATGGTGATCATCGACAACAAATATCTGGGCATGGTGCGACAGTGGCAGCAGCTCTTCTACCAGCGCAACTATGCCGAGACCGACCTGAGCGATAATCCGGATTTCGTGGAGATCGCCAAGGCGTACAGGATTCAGGCCGAACGTTTGAATGAAGCGGCCATGCGCGAGTTTCCGGTGTCGGCGGAAACGGGAGACTTGATCGACAGCTTCCTGCATTCGCCCGAACCGGAGTTGCTGGTGTTCGATTGCCATCCGGAAGCGAATGTGTTCCCGATGGTGCCGGCGGGCGCGGCGCTTTCGGAGATGATGCTGGAAGAAGACTAGGGTAATTGCAGAATTCAGAAGTCAAAAGTAAGAATTTCAGATTGCAGATTTTAGATTGCAGACTGAAAACCTCTGGGCATCGGTGGAATCTGCGATCTGAAGTTGATATCGGCAGTGGGGAGCTAGAAAACATGCAAGTTTTTCACATCCACTATCGCAACACGCAGGGAACGCTGATGCGCATTCTCAATGCGGCTTCGCGCCGCGCGCTGGACATTCCATCCGTTCTGGCGGAACCGGCCGAGCAGCATCACCGGGTCACGGTGACTCTCGACGTTACTCCCAAGCAGGTGGGACAACTCAGTCGCGACTGGTATGCGATTGCGGACGTGCTGGAAGTTCACTCGGGCGCCGGATTGCACCAGCATGGCGATGTCAAGCCGGGGTGGGCGGGAGCGCATCCTCCAGCTTCGGAGGGTAACGGGCAATCGGCGCGGGCTGCGCTGGCGTAGATTTTGGACGCATTATTGCTGGACACGAGCGAAACCTCAGAGGCTAAAGCCCCAGCTTCCGGGCGCGTTTAACGGCACGACTGAAGTCGTGCCCTTCCCGAAATCACTCGTGAGAGCGCGTATGGTGTCCGCAACTTCTTTCCTGTTGCAATCGCGTGTAGTAGTCTCAATCGTTGCGATCAACCTCGAAGCGTTTCACCTTACTAAATCATGGATCTAAAACATCGTAGCCGCGGAATTACCGACGGGCGCGACCGGGCCGGCGCGCGCGCCATGTTCAAGGCCATTGGATTCACTGACGCCGACCTGAGCCGGCCGCTGATTGGCGTGGCCAACACATGGATCGAGACCATGCCGTGTAATTTTCATTTGCGGCGGCTTTCGGCGAAGGTGAAGGAGGGGATCCGCGAGGCCGGCGGCACGCCCATGGAGTTCAACACCATCGCGATTTCTGACGGCGAGACGATGGGCACTGAGGGCATGCGCGCCTCGCTGGTGAGCCGCGAGCTGATTGCCGATTCGATCGAACTGGTGTGCCGCGGGCAGATGTTCGACGCGGTGGTGTGCGTGGTGGGGTGCGACAAGACGATTCCGGCGGCGGCCATGGCGCTGGCCCGGATGGATTTGCCGGGGATGGTTCTCTATGGCGGAACGATCGCGGCGGGCAGCTATCGCGGGAAAGATGTGACCATTCAGGATGTGTTTGAGGCGGTGGGCGCGAACGCGGCCGGAAAAATCACCGACAAGGAATTGCACGATCTGGAGAATGTGGCGTGCCCGGGCGCGGGCGCCTGCGGCGGGCAGTACACGGCGAACACGATGTCGACTGTGATGGAAATGATCGGGCTCTCGCCCATGGGCTTCAACAGCGTGCCGGCGATGGATCCGCAGAAGGACAAGATTTCGTTCGACTGCGGCAAGGTCGTGCTGAACCTGCTGCAAAAGGGACTGAAACCGCGCGATATTCTGACTCGGGAAGCCTTCGAGAATGCGATTGCGTCGGTAGCGGCGACCGGGGGATCGACCAACGCCGTGCTTCATCTGCTGGCCATTGCCCGCGAAGCGGGCGTGGGTCTGGAGATTGACGATTTCCAGACCGTGAGCGAGCGCACTCCCTTGCTCGCAGATCTTAAACCCTCAGGGCGTTTTGTGGCGGCGGACATGCACCGCGCGGGCGGAATCCGTTTGCTGGCGCGGCGACTGCTGCGCGGGAATTTTCTGCATCCGAAGGCGCTCACGGTGACAGGGCTCAGCATTTCCGCGGAAGCCGAGAGCGCGGTTGAGACTCCGGGTCAGGAAGTGATCGCATCGCTGGAAAAACCGTTGAAGAAGACTGGCGGCCTGGTGATACTGAAAGGCAATCTGGCGCCGGAGGGATGCGTCGCCAAAATCAGCGGGCACGAGCGGCTGGAGCATCGCGGGCCGGCGCGCGTCTTCGAGTCGGAAGAGGATGCGATGACTGCGGTGACCGGCAAGAAAATTCAGGCCGGCGATGTGGTTGTGATTCGCAATGAGGGTCCGAGAGGCGGGCCGGGGATGCGCGAGATGCTGGGCGTTACCGCCGCCATTGTCGGCGAAGGCCTGGGTGGATCGGTGGCATTGCTCACCGATGGAAGATTCAGCGGCGCAACCCGCGGGCTGATGGCGGGGCACGTTTCGCCGGAAGCGGCGCTGGGCGGTCCGATTGGCGCTGTGCGCGATGGCGACATGGTGCGGTTCGACGTGAACCGGCGTTTGCTGGAAGTCGAAATCAGCGACGAGGTTCTGCGGCAACGAATGAAAGAGTGGAAGCCGCTGCGGCCTCGGTATGCGACGGGTGTGTTCGCCAAGTATGCTGCGCTGGTCTCGTCGGCGTCGCAGGGCGCGATCACCAAACCGGCGCCATGATGAACCAGCAGCAAGAAACATTCCGGCTCAAGGAAGATCCGCATCGCAGGCTGAATGCGCTGACCAACGAGTGGGTGCTGGTGTCGCCTCATCGCGCGACTCGTCCGTGGCAGGGTGAAGTGGGCGCGCGAGCCACGTCGACTGCGCTGCAATACGACCCGGAATGTTATTTGTGCCCGGGAAATGTGCGGGCGGGGGGAGCGCATAATCCTGCCTACTCGTCGACCTTCGTTTTTGATAACGATTTCGCGGCGCTCAAGTCTGGGGTTGCCGGGGGGCGGCTGGATGTTGAAGGCAAGGGGCTGATCGTCGCCGAGTCGGAGCCCGGTACCTGCCGGGTGATGTGTTTTTCGCCGCGCCACGATCTGGCGCTTGCGGCCATGCGAGTCGATGAAATTGAACTCGTGATTAAGGCCTGGATCGATGAGTTTCGCCAGTTGGCCGCGCGGGAAAATATCCGGCACGTGCAGATTTTCGAGAACCGAGGAGCCATGATGGGCGCCAGCAATCCCCATCCGCACTGCCAGATTTGGGCGACGGCATCCATTCCGGAGGCACCCAGCAAAGAGTTGCAGACGCAGGAGAACTACTTGAAGCTGTGTAAGCGTTGCCTGTTGTGCGACTACCTCGAACTGGAAGAGCAGCAGAAAACCCGGCTGGTCTATCAAAACGAAGCCTTCAGCGCGCTGGTGCCTTTCTGGGCGGTGTGGCCGTTCGAGACTCTGATCTGCAGCCGACGCCACTTCGGAAGCATGCTGGAGTTCAGTGCGGAGGAAATTTCGTCACTGGCGGAGATGCTCCGGCGGGTCACTTCCACCTACGACAAAGTGTTCGATGTTCCGTTCCCTTATTCCATGGGATTTCACCAATCGCCGACGGACGACGGGGTGCATCCGGAATGGCACTTCCACGCCCACTTCTATCCGCCGCTGCTGCGGTCGGCGACGGTGCGCAAGTTTATGGTGGGGTTCGAGATGCTGGGCACTCCACAGCGCGACATCACTCCCGAGATTGCAGCCGAGCGGCTGCAGTCGCTGGTCCGGACGTAGCGCGCCGCTGCGAAAGTGGCTGGGCGGTCGCTAATCGTCAGGCTGCTTCGTCGTCGAAGAATCCCCAATGTTTGAGGAGGTCGGTCGGCACATACTTCTCGTCTTTGTTTTGCCGGACCCATTCTTTCAGTGGGAGTGAGTCCCTGTATTGGTCAGGACTAATTCCCAGGATTGCTACGATGTGATCGAACGAGGTCACTTCATTCACGGGCCACCTCCTGTTCCGCGGGAAAGATTTGCTGGGCAATTGTAGCCATAAACGATCAATACAGTGTGAAAACTTGAAGTCGCCCCGAAGATAAAGCGAACCGGGTGTGGAAATCTTAGCCCAATGCGGCCGCTGTCGCCTTGGTATAATAGAGCTATCATGACCAGCCGTAATCTTAGTTCTTCCGCTCCAGAAGTGTCAGTTTCGACCATTTCAGCTGCCGAAATCTGCGACGGCGTTAAGCATCTTGGGTATGCCGCTTCCGGCCGCATACGGCTTTATGGCGAGGATTTTGAAGTGATTTCCGACCCTTTTCCGGAAGCCGATGGGATTGCGGTGCGCGTGAAAACGAAGAAAGATTCGAGGATTCGCGTGCTGCAACTGCCGGCGACGATTTTGCAGAGCGTGAGAGGGCGTCGCGTTAAAAGCGCTGCCTGATCGAGTTATCGCGAGTCCCAGCGCAACTACGCACGAGCAGACAGTTTTGCCCACTCGATTTTGGACGCAGTAGACAAGCGGGCAAGTGTGCCCGCTCCACACGAGCAATCCACACAAATTATCTCTGTGAGCTGTCGGTTAGAGCGCGGTTGTTGACGCGTCCTGCTGGCCCACCATCAGGTGAATTACTCCCAGCGCTAACAAGTAGGTGCCCGAGGCGATGGCGAAGATTGAGTAGTAGGAGCCCGTGGTCTGCAGGATGTAGCCGACAACCTCGGCGATGAGGATGCTGGCGCCTGCTCCGGCCATCCCTGCAATTCCGACGACAGAGCCTACTTCCTGCCGAGGAAACATGTCGGAAACGAGGGTGTAGATGTTTGCCGACCAACCCTGATGGCAAGCGGCCGCCAAACCAACCAATCCCACTGCCATGCGCAAGCTTGAGGCGTGGACCGCAAACAAGATCGGAAGCACGCCGCAAGCGCAGATAAACATTGTGGACTCGCGTGCGGTGATTACTGGCCAACCGCGACGGATGAGAGCGCCGGAAAGCCATCCACCGCCCACGCTACCCACATCGGCGGCCACATAAATCACCACCAGCGGCATGCCCAGATTCAGCAAACCGAGGCCGCGGGTTTTGTGCAGGAAATCAGGGATCCAGAACAGGTAGATGAACCAGACCGGGTCGGTTAAAAATTTGCCGATGGCGATCGCCCAGACCTGTTTGCGACCAAGAAGCTGAACCCATGAAGCGCCGCGAACTGCCTCTGCCGAGCCCCCGGAAACGTGGACCAACTCGCCGGGCAATTCTCCAGAAGTAACGCGCCTCTCGGCGAAACGATACACGACGAGCCACAGCGTGACCCAGACAAAGCCCACTGCGCCAGTTGCCAGAAATGCCCAGCGCCAGCCGTAGACGAGAGTGATCCATGGAACTGTTAGAGGAGCGACGACAGCGCCGATGTTCGTTCCCGCATTAAAAATGCCGGTCGCCAAGGCGCGCTCTTTGGGGGGAAACCAGTCTGCCACGGTTTTCATGCTGGCCGGGAAACTTCCACCTTCGCCAATTCCCAGGGCGGCGCGCGCCACGCCGAACCCGGTGACGGAACGAGCGAAGGCGTGCGCCATTTCGGCCAGGCTCCAAAAAACCACCGCGAACGAAAAACCGCGATAGGAGCCGATGCGATCCATCAGGCGTCCTACGAGCAGATAGCCGAGGGCATAGGCGAGCTGGAACGCGGCAATAATATGACCGTAATCGATCTCGCTCCAGTGGAGTTGGGATTGGAGCGTGGGCTTTAGAATGCCGATGACCTGGCGGTCGGAGTAGTTGACCGCAGCCGCGAGGAACAGCAGCCCGCAAATGATCCATCGGGCATTGCTGGTCTGCCTTCCGTCTTGCCTGGCGCTTTGCGGATCGCTCATCGTTCTGTCGCCCGAAGCTGCCGAGTTTCGTCGTAGGGGACCAGCCGGTAACGAATCAGCCGGTCACAGATCCGCGGACGCGCTGTTTTCGGTGGGTCCGACAGTTTGACAGCAGGCTGCATCGGGTGCTTTCCTGCTGTGAACCGCACATTCTTTAGCCGGTTCCCGTGCGGCCGCGCCATTTTTGTCATCGGAGAGAGTCCCGCGATTCAGCTATGTCCTTTATAGACGATAACTTTCTGTTGCAGAGCAAGACTGCGCAGTTCCTTTATCACGATCACGCCGAAGAACAACCCATCCTCGACTATCACTGCCATATTCCCGCCGCTATCATTGCGGAGAACCGCCCGTTTGGCAATTTATTTGAATTGTGGCTGGCGGGTGATCATTACAAATGGCGGGCCATGCGCGCTAACGGCGTCGGGGAGCGTTACATCACGGGCGACGCCGACCCTTATGAAAAATTCCTGGCCTGGGCGGCAACGGTGCCGAGGTGCCTGCGAAATCCGCTGTATCACTGGACTCATCTCGAACTGAAGCGATATTTCGGAATCGACAAACTGCTCGACGAAAACACCGCGCCGGCGATCTGGAAACGCGCCAACCAGGCGTTGTCGAAAGCGGCATTGACGCCGCAAGGCATCCTCAAGAAGTTCCGCGTTCTGGGATTGTGCACCAGTGACGACCCCGCCGACGACTTGCGCGCGCACGCTACCCTGGCGAACTCCAAGCTGGCGACTCGCGTTTACCCAACCTTCCGTCCCGACCGGGCGCTGGACGTTGACTTGCCAGAACCATTCAACGCGTGGCTGGATCGCCTGGGCGGAGCCGCGGGCATCGAAATCACGAAGTTCGGCGAACTGATCGACGCTCTGGCAAAACGGCACGCTCACTTTCACCAGATGGGCTGCCGGCTTTCCGACCATGGGCTGCCCTACTGTTACGCGGAGGACTGCACGGAAGCGACTGCCGCGGTCATCTTCGACCAGGCGCGCGCGGGCAGGCACGTCACCGCCGCGGAGCACGATGCGTTTGCCTCTTACCTGATGCTGTTCTTCGGCCATCTCGACGCGCAGGCGGGGTGGACGAAACAACTGCATCTCGGGGCTCAGCGCAACTGCAGCACGCGCGGATTGAAGGCGCTCGGCCCGAACACCGGATACGATTCCGTCGGAGACTGGCCGCAAGCGGAGCGATTGGCCGCTTACCTCGATCGACTGGACGCAGAAAACGCGCTGCCCAAAGTCGTGCTCTACAACTCCAATCCCGTGGATAGTTACGTTTTCGCGACCATGGCCGGCAATTTCCAGTCGGGAGACGTGCCCGGAAAGGTGCAGTTTGGCGCCGCCTGGTGGTTTCTCGACCAGAAAGAGGGGATCGAATCGCAGATGAATACGCTCTCCAATGTGGGGCTGCTTTCGAACTTCATCGGGATGTTGACAGACTCGCGGTCGCTGATGTCCTATCCCCGCCACGAGTATTTCCGCCGGATACTGTGCAACCTGATGGGCCGAGAAATTGAGAACGGCGAACTGCCGGACGGCAAAAAACTGGCCGGCGAAATGATCGAAGATATCTGTTTTCGCAATGCCTTCAACTATTTGGGCTTGGTAACGACTTCCAAATCCGCACGTCTCAAGTCTTAACTACCGGAGCCAGACGGCTCTGATCTTCGGGCAATGGCCTCGGCCCCAGCACAAGGACATGTTTGCGCCTCGAACAGCCTTGCTGCCCATGTGGTAAATTGCTTGTCCTGATTCGAATTCCGGGGCAAATGTGGGGGTAATCGCGTGGCACTCACCATCAATGGCCTGTCCAAGACTTATCCGAACGGGGTGAAGGCGCTTAAGAACCTTTCGCTCTCGATCGGCAACAGCATGTTCGGGCTGGTCGGGCCCAACGGCGCGGGAAAAAGTTCGCTGATGCGGACCATCGCCACGCTGCAGGATCCCGACTCGGGCACGATCACTCTTGACGGCATCGACGTGCTGAGGCAGAAAGATGATGTCCGTCGCATCCTCGGCTACCTGCCGCAGGAGTTCGGCGTGTATCCCAAGATTTCCGCCCTGGACATGCTCAACCACCTCGCGGTGATGAAGGGCATGACTTCGTCGGGCGAGCGCAAGGAGACGATCGATGCGCTGCTGCAGCAGACCAATTTGTGGGATGTCCGAAAGAAGGCGCTCTCCACATATTCCGGCGGCATGAAGCAGCGTTTCGGCATCGCGCAGGCGCTGCTGGGCAATCCCCGGCTCATTATTGTCGACGAACCTACGGCTGGCCTCGACCCGGCCGAACGCAACCGTTTTCTGAACCTTCTTTCTTCTCTCGGCAGCGATCGAACCGTAATCCTCTCGACCCACATCGTGGATGACGTACGCCAACTCTGCCCCCGCATGGCGATTATCGCCAACGGCGAATTGCTGCTGGAGGGTGCGCCCGCCGAAACTCTGGCCGCACTCAAGGGCAAGATCTGGTCGAAGGTGGTCTCGACCGGCGACGAGGTGCGCGCGATCGAAGCTCAGCACCACGTTATCTCCACTCATCTGGTTGGCGGGCAGCATGAGATTCGCGTGTACGCGGGCACGGCTCCGGGCGACGGCTTCGTCTTAGTCGAGTCTGATCTGGAAGACGTTTATTTCCTCAACCTGTCGCAGCAGTCTAAGCGCCAGGCTTCGAACTAAGCTCGACGTAACACCTCGAACCAGGAGGACAACATGGCTCAGTTTTGGGAGTTTTTCACCTTCGAGCTGAGGTTCCGCTTCAAGAGCCTCTCCACCTACATGTATTTCCTCGTCTGGATCACGTTTTCCTTTCTCGACGTTGCTTCGGAAAGTTTCGGACCAATTGGCAACAGCAACGGCAAGATTCTGCTGAATGGGCCGTACTCCAACACGTACAACGACATTGGCGCCGCGCTGTTCGGAATCATCATTATCGCCGCCATCTTCGGCACCTCGATCCTGCGCGACTTTCAGCGCGACACCTACCAGATTCTCTTCACCCAGCCGATTTCCAAATTCGCCTATCTCGGCGGACGCTGGGCCGGTTCGTTCGTCACGACCGTCTTCGCTTTCTCCGGCATGCTCCTCGGCACTTATCTCGGCACATTCGCGCCCTGGGCAGACCATACCCGCATCGGCCCCAATCACCTCTGGACCTACCTGCAACCGTTCCTGTCGATCCTGGTTGTCCAGATCTTCTTTATCGGATCTCTCTTTTTCACGGTTGGAGCGCTTAGTCGCAAAATTTTCATCGTCTATCTACAAGGTGTTGCGCTGTTCATGATTTACGTGATCGGCATCACCGTGTTTTTCGCCACTCGCTCGCTGGAGCGCTTCTGGTCCGGAATCTTCGACCCCATCGGCATCATCCTGATGAACGACGTCACCCGCTACTGGACCGTAATCGAACGAAACACTCAGCTGGTGACGTGGTCGCCAAGCCTGGTCAACGGGGTGTTCCTTTACAACCGGCTGTTCTGGTGCGGCGTTGGCTTCGCGTCGCTGGGCGCGGTCTGGGCGCTGTTTCCCATGTCTGTGGAAGCGCTCACCGCTCGTTCCCAGGGACGGCGAGCGGCGAAGGCGAAGGAACAGGAACTCGCGGAAGCCGTGCCCGTCCGCTCTCTTGTTCCGGGCGCGCTTCCGCGCGTGCATCAGACCTTTACTTCTGCCACTACGTGGGCGCAGTACATCTCGCTTTCGCGCCTCCGGATGCGGAATATTTTTCGCGATATACCGTTCTGGGCGCTGGTTGCACTCATCGTCGCGTTCGGGATCAATAATGGTTATTTCGCCGGCAAGGTCGCGGACCAGGACGTTTGGCCTGTCACATATCTAATGGTGCAGGCCGTGGAAGGCAGTGCCCTGCTGTTCCTTTTTATCGTCGCGGGCCTCTATTCCGCGGAGTTGCTCTGGCGAGAGCGCGACACGCATTTTGATGGAATTCACGATGCGCTGCCTATGAGCGAGTCGACCGATTGGCTATCCCGCCTCACGGCCGTGGTGGTAGTCGAGGTCATCCTCCTCGCTTTCGCGATGCTCATCGGCGTGGTGATGCAGACCATCGCGGGCTACCACCATTACGAGTTCGCTGAGTACTTCAAGGAGCTCTACCTGGTAACCTTCCCGCAGGTTCTCACGTTTATTCTTCTGGCTCTCTTCGTGCAGACGGTCGTCTCGAACAAGTTTGTGGGCTACGCTATCCTGCTGGGCATTTTCGTTCTCACGCCCATCGTCTACAATTTTGGCTGGGAGAATACGCTCTATCTCATCGGCCAGGTTCCCGCATACACGTATTCGGACATGAATGGCTACGGCCATTTCGTGCCGGCTCTATTCTGGTCGATTGTTTACTGGCTCGCCATCAGCGCGGTGCTCGGCGTCATCTCCATCGCCTATGCCCGCCGTGGGGCTGAGGACTCCTTGCGTGCTCGCACCCGACTCGCTCTTCAGCGCGCACCCCGGCTGGCTCCGATCGCAGTATTGTTTGTAATCGTGGCCGCGGGCGCTGGCGGCTGGTATTTTTACAACGCGCACATCCTCAACGAGTATCTCGACTCCAAGGCGCGCCGGGTTATTCAGGCCGACTACGAACGACAGTTCAAGAAATACGACAATATAGTCCAGCCCAAAGTGACGGCCGTCGACGCCGCCATCAGCATCTATCCCGAGCGACGCTCCTTCGACGGAAGCGTGCGCATGACGCTGCAGAACAAGACCGCGCAGCCGATCACGCAGATCCATATCACCGATCAGAAGTACTCGGTCAGTAACATCCAGTTCGACCGCCCGTTTAAACTTGTCAGCTCCGCGCCACACCACATCTACTCGATTTACAACCTCGACCAGCCTTTGGCGCCCGGCGAGACCATTACCCTGAGTTGTAACGTTGGCCACCAGACCCGTGGCTTTCGCGACGGCAACGAACTGCCCGAGTTCGCCTACAACGGCACTTTCTTCGACTCCGATTACGTTCCCTACATCGGCTATAACCGCGACATGGAGCTGGACGACCCACGGCGACGCCGCGAAGAACATCTGCCCGATCTCCAGGAGATGGCGCACCGCGGCGATGTCGCCCACTCCGTCAACAACATCTTCCCTCGCGAGGCCGACTGGGTCACCTATCACACCGTCGTGAGCACTTCACCGGACCAGATCGCCATCGCTCCCGGATACCTGCAGCGCGATTGGCAGGAAAACGGCCGCCACTTTTACGAATACAGCCTGGGCTCGACTCACATCCTCGATTTCTTCTCTTATATTTCAGCGCGCTACCAAAGCCGGAGAGAGATGTACCACGGGCCAAACGGAGACGTTGCCCTCGAGGTTTACTACGATCCCGCGCATACTTACGACGTCGACGACATGCTGGCCAGCTCGCGCGCCGGACTCGATTACTACCAGCGCGTCTTCAGTCCCTACCAGTTCACGCAGTACCGCATCTTCGAGTTTCCCCGCTACCGCACTTTCGCCCAGTCGTTCCCGAACACGATTCCGTATTCCGAAGGCATCGGCTTCATCAGCCGCGTCATTAAGCCAACCGACATCGACTTCACCTACTTCGTCACTGCCCACGAGCTTGGCCACCAGTGGTGGGCGCACCAGCTGATCGGCGCCGACGTGGAAGGGTCCAACATGATGTCGGAAAGCCTGGCCGAGTATTCCGCTCTGCAGGTGATGGCGCACAAATATGGCCGCGATCTGATGCACCGCTTCCTGCGCCACGAGCTCGATGGCTATCTGCGCGGCCGCGCCGGCGAAATCCGCCACGAACCCCCGCTCGCACTCGTGCAGCGTGAGGGATACGTCTGGTACCAAAAAGGCGGCCAGATCCTTTACACGCTGGCCGACTACATCGGCGAAGACAAGCTCAATCTCGCGCTCCACAACTTCCTCATGCAATACCGCTACGCCAACGCTAACAACCAGGTCGACACCAACAGTCCTGTTCGAGTCGCCAATACGTTCGACGATCCCTACCCCGACACCCGCATGCTGGTCGATGCCATCAAGGCCCAGACTCCGCCCGAGTACCAGTACCTGGTCGACGACGGCTTCACCCGCATCGTCCTCTACGACAACAAAACCGTCAGCGCCACGTCGCAGAAGACTCCCGACGGCAAGTACAAAGTCACGCTGGAGGTGCAGGCGCGCAAGGTTCAGGCCGACGGCAACGGTGCGGAAACGCCCATGCCGCTGAATGACTACATCGAGATCGGCGTCTTCAGCGGGAAAAAGGACGAAGAGAAGCCGCTCTATCTCAAAAAGGAAAAGTTCACCGAGGGCCACAAAACCTTCCAGGTTGTCGTCGACCAGAAGCCCACGCTGGCCGGCATTGATCCCTACAACAAGCTGATCGACAGGAATGCCGACGACAACATGATCGATGTCACGCAGAAATGAGTAAGCCAGCTCGCTGTTGAGCCGATTAGGGCAACTCCCCGATCGATTCGAAGCTCGCACCGTCCATTAGCTGCCTCGGCTCTCTACAAGCCCGCACGTCATGATTCTTTCGTGATCAGGCCTGCAAGCGACTAGGCCAAACCCGACGACTAAGGGAACGTCTCGGTTCCGGATCGACCATGGAATAAATCCTTTGTCATCAGCAGATGGAGATTCCAGAAAGAAAATGCTTGACATCTGCATAGTGATATAGTTAGATATATCAGTATACTTCATGCTATTGAGAGTGCCCAGGTAACAAGAATTTAGAGATAAACCCTCAAATTTAGGAGAATCAACATGAAATCCCTTCGTTGTGTGTTGTCGGTTGTTCTGATTTCCCTCTCCACCGTGGCTTTTGCCCAGTCCGACGCGCAAAAGTCCTTCGACAAACTGAAGACTCTGGCGGGTTCCTGGGAAGGCCGAGTGACGACGTTCCCTCCACAGGCCGAGATGGAAGACAAGGCCATGCAGGTTTCGCTTCGCGTAACATCCATGGGTAACGCGATGGTGCATGAGATGACGGGAGCGGGAAGGCCCGACCATCCGGTCACGATGTTTTATCTGGACGGCGACCGCCTCTTGCTGACGCATTATTGTGACGCGGGGAATCGTCCCCGTATGGCAGGCAGTACATCGGCGGACGGAAAAACCGTGGAATTCGAGTTTCTCGATGTCGCCGGGAGCCTGGACTACGGACACATGCACCATGCAGTATTTACCGCGATCGACGCGAACCATCACGTCGAGGAGTGGACTTACATGATGCCGGGGGACAAACCAGTCCGCGCACGCCTCGACCTGCAACGCACAAAATGACAGGGCCGCATCACTCGTAAAGGTCATCTGGAAATCAGGATGGATCTCGAATGGAACGACAGTCAGCCGATTTACCGCCAGCTTCGCGATCGTGTGGTCGCGATGATTCTCGACGGCGTGCTCAAGGAAGGCGATCCGCTGCCTTCTGTGCGCAACGTCGCGGCCGAATATCGGATCAATCACCTCACGGTTCTGAAGGGTTATCAGCAACTGGTGGACGAGGGGCTGGTCGAGACCAAACGAGGCCGCGGCATGTTCATCAACGATGGCGCTCGCAGTCTGCTGCTGCAAGGCGAGCGCCAGAGATTTCTTGCCGAAGAATGGCCCCGGGTTTCGGCAACCATTCAGCGGCTCGGGTTGAAGCCGGAAGATCTCCTGAATGGAGCGGCTGGCCGATCGTCGTCCGAAGCTGCGGAACCGGATGCCGCGAAATCGAACGCCCCAGAGTCGAGTTCATCCGAGCCGAGTCCAACCGATCCGAGTTCAACCGAGGAGGAACGCTGACGCCATGCCCTGCATAGAAGCCCGCGGCCTCCGCAAAACGTTCGGAACAACCATCGCGCTGGACAGCGTCAATTTGCGGGTCGAGGAGGGCCGCATCCTCGGTCTGATCGGCCCCAACGGCGCCGGTAAGACCACCGCACTCAACGCGATTCTCGGACTTACTTCGTATCAGGGAGAGCTGAGAGTACTGGGGCGCGACCCCTGGACCGAGCGCGATCAACTTATGCGCGATGTGTGCTTCATTGCCGATGTCGCCGTGCTGCCGCGCTGGATGCGAGTTTCGCAGGCTCTCGACTACGTGGCGGGCGTGCATCCGCGATTCGATCGGGCAAAGGCGGAGGCTTTCCTAGCGAAGACGAGCATCCAGCACGGCAGCAAGATCAGGCAACTGTCGAAGGGCATGGTAACCCAGCTGCACCTCGCGCTGGTCATGGCCATCGACGCGAAATTGCTGGTGCTGGACGAGCCCACACTGGGCCTGGACATCCTGTACCGCAAGCAGTTCTACGATTCGCTGCTGAACGACTACTACGACCGCAGCCGCACCATCCTGGTGACGACCCACCAGGTGGAAGAAATCCAGAACGTGCTGACCGATGTCATGTTCATCAACCGCGGCCGCATTGTATTCAATTGCAGCATGGACGAAATCGAGTCGCGTTATGTGGAAGTGATGGTGCATCCCGAGCGTGTCGCCGCGGCCCGGGCGCTGAAGCCGATTCAGGAACACCAGCTGTTAGGTCGCAATATTCTGCTGTTCGATTTAAAGCTCGACAGTGTCGATCGTCAGAAACTTGCTGGGCTTGGCGACGTGCGCACGCCCAGCATCGCCGACTTGTTCGTGGCCGTGTTGGACGGTCAAGCAGGCGGGGCAAGGGGAGCCGCTCAATGAATATTCAATCGAACGCCATGCCCGAGTCTCCGCTCGAGGCGCAAGGCATCGCGCCTGCGGTCTTGGTGGCAACCCGGCCCTTGTACTGGTCGGTGCGACGCGAATTGTGGGAGAACCGTTCCATCTATCTCGCGCCACTGGCCGCTGCCGCGGTCATACTGTTCGCCTTCCTGATCGGGGCCGCTCGTCTGCCCTCGAACATACATGCCGCGTTGCTGCTCGACTCGGAGCACCAGCGCCACGCGATCGCCAAGCCGTACGACTTCGCGGCGGGCCTAATGATGGGGACCGCTCTTATTGTCGGAGTGTTCTATTGCCTCGACGCGCTGCTTGCTGAGCGCCGGGATCGAAGCATCCTTTTCTGGAAGTCGCTGCCCGTGTCCGATGTGACCACCGTGCTCTCGAAAGCAGCGATTCCGCTGGTGGTTCTGCCGCTGATCACGGTCGCGCTCACTGTGGCCACGCAGTTCATCATGCTGCTGCTGAGTTCCGCCATACTGCGTGCGAACGGCGTGAATGTCACTGCGTATTGGGCGCAGCTGTCGTTGTTCCAGATGTCGCTGATGCTCTTCTACCACCTGCTGACCGTGCATGTGCTGGGGCACGCGCCCTTCTATTGCTGGTTACTGCTGGTCTCCGCATGGGCGCGGCGCGCGGCATTTCTGTGGGCGTTCCTGCCGCCGCTCGCGATCGCCGTCGTCGAGAAGATCGCGTTCAACACGTCGTATTTCGCCGCCATGCTGGGAGCCCAATTGTCGGGAGGTTCGGAGGCTGTGGCTTTCCCGGATAGGATGCCGATCGATCCCGGAATGCACCTCACCCCGGGTCACTTCCTGAGCAGCCCGGGTCTGTGGATCGGACTGGCTTTAGCCACCGCATTCCTCGCGACTGCGGTCCGGTTGCGCCGCTATCGGGAACCGATTTGATCAGGGGGGACACAGATGATCCGCGAACGGGCCCTAAAGGTTGTACTCGGGTTAGTGGGGTTGCTCTTTACGGCGAGCCTTTACCCGTTATTGAGAATGCAAGCGGATCCAGCCGAGCAGATGCTCGGCGGCGTCTACGCCACGCTGGGAATTTTTCTACTGCTTGCTCTGTGGAACACGTCAGCGCATCGCAGCCTGATTGCGTTCACGGCGTGGTCAAGCCTGGTTCACGCGGGCGTTATGGCCGTGCAGGCATTACGCAACGAGATCCCGCGGGCAGATCTGCTGCGCGCCGTGCTGCCGCTCGTCATCATCGGTACCGCTCTGATCGCGCTCGCGCCGGCAAAGGCGAGGGTGGCCGTGTAACAAAAGGAGTACAGAATGCGATCCCCACTATTGTTTCTTCACATTATCACTGGCACTTTGGGAATGCTGTCTGGATTTGTCGCCGTGTTTCTGCGCAAAGGATCCCGGCAGCATGGCATCGCCGGAAACGTGTTTGTCATCTCAATGCTCTGCCTGTCCGCGAGTGGCGTGGTTCTGGCCTTGATGAAATCCCAGCCGGGCAACGTGCTGGGAGGCACTCTGACCTTCTACCTTGTGGGAACGGCATGGCTGACCGCCCGGCGGAAAGAAGGAGAACCCGGCCTTTTCGATTGGGGCGCGCTTCTGGTTGTGTTGGGGGTCGCCGCAGTCGAGGTCACATGGGGATTACAAGCGGCATTGAGCGCGACCGGGTTGAAGTATGACTATCCCCCAGGGCCGTACTTTATCTTCGGTCTCGTGGCTGCGCTTGCCGCCACTGGGGATATTCGCATGCTCGTGCGCGGAGGTATTTCGGGCACACAACGGATCGCGCGGCATCTCTGGCGCATGTGCTTCGCGCTGTTCATCGCCGCGGCGTCCATATTCCTGGCACGGCAACAGGTCTTCCCTGCCGTGTTGCAAAAGACGGGCGTGCTTGTTTTCCTGAGTGTCCTGCCGCTTTTATTGATGATTTTCTGGCTGTTCCGAGTTCGCTTCGCAAAAGCGTTCAAAGCGAAAGTGTCCCGGTCGCACGAACCCTTGATTCAGTCCCTCGTGGAGAAACGGGCATGAGACAGCCCGTAGATAAGCAAGTACTGACCAGTCGGTGGCAGACGAACTCGATTGCGGGCACGCCTCGAAAGGAAATGCGAGGGTTTGGTTTAGGGGAAATCATCATGGTAGGCATTCCTGGCCCTACGACGGGAAATCGCAAACGCACCGACGAGAACATTTGTGGTGCCGGGAGGGGGAATCGAACCCCCAAGGGCCGAAGGTCGGCGGATTTTGAGTCCGCTAGTGGGGTTCCTGTGTAAGCTAGCGCGAGTACAAGCACAACCAACCAAAGCAACGAGGGAGTCTGACTCCAATCCCGAAGCGAAAGCCTGCGCAAGCAGTGGGGTCGAAGACAAGCAGGGGCTGATCCGGCCTTTGAACGCGTCGGAGCAGATCGCGTCGCCACGGATCGCTCACTCCGAGAAGCAGGCTTTGGGAAGAGAATAGCCATCCTGCAAGGTCGAGACGACGCTGACTGCGAGAAACAGAAAGCCCCACCCAGTCACCGAAGTAACGGCTCCTACCCCGGCTCCTCCAATGTCAGTGGCCACTTGGGCTACCGTGAGGGCGCACTCGTTGAGTTCGATCCCCTGACTCTTAGCGAGAGCCGCGAATCGGCTAACGAACACGCCAAGCACACTGGCTCCCCCGCTCGCACCGTGGCTTATGATCTTTGCATTCAGAATCCCCTTGTAGCCCGCCGTTCCGATCGCGGCCTTAGTTCCGGTGTAAACATCATGAACATCGAAGGCACCCTTCAACGCCGCTTGCAAGTCGGGATGCTTATCGATATAGCCCGACATCTGGCGGAGGTACGAGGCTAATCTGGCTGCCTTTTCCGCGCTAAGTCCGTTATTTTGCGCTCTCGACTGAATATGGGCATGAGCACTGGAGATTGAAGCATTTTGCGTGTTGCTCTCTCTAGACATCCCTCCTCCTCCCGTGTGGCCATGGCACGCTAGGTCGGCACTTTGTACAGACGAAGAATATAAGGTTAAGGACACGGCACTCGGGTCGAGCACGCAAGTCCCAGTCGATAACACGGTGAATGCTATCGACTCGGTGCTTCGATCAGTTAGCGAGATCCACTGCCCTGCATTTCTAGTTGCTAATCCTCAGCTCGGAGAAGTTCTGGCTGTTGATCGCCGGCTGAAGACTCATGGAGAGCACATGATTTGTCGAGCCGTTTCCACCACTGCTGGTGTGCCAGTGGCTGATCCATCCCTTGAACGCGTAGGAGCAGATCGCGTCCTGCTGCTTCTCGTCCTGCCAGTACTCAATTTTCATGTCTTTAATCTTGTCGCGAGTGACCACGTTCGCGAGCTCAAATAGTTTCTTTAGCGTTCCGAAAGGCATGTTTTGGTTGTCATGAATGTCAACCACCACATCTATGCCGCAACTCAAGCTGCCCATTTGAGGCATCCCCGACTGATCGCTGGCGGTGGCGAAAGAAACGCTGGCGGAGAGAGCATTAAACTTCTGTCCGTCGACGGTAACGGTCGTGATTGCAGGCTGTGCCATAGCAATCCTCCCTTCGGGCGAAGATTGTAATCCCAAAGTAGCAGTTTCTACCACTGCCAATCTGGAGGATATTCTGCACATTGAGCGCCGCCGGGAGTGTCGAGTGTCTTCGTTGCGCAGGTTGATCGGGCGCTCTTCAGCAGGCATCTGCAGTTGGGGTTCCCACAGGAAGTCCGGGGCTCCGCAGACATTCTCTAGATGCTCTCAGGTCTTTCAAAACAAAAGGAAAGGCGTGGTGCCTGGAGGGGGAGTCGAACCCCCAAGACCCCAAGGTCGGCGGATTTTGAGTCCGCTGCGTCTGCCAATTTCGCCCTTATAATGAATAACTTAGCCAAGAACTCCTGTAAAACTGTGTAAGTAGATGTGTCAGTATTTGGGTATTTTCCGCACCTTACCCCGCTCAGAAATCCTCGCGAATGGAGAACCCATGGCGCCCCGCCGGCGTGCATGTCATATCATGTTGCGGCAAAGGAGCAGCATTCATCCCAATTTATGTTCACGCGAATCATAGCTTGTCTTCTCTTGACCCTGATCTCGGCCCAAGGCTTGTCTGGCGCCGATTTTGCCATGAAGGTGACCGACAAGAATTACCTCGATACTCAAGGTTTCAGCGTTTTTCTTTACGACAGTACGTACCATCCGATTTTTGTGGACCAAAAGAACACGGCCATGGAGATGATTCTCCACGGCCAGCGCATCGCCACGAATGGCGACGTGCGCCTGATGCCAACGCCGGAGCAGTGGGACCTGGTGGCAACTCTCAAAGATCGCCATGCCGACAAGGCGAACAACCGGCTCAGCGCCGACCTCGTGTTCCCGACGTTCGACTTCGGTTACACACTGGAAGTGGCAGCGGAACCAGGCGGCGTGAAGGTCAGCATCAATCTCGACAAGCCGCTGCCGCCGAAGCTAGCGGGGCGGGCGGGCTTCAATTTGGAGTTCCTACCCTCGATCTACATGGGCAAGGCTTACCTGGTGGACGGAACGAAAGCCGGCATCTTCCCGCGAACGCCAAACGACCCGATGACAAAGGTTTTGCCCCTGCCAGATGAACCGAAAAAAGCGTACTACCTGGAGGACTGGGATAAGGCCAAGGGGTACACTCAGCCGTTGCCGTTCGCCGAAGGCAAGAGCATCACCCTGGGGATCGACGACGCACTAGCCCGGGTGAACGTCGTATCGGATACGGCCAACCTCATGCTGTTCGATGGACGCGACCGCGCGCCGAATGGCTGGTTCGTGTTGCGTTCTCTGATCCCTTCGGGTATGACCACCGGCGCTGTCGTCTGGCACATCAGACCGGATGTAATTCCGAACTGGACCCGGCCGCCAGTGATCGCGCACAGTCAGGTTGGCTATGCACCAGGCTTCTCCAAGGTGGCGGTACTCGAACTCGACCCGAAGTACAACGCCCCGAAGACGGCTAGAGTGCTGCGCCTGATGGAAGACGGATCTTACAAACAGGTGTTCGAGGGACCGATCACGCCTTCAACTCCCTGGCTGCGCTATGTCTACTCAAAATTCGACTTCACCCCCGTGAACGATCCCGGACTTTATGTCATCGAGTACGCAGACCAGCGTACGGCACCCTTCCCCATCTCAAAGGACGCTTACGCCAACATCTGGCAGGACAGCCTCGACCATCACCTCGCGGCGCAGATGGATCACGTTTCCGTTCGCGAAGGCTACCGCGTGTGGCATGGCGCTTCGCACCTGGATGATGGCCGTATGGCACCAGTGGTCGGGGAGCAATTCGACGGCTGGAACCAGTCGACCGCGACCGACGGGAAATATAAAGGCGGCGATCACATTCCTGGGATGAACGTCGGCGGTTGGTACGATGCTGGCGACTTCGACCTTGAGGAACCGGCGCAACTGAACGTGATTCAGAGTCTGGCTCTAGCATATCGCGAATTTAATCTCAAGTACGACGAGCTTACGGTGGATGAAGTCGCGCGTGAGGTTGAGATGCACCGTCCCGATGGAGTGCCGGACACGGTGCAGCAAGTCAAGCACGGCGCACTGCTCATCCTGGCGCAGTTCCACAATATCGGCCACGCCATCCGTGGCACTCACGAGCCAGATCTGCGCCAGTACACACAGGTGGGAGACGGAGCGTCGAAAACCGACGGCCGCATTTACGATCCGAAGCTCGGCCCGAACGAAACGAGGGGCGACTACTCGGGCAAGCCGGACGATCGCTGGATCTTCACTACGAACAATCCGTTTTTTCAGTGGAATGCCATTGCTGCGCTGGCTGCAGCGGCGGATACGCTGAAAGGCTGGGACGACGCATTAGCGAAAGATTGTCTAGAGACCGCAATCAAAGCATGGAAGGACACGACGGCAAATCCGACGCTTTATCCGACAAGCGCCGGGCCAGACCGAGAGGCTCCCGCAGGTGGTGTGCTCGCTGCGTCTCAGGGTCTGGTCTCTGGCGCGCAAGGTCGTAAGCCAAAGAGCAGTTCGGGTACGCCAACAAATTCTGGCGCGCCAGGCGCTCCGGCAGCTCCGCCCGCTGGCTCCGGCCGGAGCCGATCTTTCGTCGGCATGGACTGGTCCGCGGCTCTGGAACTGACCATCGCCACAAATGGTGCCGAGCCCTACAAATCCCGCCTGAAGGAATTGTTCCCTCAGATGATCACTCCCGAGCAGATGGACTTCAATGGTTGGAAAGCAGTCCGGGCATTGCCTTACTTGGATACGAGCGCGAAAGATCAAATGCGCGAAGCGGTGAAAACATACATGGCGGGTTTGGACAAGCGGCTGGACGAGACCCCGTTCGGTGTGCCCCCGAGCCTGGGCACCTGGGGCGGATCGGGCGCCGTGGTGGACATGGCCATCCGAATGTATTTCCTGCACAAGACGTTTCCGGATCTCGTGGGCCCCGAGTACACACTTCGCGCCGTCAACTACATTCTCGGCACGCACCCGGTATCGAGCACTTCGTATGTAGCTGGCGTCGGTACGGTCTCGAAGACGAAGACGTATAGCAACAATCGTGCCGACAATGCTTACATCCCGGGTGCCGTGATTCCCGGATACATCATCATCAAGCCCGATTTTCCGGAGTGCATCGACGACTTCGGATTCCTGTGGTTCGAGGATGAAGCCGTCGTGGCCGGGTCGGCAAGCTGGGTCGTGGCCGGCAACGCTGCGGATGCAATCATTAAGGAATCGAAGTAGGCCCAGTACTAAAGGCGCTGGAACAGGAATAGTCTTGCTCGATGCGGCTCAAAGGGCGAAGGTTCGATCATTCCTGGTCTTCTCAGCAAGCTTTAGTCTGGTACTCAGGACCAGTTCGATTTTTTCGATGTTCGCGGACGACGAGTCTAGGAGTACAAATGACCCACTACAAAATTTTCGCGCTGGCCGCAGTCATCATTGTCATTCTAGCCTCCACCTCAATGTCGCAGGACGCTTCTAGCCTGCCATACATGAATCCCAAGCTCACTCCTGAAGAGCGCGCGGCCGATCTCGTCCACCGCATGACGCTTGAAGAGAAAGCCTCACAGCTTGTGAATCAGGCACGAGCCGTCCCGCGCTTGAATATTGCTTCTTACGATTGGTGGAGTGAAGCCTTGCACGGAGTCATTTCCGATGGGGTGACCGAATTCCCGGAACCCATTGGTCTGGCCGCGACCTTCGATGTCCAACGCATTCATGAGATGGCAACGGCCATCGGCATTGAAGGGCGAATCAAACACACTCAGCACGAGCGCGCGGGACACTCCAACATTTTCGAGGGCCTCGATTTCTGGGCGCCCAACGTTAACATCTTTCGCGATCCCCGCTGGGGACGCGGCCAGGAAACCTACGGCGAAGATCCCTTTCTGAGCGCTCGGTTGGCCGTCGCGTTTGTCACAGGTATGCAAGGTGATGATCCCCATTATTACCGCGTCATCTCCACGCCCAAGCACTATGCCGTTCATAGTGGTCCCGAGCCCACGCGCCACTTCACCGACGTAGACGTCAGCAAACACGACGAGGAAGACACGTACTTGCCAGCATTTCGCGCGGCCCTCGTTGAGGGCAAGGCGGGTTCCGTCATGTGTGCTTACAACGCGATCAATGGCGAGCCTGCGTGCGCGAGCCAGTTTCTGCTGCAGCATACCCTTCGCGGCGCTTGGAATTTCCAGGGTTATGTCGTTTCTGACTGCGACGCTGTTCGCAACATCTTTAACGGCCACCACTACCGCCCGACGCAGCCACAGGCCTCGGCAATCTCAGTGATCCGCGGCATGGACAACGAGTGCATCGACTTCGCAAAAGTGAGTGACGATCACGATTACAAACCCTACATCGAGGCCGTGCAGCAGGGCTATCTTCCGGAAAGCTCGGTTGACACTGCTCTCATTCGTCTACTTACGGCTCGCATCCGTCTCGGAATGTTCGATCCGCCTGCGATGGTGCCCTACATGAACATCGACGAGAAGCAACTCGACAGTCCAGCTCACCGCGAGCTTGCGCGTCGCATCGCCAACGAATCGATGGTTCTGCTCAAGAACGATGCTGTCCTCCCGCTGAAATCTGCCAAGCGCATCGCCATCGTCGGTCCGCTCGCCGATCAAACCGCCGTCCTTCTCGGAAACTACAACGGCGGTACCTCACACACAGTCACCGTGCTGGAGGGAATCAAAGCCGAGTTCCCGGAGGCGAAGATCACATACGTGCCCGGCACTCAATTTCTTTCCAATCAGGCAGATCTCGTGCCCGCATCCGTTTTGA
>DATGHF010000002.1:0-2747 GCA_035308125.1 Candidatus Sulfotelmatobacter sp.
ACGCCAGATCTTTATCGGAAGTGCCCCGGCGGGATGGACCCGGTGCGATGGACAAAATGGATCGCCGGGGACTTTCGATAAAGTCGTAAGAAGTGAGCCGCTGGCGCGTGCGCCATGATGGCTCAAGCTATGGGTTTTTAATGGCGGCGAGAACGCGGGCATTCGGCAAAAGGCTGGGCGTGGGGGTGCCAGACCTGCGGATGGTTTGGGTGAAGGTCTGCGGAAAGGGTGGTGCTGGGGTGCGATTGTGCGAGGAAAATCGGTTCCGCGCGTGATGTAGACACACCTGTTGCAGGCGTGCCGCCAGGCAAGCCGGATGGTCTGAGTTGGCGCGTGGTTTAGGAGGTGTCATGAACTGGAACCAGACGGACCTTCGTGATAAAAATCTGCTGGGCGGTAAGGAACTCGACGACCCGCATGAGGCCTTGGCAGCGAGGGCAATGCCAGACCGCCGGTTCCGCGACGTTTGGTTGGTCGGCTGGCGGTGTAGCCGCGAGTAGAGTTCGGCACAGTGGAAGGCCCACACTACGGCGCCGATTCGCCATAAAGCCGAAGTAGCGGACGCGCGGGAACCCTCGTGGGAGCACATGTTCCAGGAAACGGCGCAGGAAAACCTCGTGCGTCAAGGTCATCGTTCGCTGTTTGTTGTGATGAGCATAGTCCTTCCAGCGGAACGTCACGTGGGTGTCCGTGAGATCGACGAGCCGGTGATTGGAGATTGCGACCCGATGTGTGTAGCGAGCCAGATAATGCAAGACATGTTCTGGACCGCCGAATGGCGGCTTGGCGTAGACCACCCAGTCTTCACCAAACAGGGTACGGAGAAAAGCATCGAAAGCGTTGTCCTTCGCCAGCGGAAGGCACCGACCATAGAAACCGAGCTTCTTCCTGCGAAAGGCGCGCTTCAGGCCGGCTAGAAATTTTCCACGAAAGACGCGGCTTAAAACTCTCACCGGCAAAAAGAATCGCGGCGGCGATCGGATCCAGTGCTGATGATCCGGTGATAAGCCGCCGCCTGGCACAACACAGTGAATGTGGGGATGCCGCTGCAAGGTCTGTCCCCAGGTGTGCAGGATGCTCAAGAAGCCGATCTCGGCGCCGAGATGTTTGGAGTCAGCCGCGACTTCGAGTAGCGTCTCGGCGCTGGTTTCGAACAGGAGCCGGAAAAGGACCTTCTTGTTCTGCCACATCAGCGGGACTAGAGCATGCGGCACGCTGAAGACCAGATGGTAGTAGTCCACCGGCAGCAGTTCCCGCTGCCGCGCCGCTAACCACTTCTCACGGGCGCTGGTCTGGCACTTCGGGCAGTGGCGATTGCGGCAGGAGTTATAGGAGATCGCCTGATATCCGCAGTTCGTACAACGATCGCGATGGCCGCCAAGCGCTGCTGTCCGGCAGCGTAGGATGGCGTTGAGTACCTTTACTTGGGGCCAAGTCAGGCACTCACGATAGCGGCTGTTAATGCAAGCGTCGGCTTTGCGGATAACGTCGGCAATCTCAAACCGCGGCCGTGTCACGGCCGCTGCCCTCCGGCGTTGGCGGCAAGCCGGGGACGTGGATGCGCTCGAGTGGATTGACAGCGGCGTGCAGGTGTCGCCTTGAGAGATGCACGTATAAGGTCGTGTCCTGCAGCTTTTGGTGCCCCATCAGCAGTTGCAGTGTGGGCAGATCGGTTCCACTCTCAATGAGGTGGGTCGCGAAAGTATGCCGGAGCGTATGCGGGCCGAGGCGTTTCGACAATCCAGCGCGGCGCGCGCTCTCCACGCAGGCGTGCCAGACCGCCTTGTCCGTAACCGGTCGCTCTTCGCCTGCCGTCTTGAACCGCGTGGGGAACAGATAGACTTTCGGCTTCACCTTGCAGGCTCGCCAGTAAGTTCGCAGGGCTTCGAGCAGCTTCGGCGTCAGCGGCAGTTCCCGATCACGTGAGTTCTTGCCGTCATGGACGTGGATGACCATGCGCTGGCTGTCGATATCGGTGAGCTTCAACCGCGAGGCTTCGGCTCGCCGGAGACCGGTAGCGTACAAAAGCAGCAAGATGGTTCGGTAGCGGATGTTGGGTGCGGCCGCAATCAGCTTCTCGACTTCTTCCGGGCTGAGCACGACGGGAAGCTTCTTGGGCACCCTCGTGAGCTTCATATCGTAAAGCTCGGGATCGTAGCGCTTGAGAACTTTCTTGAAAAAGAAATGCAGCGCGGTCATGCGGTTCTCGACAGTTCCGGTTGCCAGCTTCTGATCCCGCAACATGTGTAGTTGGAACTGACGAACTTCTTCGACGCCAAGTTGGTCAGGTGATTTATGGAAGTACGCGGCGAAGTCGCGAACGGTGCGGATGTAGTAGCGAATGGTGCTCGGAGCAAAATTGCGCCGCTGGAGTTCCTCCAGCATGCGTTGACGTAGCTCAGTCACAGAAAACTCCTTTCTCCGACGAAGCTACTCCTGTTCAACCTCGCAAGCACGCACTAAAGTGCGTCCGCCGCGCCAGCGGCTTAGTTCTCACGCGCCAATCGGAGGAAGCTGAGTCCGGCCTCAATCGACGATTGATCCCCTGAAAAGCGACTCACGGCTCCAAGTTGACGAGTCGCCGACCCGCTGAGGTGCCCACTCCACACAATGGCCCGACCAGACTACGGGCCATTCAAGAGTTAGCACCTGGGATTCGAAGTACTCGCTGAACCACGTTTGCCGCGTTGACCGACACCCAAGCGCAGCCAGCGCACTGACAATTCAAGTTCACGCGAACTACCGGC
>DATGHF010000003.1:0-63032 GCA_035308125.1 Candidatus Sulfotelmatobacter sp.
TGAAATCGCAGTTCGCACTCCGGATTCTGCGAGAGCAAGTACCACGTCCAGGAAAGCGCGTTGGCCACGGTTTCATATCCTGCGAGAAAGATTGTGATCACCTGGTCGCGCAGCGATCGCTCCGCCTCTGCACTGCGATCCGGTGAGGCGGCCAGCATCATATCGAGCAGGCTGCCCCGGTCAGAATGCCGTTCGCGATGCGCTGCGATCATGCGATACACGACCGCGTCGATCCGCTTGCGCGCCCGCACAAACGCTGCCAATCCCGGAGGCCGCACATGCACCAGCCACTCCGCCGCCGGCAGCATCACCAGAAAATTGTAGAGTCCCATGATGCGGTTGATGGCGTCCGCGAGTTCGTTCGCTTCATCGCGCAGATCGGTGGCAAAAAGCGTCTGCGACACGACGTTGAGCGTCAGATGCATCATGTCGATGGCAATGTCTCGCTGCTCGCCGTCGCGCCAGCGGTCGCGCATGCTGGACGCCTCGCGCACCATCACGGTGGCGTACTCGGGAATGCGCTGGCGGTGAAATGACGGCTGTGCCACCTGCCGCTGCGCCCGGTGCTGCGCGCCCTCGGCGGTAATCATGCCTTCACCCAACAGCATTTTCGTGCGCTGCACGGTGCGCTCTTTGATGAAATTGTCGTTCTGCACCACCAGCACTTCGCGAATGTATTCCGGATGGTTCAAGAAAACGATGTGATGCCAGCCGATCTTGTAGTGCGCAATGTCGCCGTATTTTTCGGCCAGGTGCTGAAATAAGTGGATGGGATTCGCTGGTCGAAACTTGCGCCAGGCAAACCAAAGCAGATTCCGCTGGAATCCTGGCGGGAAGTGGTATCCCGCAGAATCGCGCAGGTCGGGTTGGCTCGCTACCGTTGCCATCGCTAAACTACCGCTCCGCAATCCTCTGTGTTCCCCTGTGTCCTCTGTGGTAAAAGTCCTTGACCGGTGCCCAAGCAGACCTTCCCTAAGCGCCCGGCGCGGTGTGGACCTGCCGCTGCAGTTGATCCAACTTGCCTAGAACTTCTTCGCTATGCCGGACCGGATCCACGCTGCTGTACACCCGCGCGATCTGCCCCCCGGGGCCAATGATAAAAGTATGCCGCGCCGCCATCTGCACCACGCCCAGGTTCACCAGGGACCCGTAGTCCTTTGTAACGCTGTGCCCGGTATCCGCCAGCAGCTTGAAGTTCAGCCCTTCCTTGGCGCAAAACTTTTTGTGCGACTCCACGCTGTCCAGGCTCACGCCCAACACCACAGCGTTGCGCTGCGCATATTTCGCCTGGTCAGCCTGAAAATTGCGCGCTTCCCGCGTACAGCCGGCAGTCTGGTCCTTGGGATAAAAGTAGAGCACTACCCACTTGCCGCGGTAGTCCTTCAGGCTTACGGTGGAACCCTCCTGCGATGGCAGCGTGAAATCAGGAGCCGCACTGCCCACCGCCGGCAGCCTCCCGCGCGAGAGCAGGCGCGGCGCCAGAATCACCATCCCAATCACCACCAGCAGCAGCAATACGATCTTCATAATGGGAACCCTCCGGGCCGGCACCGGAGAGGATTCTAAATCAAACTGAGCCGCCGGAACTTTCCGCCAGCAAGAATCCTCGCGATTGAATTATGATTGAGCATTGCGCCTTGCACGACGGAGAAACCAGACGTGGCTCAGACTGAAACGGATGGCTTGGAAGTATTAGAAACGCGAGAGTGGGTCGACTCCCTCGACTATGTCCTGTCCAAGGGCGGGCCCAATCGCGCCGGCAGATTGTTGCAGCAGTTGGCTTTGCACGTCCGGCGCGAAGCCGGCATCAATCTTCCATTCTCGGCGACCACGCCTTACCAGAACACGATTCCCTCCAGGCAGCAGCCTCCTTTCCCGGGCAGCCAGGAAATGGAGCGGCGCATCAAGAGCCTGGTGCGCTGGAACGCGCTGGCTATGGTGGTGCGCGCCAACAAGATTCAGGAAGGCATCGGCGGCCACATTTCCACTTTCGCCTCGGCGGCCACTCTTTACGAAGTCGCCTTCAACCATTTTCTGCGCGCGCAGACGGAAAGCGGTGATCGCGACGTGGTCTATTTCCAGGGACACGCTGCGCCGGGAATCTACTCTCGCGCTTATCTCGAAGGCCGCATCCCCAAAGAAAAGCTGCAGAATTTTCGCCGCGAATTGAAACCCGGCGGCGGCCTGAGTTCCTATCCTCACCCCTGGCTGATGCCGGAATTCTGGGAGTTTCCCACCGTTTCCATGGGCCTTGGTCCCATCCAGGCCATTTACCACGCGCGCTTTATCAGGTACCTCGAGAACCGTGGCCTGAAGCAGGCGACCGGCGGAAAAGTTTGGGCCTTTCTCGGCGACGGTGAAATGGACGAGCCCGAATCGCTCGGCTCCATCACTCTGGCTTCGCGCGAAAGGCTCGACAACCTGATTTTTGTCGTGAACTGCAACCTGCAGCGGCTCGACGGCCCGGTGCGCGGCAACGGCAAGATCATTCAGGAACTGGAAGCGATTTTCCGCGGCGCCGGATGGAATGTCATCAAAGTCATCTGGGGCACGGACTGGGACAGCCTGATTCAGAACGACCGCGACGGACTGCTGGTCAAGCGTCTCGGCGAAGTCAGCGACGGTCAGTACCAAAAATATTTTGTCGAGAGCGGAGCCTACTTCCGCCAGAATATGTTCGGCACCGATCCTCGATTGCTGAAGATGGTCGAGCATCTGTCCGACGATCAGCTGGCGCGCATGCGGCTCGGCGGCCACGACCCCATCAAGGTGCACGCGGCCTACAAAGCGGCGGTCGAGCACACCGATTCGCCAACCATCATTTTGGCCAAAACCATCAAAGGTTACGGCCTGGGCGAAGCGGGCGAAGGCAAGAACATCACCCACCAGCAGAAAAAGCTGAACGAAGACGAGTTGCAAATGTTCCGTTCGCGCTTCGGAATTCCCATCCCCGACGACGAACTCCACGAGGCCCCGTTCTACCGCCCGCACGACGACAGCCCGGAAATTAAATACATGCAAGCCCGCCGCCAGCAGCTTGGCGGATACATGCCGCAGCGCAAAGTCCGCGCCACGCCGCTGAAGCCGATCGCCGATTCGTTCTTCGATGAGTTCCACAAGGGAACCGAGGGTCGCGACGTCTCCACCACGATGGTGTTCGTGCGCTTGCTGGCGAAACTCCTTCGCGATCCCGAAATCGGCAAGCTCATCGTGCCCATCGTCCCCGACGAAGCGCGCACCTTCGGCATGGAAGCGCTGTTCCGCCAGGTGGGAATCTATTCCAGCGTGGGCCAGAACTACGAGCCCGTCGATATGGACACGCTGCTCTATTACAAAGAGGCGAAAAACGGTCAGATTCTGGAAGAGGGGATCACCGAAGCAGGCTCGGTGTGCTCGTTCATTGCCGCGGGCACGGCGTATGCCAATCACGGCATCAATACGATTCCGTTTTTTATTTACTACTCGATGTTCGGGTTCCAGCGCATCGGCGACCTGATCTGGGCGGCCGCCGACATGCGTTGCCGCGGATTCCTCGTTGGCGGCACCGCCGGGCGCACCACGCTGGCCGGCGAAGGCCTGCAGCATCAGGACGGACACAGCCACGTACTCGCCCTGCCGGTTCCAAACTTGATGGCCTATGATCCCGCGTTCGCCTACGAAATCGCCATCATTATTCAGGATGGCATCAAGCGCATGTACGTGGACCAGGAATCGATTTTCTACTACATCACGGTCACGAACGAGCCTCTTCCCATGCCGCATATGCCCGAGGGCGCAAACATTCGCGAGGGCGTACTGAAAGGCCTCTACCGTTTCAAAACGTCGACCAAGAGCGACGCTAAAGCCCGCGTTCAGCTCCTCGGCAGCGGCACGATCATGTACGAAGTGTTGAAAGCGCAACAGATTCTCGAGGAAAAATACGCCGTCGCCGCCGACGTGTGGAGCGTCACCAGCTACAAGGCGCTTTACCGCGACGCCAACCAGTGCGAGCGCTGGAACATGCTGCATCCCGGCGAAGCGGCCAAAGTTCCCTACGTCACGCAAACGCTAAAAGATAGCCCGGGCCCATTCATCGCGGCGTCCGACTACATGAAGGTGCTGCCCGAGAGTCTTTCCAAGTGGGTGCCCGGACAATTGGTTTCACTCGGGACGGATGGCTTTGGCCGCAGCGAGAACCGCGCGGCTCTGCGCGATTTCTTCGAGGTCGACGCCAAGCACATCGTGCTCGCCACCCTTGGATCTCTCGCGCGCGAAAAGAAAATCGGAGCTGAAGTGGTGCAGCAAGCGATTCGAGACTTGGGCATCAATCCGGAAAAGGCGAATCCCGCCGTCAGCTGAAAATTGCAGCGGGATGCGTCATTCCGAAGGCCCGCGTTTTCTCCAGCGGGGCGAGGAATCTCGCGGAGGACGCCTCGGGTACGCGGGCGCTACTAGGATATTCATGAAGGTGAAAACGAAGTGATCGAATTCAAACTCCCGGAGTTGGGTGAAAACATCGAACAAGGCGACCTCGTGCGCCTCATGATTACACCCGGAACCCCCATCAACGCCGGCGAATCGGTGATGGAACTGGAAACCGACAAAGCCGTTGTCGAAGTGCCTTCGTCAGTCACTGGCATCGTGCAAGAGATCCGCGTCAAAGAGGGCGACAAGATCAAGGTCGGCCAGGTTGTTTTTACCGTAGAAAACGGAACCGCGGCCAAGCCATCAGCGGCCTCTCCCGCGCAAGCACACCCAGCTCCCGCTTCTCCCGTTGCCGCTCGCGCGGCGCAGCCGGAGCCAGCGCCTGGCGCTGCGGCAGCTCCGTCGCGCGCGCCAGCGCCCGCGCAGCCGGCAAGCGGCGATCGGCGCGCGCCAGTCCAGCCTTCCCTGAAGCCCGGCCCCGGCGAGTTCACCCTGCCGGAGCTGGGAGAAAATATTTCGCAAGGCGATCTGGTTCGGTTGATGATTTCACCTGGATCAAAAGTGTCGGAAGGCCAGCCGGTGATGGAACTGGAGACCGACAAAGCCGTCATCGAAGTGCCATCTTCGGTGAACGGTGTAGTAAAGGACGTGAAAGTCAAAGAAGGCGAGAAGATCAAAGTCGGCCAGGTGATCTTCACTTTGGAAGGCGGCGCAGCCTCGTTACCCGAACCGGTGCGCAGTCAAACTGGGCCGGTGGAGCACGTTACCGGGCAGCATGGAGCTCGCCTCGCATTTCAGGCGGCGATTCGCGCCGAAGGCAAAACCGAAGAGCAGGCGCTGCCTCCTGATCAGCCGCAAATGTCGCCGTCCGCTTTTTCCATGCCCCTGCAGTTGGGCAAAGTTGCCGGGACTGAGCAGCGTCAACCGGTTCCCGCCGCGCCGAGTGTCCGCCGCCTGGCTCGAGAACTGGGTGTCGACATCTACGAAGTGAAAGGCACTGGCCCGGGCGGGCGCATCGCGGAAGACGACGTCAAGGCCCATGCCAAAGGCCTGCTCTCGGCGGTTCTTTCCGCGGCCCAGGCACCGCCGCTGGCCGGCCACTTCGCCGCTCCCAAACTCCCCGACTTTTCCAAGTGGGGCAAGACCGAGCGCGTCTCCATGCGCGGCGTTCGCCGCAAGACCGCCGAACACCTGGCCGAATCCTGGAACACGATTCCTCACGTCACCCAGCACGATCGCGCCGACATCACCGAACTCGAACAGTTGCGCGCCCGCTTCGCTCCCAAAGCACAAGAGGCCGGGGGCAAGATGACCGTCACCGCGATTGCGCTGAAAGTCTGTGCCGCGGCTCTGAAGGTTTTTCCGCAGTTCAACGCCAGCATCGACATCGAGAAAGAAGAAATCGTCTACAAACAATACATTCACATCGGCGTCGCATCCGACACCGACCGCGGTCTGCTGGTTCCCGTGATCCGCGACGTGGATAAGAAAAACATCGTCGAGCTTGCCGTGGAGTTGTCGCAGCTCTCAAAGAAGGCGAGAGAGAGAAAACTCACCCCGGCGGAAATGGAAGGCGGAACCTTCACCATCACCAACCTGGGCGGCATCGGAGGTGTCGGCTTCACTCCCATCGTGAATCTTCCGGAAGTGGCCATCCTCGGGCTGTCGCGCTCGCGCATGGAACCGGAGTGGATCCCAGATAAAGATGGGGGAAAGTTCGAGCCGCGCCTGATTCTGCCGCTCTCGCTTTCCTACGATCATCGCCTGATCGACGGCGCAGACGCCGCGCGCTTCCTGCGCTGGATCGCCGAAGCCTTCGAGCAGCCGTTCCTCTTATCGGTGCAAGGATAGCTCCTCGCCTTTGTAGAGACGTAGCTTGCTTCGTCTCTGCCGGCGGTAACGGTAAATTCTGAATGTGCGGCGCTGCCTGCAGAGACGTTGCAAGCAACGTCTCTACGAATCAATATCATGTCTGACACGCAATCACCAAACATCGCAGTCGTCGGCGCCGGTCCCGGAGGCTACGCCGCCGCCTTTCTCGCTGCCGACCTCGGCATGACGGTCACCCTGATCGACCCCGAGCTCAACCCCGGAGGAGTCTGCCTCTATCGCGGCTGTATTCCCAGCAAAGCCTTGCTCCACGTGGCCAAGCTGCTGGAAGAATCGCATCAGGCCAAAAATTGGGGCATCGAATTTCCCGCGCCAAAAATTGATCTGGCGCGCTTGCGTTCCTGGAAAGAAGGCATCATCAAGAAATTAACCGGAGGCCTCGGCGTCCTTTCGAAACAACGCAAAGTAAAATACATGCAAGGCCGCGCCGCATTCGAGACCTCGACCACACTCCGTGTCACCAAGTCCGACGGCTCCGCCGAAACTATCGCCTTCGATCGCATCATCCTCGCTACCGGCTCGCGCCCTGCGATTATTCCCACGCTGAAAATCGATTCCCCCCGCATGATGGATTCCACCGCCGCCCTCAGTCTCGAAGACATCCCTGGAACCCTGCTGGTGGTCGGTGGAGGCTACATCGGCCTGGAACTGGGCACGGTCTACGCCGCTCTCGGCACCCGCGTCACCGTGGTCGAAATGCTTCCCGGATTGCTCCCCGGCGCCGACCGCGATCTGGTTCTTCCGTTGCACAAGCGCCTCGAGAACATGTTCGAGAGCATCCTGCTCAACACCACGGTCGCTGCTGTCAAAGACGAAGGCGCCGCCATCCGCGCTACGCTGAAAGACCAAGCCAGCAACGTTCAAGAAAAAGTTTTCGACCGCGTTCTCGTATCCGTCGGCCGCAAACCGAATTCCGAAATTCCCGGCCTCGAAAAAACTCAAGTCCAGCTCGGCTCCCGAGGATTCGTCCAGGTGAACAAACAGCTCCAGACAGACGATCCTTCCATTTACGCCATCGGCGATCTTGTCGGCGAGCCCATGCTGGCGCACAAAGCCATGCACGAGGGCCGCACCGCGGTCGAAGCCATCGCCGGCCACAAAGTCGCGTTCGAGCCCCACGCCATTCCCGCCGTCGTTTTCACCGATCCCGAAGTCGCCTGGTGCGGCCTGACCGAAACGCAAGCGCAGCAGGAAAACCGCGAAGTCAAAATCGCCAAGTTCCCCTGGGCAGCTTCCGGCCGCGCCCTCACCCTCGACCGCACCGATGGCATGACCAAGCTGCTCATCGATCCGCAAACCGAGCGTGTGCTGGGAGTGGGCATCGTCGGCGTCGGTGCCGGAGATCTGATCGCCGAAGGCGTGCTGGCCGTCGAGATGGCCGCGACCGCCACAGATCTGGCTCTGACCATTCATCCGCATCCCACGCTTTCGGAAACGCTGATGAATTCCGCGGAAGTTTTCTTCGGCACCAGCACCGACATCTACCGGCCCAAGAGGGGGTGATGACGACCATGTCCTTCTCGTCCTCTTTCTGCAAGGGAATTGTCGTCTCGGTTTTGTTTTCTCTCGCTGCTCTCCCCGTGCCGGCTCAATCCCCGCTCACCCAGCTTTTGCAGCCCTCAAGCGCGCCGACCGCCACCACATCCGCCGCGCCCTCCGATCCCCTGGGCCGCAACACGCCCTCAGGATCGGTTCTCGGATTCCTGCAGGCGGCGCAGTCGGGCAACTACACCCTCGCCGCGCAATACCTGCAGATGAGCGCCGCCCGCCGCCAATCCGAAGGCGAAGAACTCGCCCGCCAACTGAATGCCGTCTTGAACAGCCCGGCTGCCGCCACAGTGCACGTGGGAACCTTTACTCAACCCGAAGGAATACCCCAGGAAGGCGTCCCGCTCGGACACCAGAGAATGGGCACCTTGGCGTCCGGCGACGTCGAGGCCGACCTCGACCTCGTGCGCGTTTCCGATCCCAGCGCCGGCAAAATCTGGTTGATCTCTTCCGAAACCCTGGCCAAGGTTCCCGAACTCTACGACCAGGTCGAAGCGCGCCAGGTCGAGCACAAACTTCCCAGCGCGCTGGTCAAACACCAGTTTGCCGGCATGCCGCTATGGCAGTGGCTGGCTCTGCTGCTGGCGTTGCCGGTAGCCGCAGCCATCGGTTGGGTGGTTCTCGTGGTGCTGGAGATTCCGTTGCGCTGGTGGGCGCGACGGCGAGGGAATGCGGAGGTCGCGAACTGGCGCTCCGTTTCAGCTCCGGCGTGGCTTTTCGCAAGTACTCTGGCGCATCAGTTTTTCGCTCGTTATCTCGGCATCGCACTCCTGCCGCGCCACTACTATTTTCAGATTTCGCAGATCGCGGTAATCATCGCCTTCACCTGGATCGCCTGGCGCGCCATCCGCTGGTCGTTGCGGAGAGTGCGCAATCGCGCCCTGGCTCGCGGCCACGCCGGCACCGGATCGCTCATGCTGCTGGGCGAGCGCATCGTGAAAGCGCTCATTTTTGTAACCGGCATTTTTGCTGTACTCACCACGCTCGGCTTCAACATGACCACCGCCCTCGCCGGTCTCGGCATCGGCGGCCTGGCCATCGGCTTCGGCGCGCAAAAGACAATCGAAAATCTTTTCGGTGGAGTTTCCGTGCTGGGCGATGAAGTCATCCGCGTCGGCGACACCTGCCGCTTCGGTGACCGCACCGGTACGGTCGAAGACATCGGCCTCCGCTCCACTCGCGTTCGTACCGACGATCGCACTCTGCTGGCCATTCCCAACGGCACGGTCGCCACCATCAATGTCGAGAACCTGAGCCGCCGCGACAAAATTCTTTTCAAAACCACTCTCGGCCTGCGCCCCGAAACCAAAGCGGACCACCTCCGCTACGTGCTCTCAGAAATCCGCCGCCTGCTTTACAGTCACCCGAAAATCGAAACCAAAACCGTTCGCGTCCGCTTCACCGACATAGCCGCCGGTGCGCTGACCGTGGAAGTCTTCTCCTACGTCCTCACCGTCGACTTCAACGAATTCGCCGCCGTCCGCGAAGACCTGCTCCTGCGCATGATGGACTTGGTCGAAGACGCCGGCACCGGCGTCGCCATGCCCTCGCAAACGCTTTATCTCAGCCGCGACTCGGGAGTCGAAAAAGAAAAAGCGGAAACCGCCGTAAAGAAAATCGCCGACCTGCGCGACCACAAAAACCTTCCCTTCCCGGATTTTCACCAGGACGACATCTCATCCTTCAAGGGAACCATCGACTATCCCCAGCCCGACTCCGCCGTCCGCAATCCGAAACCGAATCCTGGAACTTAGCGCTAGCGTAGCCTCTTCAACGACGGAACCCGAACGAAGGAACCCGTGGATGTGCAGCACTTCAGCGCCGCGCAGAGCCCCACAGTACCGTGGAAGAGCGGCGCTTCAGCGCCGCGTAAAGCCCCCAGAATCTGTGCGGGCTTCAGCCCCGTTACGCCGCTTCCACCGCCGAGTCCACCACGCCAGCAAACGGTGTGTCGGAAAATAAATCAGCAGCGGCACCACCACCAGATACGCCGCCAGATACACCAGCCCCGGCACCACACGCTGATCGCGAAAGAACGGTCCCCGCGCCCAATTCACGTCAAATTCAGGACGCCAGAAATAATTAATCGGCACCACAATCCACGCCGTGAGTGTCTGAAGCTTCCATCCCCGCGGATCATAACCGAGCCGCCAAATCGCCCATAGCAGCAAGGGCGGCGTCACCACATGAAACAAGCTGAGCAGCCGGATGTAGAGTGGCACGTCCGGGCTGAACATATATTCTGTCCCGCCGATCACGTGATGTCCGGTGGCCAGCGCTCCCGCCAGGTCAATCGTGTAGAGCGTCTGAAAAAGCAGCAGGCTGCAAGCCTGCCACGAAAAAAGAAGCGGGCTTTCCACCCACAGCGCAATCCCAATCAGAATGTTCCCAATATCGCAGAAGAAAAGAAAATTCTGCGGCCCGTAGTGGCTCCAATAAATCGGAGCCCAGACGATCAGCCAAACCGTCCAGGCAATCTTCAGCCACAAGGGAACCCGCATGGCGGAATTCTACGCGGAGATGCTCACCTCTCTCCGGCCAGATGTACTCCTGAGAGTGCTCGGCATTACCACCGTCCATGTACCTGCGCGGAGCCGCATTCGGACGATCGGCGGACGATACCGGAACCACATCGGCGCTCTAAGTCAATGGCTTCTGAATTACCGCCGTAACTTGCTGCCCCTTACGGGTGTACCTACGATGACCTTGGTATGGGTTACCGAGCTCTTCTCTTCTGTCCTGACGAAAAAATCGCGCGCACAGTGACGCAAGTCCTGAGCGAGCTGGAGTTTGCCGTCGAGCCCTGCGCCGAACCCTTCGTCGCCGTCAAGAAATTGATGGCCGAACACTTCGACGCTGTCGTAGTCGACTGCGATAACGACCAGAACGCGAGCCTGCTGTTTAAGAGCGCGCGCAATTCCGCCACCAATCAGGCTTCTCTCGCGGTGGCCGTGGTCGAGGGACAGGCCGGAGTCGCCAAGGCATTCCGTATCGGCGCCAATCTGGTGCTGACCAAGCCCATCAACGTAGAACAGGCGAAAGGAACTCTGCGCGTCGCCCGTGGACTCTTGCGCAAGAGCGAAGCCGCCAAGCCGGCCGCGCCCGCAGGCACGCCCACGCCGGCACCATCAGTTCCCCCCAAGGCCGCCGCGCCCGCCAGGCCGGCAACGCTGTCAGCGGCAAACGCCGCCAAATCGCGTCCAGTCGCGCCTGCGCCCATCTCGAATCCTGCCGCCGGCGCTGCTGCAACGCCCCAGAGCCAGACCGCACTTTCAGCGGCCGCACACTCAATCAACGCCGCATCCGGCAGCGCAATTACCGGAAATGAGGCAGCGCAGCCATCCGCGAAATCCGCACTTCCATTCGATCCTTCCGTGGCCTCGCCGGAAATCAAAGTTACGTTGCCGGTCAGCTCCGGCTCGGCCGCATTTGGCAGCGGAGCCGCAAGCGCTCCAGCCCCGGCCCGTGAAGCAGAGCTTGCCGTGAAAGACGCAGCTCCGATCGACAAGATCTCTGCCGCGACCGCAACCCCAGCTGATTCCAAAACCGCGGACTCAAAAGCAGACGCATCGGCCGAGCCTGCCCCCGCGCCATCCTCTTTCACCTTCGGCGGCGCCAACCTCCCGGAAAAATCCGCAAGCCTCGCAAACAAGAAGACCCTGATCGCGGTGGCCGCAGTCGTAATTGTTGCCGCCGCATCTTATTTCGGATGGTCGCAGTTCCACGAAAAAACCAGCACCCCGGCAACTGCTCCGAAGCCGGCCACATCAGCGCCCGTCGCCACTCCGCCGGCTACGCAGCGCGCCCAGGCTCAGCTTTCAGCGCCTGCGGCAGTGTCTTCGCCGAGCACATCAACAGCTTCGCCGCAATCGACTACGGCCGATTCCCAGCCGTCCTCGGGCGATGCCAGCGACGACTCCACGCCTGACAAAGATGATGCAGCCGTCCCTGCGGCCAATTCGAAACCGAATATTTCCGCAGCACCGCCCGCAACTTCGTCAGCCACGAAAACCGCGCCCGCTTCCAAGCCTGCCGCCCAGCCCGCTGCTCCGATCGTGCTGAAAAACGGTTCCACCAAATCTTCCACCAAGCCGGCCGCGAACGACGCGCCCGCCCCCAGCATGGTTGGCATCGCCGCCGACGGCTCCGACGGATCGCTCTCCAATCTCACTTCTCCCAACACTGCCGCCAAGCCCATCCTTCAGACCCTCACCATCTCGCAAGGCGTATCGCAGGGACTTCTGCTGAAAAAAGTTCAGCCCGTATATCCGCCCACCGCTCTGCGCATGCACACCGAGGGAGCCGTCAAGCTCCTGGCGACCGTTGGAAAAACCGGAAGCATCACCGCCGTGAAAGTTCTCAACGGCGAGCCGCTCCTGAGCCAGTCCGCGATCGAAGCCGTAAAACAATGGAAGTACAAACCCTACCTGCTGAACGGCGACGCCGTCGAGATTCAGACCGAAGTCACCATCAACTTCAAGTTACCGAACTAATCGCCGCGCGTTTCGCTGATTCTCATCCCCAGCAACGCGAAACCGCGCCCGCCGCCCCACCCGCCCTTACATGTGTTGAAATAGCTGCGTGCAGCTGAAGCCATCTCTCGCCGAAGCCATCACCCGCCTCACCGCCGCTCACGTCCCGTCCCCGCGCATGAACGCCGAACTCCTCCTCATGTTCACTCTCAACGTCGACCGCGCCTATCTCCATGCTCACCCCGAGCGCGAGTTGACCGCCGCCGAACTCGCTGGCTACCAGGCCGCCCTCGCCGAACGCGCCCGCGGCGTGCCCGCGCAATACATCACCGGCCATCAGGAATTCTGGGGCCTGGATTTCATCGTCACCCCCGCCGTCCTAATCCCCCGCCCTGAAACCGAACACCTGATCGAAACCGTCCTCGAACTTCTGACCCCAAACCTCGGACCTCGAACCTCAGACCCAGGCTCTCCAACCTCCAAGGTCCGAAGTCCGAAGTCCGAGGTCCGAGGTCTGGGGTCCAGCGTCCGGGCTCCGCGGTCCAGCGCCCTCCTCCGTCTCGCCGACATCGGCACCGGCTCCGGCTGCATCGCCATCGCCTTAGCCAAAGAACTCCCCCACGCCGAAATTCACGCGACTGATATTTCTCCCACCGCCCTCGAGATCGCCCGCGCCAACGCCGCCCGCCTTCAACTCGAAACCCGCATCCACTTCCACCAAGCCGACCTGCTCGCCGGCCTCAGCCCCAACTCCTTCGACTTCATCGTCTCCAATCCTCCCTACGTCGGCGAATCCGAAGCCGATCAGGTTCAACTCGAAGTCCGCACGTTCGAACCGCGCAACGCCGTCTTCGCCGGACCTACAGGCACCGAAGTCATTGCCCGCCTCATTCCCCAGGCCCACGCCGCCCTCCGTCCCGGCGGATGGCTCGTCCTCGAGATCAGCGCCACCATCGCGCCCGCCGTAACCCGCCTGCTCGAACCCGGGGAGCTCCAAACTTGGCAGCTCCAATCCTGGAAAGATGTTCACATCGCCCCCGATCTGCAGTCCATCCCCCGCATCGCCCGCGCCCGCAAGCCTTCCTCCTGAAAACCCGCGCCCCGCGCCCAACCCGACCCACTTCCTGCACTCTCTATGCAACTTTCTGCACACCTAAAAGAATTATGTAAATTTTCATGGTTTGCGCCTTGACGCCGCACGCACAACGGTGGCTTACTACTAGCCCTGTGTAGTGGCTGCTGTTGGCGTTGAGCTATCTTCAGGCAGTCTCGCAGTGGAAATTAGCGAAACAAAACCAGGGCGACGGCCATCTGGCGTCGTCATACCCGAAATCGAGAAGTAAATCCACAAATTCCAGGAGAAAAATCCATGACTAGATTTGCGCGCGCAGCTTTCGTTGCACTGCTCGCTACTATGCTCTGGGGGCAGATCGCCAGCGCCCAGAACTCCTCCTCCTCTCAGATTCCTCACTTCAAGAACCTGGAGCAATACGTTACGTGGATACAAAAACACCACAACGCTCCGTTTGACCGCGACAGTGTCCGGCTTCCCAGCGGCGGCGCCGCGGCAATCCTGAAGAACATCGGCCGCGGCACTCCGGAAGCTTTGCCCTTGGCGGGCGCTCACAACGTCAGAGTTAACAAGGATCGCGACCCCTGGCCGAAGGCAGAAATTGCCGTCGGGGTCGATCCCACCAGCGGCAACGTCGTGGTCATGGCGAACGACTTCCGCGAGAACTACGACCACATGTTCTACCATGTATCGAGTAACGGCGGCGCTGGCTGGTCCGACGATTCCATGGTCGGCGGCAACGATCCCTACAGCGGCTTCATCCCGCTGAATTTCGAGAGCGATCCCGGGGTCGCCTTCGACGACAAAGGCCACAGCTTTCTATCCACCATTAGCGGCAACCTGATTTTTGACGGCAACAACGGGTACGAGAACGTTGACACCCAGGTGTTCATCGCGCAGGGCTACAACCACGGCACCTACAGCAACCTGCTCCCCATCGTCATCGACACGCAGCCCTGCAACGGTCTGTTCACTGGAACCTTCAATTGCCCGGCTTCGCTCGACAAGCCGCTCATCACCGTAGACAGCGTGCCCGGCAGCCCCAACAACGGCACGATCTACGTTTACTACACCGTCTTCTGTGGCCCCGCTCCCTGCCCCTATGGAGCTGGAAGCATCCCCGCGTTCGGTTCGGCGATCGTCGAATCGCATTCGCCCGGATTCGGCCTGCCCTTCTCCGCGCCGCAGATCGTGAGCGGCTCGCTGTCCAACGAGCAGTTTTCCGCCATGGTCGTCGACAGTCATGGTGTTCCCCACGCCTTTTTCGATGACTTCACCAGCGGCCTCAACATGTACATGTCCACGCTGACTGCCGGAGGCTGGGTGGTGACTCCCACCCCCGTAGCTTCTTTCCTCCCCATCGGAACCGCCACCACCAACTGGGGCTTCCGGATTAGCGGAACCATCGCGCCAGGATGCGGCATCAGTGTCGATACCGCGTATTGCGCCTTCTCCTCCAACCAGGTTGGCACCGGTCCAATCGAGAGCGGCATGAGCGTCTATCTGGCCGCGGTCAACACTCAAACCGGCTCATCCACCATCTCGCGCGTAAACAACGATGTGTTCAACGACGGCAAGGACCACATTTTCCCGTGGGCCACAACCAAGCCTGACGGCTCCGTGTATGTGGGCTTTTACGACGACCGCGATGACCCATTCCTCACCAAGGTGAAGTACTGGGTGGCAAAGTCGACGGACGGCGGGGCTACGTTCCCGGCTCAGATGGCCGTCAGCGACACATCCTTCAACCCCTGCGTCGGCTTCCCCGGCTGCGGTTTCTTCGGCGACTACACCCAGATCGCCGCCGGAACAGACGGCACAGTTCACGCCGCCTGGTCCGACACTCGTGACGGAGCCAGCATGCAGATTTTCGGCCAGACCATCACCTGGTAACAGACCATCAACCCAGCCTCCGCCGCCCGCAAGGGCCGCGGAGGCTTTTTTCTTGCCTGCGTGAGCTCGCCGGTGTGGGGCAATCACTTGTGTGGGGCGGGCACTCTTGCCCGCCACAGCCGCGCCAGCGGCTGGCTTTTGGCTCAGTCAACAAGCGAAGAGCGACAGCCGAACACCCTGAGCTGGTCGAAGCGAGTGACCGCCCAAATCGACATCAGAAAAAAGAATTTAAGGAATGAAAAAAGAGTACCCGCGAATGATCCGCGTAAATCCGCGGCGAAAAGTTCTCGCCCCTACCGCCGCACCGACGCCGGCAGTATCTCTTCCACATCAATAATCTCAGTCGGATACTTCCCCGTATAGCAAGCCGAACAATACGAAATCTGCAACCCCTCGCCGCAAGCCCGCTTCAGCCCGTCCAGAGAAAGATAAGCTAGCGAATCCGCGCCAATGTACTCCCGAATCTGTTCCACCGACTTGTTCGCCGCAATCAGCTGCTTCTTCGAAGGCGTATCCACCCCATAAAAACAAGGCGAAATCGTTGGCGGACACGAAATCCGCATATGCACTTCCTTCGCCCCCGCGCCGCGGATCAGCCGGACAATCTTGCGACTCGTGGTCCCGCGCACAATCGAATCGTCAATCAGCACCACCCGCTTGCCTTCCAGCAGCGACCGCACCGGATTCAGTTTCAGCTTCACTCCAAAATCGCGCACGCTCTGGCTCGGCTCAATAAACGTCCGCCCTACATAATGATTGCGAATTAACCCAAAGCGAAACGGAATGCCGCTTTCCGCCGCATAACCCACGGCCGCGGTCACACCCGAATCTGGCACCGGCACGACAACATCCGCCTCAACGGGCGATTCCCGCGCCATCTCTCGCCCCAACTCTTCGCGGCTGGTCTGCACCGCCCGCCCAAATACCGTGCTGTCCGGACGCGAAAAATAAACATGCTCAAAAATGCAGCTCGATTGCGGCGCAACCGTGGAATAAAACTGCGAAGCAATCCCTTCCGGCCCCACCACCACGAGTTCGCCCGGCTTCACGTCGCGCACATATTCCGCGCCAATCAAATCAAACGCGCAAGTCTCCGACGCGAACACCACCGTGTCACATTTCTGCCCGTCCAACGCGGAAATCCTGCCCATGGCCAGTGGCCGAAACCCGCGCGGATCGCGCGCCGCAAACACCCGGTCCGGGCTCATCATCACCAGCGAAAACGCTCCCTCCACCCGCCGTAGCGCGTCAGCCATCGCCTCAGGAAGCGTCTGCTCTTTCGACAGCGCAATCAAATGTACGATCACTTCCGTATCGCTGTTGGTCTGAAAAATCGACCCCTGCCGCTCCAGCCGCCCGCGCACTTCGAGCGCATTCGTCAGGTTCCCGTTATGCGCTACCGCAATCGCGCCCTTATTCGATTGCACGACAATCGGCTGCGCATTGAGCAGCGCCGAATCTCCAGCGGTCGAATACCGCGTGTGCCCCAAAGCCAAAGTCCCACGCAACCGCGAAAGCACGTCCGGGGTAAAAATGTCGGCTACCAGCCCCATCGCCTTGTGCTGATGCAGACTCAGCCCATCGGAACTCACGATCCCCGCCGACTCCTGCCCGCGATGCTGCAGCGCATGCAGCCCCAGATAAGCAAGCTTCTCCGCCTCCGGATGCGCAAACACCGCCACCACCCCGCACTCGTCCCGAAATTTGTCGTTAATCTGCATTTAGCTCTTAGCCCTTAAATCTCAGCTTGTAATAGGGTGCCCCATGTCTCGCCTCTTTTGCGAGACATGGGCCTCTTGGTCAATCCACCGTCGAAACCACCACAGATCATGTGGGGACAGCCGCCCTCGGCTGTCCAGCCGAGCAACGCTCGGCTCGGTTTTTCTCCTCTCAGTTTCCGAGGACACTCTCTAAGTGGACTGCCACGCAAGCCTGTTCCATCAGAAATCAGCAATCAAACATCAAGAATGCAATTCACTCGGCCGCCCCGCTCTCCGCCCGCAGCGCCACTTCCAGCGCCCCCTCATAATCCGAACTCAACTCCGCAACCGCCGCCGAGACCACCACCGCACCATCCAAAGAAATCTCCACCCGATCCGAACCAGTCTCCCCAATCACTTCGGCCACAACCCCCAAATTCCCCGCAACCTGTTGGATTCCCTCCACCTTCCCCGCGTCGCAAGAAACCAAAATCCGGCTCGCATCCTCCCCAAACAACACAAACTCCGCCGGAAGCCCGCCAGACACAAGATTCACCCGCGCCCCCACACCCTTGGCAAAAGTTTTCTCGGCCAAAGCCACCGCCACGCCGCCATCGGAGCAATCATGCACTGACTCCACCAACCCCAACTGAATCAGTTCAATGACAGCTTTCTGCAGCGCCGCCTCACGCTCCAGATCCAGCTCCGGCGGATATCCCCACAACACGCCCAGAATCTCTTTGGCATATTCCGACGACCCGAACTCACTCTCTGCATCGGTGATATCTCCCGCTTCGCCCGCGCGCAATAGCACAATCGTGCGTCCCGGACCGGCAAAGTGCATCTTCGCGGTCTTGCCCACGTCGGCAAGAGTCCCCACAACTCCAAGCACCGGCGTGGGATAGATCCCTTCACCCAAAGTCTCGTTATAAAAACTAACGTTGCCGCCCGTGATCGGAATCTCCAGTTCCTCGCAAGCTTTGGTAATTCCGTCGATGACCTGCGAGAACTGCCACATGATGTGGGGCTTTTCCGGATTGCCAAAGTTGAGGCAATTGGTTGCCGCCACCGGAGTTGCCCCCGAACACGCCACTTTGCGCGCCGCCTCGGCTACAGCGTGCATCGCCCCCAGCCGCGGATCCAGATAACACCAGCGCCCGTTCCCATCGAGCGCCATCGCTAGTCCACGTTGTGGCCCGGGACCGTCGTTCTTGATGCGAATCACGCCCGCATCGCCCGCCCCGGGCGCTTCCACCGTGTTGGTCTGCACCATATGATCGTATTGCTGCCACACCCACCGCTTCCCGCAAATGTTCGGACTAGCCAGAAGCCGCTTCAGATTTTGCGTGAAATCCGTCGAACCTCCTGGCGTTGCGGGTTTTGGGAAGGGCACGGCTTCAGGCGTGCCGTTAAGCTTCGCGGAAGATGCGGGCTTCAGCCCCTGAGGTCCACTCTTCGCGGAAAGCTTAACGTGCTCCGGCATCTCACGCGGCACCGGAGGCTCCCACCGCGCCAGCGGACGCTTATAGACCGGCGCATCATCCGTCAAAGCCTGATTCGGAATTTCCGCCACCACCTCGCCATGCTCCAGCACGCGCAACTTGTTGTCGGTCGTAACCTTGCCGACCTCGACCGCATCCAGCCCCCACTTCTCAAAGACGCGGAACACTTCGTCCTCACGTCCCTTTTGCGCCACCAGCAGCATGCGCTCCTGCGATTCGCTCAGCATGATTTCGTACGGAGTCATTCCCGTTTCGCGCTGCGGCACGCGGTCGAGTTCAATCTCGATCCCAACATTTCCGCGCCCGCCCATTTCGCAGGTGGAACAGGTAAGTCCCGCCGCTCCCATATCTTGAATGCCGACGATGGCTCCCGTCTTCATGGCTTCGAGGCAGGCCTCGAGCAGCAGCTTCTCGAGAAACGGATCGCCCACCTGCACATTGGGACGCTTCGCTTCCGACCCTTCGCTGAATTCTTCGCTGGCCATGGTCGCGCCGTGAATGCCGTCGCGTCCGGTCTTGGCGCCCACGTAGATCACGGGATTGCCTTCGCCGGCGGCGCGCGCGTAAAAGATTTCGTCCTTGCGCACCAGGCCGAGCGCGAATGCATTCACCAGCGGGTTGCCCGAGTAGCAGGGCTCAAACTTCGTTTCGCCGCCTAAGTTGGGGACGCCGAAGCAGTTGCCGTAAGAAGCCACCCCGCTCACGACGCCCTCGAAAATGGAATGGTTTTTGTGAATCTCTTGCGTAGCGACAGCCGCCTCGGCTGTCCGGCCGGGCCGCAGGCCGGCGGCTTGTTCTCCGGATTCACCAGAAGCAGCCGAGCTTCGCTCGGCCGAATAGCCGAGGGCGGCTGTTCCCACATGAGCCTGGTCCCCGTTAGCAGTAATCGGTCCGAATCTCAGCGAGTCCATCACGGCCACCGGTCTCGCGCCCATGGTGAAGATGTCGCGCAGGATTCCGCCTACGCCGGTAGTTGCGCCTTGAAACGGCTCGATGAAGCTGGGATGGTTGTGCGATTCGATTTTGAAGGCGCAGGCCCAGCCGTCGCCGATGTCGATGATGCCGGCGTTCTCTCCCGGCCCCTGCACCACCAGTTTGCTGCGCGTGGGCAGTCGCTTCAAATGCACGCGCGACGATTTGTAGGAACAGTGCTCGCTCCACATCACACTGAAGATGCCGAGCTCGGTCAGCGTGGGCTCCCGGCTGCCCAGGAGCTGCTTGATTTTTTCGTACTCGTCAGGCGTGAGGCCGTGCTGCCGGATCATCTCCGGAGTGGGGGCAGAAGTCAGGGCAGTGGGCATGAGGAACTTCTATTGTCGCATTTTGAGGGAGCCGATGTGTAGGAAAAGCGGGCGCGAAATGCCCAGGAGCCCAAAAGCCTTTAACCGCCGAGATCGCTGAGAAAGTCCGCGGAGGGCGCCGAGAAGAGCAAGCCCGACTGATCTGCTCTGCGTTCTCTGCGGGTTTTCTTGGCGATCTCCGCGGTTAAGAGCTTTTGTCGTTGGCAGGATGCGAGGCATAGGACGCAGATGTCACGCCACAACTTCGTACTCGGTTTTCACCAGACCGCTGGGATAGGTTTGTGTTGCCAGGTGACGAAGCCGCACATCGTGTGGAAGAGTGCCGAACAGAGGAATGCCTTCTCCGATCAGCACGGGCACGCGCGTGATGGTGAGACGTTGAATGAGGCCGGCGCGCAGGAATCGTTGGATGGTGATGCCTCCGTCGATGTACGCGTGCTGCACGCCGCTGGCGGCGAGTTTAGCGACGATCTCAGCGGGAGGACCGGACATCTGTTCGACGCGGCCTCCGCGAACTTTAGAGAAGTCGATGGGACGGCTGCTCAGGACGACCACACGCTTGTCGCCGTAGGGCCACTCGGGAAAGGCGAGAACGGTTTCGAAAGTCTTGCGGCCGATCACCAGGGTGTCGACGGTTGCGATGAACTCGTTGTAGCCGTGGGGCTCGCCGCCGCCTTCGGGTAGAAAGTCGAATTCGCCGTTGAGTCGGGCTATGAAGCCGTCGAGGCTGGTTCCGATAAAGACAGATGCGGTCATCTTCGATCCCTCGCTGTAGGGAAGAGTAGAGGGCGGATGACGCGGGCACAAGTCGGGCAAAGAGGCAAAGAGGCAAAGAGGGCCGGCACGGCGGGGACGCCCGACTCCTTCGGCATCGTTCAGAGCAGGGCTCCCAGCAGCCGGGACGGCGGCGCTACTATCGCCGCTTCAATCACTTATCTGTAAGCTATTGATAACAAATGCGAGGCGAATGGAGGGATGATTGGGAACGGCGCCATGTGCTTTGTTTTCATTGTGCAAATCTCTAAGTTGTTGAAAACAGGGATGGGTTCGGATGGCCGTCGCCCTGGGTAGCAGGGCGACCCATGCGCAGGATGCCCCTGGGATGCGCAGAATTGGCTCCTGAGCGCGTTCGGGCACTCAGGTCAACGCGAAGGCTGCCCGGGAGTTGGGCAGGGCTTAAATCGCCTCTAAAATGCGAAATCGCTGTAAGTGATTGAAAAAGTCTGTAAGCTGTTGCAATTATCTGGAAGCTATTGAAAGGACTGGAGAGTTTATCCCGCTCGACCAGACATCGAGGGAAAAACCCCAGGTCTCGCGAAGGAGGCGAGACCTGGGGCACCCATCGAAGTCTTTGTATGTTGTTGAAATTGTCTGGATGTTGTTGAAATTGTCTGGATGTTGTTGAAATTGTTTCTAAGCTGTTGAGGTTGGGTGCACGCTGTTGCTCTTGGGTCAGGGGCATGGAAGCCCGTGGGCCGACGCTGTAGGGTAGCGCCGCGCCTCGCTGCGCTTGGCGGGACAGCCGAGGCGGCTGTCCCTACATGTTTCTTCTTTCGGCAAGATTCCCGGTAAGATTCCAGACTGACGAAAATGAAATCGATCATTGTGGGGACGGCGGGGCATATTGATCACGGGAAGACAGCGCTGGTGAAGGCGCTGACCGGGATTGATGCCGACCGACTGGAAGAAGAGAAGCGTAGGGGGATCACGATTGATCTCGGTTTTGCGCACATGGACTTGCCTGCGGCAAACGATCTTGCGAAAAACGATCCTACGAAAAATGGCGAGTGGCTGCGGGTTGGATTTGTCGATGTTCCGGGGCATGAACGTTTTGTGCGCAACATGCTGGCCGGGGTGGGCGGGATCGATCTGGTGCTGCTGGTGATTGCGGCGGATGAGTCGATCAAGCCGCAGACGCGGGAACATTTTGACATTCTGCAACTGCTGGGAGTGCGGCGTGGCATCACGGTGCTGACGAAGTCGGACGCAGTGGATGCGGAGACGCTGGAAGTGGTGCGGATGGAAGTGCAGGAATTTTTGCGCGGGACATTTTTGGATAAACCAAAATCCATTGTGGCTGTGAGTTCTTTGACCGGCGCGGGGCTGGAGGAACTGAAGCGGGCTCTGGTCGCGGCTGCACACGACCTTCCGGCGCGGGATTCGCATGCGCTGGCGCGGCTGCCCATCGATCGCGTGTTCACGATGAAGGGATTTGGCACGGTGGTGACGGGGACGCTGGTGGCGGGGACGATTCGTCCGGAGGACGAACTGGAAGTGTTTCCGACCGGGCGGCGGGTGCGGGTGCGCGGGGTGCAGGTGCACGGGGAGAGTGCGAAGGGGGCGACTGCGGGACAACGCACGGCGCTGAACGTGGCGGGGGCGAGTACCGAAGATTTGGCGCGCGGGATGACGCTGGCGCCTCCGGCGACTTTAGGAACTACGCGCGTGGCGGACGTGAGGCTGCGCTTGCTGGCGTCGGCGCCGCGTGCGTTGAAGGACCGGGCGCGGGTACATTTTCATTCGTACACGATGGAGACGGTGGCGGAGGTGGAGCTGTACGGGGTCGGATCGGAGAGTAACGACAAAGTCAAAATCCCCACCCTGCGCGAAGAACGCGCGAGGATGGGGCACCCCGGACTTACGCCAGGGCACGAAGCATTTGCGCGGATCAGGCTGGCGGAGGCGGCGCTGCTGCTGCCGGGGGATCGGTTCATCATCCGGCAGTTTTCGCCGGTGGTGACGATTGGCGGGGGCGTGGTGCTGGATGCGGCTCCGATGGTGAGTCCCAGAGAAGTGAAGAGACTGAGACCAGCGGCGGGGGCGCCGATTCCGGCTTTTATGCAGATGCTGGAAGAATTCGGGTCGGAACGGCGGGGAGCGATCGTCGCCGGGCGAGTGACGCGGCGCGGCAAGCGCGGGCTGACATTTGCCGAGACGGTGGCGGAGACGGGGTGGCGTCGGGACGAAATTGAAAAACTCGCCGAGGCGCTAGTTGGGTCGGGCGTGCTGGTGCGGTTGCAGGATCGGTTATTCGCCGAACATGAGTTTGCGCTGGCGCGGGCGAGCGTGCTGGATGCGGTGACTTCGTTTCATGATAGAGATCCGCTGAAGCCTGGCATGGCGAGGGGCGAACTGCAGGAGGAACTGCGCCGCGCGCTGGAAATGGCTCCGGAGCTGTTTGACGCGGGGCTGGCGGGCCTGGCCAAGGAGAAAAAAATCGAACTGGTCAACGAGTTGGTAAGGCTGCCGGGACGCGGCGCGGTGATGAAAGATGAAGAAGCGGAGTCGAAGAAGAAAATCGAAGAGGCATTTGCCGCGGCGGGGCTGAAGGTTCCGGCGTTGCATGAAGTGATGGCGGGGCTGAAGATCGACAAGGCGCGGGCGCAGAAGATTGTGACGCTGCTTTTGCGGGACAAGGCGCTGGTCAAGATTTCCGATGAGTTGGTATTTCATCGCGGCGCGCTGGAACAACTGCGGCGGGATTTAGCCGCGCACAAGAAACAATCGGTGAAGATTGATGTGGCGAAGTTTAAGGAGTTGACGGGAGTGAGCCGGAAGTATGCGATTCCGCTGCTGGAGTATCTGGACCGGGAACGGGTGACGCGTCGGGTGGGGGATATGCGCGAGATCCTCTAACTACTTTAGCCACGGATTTGCACGGATTCACGGATAAGCAACGCTTTGCCGGTGGTAGTACAGTTGGACCTCTAACCACAACGACAATCCGCCGGGAGATGCCCTTCGGCTCCGCTCAAGGCAGGCTCTCGCTCCGCCTGAAGAACGGCGCCACTCGGGATGACGCCAACATCGATGTTGCTCGTCGGAATCGAAACTGCACCACTGCAGATTTATTTGATCCGTGGAAATCCGTGTGATCCGTGGCGCAGACTTCTAGATTTTTTCTTCGGGGAATTCCAGTTCCAGGCCGAGCGGGTCGGTGAAGCGGTTGGTGAGGTTGGCCAGGCCGGTGAGCAGGTGGAGATCGACGATTTCGGGTTCGGTGAATTCTTTTTTCAGGACGGCGACGTCGGCGTCGGTGATGTCGTGCGGGGTACGGGTGAGTTTTTCAGCATAGACGAGCGCGGCTTTTTCTTTGGCGGTGTAACGCGAGTAGTCCCCGGCGCTGAGCGCAGACCAGTCTTCGGCGGTGAGGCCCACGCGCTTGGACGAGGCCACGTGATGCTGGGTGCAATAATGGCAGCCGTTGATCAGCGACACGCGGAGGTAGATGAGTTCGTAGAGTTTGCGGTCGAGGGAACGGCCCACGCTGGCGTAGAAGGTGAGGAAATTCTTAAGCATCTCGGGACGATGAGCCAGCGCTTTCTGAGCGTTGCCGGGCTTGCCGCGCAGAGCCTTTTCGTAGATCTCGTTTACTTCGGGACTGGCGGATTCCGGGAAAATCAGAGCAATGCGCGCCATACGACCCTCCAAGGTCGAAAGTAAAACAAAATTCCATCATAGATGAAGGCGGGGCGCGGAAGTGGGCCTCGGGCCAGGGCGCTGAAGCAAAGAGGCGAACTTGCCGATGGGGCAAGAGGATGAGCTGCGGATCGAAGGTTGAAAATCGCCACTTTCACGCAAAGAGCGCGAGAAGGGTGGGGTACTCGCGGCCGCGCATATGAAGAACTACGCTGCAAAATCTGCGATCTGGGTCTTGATTGCGCTGGCCCTCCCTTGCCTTCTGCTGCGGGCGCAGGATTCCGGTGCAGATGTGCGGTCGAGGATTCTTGCGCTTGAACATGCGCGGAACCAGGCGGAGGCGATGAAGGATGTAAACGCGCTGGACGCGATCCTCGACGAGACTTTCGTGTATGTGGAGTTTGACGGCAGCCAGATGGGGAAGGCGGAATTTCTGGCGCGAGTGAGGAAGGCTCCGCTGCAGGAGGTGGTGACGGATTCGGTGACAACGCAAATTTTTGGGGGCGCTGCGATTGTGACCGGCATTTACCGCTCCACGGAAGTGCACGAGGGGAAACCACTGCAGCGGCGAGGGAGATTTATCGATACCTGGGTGTACCGGAACGGGTTCTGGGTCTGCGTTGCCGAGCAGGCGACGCCAATTACGCACTGAAGACCTGCCGCGGTCCGCTCTCGGTTTCCCCAGGCCGGATGCGGCGGGCAAAAGAATGGGGTGGGAATGCGAACGCTATTCTCGATAGTTTCTATGCTGTTGGTTGCGTCGCTGATTAAGGCGCAAGGGGCGATCCAGACGGGGGGGGAGGAGTCGCGCATTCTGACCCTAGAAGTAGCCTGGAACCAGGCAGTACAAAGCAGAGATGCCAAGGCGCTGAGGATCTTGCTGGCGCCGGAGGTGGTGTATATCGACTACGACGGAACCGTGATGGATCGCGAGCAATATCTGGCCAGCGTGGATTCGCCCCCAAACGTGCCGCTGCAGATTGTGAACGAATCCATGACGGTGCGCATGTACGGCGCGGTCGCGGTGGTGAATGGAGTGTATCGCGAGACGGGCGCGAAGAACGGCAAACCCTACCTGCACCGGGAGCGGTTCACCGACACATGGGTACGCGAGGGCGGGAGCTGGCTATGCGTGGCCAGCCAGTCGACGCTGATCGCGCGCTGAGTGTTCGAAGCCCCCGAAGCCACAACTCACTCCGAGGAAATTTCAACGAAATCCACAGCCCGCTGCATAGAGGGAGATACTTGCCATCCTGCGGGCAGGCCCGTAAAGTTCGCACAAGGAGTGGTGTGCGATGAGGATTTTTCTCGCGGTATTTCTGTGGTTGTGGGCGTTCGCGGCAATGCCGGCGCAGGCCCCAGCGCAAGGTGGAGCCCAGACGGACGCGGAGCAGACCAAGATTCTGGCTCTGGAAAATGCATGGAACCAGGCGGAGGAGCATAAAGATGTGAAGGCGCTGGAGAGCCTGCTTGATTCCACGGTGGTCTATATCGATTATGACGGGAGCATGATGAACAAGACCCAGTTCATCAGCAGCGTGAAGGAACCGCAGCTGCATCCCGAGCAGATTGTGAACGAGACGATGACGGCGCACGTTTACGGCGATAGCGCCGTGGTGACGGGGATCTATCACGAAAAGGGCGTGCGCAACGGGAAGGCCTATCTGCATCGCGGGCGGTTCACGGATACGTGGGTGTATCGCGGCGGCGTGTGGGTGTGCGTGGCCAGCCAGTCGACGCTGATTTCGCATTGACTTCTCAGCCGCGGATCTGCGCCGATGCACACGGATAGAACAACCCTCCTTTTTTGACTGTAGAATTGCCCTTCGCAATAATTTCTGAGATCTGCTCTTTACAGACACGAAACTTCCACGCTTGGAGTTGCCATCTACGATGCTTCGAATTCGTGCGGCGAAGATTGAGGATTGCGCGCTGCTGCGGACGATGATCCGCGAGCTGGCGGAGTTTGAGCGCGAGCTGGAATTCGTGACCATCCGGGAAGAGGATTTGGCGCGGGACGGGTTTGGGGAGAATGCGCAGTTTCGCGCGCTGATCGCAGAGTGGGAGGGGCAGCCCGCGGCGTATGCGCTTTTCTTTGGCCGCTATTCGACCTGGGCGGGGCGGGGAATGTATCTGGAGGATTTGTTTGTGCGGGAACAGTTTCGCGGGAAGGGCGTGGGGAAAGCGCTGCTGGCGGCGGTGGCGCGGATTGCGGTAGAGGAAGGCTGCGTCGGCATGAGCTGGGAAGTGCTGGGGTGGAATCAGAAAGCGATTGAGCTGTATCAGGCGCTGGGGGCGGAGTTTCGCGATGCCTGGCGTTCGGTGCTGCTCAGCGGCGAGGACTTGCGGAAGCTGGCGGAAAGCGCGGCGTGAAGGCAACGAGAAAGGGCGGTAAAGGGCCGGCGCCGGTGCGATGGTTCGCCAGCCGGGACGCGTGGGCTGCATGGCTGGAGAAGAATCACCGCGCGCATGAAGGGCTGTGGTTGCGGCTGGCGAAGAAGGGATCGGGCCTGCGGTCGGTGTCGTATGGCGAGGCGCTGGAAGTGGCGCTGGCCTATGGATGGATTGACGGACAGAAGCGGCCGGAGAACGAAGAGGCGTGGCTGCAGAGATTCGTGCCGCGGTCGGCGCGGAGCATCTGGTCGAAGATCAACCGGGAAAAGGCGCTGGCGCTGATTGCTTGCGGGCAGATGCAAGCGGCCGGGCTCGAAGCGGTGGAGAGGGCCAAGGAATGTGGCAGGTGGGAGTCGGCGTACGATTCCCCGAAGGGCGCTGCGGTGCCGGAGGACTTTCAGGCGGCGCTGGATGAGAATCCGCGGGCGAACGATTTTTTTCGGACGCTCGATTCGGCGAACCGGTATGCGGTGCTGTTCCGGATTCAAACGGTGAAGAAGGCGGAGACGCGGGCGCGGAAGATTCGGGAGTTCGTGGAAATGCTGGAGAGGGGCGATACGATTCGCGCGCCGCGGAAGGGTCGACGGCCGTCGAAGTGAACCGTAGGTTGTGAACGGGAAGACCTTAGTTCTGCAGCCATGCCTTTTTTCTTCATCGCCGCGCTCTGGGTACTCTTTCTCACGTTGGGCACGGGGTTAGGTTGCGTGGCAAGGTTACGCGCTCTGGGGTTATACATCGTGCTAGGGTCAACCGGATTCGCGGTTTGCTCCTTTCTGTTCTCAGGGATCGTTTTGCTGACCGCGGCGAAGTGGCCTTGGTTGTTCGCGAATTCTGGCTTGCTGGTGCTGAGCTGGTATCTCGTAGCGATACTTGCGGGAGCAGGGCTGGGCACGGTCGGCGGACTCGGGCTTGCCTTCAGGATCAATCGGTCGAGAGAGTGCGCACATAAGCAACAAATGAGTAAAGTGAGATGAAAAATCACGTGCGCATAATCGGTGCGGGACTGGCGGGGGCGGAGGCGGCGTGGCAGTGTGCGCGGCGCGGAGTGGAGGTGGAGTTGTTCGAGATGCGGCCGGTGCGGACGACGCCGGCGCATCAGACCGGGGACTTCGCGGAACTGGTGTGTTCGAACTCTCTGAAGTCGGACAGCGAGAACACGGCGCCGTGGTTGTTGAAAGAGGAGATGCGGAGGGCGGGTTCGCTGCTGCTGGAAATTGCGCGGGAGTGCGCGGTTCCGGCGGGACATGCGCTGGCGGTGGATCGGGTGACGTTTGCGCGCCGTGTGACCGAGGCGATTGGGCGCGATCCGCGGATTTTGGTGCGGCGGGAGGAAGTGGGGGCGATTGATGAAGGGGACATTACGATTGTGGCGAGCGGGCCGCTGACTTCGGAGGGGTTGGCGGGGGAGATTGGGCGGTTGAGCGGGGCAGCGTCTCAGGTAAGTACCTCGGCGGCTGAAACCGCTTCTCAGAGTAGCGCTGAGATCGCAGCGCTGAAGCGCTGCGCCGCTCAAGACCTATCACCTGCTGATGTTTGTGATGGGACGGGGGAGCAGTGGCCGGACAAGTCAAAACCTTCGCGGGCAAGAGTGCCCGCGCCACACGATCTAATTTCAGACAGTCCTCATTTGTATTTTTATGATTCCATCAGTCCGATTGTTGAGGCGGATTCCATTGACATGGCGCGGGTTTATATGGCGGCGCGGTATGACAAGGGATCGGCCGATTACATCAATTGCCCGATGACAGCGGAGGAATACGGCACGTTTTACGACGCGCTGCTGGCTGCGCAGTCGGTGGAAGAGCGCGACTGGGAGAAGCTGAATTATTTTGAGAGCTGCCTGCCGATTGAGGAGATTGCGCGGCGGGGGCGGGACACGCTGCGGTTTGGTCCCATGAAGCCGGTGGGGTTGATAAACCCGCGGACGGGGCGGATGCCTTATGCGGTGGTGCAGTTGCGGCAGGAAAATCTGCGGGCGGATTCTTACAACCTGGTGGGATTTCAGAATCATTTGAAATTTGGCGAGCAGGCGCGGGTGCTGCGGCTGATTCCCGGGCTGGAGAATGCGCGATTCCTGCGTTACGGGCAGATTCATCGCAACACGTATATCAACGGCCCCATGCTGCTGCGCGAGACTTTGCAGATGAGGGCGCATCCGCGGGTTTTGTTTGCGGGGCAGATTTGCGGCGTGGAAGGATATGTGGAGTCGATTGCGACGGGGCTGATGGCCGGGGTTCATGCGGCGGCGCTGGCGGTTGGCGAAGAGCCGGTGGCTCCGCCGCGAGCATCGGCATTTGGGTCGCTGACGCATTATGTGGCGCATGCCGATGCCAGAAATTTTCAGCCGGCGAATATTACGTTTGATCTGCTGCCGGCGCTGGAGAAGAAGATCCGCGATCGCAAGGAGCGGCACCGCGTGCAGTGCGAGCTGGCGCTGCGGGAGTTTGATGAGTGGTGGGCGCGGGGCGTAGAAATCCAGAAGTCAGCAGTCGGAATGCAGAAGTGAGTGCGGAAATCGATACCTCCCGACGTGGCGGCGTTGCGAGCCGGTAAAGCTTGAACCGCCGAGCTCGCAGAGAACTGCCGCGGAGGGCGCGGAGAAATGCGGCGGTGACTTCGATTGAGATTCGTCGGGCTGAGGCAGGCGACGCTGCGGCGATTGGGGCGGTACTTCAAGAGTCGTTTGTCGAGTTCAAATCGCTGTACACGGACGGCGGGTTTGCGGCGACGGCTCTGGGCGCGGAGCAGATACTGATTCGCATGCGCGAAGGGCCGGTTTGGGTCGCGCTGCGGGACGGCGTTGTGCTGGGCACGGTGGCCGCGGTGGCTAAGGGGGAGTCTGTTTACATTCGGGGAATGGCCGTGCTGCCGGCGGCGCGGGGATTGGGAGCGGGGTCGGCGCTGCTGCGCGAAGTGGTGAGCTGGGCTTTCTGCGGAGGGTACAAACGCTTGTTCTTGAGCACTACTCCGTTTCTCGATTCGGCGATCCGGCTGTATGAGAGATTCGGGTTTCGGCGGATGGCGGAGGAGACGCAGGATCTGTCTGGGACACCGCTGTTTGGGATGGAGAAGATTCTCTAGGAGTGGCGGGGCGGAGAGAGCTCAAACTGCGGCTGCTGCAAGATTAGCCGGGCAAAAGTCAAAGGCTTGCTTCGCTGCGCTCGGCAAGGACGGGCGAGGCGCCCGTCCCCACACGCGCCCGCCCCCACAGAAGCCATACCCTGCACAAGTCATACGCCGCACAAGCCATGCCCCGCACGAGGAATTACCTCCGGAAATGATTTGCTCGGCGGGGCGATTCGCAGTACCTTGCTGGGAAGTAAAATCGTTGCCGAGGTGCGCGCTTGCCTATTTCTGCCGTCGATGCGATTTCCCCAGCCCTGTTGCATACTAAGAAACAGTTGTTCCAGCCATTTCGGTTTGGACAGTGGGCGAAGCTGGCCGTGGTCGGACTGCTGGCCGGAGAGCTGGGCTCCAGCGGAGGCTGCAACAACTTCAATTTCAACAACATCAATCTTCCCCGGGGCGACAGCGGCCGCCACTTTCTCGAGCAGTCGTTTCTTCTGCAATCGTGGAACATGCCGGATTTGGCCCTTTACGCGGGGCTGATTGCCGCGCTGGTGGCGGCGGGGCTGGTGCTGGGCGTCATCATGATGTATGTGGGCAGTGTGATGCGCTTCATTTTGTTCGACAGCGTGCTGGCGGGGGAGTGCCGCGTGGGCGAGGGGTGGGGCCGGCGGCAAGGACCGGGATTTCGGTATTTTGTGTGGAAAATACTCTACCTGCTGGCTTCGGTCGCGTTCGTCACGATGCTGATCGGAATCCCCCTTGCGGCCGCGTTTGGAGCGGGCTGGGTTAAGGAGCCCAAGGAGCACGTTGCGGCGCTGATTCTGGGAGGGATTTTTTTGTTTCTCGTGATTTTCATTTTCGCTCTGGCGGCGGCGGTGGTATTTGTGTTCACCAAAGATTTTGTCGTGCCGCAGATGGCGCTGGAAGGAATTGGCGCGTTTGAAGGATGGCGGCGGCTGTGGCCGATGATGAAGGCGGAAAAGGGTGACTACGTGATTTACGTAGTGATGAAGATTGTGCTGGCGATTGTGGCGGCAGTGATCATCGGTATTGTGACTTTGATTATGACCTTATTTTTCGCGGTTCCCACCGCTGTGCTGGCTGTCGTGGGAGTGCTGGCCGGCAAATCGGCGGGGCTTACGTGGAATGCATACACCATTACGCTGGCGGTGGTGGTGGGATGTATTCTGCTTTTCATCTTTTTGTATCTGCTGTCGCTTGTTTCGGTGCCGGTGATTGTGTTCTTCCCGGCGTATTCCATTTATTTCTTCGCGGGAAGGTATCCGGCTTTGAGCAGGGCGCTTTACCCAGCGCCGGCCGCTGCGGCGTCGCAGCTTGGAGTGAGCCCGCACGGCGAGCCGCCGCCGTTGCCTCCGGCTCCGGCGCCGGCCGGGTAACCGCGGAAGCCACCTCATAAATCCTTGGCGGTTGGACTCAAGCGCGGACCTCAGCGGCTAAAGCCGCGGATGCGTGAGCCTTTGTGCGGCACGGCTCGAAAAGGCTGCGAAAAAACTCTTGGTGGGCACAAAATGCGACCACTGGGGCTGAAGCCCACGCTGATTCTGGAGGTTTTACGCGGCGCTGAAGCGCCGCTCTTCCACGGTGTTACACGCATTGGTGTTACAAGCATTCGCGGGTTTTTTGCGGCGCCTCTCGATGCCGTGCGTTTCCCAGCGCTTTTTATGAGATGAACACTACTGTCCGGTTTCGAGTTTATTTAGTTTTCCTTTTCCCTGCGGCCATGAAAAACGGCGTCCGATGATGCACTTCACGATGAGGTGGTCGGTGGAGCGCGTGGCGCCGACGCCGACACCGAAATTGAACTCCCACTGCGGGCCAAAATCCACGTCAATCGTGGGAAAGAATTGCTGCTGCTGGTCTTTGAGGGGATCGAAGCCGGTGATCGATCCGCTCGAACCGTAATATTCGAGTCCGCCTGCGATCTTTTTTGTGAAATCGTAACTGACTTTCACGTTGGGGGAAAACACCACGCCCTTGTCCACGGTTTCGCCGTGAAATGAGCGGTCGAGCGTGGGATTGAAACTCAGGTACCAGGGGCCGAGTTTTTTGTCGACGATGGGGCGAATTTCCCACGTCCAGGTGTCGGGGGAAAAGGCGCGGCGCTGGTAGCCGATCTCATTCGAGATGCTCACGCCCACTGGCCAGTGCCACGATTCCGGGGCGCGCACGCGCGGGCGAATGTGATCGCCCACCCACTGCCAGCCGCCATCTGACTGGATGCTGGTGAAAACGTAGAAGCCCACTTCAGACCAGGTGTTGACTCCCTGCGTGATTTCGAGCGTCTCGTGCTCGGCGTGATTGGAGGGGAAAACGCCGTCCTGGACAGTCTTGCTGCCTTCCACGGTGAAGTTGGAATGGATTTCGAACATGGTGGAGCGCGGGGCGACTGTGTCGACGCCGTAGACCTGGATTTCGTAATTGTCCTGGGCGCGGGCCGAGACGGCGAGCGAGAGCGCGGCGCCGAGTGCGAGAAATACGATTCGCGATCGAGTCATGGTCCGTTTGTTTTTGAGGCCGCGATGTAGCTCGCACGGCCGTTCGTTCATAATGCATGGACCCGGCATGAAGACGCAAATTGAGCGGTCGCAAAAAGTCCGGCAGTCTCTTTCTGCAGGCAGGTTACATAGGTTCTTCGCTTCGATCAGAATGACAAACGGTTGATGACGCGCCCTGGATTCGAGGAACTCCTGAGGGCGGCGAGGTGTCTGATGTTGCAGACGCGCGCGTGCCCGAGAGGAGCGAGTTTTCATGTCATTCTCAATGGCAGGCGGAGGTGCGCGCGGTCCGGAGATTAACGTAACGCCGCTGATCGATGTGCTGCTGACGTTGATTATCATGTTCATGCTGGTGGTGTCGATGGATCAGGAACAGGGCGAGAAGGCGCAGATTCCGCAGCCCGATCAGAAGCGGACCGCGGAAGGGACGCAATCCCGCACGATTGTGATTCAGGTGGTGTGGGCTGCGAAGGATACGCCGCCGACGTTCAAGATCAACGGGGAGGACGTGCGCTGGGAGGATTTGGAGGCGCGGTTGACTAAGGTTTATTTGACGCGGGCGGAGAAAGTGGCGTTCGTGCGCGGAGATGCGGACGTGGATTTTCAGTATGTGGCGGATGTGATTGACGTGGCGCATCACGCGGGCGTGGAGAGAGTTGGGTTGCTGACGCAGGGTCGGCAGGCGCCGGGGGAGTAAGCGCCTCGCTGCGCTTGGCTGGACGGGCGAGGCGGCTGTCCCTATACGGGTCTTTCGCTTATGAGTTTCTTGCCCGGTTTTTTATCCAGATGGGGGTGCCGACGAAACCGAAGGACGCGCGGATCTGGTTTTCCAGAAAGCGCTGGTAGGAGAAATGCAGTTTGACGGCGCGGTTGGTGAACAGCACGAATGTGGGCGGGGCGACCGAGGCTTGCGTCATGTAGAGAATTTTCACGCGCTGGCGCATGGGGACGGAGGCGCGCTCGAAGTCGACGCGCTCGATGAATCGGTTCATTTGGGACGTGGTGACGCGCTTGCGGCGCTCGGTGGCGACTTTTTCGAGCAGCGGGAAAATCCTCTCGACCCCTTTGCCCGTATTGGCGGAGATGAAGACTACCGGGGCGTAGTTGAGAAATTTGAGATCGTAGCGCAGGCGTTCTTCATAGGCTTCGCGATCGCCGGGGCGCTTGCTCTCGCGCATGCGCGTGGCTTTCGACGGCCGGCCGGGTTTTTGCGCGCCGCCGGTGACCAGGTCCCATTTGTTGACCACGATGATCATGGAGCGTCCGCTTTCGTGGGCGTAGCCGGCGATGGCGGCGTCGAGCTGGCTGACGCCTTCGGTGGCGTCGATGACGAGCAAGGCGACGTCGGCGGCTTCCAGATGCTTGCGCGCCATCACGACCGAAAGTTTTTCGGCCATGAGGTGGGTCTTGCCTTTGCGGCGGATGCCGGCGGTGTCGATGAAGCGAAAGCGGCGTCCGTTGTGCTCGAGGATTTCGTCGACGGCGTCGCGGGTGGTGCCGGGGATGGGCGAGACGATGGCGCGGTCGGAGGCGGTGAGCGCGTTCAGCAAGGTGGACTTGCCGACGTTGGGATGGCCGATGATGGCGACCTTGGTTTCGTGGGCGGCTTCTGGTTCGGGCGTGAGAGCGTCGGGATCTGTTTCTGCTTCCGCAGTTCGGGGGCGAGACGCCCCCGGGACAGCCGGCGGGACGCCGGCGCTACTTTTGTCGGCCTCCGGTTCTGCGGGGAGAATTTTGAGAATTGCGTCGAGGAGATCGTCTATGCCGCGGCCGTGCTCGGCGGACACGGGGAACATCTGCTGGATGCCTAAACGATGAAAATTGTCGATCAGCGTGGATTGCTTCTCGCTGTCGACTTTGTTTACAGCCAGGAATAGCGGGCGGCCGGCTTTGCGCAGCAGGCGAACTAACTCGAGATCGGGGCCGGCGAGTTCGGTGCGTCCGTCGACCACCATGATGATTGCGGCGGCTTCATCGAGTGCGACCCGCGCCTGGCGATAGATTTCTGACGGGATGAAATCTTTTTCTTCCGGGAGAATGCCGCCGGTGTCGACGATGCGCAGGTGGCGTCCGCGCCACTCAGCGTCGCCGTAGAGGCGGTCGCGGGTGATGCCGGGCTCGTCTCCGACAATGGCGCGGCGCGACCCTACGATGCGGTTGAACAGGGTGGACTTGCCCACGTTGGGGCGGCCCACGATGGCGAGCGTGGGAACGCCGGCGGCGGTGGTAGCGAGAGTGCTGGTCGAGTTGTAGGTGGGTTGGGTCAAAGTTGCGTACTGATGTGCAGATGATGTGGAGACAGCCGCCCTCGGCTGTCTTGGGCCGCAAGGCCCAATGATTTCGGCTGCTGTGGTGAGGCAGCCGAGTCTTCGACTCGGCATGGACAGCCGAGGGCGGCTGTCCCCACATGGTCGTTGGCGCTGCGTGCGGCCGGAACTCGTATTATAGAGGCTCCGTGGCTTCCCCACCTTCAACTCGATCTGCGGTCAGCGGCAAGGAGGCTTCGCTCTACCAATTCTTCGCTCCCGGGGGAGTGCTTTCGCGTACGCATCCGGCATATGAATTTCGGCGCGGACAGCTGCAGATGGCGGAGGCGGTGGAGCTGGCTCTGGGAGAGAAGCGGCATCTGATTGTGGAAGCGGGCACGGGCACGGGGAAAACGCTGGCTTATCTGATGCCGGTGATTCGCTCGGGCAAGCGCGTGATCATCTCGACCGGAACAAAGAATCTGCAGGAACAACTTTTCTACAAAGACGTGCCTTTTCTGGAGCAAGCATTGGCGAGCGGGGTTCCGGCTTCCGGCTCCCGGCTTTCGGTTTGCTACATGAAGGGGCGCAATAATTATTTGTGCCGCAAGAAGCTTTACGATCTCACCGATCAGCCGGTGCTGAGCGGGCTCGACGAGATTGAGCAGTATCGCGCCATGGCGGCCTGGGAAAAAACCACGCAGACCGGCGACCGCGCTGAACTGGCCGAACTTCCGGAAGCGAGCCTGCTTTGGCACAAGCTTGACGCGCGTGCGGACGCCTGCCTGGGGCAGAAGTGCAGCCAGTGGGAGCGCTGTTTCATCACCGAGATGCGGCGCAAGGCGATGGAAAGCGACATCATCATCGTCAATCACCACTTGTTTTTCGCCGATCTTGCCATCAAGCTGCAGGCCGACGGCGCGCCTGATGCGGGCATTCTGCCGGAAGCAGCGGCGGTGATTTTCGATGAAGCGCACGAGATTGAGGACGTGGCGGGAAATTATTTTGGAATTACCGTGAGCAACCTGCGGGTGGAGGATCTGGCGCGAGATGTGGAGGCTTCGCTGCAGCATAACCGCATGTTTTCGGCGTCGCTGTCAGGGGCGCTGGGAAGTTTACGGGAGCGGTCGCAGTTTTTCTTTTCGCTGCTGCCTGCGGGGGAAGGACGATTTTCGTTCGACACACGCCGCGAATTTCTGGAGGAGAACGGCGACGAGTTTTTGGCTTTGAATCAGGCATTGACGCGGCTGGCGGGCGAGTTAGAGGGCTTGCCGCAAAAGCCGGAGGAGATTTTCAACTTCGTGCGCCGGGCACAGGAGATCCAAGTACAACTGGGCTACGCGATGGAGTCTGAGGATCGGAATACGGTGTTCTGGATCGAGCGGCGCGGCGGACGGGGAAAAACGAACCCACCACGGAGCCACAGAGACGCGGAGAAAAACGCGAAACAGAATGTTTTCTTGCAGGCTACGCCCATTGATGTAGGGCCGATCCTACGCGAGTGCCTGTGGTCGAAGCTCGAATGCGCCGTGCTGACTTCGGCTACGCTCGCGGTGGGCGGGGGGTTTGAGTACATCCGGCAGCGGCTGGGGATGGAACATGCGCGCGAAGCGGTGTTGCCGTCGCATTTTGATTATCAGAGCCAGGCGCTGTTCTACGTGCCACCCGATTTGCCCGATCCGCGTACGCCGCAGTTCGTCGCGATCGCGGCGGAACGTGTGCGCAAACTGCTCGAGATTACGCGCGGGCGGGCGTTCGTGCTGTTCACCAGCTATGCCCAGATGAACGAGATTTACCAACGGCTGCTGGGCGTTCTCGAATTTCCGATGCTGCGTCAGGGCGACGCGCCCAAGAGCGCGTTGCTTGAGGAGTTTCGGCTGACGCCGAACGCGGTGCTGTTCGCCACTTCATCGTTCTGGCAGGGCGTAGACGTGCAGGGCGAGCAGTTGAGTTGCGTGATCATCGACCGCCTGCCTTTTGCGGTGCCCAGCGATCCCGTCGTGGCGGCGCGGGTGAAAGCCATTGACGCGGACGGCGGCAACGCATTTTTTCAATATCAGGTTCCGACGGCGGTGATCACGCTCAAACAGGGCTTTGGACGGTTGATTCGTTCGCTGCACGACCGCGGGCTACTCTGCCTGCTGGATAACCGAATCTTGAAGAAGCAGTACGGGCGGGTGTTCGTGGAGAGCCTGCCGAATTACAAGAGAACCACGGAGATGCGGGTGGTAGAAGAGTTCTTCGGAGTCGTATAGCTTTACGCAATACGCGGAGCCGCGCTTTGCCCGGCGGACAGCCGAGGCGGCTGTCTCTACGCAAGTCTTGTGCCCATAGGATTTCCTTTTACTTTTGTTCCTCCGCCGCCCCTGCGCTTGGCACGCCCACGACAATCCCCGACGCTTGCGCTTTTGAGTGATACACGCGCTCCGTGGCCTTCACGAAGTCGGAGGGCTTGGCGTCGGGAATGTTCACGAAAGTTTGCGGATTGCGGTCGGTCAGCGGGAACCAGGAGCTCTGGATCTGCACCATGATGCGGTGACCGCGGCGGAAGGTGTGGTTGACGTCCTGGAACGTGGCGTTGATCTCCTCGACCTTGCCGGGAGTGAAGGGCTCGGGCTTTTCGAAGCTGTGGCGGAACTTGCCGCGGAAGGGTTCGCCGCGCACCAGTTGCTGATATCCGCCCATGGTAAAGGACGGGGGAGGCACATCGGCGCGCGGCTTGCCAGCGTCCTCGGGGCGGGGCGCGTCCAGCTTGCTATCGGGGTAGTCGGGGGGATACACGTCGATCAGCTTCACGTCGAAATCAGAATCCGTGCCGCTGGTTGAAACGAAGAGCCGTGGCGAGATGGGACCGGCGATGGTGACGTCTTCTTGCAGAACCGGCGTTTGATACACCAGCACGTCGGTCCGGCTGGAAGCGAAACGCTGATCGGAGAGCATATATTCCTGCGGCACGCTCAGCGAAACGTAGTTCACAAACGGCACCGGCTTGGCCGGATCGCTGACGTATTCATCGAACGCGGGAGTGTCGGCCGCAGGCGGATCGAAGGAGAGACCGCCATTGGCGTGGAAATACAGAGTTTTCGGTTCGGCATTCTTCGGAGGCCAGGCCGAGTATTGTCTCCATACGTTGGTTCCGGTTTCGAACACATAGGCTTTGGGCAGCTTGGCGTCGCCATTGCCTTTGAGGTATTGCTCAAAAAATGGGAAGAGAATCTTGCTGCGGTAATACTCGCCGGTGTTGGCGGCGAACTCCACGCGTCCCAGATGGTCGCCGTCGTAGCGGCCCCATCCGCCGTGCACCCAGGGGCCGACCACCAGGGCATTGAAAATTCCGGAATTATTTTTGTCAATGGCGTGGAAAGTGGAGAATGGGCCCTGCAGATCCTCAGCGTCGAACCATCCCCCGACGGTGAGCACGGCGCAATGAATATTCTTCATGTGCGGCGCCAGGTTGCGCGCCTTCCAATAGTCGTCGTAGGTGTTGTGGTGGAGTTGGTCGTCAAACAGAGCGCTCGTGCCGCCGAGATACTTCGAGAGATTTCCGGTGGGCCCCGCGTTCAGATAAAACTCGTAGCCATCTTTCGTGCCGTAGTCGAAAGGCACGGGAGTCTTCGGAGGCAGCTGCGGATTTTCCTGCGGCTTGAATGAACTGTAGAATCCGAAGTTGGCGTTCAGCATGAACGCGCCGCCGTGGTAGGCGTCGTCGCCCATGAAGAGATCGGTCATGGGAGCCTGCGGAGAAGCCGCCTTCAGCGCGGGATGCGAGTCGATGATGCTGGCCGAAGTAAAGAAACCGGGATAGGAAATTCCCCAGATGCCGACGTTCCCATTATTGTTGGGCACGTTCTTGAGCAGCCAGTCGATGGTGTCGTAGAAATCGCTGGCGTCGTCCACGTCCTTTTTCGACTTTTTGTTGTCGAGATGCGGGCGCATCTCGATGAACTCGCCTTCCGACATGTAGCGGCCGCGCACGTCCTGAAAAACGAAAATGTATCCCGCCTTGTCGAACTCGGGCGCGGGACCGAGTGTTCGGCGATATTGATCTACGCCGTAAGGCCCGACGCTGTAAGGTGTGCGGTCGACCAGGAACGGAAAAGTTTTCGAGCTATCTTTTGGCACGTACACCGATGTGAATAGATGGACACCGTCGCGCATGGGGATGCGGTATTCGTATTTGGTGTAGTGCTCCTTGATGCTGAACTCCGGCACTGTATCAGGCCGGTTCTGGGCGGCGGCGTTGAAAGAGATCAGGTTGAGCTGAAGCAGATTCACGAGAAAAACAAGAAAGACGGAAGGAAGTAAGACCGAATTGCGACGTTGCATGCGCGCTCCTGGTTGCGGGCTGGAAGCCGAATAGGCAAGCTACCTGCGGCGCTCGGCCGGAGTCAAGTCAGGGATCGCGGTTGTGTCTTAAAATCCTTCAACCACAGAGGACGCGGGGGACGACAGAGTAAAGCTGGCGCGGTTTCTCTCCGCGCCGGCGCGGTACAATAAAGTGTTTGGCTGAAGGCTGCGGTCGGGCCTGTATTCGCATGGGCCGCTGAGGGACGCATGTTCGAAGTTACCGTTGAAGATACGTTTGCCGCGGGGCATTACCTGCGCAACTATAAGGGCAAGTGCGAGAACCCGCACGGGCACAACTACAAGATCAGGGTCACGCTGGCAGGCGCGGAACTCGACAAGGCTGGTCTGCTGGTCGATTTCAAGGACTTGCGCGAGGTCATGAAGCAGGTGATCGACCGGCTCGATCATCAGATGATCAACGACATCGAACCGTTTACCGTGATCAATCCTTCGGCGGAGAATCTGGCTAAGTATTTTTATCATGAGTCCGATGCGCGGCTGCAGCGCGTGACTGGCGGGCGCGTGCGGGTAAAAGATGTGACCGTATTTGAAACCGATACGACTACGGCGAAGTACAGCGAGTAGCAGTGGCTAGTGAGTGATTAGTGGCTAGTAAACGTCGCCGAACCGCGCTCCGGCACCAGATTCCATGCAGATTACTGAGATTTACAAGTCGCTCCAGGGAGAGTCCACCTACGCTGGGCTGCCGTGTGTTTTCGTTCGGCTTACGGGGTGTAATTTGCGGTGCTCGTGGTGCGATAGCGAGTACACGTTCACTGGCGGGCGGAGACAATCGATCGAAGAGGTGATCGCCGAAGTGCAACGCCTCAGCCCTTCCGGTGGGCTGGTGGAGATCACCGGCGGCGAACCCATGCTGCAGGAGCGCGAAGTGGTACCACTCATGGAGCGTCTGCTCGACGCGGGCTACCGCCTGCTTCTTGAAACCAGTGGAGAGCGGCCTTTGCAGCGCGTTCCCAGGGGCGTGATCAAAATCGTCGACGTGAAGTGCCCCGACTCGGGAGAGCCGGAGACGTTTTGTCTGGACAACATGGCAGCGCTGTGCGCGCACGATGAGGTGAAGTTCGTGCTGAGCAGCCGCGCGGACTACGAGTTCGCTCGCGGCTTTACCGAGCAACACAACCTGGCGCAGCGCGTGAACGCGGTTCTATTCTCGCCTGCGTTTCGCAAGAATGCCACGGGCGCGAGGGACAGTTCGCACTGTCTGCTGGATCCCCGGGAACTCGCCGAGTGGATGATCGCCGACAACGTTCCTGCCCGCCTGGGCTTGCAGCTGCATAAATTCATTTGGGATCCGGCGCTGAAGGGAGTTTGAACACATTGTTGATTGCGGATTGCTGATTGAAACCCTCCTGCTGTGAGATGCGGGCTCAATCAAGAATCAAAAGTCAACAATCGGCAATTGGTCGTTCAATCAGTGACTCAACCTGTGAAATCCCGCGCGGTTGTACTGCTGAGCGGCGGCATGGATTCTGCTGTGTGCGCGGCGCTGGCGGCGCGGGACCACAACGCGGCTGCGGTTCACGTGAGCTACGGCCAGCGCACCGAGGAGCGCGAGCGGCAGTCGTTTCTCGCGATTTGCCGGCGGCTCAACATTCTCGATCAGCTGATGGTTCGTAATGAGGCACTGTCGGCGATCGGCGGTTCGGCGCTTACCGATGAAGGCATTGCCGTCCCCGAATTCGATGCGGGGCCTGGTGTTCCTCGGCACGGAGCGCCCGGCGCCGCGATTCCGGTCACCTATGTACCCTTTCGCAATGCGCACTTTCTGGCGGTCGCAGTGAGTTGGGCCGAGGTGATAGGCGCCGACAAGGTGTATATTGGCGCGGTCGAGCAAGACAGTTCGGGTTATCCCGATTGCCGCCCCGCTTATTACCAGGCCTTCAACCAGGTGATTCGCGCCGGGACAAAAGAAGGAAGGATCGAGATCGTCACTCCGCTGATCGCGATGCGCAAGTCTCAGATTGTGCAGCTTGGCCTTGAACTGGGCGCGCCCTTCGATTTAACTTGGTCATGCTACCGCCGCGAGGATCTCGCCTGCGGGACCTGCGACAGCTGCGTTTTGCGTTTGCGCGCGTTCCAGGCTGCCGGTGTGAAGGATCCGATTTCGTACGCGGAAGCGGCCAGGTAGAGGAAATTTTCGGCCGGGAGGCCAAAATGAAAAAATATTTTGTCATTTTCGTATTCGTCATGCTGGCGGCGGCGCTGTGCACGCCTCCAGTTTTCGCTCAGGTTGCGGGCTCGGTCAAGGGCGTCTGCAAAGACGTTCAAGGCAATCCTCTGGCGGATGCAGTTGTGGTGTACGCCAATCAGGACAATGGGCAGAAATATACGCTTAAGACCAACAAGAAGGGCGAGTACTTCTCGCTGGGGATCACGCCGGGAAAGTACAACATCACGCTCTACAAGAACGCTGACGACCAGAAGGCTGGCAAGGAAATGGACCACGCCAATGGATTCCCGGTCCAACTCGACGAGAATACGCTGGATTTTGACGAGAAGAAAAGTCAGGAAAGCGCCGCCAAAGGCCAGGGGCTGTCTCCGGAACAGTTGAAGCAGATGCAGGAGCAGCAGGCCAAGGCGGCGAAGGAAACCAACACCGTCAAAGCTCTGAACGAAAAACTGCTGGCGGCCAAGACCGCCTCCGATGCCGGAGACTTTGACAGCGCCGTCGCCATTCTCACCGAAGCCAACCAGGTGGACGCTACTCGCGACTTAGTCTGGTTCAAGCTGGGCGACGCCTATCGCATGTCGGCTACCAAGCAGACTGATTCGGCGGAGAAGCAAAAACGCTTCGGCGAGGCGGCAGACTCCTACCAGAAAGCCATTGAGCTCAAGCAGGAAGCGATCAAAGCTGGAAAAGACAAAGATGCCAACGCCACCAAGAATCTCTCCGCCTACTACAACAACATGGCGGACGCGTACAACAAGGCTGGAAGAATCGACGACGCGGTAAAAACCTACGAGATGGCGGCGCAGGCGGATCCGTCATCGGCGGCGCAATCGTATTTCAATATCGGAGCGGTTCTCACCAACGCGGGCAAGCCCGACGAGGCCGTCGCCGCCTTCGACAAATGCATCGCCGCGGACCCCACACGAGCCGAGGCTTACTACCAGAAGGGCGTGAACCTGCTGGGCAAAGCCACATTGCAAGGAGACAAAATGGTCGCCGCCCCGGGGACGGCGGAAGCCTTCCAGAAATATCTGGAGTTGCAACCCACGGGCGGTCATTCCGAGGAAGCTAAGGCGATGCTGGCCTCGATTGGATCTTCGGTGGAAACCGGCTTCAAGAAGAAACCTGCAGCAGCGAAAAAATAGCGAAACCGTCGGAAGGCCTGTTGTGCCTAAAGCAAGGGCGGCCCAAGCGGCCGCCCTTTTTCTTCGGCCCGAGACCTTTTAGGTTACGAAGGGATATGTACTTGCTGTCCTTAGCGTTACGGCCCTCGCCGGGGTACAGTTAAGACAGTTCACATAGTTGTAGTCCCTCTCTGTGGTGCGTGCGATTCCGAAAGTGTGAGGAGCGAATGGCAGCACCGGGCATTGCCCCAATCTCAGTTGTTCTTGAAGGCTTTTCGGGAAAAGGCAGGGTAGCTACGCCAGCTCTGTTGAGCGCCATGCTGGGCGCCGCCGAGAAGATCAGCGATCTCATCTTCTCGCCCGGCCGGCCGCCGCAGGTGCAGGTTTACGGCCAGCTGATCCCGGTGCAAGTGCCCGGACTGACGGTGCTCAATGCGGACGACACCCGGCACATCGCCGTCGACTTGATCGGCGACAATAAGCAGGCCATCACCACGCTGCGCGAGCATGGCGCCTGCGACATTTCTTACGGACTGCCGGGCCTGGCGCGTTTCCGGGTGAACATTTTCATCCAGCGCGGCAGCTGCGCCGTGGTGATGCGCGTGATTCCGACCGCCATCCCCGATTTCGATGCTCTTCGCCTGCCCCGGCAATTAGAGGATGTGTCGAAGCTGCGCGACGGCATCGTTCTGGTCACGGGCCCGGCTGGGTCGGGAAAGTCATCGACCTTAGCCGTGCTGCTCGACTGCATCAATCGCGAGAAGTATTACCACATCATCACCATCGAAGATCCCATCGAGTTTCTGCACAACCATAAGAGCTCGACCATCCACCAGCGCGAGTTGCACAGCGATACTCCGAGCTTTGCCCACGCGTTGCGTTCGGCCCTGCGGCAGGCGCCCAAGGTTATTCTGGTGGGCGAGATGCGCGACCGCGAGACCATCGAAATCGTGTTGGAAGCGGCGGAGACCGGGCATTTAGTTTTCTCCAGCCTGAATACCATGGACGCATCGAAAACCGTGGAGCGGATCGTCAGTTCGTTTTCCGCCAACGAACAGCAGTCGGTGCGCGAACGTTTCGCCAAATCGTTCCGCTACATTATTTGCCAGCGTCTCTTGCCCAAGACCGGGCGCAACGGCCGCGTCCCGGTGGTGGAGATTCTCAAAGCCAACGCCCGCACGCGCGAGTGCATCGAAAAAGGCGAGCGCGAGGATAGGACGCTGCTCGACGCCATGAAAGCCGGCTCTGACGAGGGCATGCAGTATTTCGACGGCGAGATCGCTCAGTTGGTGCATGACCGCGCGGTGGATCTCGAAGTTGGAATCTCGTTCGCGAGCAATCCCGCGGTGCTGGGGCAGGAACTGGCCCGGTAACCGGGCAGGTCTTCCCTGCCAACCCGAATACTCCTGCAGTCGGATACGGAAGCAGCGTTCTTGGTCTTATCATGAGGGCATGAGCCCTCAGCCCGATCCGTCCGTGCTCAGCTTCGAAGAGGCGCGCCGCGCCGTCGAAGAGCAAGCCAGCCGAGTCAGCCCCAACGGGACAGAAACGGTAGATTTGCTTAACGCCGCCGGCCGCGTGCTAGCCGAGCCTGTAGACGCTGATCGCGATATTCCGCCATTCCCGCGGTCTACACGCGACGGTTATGCCTTGCGCTCCGGCGATGCGCGCCAGCTTCCCAGGATGTTCAAAGTGATTGGAGAAATCCGAGCGGGAGAAAATCCGGATTTACTTCCTGCCCTCGCCGGCCCGGGGCAAGCCGTTTCCATTATGACCGGAGCACCCGTGCCGGTCGGGGCAGACGCGGTGGTGATGGTGGAATACACGTCGCGGCAGGGCCATCGCGTTGAAATCGCCAGATCCGTTGCTCCTGGAGAAAACGTTGTCCCGCAGGGTGCGGAGGCTCGAGCGGGTGGGCTCCTGGTGGATCGCGGCGCCCGGTTGAATGATGCGGCCATTGCCCTGGCGGCATCGGCCGGCAGGGCGACGCTGAACGTCTACCAGCGCCCGCGAATCGCGGTGCTGACCACGGGCGACGAAATCGTTGGTGTTGAGGCTACGCCCGGTCCCACGCAAATTCGCAACTCCAATAGTTACTCGCTGGCTGCTCAGATCGTCGCCGCCGGGGGCGAACCTGTGCTCTTGCCAATCGCACCGGACGAAACTGCCACGCTGCGACGCTTGATTGAACAGGGACTGCAATCCGATCTGCTGATCTTGACTGGCGGCGTCTCCATGGGACGCTACGATCTGGTCGAACAAGTGCTGGCAGAGTTGGGCGCAGAATTCTTTTTCACCGGCGCAAAAATCCAACCGGGGCGTCCGGTAGTGTTCGGACGAATCCCGTGTGGAGCGGGCACATGTGGGGCGGGCACTCTTGCCCGCCAAGGGGCTTCCGTCCCCCCCGGCCACAAACACTTCTTCGGCCTGCCCGGCAATCCAGTCTCGACCATGGTTACATTCGAGCTATTCGTCCGCCCCCTGGTCGAAGCGCTGGCAGGAATGGCCCCACGCAAGCTGGCATTCCTTCATACCCGGCTAGCTTCCGAAATTCGCGTCAAGACGGGGTTGACGCGTTTTCTCCCTGCGATTCTTTCCGGTGAGTTTGAAAAGTCGCAAGTTCAACTGGTGCCGTGGCAGGGCTCAGGAGACATCGCCGCCACGGCCCGGGCGAACTGTTACGTTGTAATCCCGCCAGACCGCGAAATCATCGCGGCGGGGGAGTGGATCGCAGTGATCATGCGTTGAGTTACTCCCCAAGCATCGCGAGCATCGGAGTCGAGAACGGCTTTCCTCCGCTGTGTGAAATAATGACGATAGAAAACTGATGCCCAAGCTTTCTCACTACGACCGCGCGGGTCGCACCCGCATGGTGGATGTTTCCGACAAAAAGACGACCCGGCGCGAGGCCGAGGCCAGCGCCTTTGTTGCCATGAAACCGGCGGTGCTGGCGGCGCTGCCGACCAATCCGAAAGGCGATCCGCTGGAAGTGGCCCGAATCGCTGGCATCATGGCGGCCAAGCGCACCGCCGAACTGATTCCCATGTGCCATCTTCTGCCCCTGGCGCGCGTTGATGTGGAGATGCGCGTGTGCGAGAATGGCGTCGCCATCGTCTCCAAGGTCGCGACTACCGCACAAACCGGTGTTGAGATGGAGGCTCTTGTCGCCGCAACTGTGGCGGCGCTTACGATCTACGACATGACCAAAGCGTTGGATAAGGGAATCGAGATTCGGAACATCGTGCTGGAACGGAAGACCGGCGGAAAGAGCGGCGATTACCGGCGTCCGCAGCCGGGAGAGCGCGGGAAGATTTCGGGGAAGAGTTCTACGAATACTTTGAGCAAGAGTTCTACGAAAAGCGAATAGTTTATTCCATTCATGGCCAACGACGTCAAACTGCTGCTGGTGGAGGACAATCCGATGGTGCTGGGGATGCTGCAGCAAGCGCTGTCTCCGCTGGCGGTGGTGACGGCTGCGTCGGAGTCCGCCGATGCACTGCTCAAGGCGGTGGACGATCCTCCGGACCTGGTGGTCTGCGATTATCGTCTGCCCGGGATGGATGGGCGGCAGTTGATCGAAAAGTTGAAGAGCCGGCCCAAGACCGCCAACTTTTCCGCGGTGCTGATGGCGAACAAGGCCGACATTGCTGAGCGCCTGTCGCCGCAGGACGCGGCCGACGATTATCTGGAGAAACCTTTTTTTCTGCGAGAAGCCGTGCGGCGGATCAAGCGCATGATCGACCGCATTGCGCTGGAAAAAATGGCGAAGACGGCGCCCTCCGACGGCGTGGTGCGCGGCAATCTGGCGCAGATGAACGTGATCGACCTGATGCAGTCATTGGAGATGGGCCGCAAGAGTTGCCAGCTCACGCTCACCAAGGACAGCGATAAGTGCGAAGTGTTTTTCGTCGAGGGCCAGGTCAAGCACGCAACTTACGGATCGCTCATAGGCGACGAAGCGGTCTTCAAAGTTTTACGCTGGACGGGCGGCAGTTTCGAGCTCGATTTCGAAGGCAAGACCGACAAAGAAACCACGCAGTTGAACACCCAGGGCCTGCTGATGGAGGGCCTGCGCCTGCTCGATGAATCGCAACGCGACAGCGGGGCGGAGGGTGGCGAAGGCGGCGGCGCCGCCAGCGACGGCGCCACGAACGAAGAACCCGCAACTGCCGCGACTGCGCCAGCCGGAGTGACCAGCGCCCGCGGCGCAAGGGAAGAGGAGGATGATGTCCTCCTCGACAGCTGAGCTTGAGGCGCCCGAATCTTTCCTGGCTGCGGTGGTGACAGTCAGCGATTCCTGCTCGCATGGCGAACGCGAGGATCTCTCCGGTCCGGCCGTGGCGCAGATCCTGCAGCAATCTCACTTTCGAATCGCCGCGCAAGAAATTGTGCCGGATGATTCCATGCAGATTCAAAATCTGCTCATGCGGCTGGCGCTGGACGTGCAGTTGATTGTGACGACAGGCGGCACCGGCATCGCGCCCAGCGACGTTACGCCCGAGGCGACGCAGGCTGTGTGCGACCGGATGCTGGATGGAGTGGCCGAGCGCATGCGCAGGGAAGGTGTAAAAAAAACTCCCTTTGCCGCGCTGAGCCGCGGCTTGTGCGGGGTGCGTGACAAGACTCTCATCCTGAATGTGCCGGGCAGCCCGGCGGGTGCGGTGGAATCGCTGGAAGCGGTGGTGGAGTTGATTCCGCACGCGCTGAAGCTGCTGCAGGGGCATACCAAGCATTTTTAGATCTGGTGTGAGGAATCTGCTCGGTGTGAATGTGGGCGCCCGAGCTTCGCCCAGGCTGGACAGCCGAGGCGGCTGTCCTTACGTGACCTTGCCTGGCTGCCTCCGTCACACTTTCACGTAAGCTGAATTTCGATTGAAAACCATTGGACACATTCTGGCACGCTACACGGCGTGGATTATCCATTTGCTGGGCCCACTTGGAATTTGGGGGCCGTTCGTGGTCGCTTTCGCAGATTCCGCCTTATTGGGTATGCCCGTGGACGCGGTGGTCGCTGGGTATGTATACAACGATCGCGGCCATTTTCTTTTGTATGTGATCCTGGCCTCGCTAGGCTCGGCCTTGGGGAGCATCCCGCTCTACATCCTGGGATATCTCGGCGGCGAAAAGGTGCTGCGCAAGAGAATTTCTGAACAACGCTTTCAGGAAATTCACGCCTCGTTTGAGCGGCATGAATTCTGGGCGCTGATGTTTCCTGGAATGCTGCCTCCGCCCACTCCGTTCAAGGCGTTCGTACTGGGAGCGGCGGTGTTTGAAATGCGGTTTGGACACTTCCTGGCGGCGATTTTTGCGGGAAGATTCGTGCGTTTTATGGTGCTCTCGCTGCTGACGTTGTGGTTCGGACCGCAAATCGTGGGACTGACTGGCAAGCTGTTTCGGGAGCATTTTTATTGGGTGGTGGGGGCGGTGGTGGCAGGGATTGTCGTTTGGTTACTTCTGCGGCGGCGGAAAACAAGAGGACTCACTGCCGAGGGCGCGAACTGAGTCTGATGTGGGGACAGCCGCCCCCGGCTGTCCGTCGAGCGAAGCTCGACTCGCCTTGAAATGGTTCCTGGCAGTTTGCGGGTAGAGCCTGCCGTAAGCGAAGTCGAAGCAGCGCGAGCGCGGACTTGCAGCTTACGCGGCCGCGACGTCGTCGCCCGCGGAACGGTGCGCCCAGCGTGACAGCGCCTGCACGAAGACCGGGATTCCGAAAAACGCGACCGAGAAGAATAGATCGCTGGTCACGGTGCCGCGGAGGAACGGGAGTCCGGCCACGTACGACTGCATCAAGCCACCGAAGGTCCGTGGATACATTCCTGGCCACGCAGCCCAGACCGCGAAATTACTGAGCAGAAAGAACGACGCGGAGCTGGCCAAAGCGGCAGCAACCACGCGTACCGGCCCGGATTTTTCACGCAGATTCGATCCCAGCCACAACATGGCCGCGTACCACGCCCAAGTGACGAGATGGTCCCACGAAAACGTGAAGGCGTAAATGTACTTGGTGAGGATCACGTCCGTGATGGCCAGCAGCACCAGCGGAATCCACATCTGGCGGCGCGAACCGCGTGCGCCGAAAAATAACAGTGAAGCCCCGATCGGCGTAAAGTGCCACGCATGCGGCAAAACGTTCAGTGGTCCAGCGAAGGGGAGAAAACGGACGGCGATTGCCAAGAACACGAATACATAAGCCAGCATGAGCACCTCGAATACGAACTATCATTCTGGGCGCAGAGGCGGGAGCGCGTCAAGGGCAGCAAGGAAATATGGCCGACCTAACCGACAAGCTCTTCCATTTCCTTCTCGTCAATGACGGCGACGCCCAGTTCGCGGGCTTTGTCGAGCTTAGAACCAGCGTCTGCGCCGGCGACCACGTAGTCGGTTTTCTTGCTGACCGAACCGCTTACTTTCCCGCCGGCATCTTCGATCATTTTTTTGGCGGCATCGCGAGTGTATTTCGTTAGCGTGCCGGTGAGGACGAAAGTTTTCCCGGCAAGCTTTGTGCCGCGTTGCTTCTTTTCGCCAGTGAGCGTCAATTTGGCTTCGCGGAGCCGCTCGACCAGCTTGCGATTCGCCGGGACAGTGAAGAATTCAGCGATGCTCTCCGCGATGCGCGGTCCGACTTCGTTGACGTTCTGTAATTCTTCAGCCGTAGCATGCTCCAGCGCATCCATCGATCCGAAATGTTCGGCCAGAAACTGCGCCGTGCGTTCCCCGACGAAACGAATGCCCAAGCCGTAGATCACGCGCTCGAGCGGCAGCTTCTTGGAGTTCTTGATCTCGTCAAGAATGTTTTGCGCGGACTTTTCTCCCATGCGCTCCAGACTCAGCAGGTCAGCTTTGGTCAGCTTGTAGATATCGGCAACGTTCTTCACCAGGCCGCGCTCGGTGAGCTGCGTAACCAGGGCGTCGCCCATGCCGTCAATATTCATGACGCCGCGAGAAGCGAAGTGCAGAATGGTTCCGAGCAGTTTAGCCGGGCAGTTGGCGTTTACGCAGCGATAGTCGACTTCGCCTTCCGTACGCATCACTTCCGTGCCGCACACCGGGCACTTTTCTGGTACGTCAATCTCGGTCTTACCGCGCGGATGATCCTTATCGTCGATGACTTTCGCGACCTTGGGAATTACGTCGCCGCCGCGCTCCACTTGCACCCAATCGCCGATCTTTACCCCCAGGCGTTGGATTTCGTCCATGTTGTGTAGCGTCGCGTTGCGAACGCTCGTTCCGCCGATAGAAACCGGGACCAACTCGGCCACGGGAGTAAGTTTGCCGGTGCGGCCAACCTGCCAGCGCACATTCTCGAGTTTCGTGATGCCGGCGCGCGCCGCATATTTGTAGGCGATGGCCCAGCGCGGAGCTTTGCCGGTAAAGCCGAGTTCGTCCTGCAGCGCGGTGCGGTCCACTTTGACCACGATGCCGTCAATTTCATAGGGCAGCGAATCGCGCTTCTCCTCCCATTGCTGAATAAATGCCCAGACTTCGTCCATCGAAGAAACCAGCTTGCGGTTTTGATTCACCTTGAATCCGGCAGTGTCGAGCGCGGTCAGCGTTTTCCAGTGGCGATCAAAATAGGTGCGCCCGTTTTGCAGCAGAATGTAGGGAAAATAGTCGAGGCGGCGTTCCGCCGTGATGTTCGAATCAAGCTGCCGCACAGTGCCGGCAGTGAAGTTGCGAGGATTCGCGAAGGTTGGCAATCCGTCGCGTTCGCGTTCCTCGTTGATTTTCTTGAACGACGCGGTGGGCATGAGTAGCTCGCCGCGAACTTCGAAGTCCGCCGGAATCCCTGCCTTCTTCAGTTTCTCCGCAGCGATGAGCAGAGGAATCGAGCGCACGGTACGCACGTTGAGAGTCACGTCTTCCCCTACCGAGCCGTCGCCACGAGTCACTCCCCGAACCAGCTTGCCGTCTTCATAAATGAGCGCCAGCGACATGCCGTCGAGCTTCAATTCGCAGGCGTAATCCACGTCGCTTCGGCCGCTGAGTTCGTGCACGCGGCGCTCCCAATCGCGCAATTCCTCCTCGTTGTACGTGTTGTCGAGCGACAACATCGGCGAGGAATGCGGCACTTTGACGAACCCCTCACGGGGTTTTCCGCCGACGCGCTGCGTGGGCGAATCGGGCGTGATGAGCTCGGGGTGCTCGGCTTCGAGCTGCTTGAGTTGCTGCATCAGCTTGTCGAAGTCACCGTCGGAGATCTCAGGATTGTCCTGGACGTAATACAGGTATTCGTGATGGCGGATTTTGTCGCGGAGAGATTCCAGCTTTTTTGCGAGATCTTTCAAAGCGGCAGGCATCGCAGAAGATTATAAACACGCAGGGACAGCCGCCTCGGCTGTCCACTGAGCGCAGCGAGGGAATATCATCGGCAGCCGGCAGTCCCAATTTGGGCCAGGCGCGTCAGCACAGCTCATCAATCGGGCGCTAGATCGCCGCGGACGAGTTTGGCAGACCGAATCCTTCGATCACGTCTTACGGTCTTCGGAGTCACTCGACGCTAAGTTGGCTTACATCCTGCACAACCCCGTTCGAGCTGGGCTGGTTTTGAGAGCGGAGGACTACATCTGGACATGGAAGCGGACGGAGCATCCCTTGACCGTAGCCTAGCCGCGTCGCCGCGCTTCGCGGGACAGCCGAGGCGGCTGTCCCTACGCGCCCAGGCAAAGGAATACCGCGCAACGAACGGTAGCCAGAATTTTCATCTGGTGAATTCCCCTGAGTTTCGTTTTGGTACGAAAGGCCCCAAAGGCGTCGCAAAAAAAGCGCTGTGGAAAAGACGCCCCTTGCAAGTGGCGCCAGCTTATGCCAAATTGAGGCTCTTGCCCAAGTGGTTCAGCCCGGGCGCCAGTAAGTCATGTTAGAAGCTCCGCCAGCGATCGATGCTGTGTCCCGCGGGAAAGCGTTTGCCGGTGACCTCCCCATTGCCCTGCTCAACGCCTTCAACACTAATAATCGTATCAACCAATATCTGATCGACCACATCCCTACGGCGGCATGGAAGGCCAAAATCCCCAATGGCAAGGGCCGTACAATCCCGGCGATTGTCGCCCACATGCACAACGTACGCGTCATGTGGCTGAAGGTTTCAGCCAAGGACAGTAAAATTCCCGCGCAGCTTGATCGGACGAAAGTGACGCCATCCCAGGCGTTGCAGGCTCTGGAGCGCAGCCGTCACGCTCTGAGCGTGGTCATGATCCGCGCTTTGCAAAACGACGGACGCATCAAGGGCTTTCGCCCCGATGTAGCTGGTTTTGCCGCGTATCTCATCGCGCATGATGCTCATCATCGCGGTCAAATCGCAATGCTGGCGCGCCAATTCGGGCATCCCCTGCCGCAGAAGGCCATGTTTGGCATGTGGGAGTGGGGCCGCCGGTGAGCCAGCCGCAGTGAGACTACATCGACGGCCGCCGGGACGGAGAGTTCGGGAAGGGCACGGCTTCAGCCGTGCCGTTCAGGTGCTAATGGACCGGGCTTTAGCCTCTGAAGTCTGCTCTCGTGTCCAGCCCGCCCGAGGATTCATGAGATCCAGCCCCGAACTTGCCCTCCGGTACAATCCAGTTTACACACAGCTTTAGATCCAGCAGCCCTGACGATTTCACCATCGACTCATGATGCGTAAGGCCGCGTTGCTGTACAACCCTGATTCCGGAGGCCGCCAGGCAAGACGTCTGGCGGAACTGGAATCCGCGCTGAAGGTGTTGCGCGGCGGCGGCGTCGAAGCCGAGCTGGTGCTCTCGCATTCCCGCGAGGATGCCGGAGAACACACGCGGCAGGCCATCGCTTCCGGTTGCGACACCATCTTCGCCTGTGGAGGGGACGGCACCATCCACAACGTTGTGCAAGCCATGGCCGGCACCACGGCGGGACTGGCGATCTTGCCCATGGGCACGGCCAACGCGTTGGCTCATGACCTGAACCTTCCCCGCGATGTCGCAGGGGCGGCAAAGGCTGCTCTCCGGGCTTTCCCGCGCCGGGTGGCGCTCGGACGCATTCAGTACGTGGATTTCGAGGGCAAGCCCGGCATGCGCTATTTCACTGTGACGGCGGGCCTCGGCGTGGATGCTCATCTGCTCTACAAGCTGCACGCCGGCAGCAAGCAGCGGCTGGGCATGGCGGCCTATTATGCCGAAGCCTGGAAGCTTTGGCTGACTCATCGCATGCGGCGGTTTTCGGTGGAGTATGTCGAGACTGGCAGCGGAGTAAGCCGCAGCGCCGATGTGACGGAGTTGATGGCGGTACGCATCCGCAACTTTGGCGGAGTTCTGCGGGAACTCGCACCGGGAGCGTCGCTTGATCGCGACGACCTCCGCGTGGTTTTGTGCCGTACTGCCAGCCGTACGGCGTATCTCGCCTACGTAACGCGAGGCCTGCTGCGGCAGAAATGGACGATCCCCGGCATCGACCTGGTTTATAGCGGCAGGGTTTCATGCAAATATCTGCCCGCACCCGCCGACGGCAAACCGCAGCAAACAATCTATGCCGAGGCCGACGGTGAGTTGCTGGGCACTCTGCCAGTGGAGATGACAATCGTCCCCGACGCGCTAACCTTGCTGGCACCCTCACGCTGAAACGAAGCTCACGTAGCGACAGCCGCCTCGGCTGTCCGGCAAGCGAAGCGAGCCGCAAGGCCTGGCAACTCAAAGCCCTCGCGCCCCACCCCCAAGCGCATAAACCCACCGCCATGTCACAATAGACCTCCCGAGAACGCTTGGAACCGGTCACCCACTTCCTGACCGGCGCGTGCATGGGCCGCGCCGGGTTGAACCGCAAGACAGCCCTGGCCACGCTGACGCTCACCCTCGCCGCCGAGGCTCCTGATCTCGACGTTCTGAGCCGTTTCGGAGGTCAGGCATTCAGCTTCGCCCACCATCGTGGCTTCACCCACTCTTTTGTGGGCGTTCCGCTCGATGCCGCAGCAGTGGTTGGCTTCGTCTACCTGATCTGGCGGCTGCGCGGACGCAAGCTGAAAGATCCCAATCTGCCACCACGCTGGGGATTGCTCTTCCTCTACGCCTGCCTGGCCGGACTCAGCCACATCCTGCTGGATTTCACCAACAATTACGGCGTGCGCCCCTTCTGGCCCTTTTACGAGAAATGGTACTCCTGGGACATCGTCTTCATCGTCGAGCCGGTGATGTTGGGTTTGCTCTTTCTGGGCCTGATCGCCCCGGGATTCTTCGCCTTGATCGATCGCGAGATTGGCACGCGTCCGGGCAGGCCCAGGGGCCGCGTCGCCGCGACCTTGGCGCTCGCGGGAGTGGTGCTGATGTGGGGAGTACGCGACTACGAGCATCGCCGCGCGGTGAACGCCCTGGCCGCCCGCTCCTATGAAAATGCCGAGCCGGTGCGGGTTTCCGCCTATCCCACGATGACCGATCCGTTTCACTGGTACGGCGTCGTGGAAACCTCAAACTTCTTCGCCCTCGCGCCGGTAAGTTCCCTCGATCCCGAGGTCGATCCCGAAGGCCAGATCGAGATCCATTACAAGCCGGAGGAAACGCCGATCACACTGGCGGCCAAGAAATCCTACATGGGCCGCGTATATCTGGATTGGGCGCAATACCCCATCACCGAAACCGAAGTGGTGTCGGCTCCCGAAGAAGGATACATCGTCCATTTTCAGGATTTGCGTTATCTACAAATGCCGGGCGCGTTCAATCGTGCAGGCGGGCCGCGGCGTGGGCCGCTGGGCGCGGGCGTGCGCCTGGACAAAAATCTAAGAATCGTAGGCGATGTTTTCGGCTCCGGAAAAGACGAAGTCACCATTCCGGAGCCAGGACAGCAGAAGAAATGAAGGCCCCTGTGCCCCCTGTGGTTAAGGGTTTCCTCAGTACAGAGTTTCCCTAAACAGATTTCGCCAGCGCGTCTTTAATTCTCTTCCAAGTCACATCCAACGTCTCCGGCAGAATCCGGGTCTCGCCCACCACCGACATAAAATTCGCATCCGCCACCCAGCGCGGCAGCACGTGCATATGAATGTGTCCCGCGACCCCGGCGCCGGCGGCCTTGCCGATATTCATCCCCAGGTTGATTCCGTCGGGGTGGTAAAGTTCGCGCAGCACCGACTCCATGCGCTGGGAAAGCGTCATCATTTCGCGCGCCGCATCCGCCGGCAGTTTCTGCAACTCGCCCAAATGTGCGTAAGGCACCACCATCACGTGCCCGGGTGTGTAAGGGTAGGTATTCAAAATCACAAAGCAATGCTCGCCCCGATACGTAATGCGCGCCCGGGCGTCGTCTCCTTCGTTAAGCGCGTCGCAGAAGACGCACCCCGGAGTTTTCCCCGAGGAAGAGACATAAGCGTAACGCCACGGGGTCCAGAGGTAGTCCATAAAAGGCAGGTTAGCAGATGCGCCACGGCAAGGGGAATTTGCCGGCCGCATCGCCGCGCCCCGCAGCTTTTCAGATCATGAAACATAGCTGTAATATGCGTGAGATTTGCGTTTGACACTGTTTGCGAGCGGTTGCTATAGTCGAGGTGTTCCCTTTGGACGCGGGTTTCTGTAAACGTCCGACAGCTGGTATTGTCCGAGTTCACTCGCCAGGGTGAGCCCACAACCACCAAACGTGCACTCCAGCAGTCCGTCAGCAGGCCCCGCATCCCGTTCACCAGAGAGGCATGACCTTGCTCGAAGAGAATACCGCCCACAATTCCGATTCCAATACGGCCGTTGCGACCGAAGCCGAGCCCACCGCGATCGCGCTTCCCTCCGCCGACGACAACTCCCCCATCCACGCACACAACGAAGAGCCGCATTCCGCAGCGCAGGACGACAAGCCTGCCGGCGAAGATTTCGCCTCAGCGCTGGAGACCTTCACCACCGAGGCCGAAGAGGCAGCCGCTGGCGCCGACCGTGTCATTAAAGGCACGGTACTGAAGCTCACCGGGACCCATGTGGTCGTCGACATTGGCGCCAAGTCTGAGGGCATGTTGCCTCTTAGCGAAGTACTCGATCACGAAGGCAAGCCCAGGTTTAAGCCGGGCGACGAGATCGACGTGATGCGCGACAAGGGACAGACCGAGGAAGGCTACATCAACCTTTCTCACCAGAAGGCGCAGCGCATTCACGCCTGGGACGAGATTGAGAAGGCCTACCACGACAAGAAGCCGATCGCCGCCGTCGTCATCGACCGCATCAAGGGCGGCCTCACCGTCGACATTCTCGGCGCGCGCGCCTTCCTGCCCGGCTCGCAGGTGGATGTGCGTCCCGTGCGCAACCTCGACGGCATGAAGGGCCAGACCATCGAAGTCGCTATCATCAAGCTCAACAAAAAGCGCGGCAACATCGTCGCTTCACGCAAGGAACTGCTCGAAGGTGAGCAGAACGAAAAGCGCTCGAAGACTCTGGAGCATCTGGAAGAAGGCGCTGTCCTCACGGGCGTTGTGAAAAATCTCACCGAGTACGGAGCCTTTGTCGACCTGGGTGGGCTCGATGGCTTGCTTCACATCACGGACATGTCCTGGGGACGGCTTACCCATCCTCGCGATCTGGTCAACGTGGGCGATCAGATTCAGGTGAAGGTTCTGAAGTATGACAAAGAAAAACAGCGCGTCTCCCTCGGCTTCAAGCAGCTCACGCCTGATCCCTGGCTCGACGCCGAGCATCGCTATCCCGTGGGCGCGCACGTCTCCGGCCGCGTGATCAGCGTCACCGACTACGGCGCGTTCGTGGAACTCGAACAGGGCATCGAAGGCCTGGTCCACGTCAGCGAAATGACGTGGTCCAAGCGCATGAAGCATCCCTCGAAGTTGGTCAATGTTGGCGACCAGGTCGAGTGCGTGGTGCTCAACGTGAACCCCACCGAGCGTCGTATTTCGCTCGGCATGCGGCAACTGGCGGCCAATCCCTGGGATTCGCTGCACGAAAAATTCCCGGTCGGCATGACCGTGGAAGGCCGGGTTCGCAACCTCACCGACTTCGGCGCCTTCCTCGAGATCGAAGACGGCATCGACGGCTTAGTCCACGTCAGCAACCTGAGCTGGACCAAGCGCGTAAAGCATCCTTCGGAAGTGCTCAAGAAAGGCGACCGGGTAAAAGCGATTGTCTTGGCCATCGAACCCGACAAGCGCCGCTTGTCTCTCGGCGTCAAGCAACTGCAGCCCGACGTTTGGGAATCCTTCTTCGCAAGTCACCACATCGGCGACGTGGTGCATGGCAAAGTCCTGCGCGTGGCGGCGTTCGGCGCCTTTGTCGAGATCGCCGAAGGCGTCGAGGGACTCTGCCACAAATCGGAAGCCGTCGACGGTAACGGCCAGCCCATGACCCTCGAGCCCGGTTTCGAGCACGATTTCAAAATCATCAAGATGAGTCCCGAAGAAAAGAAAGTCGGACTCAGCATCCGCGCCGTGGGCGAAGAAGCCTCACGCATGGAAGTAGAAGCCTACAAGCAGCCCGTTTCCAGCACCAGCTCGACCATCGGCGAACTGATTTCCTGGAAGCGCGCCAGCAACGAAGGCAGCTAAAACTAATTGTCATCCTGAGCGAAGCAGCAGGTTCGCGATAACCTCTTGTCGTCCTGAGCGGAGCAAACCGGTGCGCAAAGCGCACCGGCTTGCGTAGTCGAAGGACCTTGTGTTTCCCCGCGCCACCACCCCATCCTCGCCTTTACCTACTACCCTGTTCTAGAATCAAACGTTTGCCTTTAAGCATCTCTTCATACTGACTACTGAGGACTAATCCCTTGCCCGAAACTCTCTACGACTTAGCCATCATCGGCAGCGGCCCTGCCGGATACACCGCCGCCATTCGCGCCGGCCAGTGGGGCCTGAAAACCGCGCTCATCGAAAAAGACGGATTCCTCGGCGGCACCTGTCTGCACGTCGGCTGTATCCCAACCAAGGCGCTGCTGTTCAACGCGGAACTTTGGGACCATCTGAAAGACGCGAAAGAATTCGGCATCGAAGGTGTGGACGCACGCAAGCTGAACTGGTCCGCCGTCCAGGAGCGCAAATCGAAGATCGTCTCCAAGCACGCCAAGGGCCTGGAATTCCTGATGAAGAAAAACAAAGTCGAGACGGTCAAGGGTTATGGAAAGCTGACCGGCTCCGCGCAAAACGGCGTATTCACCGTTGAAATCGTCAACGACAACAAAGCCACGCATCTGAAAGCGAAGAACGTAATCCTCGCCACGGGCTCCGAAGCCCGCATGCTGCCCGGCCTCGAAGCGAATGACCGCATTCTCACCAACATCGAGATCCTCAGCCTGAAAGACCTTCCAAAATCCTTGGTCATCGTCGGCGCGGGAGCCGTGGGCGTAGAGTTCGCCTCGATCTACCGCTCCTTCGACTGCGAAGTCACCATCATCGAAATGCTGCCCCGGCTGGTTCCCGTCGAAGACGAAGAAATTTCCAAAGAACTCGCCCGCGTCTACCGCAAGCGCGGCATCAACTTCCACACCAGCGCCAAAGTCGACAAAGTCGAAAAAACAAAAACCGGAATCGCCGTGACCATCACAGTAGACGGTCAGCAACAAAAAATCGAAGCCGAAAAAATCCTGATCGCCGTCGGCCGCAAGCCGCGCACCGAAAACATCGGCCTCGAACGCACCAAAATCAGGCCCGACCGCGGCTTCATCAAAACCGATTCCTGGATGCAAACTTCCGACCCCGGCATCTACGCCGTCGGCGACATCGTGCTCGGCAGTCCGCAACTGGCGCACGTCGGCGCCATGGAGGCCATCGTCGCCGTCGCGAAAATCGCCGGCAAGCCCGGCAAGCCCATCAATCCCGAACACATTCCCGGCGCCACCTATTGCCATCCCGAAATCGGCAGCGTCGGCCTCACCGAAACCAAAGCCCGCGAAGCCGGATACAACGTCAAGATCGGCAAGTTCCCCTTCACAGCCAACTCGCGCGCCTCGATCGTCGGCCAGCACGAAGGCTTCATCAAAATCGTCAGCGACGCCGACTACGGCGAAATCCTCGGCGTCCACATCATCGGCCCCCAAGCCACCGAGTTGATCGCGGAAGCAGTAGTCGCCATGGAACTTGAGGCCACAGTAGAAGATCTAATGTGGACGATCCACGCCCATCCGACCCTGGCCGAAGCCATGCTGGATGCGTCAAACAGCGTGTATGGCATAGCAATCAACGCATGAACGTCATCGCCACGGATCACACAGATGAAGACGGATAAACTAAATCTTGTCATCCTGAGCACGCCCTTTGCGCGAAGGACCTATGCAACTCCTCTGTGTCCCTCTGTGTCCTCTGTGGTAAAGGTTTTGACCTTAATCGGTGCAAATCCGCGTAACTCGGCGGCGAAAAGATTTTGATCTCCGTAATCCAACTCGGCACCATCGACTACACCACCGGCCTCCGCCTGCAAGAGCAGCTAGTCGCCCTCCGCAAAGAAAACAAAATCGACGACGTCCTCCTCCTCTTAGAGCACAAGCCGGTAATCACACTAGGCCGCAACGCCAAAGCCGCCAACGTAATCGCCTCCCCTGAACTCCTGACCCAACGCGGCGTCGAACTCTACGAATGCGACCGCGGCGGCGACGTCACCTTCCACGGCCCCGGCCAACTAGTCGGTTACCCCATCTTCGATCTCCGCGGTTACGCAAACTCCAATTTTCTGTCATCCCGAGCGGAAGAGAACGATCCGCTTGCGGATTGTTCTCTGCAGTCGAGGGACCTTGCGTTGCCCCCGCGCAAGCACCTAGGCGCAGTAGATTTCGTCCGCCGCCTCGAAGAAGTTCTGATCCGCACCTGCGCCGATTTCACGATCGAAACCAAACGCATCCCCGGCCTAACCGGCGTCTGGACAGAGGCTGAAAGCAACGATGCTCATGTAGCGACAGCCGCCTCGGCTGTCCGGCCAAGCGAAGCGAGGCCGAACATCCACGCACCAAACGTTCTCGCACCGAACGTCCCCGCCCCCGACTCCAAACTCGCCGCCATCGGAATCCACATCTCCCGCTCCGTCACCTCCCACGGCTTCGCCCTCAACGTAAACACAGACCTCACCTACTTCAACCTGATCATCCCCTGCGGCATCACCGCCAAGCCAGTCACCTCCATGCAAAAAGAACTCGGCAAAAAACTCGACATGACCGTCGTCGCCGAATCCATCTCCCGCAATTTCAGCGTAGTCTTTTCCAGCCGGGTGCTTTGGGTCGAGACGCTAGACGCTCTGCTCGGCCGCGCAGTTGGCGTCCCAATGAAACCACCCGCCGAACTCCGCCAACTCCACGAAGAGGACACATTTTGGAGCTGATCTCCTTGGAACCTGGGAAGTACGGTCAAATCGTCGAAGATCGTGGATTTGCGGTCATACCGCCAGTCTTCGAAGAAGATCGGGTCGTGCTGTTGGCAGAGAATCTTGCAATGGCTAATCTACGTCGCAGCCGCGCCGGAGTGCGGCATGCCTTGGGGATTACTGCGGTGGCTTCATTGGCAAACGATCCACGGATACTCGAACTTGCACGCTGCATTTTAGGGGCGAGCGCCTATCCGTTCCGAGCGACAGTGTTTGAAAAAACAACGGATGCCAACTGGCTTGTGGTCTGGCATCAAGACACAGCACTCCCACTACGGCGTCGAGAAGAGACGCCGGGTTGGGGTCCATGGTCCGTCAAAGAGGGCGTGACTTATGCTCATGCCCCGGCGAGCGCCCTTTCTCAAGTGCTTGCCCTGCGTGTTCATCTTGACGACTCCACGTCGCGAAACGGGCCGTTGCGTGTGCTGCCAGCAACTCACATGCTCGGTGTGCTTAGCGACGACACGATCCATCAATTAGCACAAGACATTGTCCCGGTAGAATGCCGCGTCCCACGAGGGGGCATCGTCGCGATGAAGCCATTGCTGGTTCACGCTTCGTCCAAGTCGCTGTCGGAATGTGCGAGACGCGTTCTGCACATCGAATATGCGGCCAACACTGCCATTGCGGGAAACCTTGAGCTAGCTGTCGTTTAAGCGTTCAGTCGAAGCAGTCGGTTCGGACTCAATTGTGCCCCTCGGTCGGAACGCCGCACTAGCTCTTTCCTTTCACTCTGCGATAGCATTAAAGGCTGCGTTCGCATTCGGTTTTCAACATGGCAATCAAAAAGAAAAACTCCAAACATAACTCCAACGGCGCCCGCAATGGATCGCGAGCCACCACGTCCCGTGTGGGGACGGGCACTGTTGCCCGTCCAGTCGAGCAAAGCTCAACCGGCTCTCCTAACCAACATCTCCGCACCTACAGCATCCCCGACCTCCGCCTCGAGCACCCCGACCTCAGCGTCCGCCAAGTCGTAGTTAAGGAAAACGAAAAACACAAAGACGCCCCCGACCACGTCCGCTACGAAGTCACCGGCAATCTCGACGCCCCGGTCCCGCCCATCCGCGACTCGAAATACCTGAGCAAGAAACAGTGCATCGAGATCTACCGCTTCATGCTGCTCAACCGCAAAATGGAAGTCGCCCTCGAGAATCTCTACAAGCAAGGCAAAGTCGTTGGCGGAGTTTATTTCGGACTCGGCCAGGAAGCCTGCTCCTGCGCCTCCGCCTATGCGCTCGATAAGGACGATTGGTTCGCGCCCATGATCCGCAATCAGGGATCGCTCCTCGTCCGCGGGTTCGCCGCCCGCGACACCATGATGCAATACATGGCCAAAGCCGACTCACCCACCCGCGGCCGCGACGGCACCAGCCACTTCGGCGACATCGAAAAACGCAACATGGTCTCGCCCATCTCCATGCTCGGTGATTTAATTCCCGTGCTCTCCGGCGTCGCGCTTGGCGCCCGCCTGCAAGGCCGCAACGTCGCCGTCATGACCTACATCGGCGACGGAGGCCAGTCCACCGGCGTCACCTACGAAGGCATCAACTTCGCCGCCGTACAAAATCTCGGCCTGGTGCTCTTCATCGAGAGCAATCTCTGGGCCTACTCCACGCCATCCGAAATGCAATACCGCTGCCAAGACCTAGCCGAACGCGCCATCGGATACGGCATCCCCGGCATCATCGTCGACGGCACCGACGCCTGCCAGGTCTACGACGCCGCCCGCGAAGCCGTCGAGCGCGCCCACCGCGGCGAAGGCCCCACCCTGATCGAAGCCAAAATGATGCGCATGAAAGGCCACGCCATCCACGACGCCGCCGCCTATGTTCCGAAGCCAATGTTCGACTTCTGGAAAAAACGCGACCCCATCGCAAGATTCGAGAATTACCTGGTGAAAGAAAAAAAGTGGCTGAGCGCAAAAGAGCATGGAGAACTGGTTTCAGAAGTAGAGCGGATCATCGAAGAAGAACGCGAAATCGCCGTGAACTCCCCGATGCCGACGCCAGAATCCGCCGAAGGCGGCGTCTATTGCGAGAACGGCTGCCACGAAATCAACCCAAAATACGGCATCCCAAAAGTAAAGAAGGGAACCGGCAGCTACAGAGCAACCGAAGCCGCCGTGCACCTAAAGTAACGCCCCTGTGGATTTCATGTTCATGCGTCACAGACGAGATGCGCAATCCCGTGAAATGCTCCTCCCTCATTGTCATCCCGAGCGAAGCAAAATGATTCGCGAAGCGAATTCATTTTGCGCAGTCGAGGGACCTTGTGTTCTCGCCCTGCGCGCATAAAATAGTAAGGATTTGAAACTCTGAACCTTATGCAACTCACCTACCTCGAAGCCATCCGCCAGGGAATCTGGGAAGAAATGGACCGCGATCCCACCGTCTTCTGCCTCGGCGAGGACATCGGCATCTACGGCGGCGCCTTCAAAGTCACCGACGGATTCATCGACCGCTTCGGCCCCGAGCGCGTCATCGACACGCCCATCGCCGAGTCCGCCATCGTAGGCGCGGCCTTCGGAGCCTCGCTCACCGGCATGCGCCCCGTCGCCGAATTCCAGTTCATGGATTTCATCCCCTGCGCCATGAACCAGATTTCCAACATGGTCGCGAAAACGCACTACCTCTGGGGAGCGCCCGCCCCGCTCGTCCTCCGCGGCCCCAGCGGCGGATACGTCCACGGCGGCCCTTTCCATTCGCAGAATCCCGAGATGTGGTTCGTCCACAATCCCGGCCTTAAAGTTATCTGCCCGGCCACGCCCTACGACGCCAAAGGCCTCATCAAAGCCGCCATCCGCGACAACAACCCCTGCATCTTCTTCGAGCACAAATATCTCTACCGCCGCATCAAAGGCGAAGTCCCCGCCGAAGATTACGTCGTCCCCATCGGCAAAGCCAACATCGTCCGCGAAGGCCGCGACCTCAGCATCATCACCTACGCCGCCATGGTCCACTCAGCGATAGAAGCCGCTAACATCCTCGCAAGAGAAAATATCGATTTAGAAATCCTCGACCTCCGCACCGTCTCCCCCCTCGATCGCGATGCAATCGCGCAAACGGTCAAGAAGACAAACAAAGTCATCATCCTCCACGAGCACTCCCGCACCGGAGGCCTCGCCGGCGAAATCGCCGCTATCATCAACGAAGAAGCCTTCGACGACCTCGACGGCCCCATCGTCCGCATCGCTGGACTGGATTCGGCGATCCCATTTTCGCCGCCGCAAGAAGAACACTACTTGCCCAAGGTGGAAGACGTAGTCCGCGAATGCCGTAGGCTGAAGGTGTACTGATCTTGGAGGATTGTCGAAGACGGGTGGGAACGGACCATGTGGGAACGGGCGCTTTGCCCGTTCAGCCGAGCGCAGCGAGGCGCCGGGGCCGGCGCAGACGGTGCTTGTATTACCTGTTCACAAAAACTAGCGCCCTACCCACACCATCTGCCACAATGGTTGCTCTCGGAGGAATCCCATTGGCAAGTTCATTCTCGGCGTCATCGTAACTCTTCTAGTACTCATTCTCGGCGGGCTCGGCTTCGCCATGCTCGGTTTTTTCCCGACGAACGCAAACGTGGCCCCACCTCACCTCGAGCACCGCATCGCCAACGGAGCGCTCGACGCCTCCATGGAGCGCCACGCTCCCCACATCACCAATCCCGTGCCGCCCACAGACCAGAAT
>DATGHF010000004.1:0-3533 GCA_035308125.1 Candidatus Sulfotelmatobacter sp.
CTAGCAGCCTGTGGTAATAGTCGCGAAACATTGTGACCTTGCGAATGTTTTGGGCGTCTATACAGCATGGCCATGGGAACCCGCAAGAAACGGGAGCGACAGGAAGATCTGTGGGTCGTCAGTAGCAAGATCGTGGGCACGCCGGCGCATGCCTTTTACGAGCGTTTGAATCAAATTCTCGACCAGCACCACTTCGACCGGAACGTGGAGCATCTGTGCCGACGCTATTTCAAGGGCCGCCTGGGACGACCCAGTATCACGCCGGGTGTGTACTTTCGGGCGCTGCTGCTGGGATACTTCGAAGGCATCGATTCAGAACGTGGAATTGCCTGGCGACTGGCCGACTCCCTGTCCCTGCGCAAGTTCATCGCGTACGCCCTGACGGAGGAGACGCCGGATCATTCCACCCTCTCCCGGACACGGCGGTTGTTTTCCGTGGAAACCCATAACGCAGTATTTCGATGGGTGCTGAAGATCCTGGCCGAAGCAGGGCTGGTGGAGGGGAAGACCGTTTCCATCGATGCGACCACGTTGGAAGCCAATGCGGCCCTGCGCTCCCTGGTGCGGCGGGACAACGGCCAGAAATATGACGAGTATCTGAAGGACTTGGCGAAGGCGGCGGGGATCGAGAATCCCACGCGCGAGCAACTGGCACGGTTGGACCGCAAGCGCAAAAAGAAGGGGTCCAATAAGGAATGGAAGAATCCGTATGACCCCGATGCCCGGGTCGCCAAGATGAAAGATGGCAGCACCCACTTGGCACATAAAGCGGAACACGCCGTGGACTTGTCCAGCGGCGCTCTGTTAGCGGTGACTCTGCAAGGAGCCGATCAAGGGGACACGACGACGGTTCACCAGACTCTGGCGGAGGCGGGCGAAGCGGTCGCGGAGTTGATCCAGCATGAAGTGGCGACGGCGCCAGCGGAAGAACCGAAGGTCAACTTGGGGGGCGTCGAAGAGGTGGTGGCCGACAAGGGGTATCACAGCGGAGCCGTATTGCAGGATTTGCATGCGTGGGACTGCCGCAGTTACATTCCGGAGCCGGAAAGGGGTCGGCGCACCTGGGAAGGCAAACACGAGGAGCAGAAGCAGGTGTACGCCAACCGGCGGCGGATTCAAGGGGCACGCAGCAAACGACTGCAGCGAAAACGAAGTGAACTGACCGAGCGCAGTATGGCGCACATGTACGAGACCGGGGGGATGAGACGTGTGCACCTGAAAGGCAGGGACAACATCCTGAAGCGTCTGCTGGTGCATGCCGGTGGTTTCAACTTGGCGCTGATCCTGCGGAAGCTGGTGGGAATCGGCAAGCCCCGGCGGTTGCAGGGGGCTTCCGCGTGCATTTTTGCGGGCTTCAGCTTACTCCTTTTCCATGCTTGGTCCAGGCTTCGAACAAGCCTCGGATTTCACATGGCCCAGCAGCAGCCAGCAGTAACCTTTTGACTGGCGGTGACGTTAACTAATCAACTCCACTCTTGCGCGTTTTGCCGCAGGTCCCTTCCAGAAAAACTCACTTATGCCACAGGCTGCTAGTACTACTGGGTCATAAAAGAACAAGTTGATGTAGAATTGTTTTGTGGGATCACGCCGCTCCGCGCCAGGCCCACAAGAGAGACGCTTCGCGGCATATATAGAGGGCCTGGCGACAGCCGCGGGGCACAAAGACCGGCACGCACCCTTGAAGGACTACTGCAAGGGATTGCTGCTGCCCGGGGAACGCAAGAGTATCGAGCCTATGGCGGCCCGTCTGGATCCTGAGAACATCCAACCGATGCGCCAGTCCCTACATCACTTGGTGGCGAAGGCGCCATGGAGCGATGAAGTCCTGCTAGAACAGGTGCGCAACTATGTGTTGCCCACTATGCAGAAGCAAGGACCGGTGGTGGCCTGGATTGTGGATGACACCGGATTTCCAAAGAAGGGTAAGCATTCGGTCGGGGTCGCTCGTCAATACTGCGGTCAGGTGGGTAAGCAGGACAACTGCCGTGTGGCGGTGAGCTTATCGGTGGCGACCTGGAGTTCGAGTCTGCCGATTGCGTATCGTTTATATTTGCCTAAGGAGTGGGCCGAAGATGCCGAGCGGCGGGAACAGACGGAAGTGCCCGAAGAGGTTGAGTTTCAGACCAAGCCAGAGATCGCCCTGGAGCAGATTTGCGCGGCGGTCGCGGCCAACCTGGACCGTGGCGTTGTTCTGGCCGACGCGGCGTATGGCATCAATACTGAGTTTCGCGAGGGACTCACCAAACTCGGCCTGCCATACGTGGTGGGCGTGCAAAGCTCGATGACGGTCTGGGAGCCTGGCCAACAGCCTTTGCCAGCCAAGTCACGAGGGAAAATAGGGCGACCTCCGCGGTTATTGCAGCGGTCCACAGGCCATGCACCCGTCTCCGTGAAGCAGTTGGCGATGAGCCTGCCCTCCACGGCCTTCCAGAAAATCACTTGGCGGGAAGGCACCGATCGGAAGTTGCAATCCCGCTTTGCCGCGGTGCGCGTACGCCCGGCTCATCGGGATTACGAAAAAGCGGAACCTCACGCCGAGGAATGGTTGCTGATCGAATGGCCGCGAGGGGAGCAAGAACCCACCAAATACTGGGTATCCACGCTGCCGCCCACTACTAAGCTCAAGGCTTTGATCAAGATGGCCAAACACCGCTGGATCATCGAACGGGATTACGAGGAACTGAAACAAGAGTTGGGGCTGGGGCATTTTGAAGGCCGTAACTGGCGCGGATTCCACCATCACGCCACGCTATGCATCGCAGCTTATGGGTTCCTGGTGGCCGAGCGGAACCGTTTTTCCCCCTCTGCCCGCGCCGGTCATCTTGGATTCGCTGCCCTCGGGCCGGCGCCGGACTTCCGCCCGCGCGGGTCGCCGGGTTCGCCCCGAGCGGCATAATCCGCACTCCATCGCGACACTACGTATCGCTCTTGCACGCCTTTTACTGCAGCAACTGCCTCACTGCCCTTTTTGCGGGTTGTCTCCGGACTGAGCGTCGGCGTCAAAGTCTATTGCATCGATGCACGTTTGTCGCGGGGAGCGCGGCTCGCTGTGCCATGCTTCGGCGCGCCACTCGACTTGACTGAGTTTCTCCACGGCGAGGCATCGCCAAGCGCCCACTCCTTCTGGACCCACCGCCAGGCCGCTGTTGCTGTTACCTCCGAACTGATAGCAGAACACATGGAGCCGCCCAGCTTTTCGGCCCAACACATGGGGACACAGCAGTCGGGGCTGATTCTCATAAACAGCCGCTACCGGCTGCCTGCGCGCAGCCGCAAGGCGGAGGCGTTCATAAATCTCCTTCACCGCTTGCACTTTGGCAGACCGCGGAGTCATACCTCCTCAGGATACGCTCGCTCCAGACGGTGATCTCTTGCCCGGTCCCTTTATGACCCAGTAGTACTAGGCGGCGGTCGTAGGAAATTCTTGGTACGCGGCCATGAGGATTCCCGGATCAAGCGGTTTTATGGGTACGAATTCCGTGAAAGGCGACTTGCCGGGAGTAATTTCCCGCACGCCGTCTACTGGCACTTCC
>DATGHF010000005.1:0-14393 GCA_035308125.1 Candidatus Sulfotelmatobacter sp.
GGCCGCTGGTGCTATGGCCGGTGGATGGCGCGTCGATCCGAATGAACATCGATTGGGATGGATCACCGAGCGGACAGCGCTACATGCAGGTGAACGATCAGTCGGGAGCGAACTCGCAGATCAAGCTGGATGACGATGAGCTGATTTACATCCGGCTGAATCCGCGGACGCATACGCCTTTTGGGTTGGGGCGGCTGGAAGTGGCGTTTGAAACGATCAACGCGTTTTTGGGCGCGCATCGTTATGCATCGCGGCTGGCTTCGAACACGGTAGTGCAGTACGCGCTGTGGCTGCAGGATTTGACGCCGGAACATCACGAGCGGCTGATTCGCTGGTGGCAGGACGAAATCGAGGGCACGGGGCGAGTGCCGATTTTGTCGGTGGAGAGCAAGCCGGAAGTTTTGCGGTTTGGCGGAGGCACTGACGCTGACTTGCGGTTGCAGTGGCAGGAATTTTTGTTGCGCATTGTTGCCGACGCTTTTGATCTGCCTCCGTTCTACCTGGGCGTGGAGCGGGATGTGAACCGGTCGACGGCGGAAGAATACAACGACCTGGCGTTCCGGCAGGCGATTGTGCCAACCGCACGGCTGCTGGCCGAGTATCTGACGCGGGATGCGATTGCGAAGAAGTTGGGATGGACGGATCTGGAGTTTGTGTTTGCCGATGTGGAGACGACTGATCCGTTGGAGGAGGCGCAGATTCAGCAGATCTTGCTGCAGACGGGAGTGCTGACGGTCAACGAGGTGCGGCGGATGCGGGGGTTGCCGGAGCTGCCGGCGATCGGAGAGTGACGTTTTATTCGGCCTTCGGCTTCCTGCCGATAAGTCCCACTTCTCGCAAAGGACGCGAGAAATGGGGCACCCGGTGAAAGTCAAAATCCCCCCCCCTCTCGCAGAATGCGCGAGAAGGATGGGGCACCCGGCTGACTAAACCACAGAGGACACAGAGGCGCACAGGGTAAACACAAGGTCCTTCGACTACGCAGGCGAGTCGCTTCGCGGCTCGCACTGCTTCGCTCAGGATGACAGGAACTGAAAGACGGGGGAGTGATGACGATTGAATTGGAGAGTATGGGGATTGCGATGCCGGAGGTGGAGGGGCATCCGAATCGGGAAGGGTTTTGTGGTGTATTGACGCTGGTCGATGTTGCTTCGCAGCGACCTCCGTCGGGATCGCGGGGACATCAGGTGGTGCTGACGCGGGCGGCGGCGGAAGCGGCGCTGCCTTCGCTGCTGGGGATGGCGCTCGATTATGCGCCGTCGTATGACCGGCATGACATGCGGCGCAAGGTGGGCGTGATTACGCAGGCGGATGTGGTCGGACAGAATCTGGAGATCGGTGGGTATTTGTTTGCGCGGGATTTTCCGGAGGTGGTGAAGAAGATTGCGGAGTCGGGACGGCGGGGGAAGGTGGCGAGTCTGTTGCCGTTGAGAGCTCGCGCTGCGAGCATTTGTGCCGGGATGGAGGTATCTGGCGGTGCACGCAGCAGCCGAGCTTCACTCGGCATGAACCCTTCGGCTTCGCTCAAGGCAGGCTCGCAAGAGTGCCCGTTCCCACACAATCAGTGCCCGTCCTCGGATGACGGATCACTTTCTACTTTGGCGAAGCGGTTGCTGCATTTGACGATCGCACTCCGGGGTGGGGCGCCGGATCGAGAGGAAGAGGATGACGAAGGGCTCCAGGCGTCGCGCGCGCAGAGCCTGCTGGCAGAAGATGCGGGGCTGGGAATGTCTTACGAGGTGACCGGCGTGGAAATGGTGAGCGCGCGGGCGCGGGTTTGGACGCTGACCAAGGTGATGTTTACCGGGGCGGCGATTCTTCGGCGCGATAAGGCGGCTTATCGCGACACGTGGATTGAGTTGGAAAGCCAGCAAATAGATTTGGGCAGGCAAGTCAGCCGGTGAAATCACCGGGAAGGAGAAAGCATGAACGAAGAAGTGATGCAGCAGTGGATGGCGACAGCAGAACGGCTGGCGAATGCGGCCGAGGCGTTGGATCGCGTGCTAGGGAAGATGGAACAACAGCAGGAAGTGTTGAGCAACAAAGTGGACCGGATCGTGGCGGCGGTGGATGAGCGCCCGCTGTACGAGCCGGAATGCGGGGAAGGAAATCGGCAGCTAATGGAACGTGTGGCCGAGCTGGAAAAATCGAATGCCGATCTGAAGGCGCAGGCGTCACGAATGACGCGGAAGACGCTGCCTTCGTCAGTTTCGGCGATTCTGGCCAAGAGCTTTGAGGCGGGGACCGAGAAGCTCGACCGGGCCGTGCTGGACAAGACGCTGCAGAGCTTGAGCGTGGAACAGCGGATAGCGGTGAAGGCGGAGTTGGCGCGGGCGGGGATGATCGAGTAGCGGGCTTCGGCAAAGATGGGCACGACTTGGTCGTGCCTTTTTTCGTTGGGGGTCGATTGGGAGTGGTCTGCGTCCGGCGGGGTTCGGCCAGGGTTCGAAAAGAGAACTCCTCTCGAGGCCGTTGCCGGCTGCGGGCGGACCCGGGGTCTTTCGACTTCGGAGTTGCTTTACTTTCGTGAAGCAACTCCTGCGCTCAGGATGACAAGGACGTGGGAAAGGAAACAGCGGAATCAACTTTCATTCGCGGCAAGACTTTGCAGGAAATACGTCGGGAAAAATCAAAAGAGGAGAACACATGAAAGGACAATTTGTAGATCTGTTTGCGGCGGCGGATTTTATTGGGCCTGGGGCCATTGAAATTGAACGGTACCAGACGGAGATTTTCGACATCGTGCGGCGGCGAGGCGTGTTCGGACAAAGGATCAAGCAGGTGCCGGCCACCGGGCATCCTTCGCGATTCTTTGAGGAGACGGCGATTGCGGCTCCGACGGCGGCGCAGGGGTTCATGGACCCACGCAACATCGCGCCGACGGTGCAGGCGCCGACGCGGGTTGAACTGGCGGTGCCGTTGAAGGCGCTGGTGTCGCAGATCAACTACAACCTGTTCGATCTGGAAGTGACGGCACAGCAAAGCCAGTTCGCGTATTTGCAGGCGAAGGACCTGGCCGACGCAGTGGACGGACTGCTGCGAGCTCACGATGTGGCGCTGTGGAACGGCACGGACACATCACTGAGCGCGCCTACCACGACGCAGTATTTCGGAGCGATCGGGCAAATCGAAGCAGGCGGAAACACGGTGACGGTCGCGAAGAGCACTGGCAACATTGTGCAAACCTTCAGGACCGCCGTTGCTCAAATGGTATCGAACTCGTCGTACCAGGTGCGGCCGACGGCGATTTACGCCAACCCGATGCTGCTGGATCTGATCGACCAGGAGATGAAGGCGGAGTTCAACGTCGTGATGGACACGGTGGAGATTACGGGCGGATTCCGAGTGAAAGCACTTTCGACTCAGGCCGGCGATCTGCCGCTGATTCCGGAGTGGGCACTGGGGTACACCGGGACAATCGGTTCTGGAGCGGTGTTGCCGGCATACATCGTGACCGAGGACCTGATCGAGTATCACTGGCTGACCGATCCGAACCCCCGAGTGTTCAAGCTCGGGCTGCCCAGTGCGTTGACGCAGCAACAAGTGGTGGTGAAGTTTGGCGCACCCGTGGTGAAGGGGGCGAACTTCGCGCACTACGAAGTGAAGGTGACGGACTAGGAAATCAGTGGCCAGGGGTTAGTGGCTAGGGTGAGGAAGGCGTCGTTGGGCGTTGGTCGTTGGTGGTGCGTGAACTAACCACCGACGACGACGACCAACGACATTTTTGCGCCAAAGAGAAATCACTTATGAATTATCTGGATACGACCGAGTACCTGACGTATGGACTGGATGCGGCGACCGACTCTTCGTGGATCACGGCGGCATCGGCGGTGATTGACGCGCACTGCCGGCGGATGACGCTGGGAGTGAATCAGTATGAAGAGCGGTTGAAAATGCCGCCAGAGTTGAACACGGTGCGGGTCAGCTACCTGCCGCTGGCGACGGTGGCGCCGGCGACTACCGCAATTGTTTCGCTGCAGGGGCGGTATGGTATCCCGCGGCGCGGCGAGTGGCCATTTCCCGAGTTAAGCCTGGAGTTCGCGCTGGTGTTCGCGCTGCCGGGAATGTGGACAACGATTGATCCAACCACGATCGACATCTGGCCGAGCAGCGGCGAGCTGACGTTTCCGGTGAACGCGCTGGGCTTGTTTTTCAATGAAGTGGATGTGGTTTACAACGCGGGATGGAGCACGATCCCGACACCAGTGAAGGTGGCGTGCGCGCAGATTGTGAAGAACGCGCAGGCAACGCCGGCGTTGAATGTGAAGTCAGGCCAACTGGACCGAATGCGCCTGGAATATTTCGGGGGCACACTGGTGGACGAGATGGTGGCCAGCCTGCTGGCGCCGTATGTGTCGCAGAAGGGCGCGTAGCTGACGCGACGTGAGCCGTGTGTGGCGAGTGGCTGAATGCTTCAGTGGATTGCCGGGAGGAAATTATGGGAGGCGGAATCTGCGGGGCCGCGCTGGTGAGGGCGGCAAACGCGATGTTGCAAGCGCTGGGCGGAAGTCAAGTGAGCGTTGTGCTGCCGGCGACTGCGACGGCGAGCGACGCCGGGGGGCAACTGGGCCTGGTGGATCCGGGAACGCAGGAAATCATTGTGGCGCCGGTTGTGGTCAGAAATCTGACGACGGGAAATCTTGGCCCGCGAAGAAGAATTGAGTTCACGTTGCCGGCGTCGGCGATCGCGGATCAGTTGCCGGTCCTGGGGATGGGAACGGCGGAGGAATTCTTCGAGGCGGCGCTGGGGTTGATGTACGGCGCGGACTTGTTTCACATCGAAGCGGTGGCGCCGGAGAACTTTGCGGGGACGGCGTATTTCTATGTGGTGACGGCGGTGGAGTGAAAAGAAGCTCTTAGCCATTAGCTCTTAGCTTTCAGCTCAAACCCTTGCTGCACGCAGCCAGGCAGCGCTATTCAGATCGCGATGCAGCAATAGCAACAGCTGTCGCACAACAGGCAACTCTTAAGTTGGGAGCTCCAAGCTAAAGGCTAAGAGCTAACAGCTAGAAGCTGGTTTTCATGCAATTTGCCAAAGATAGTTTTTTTCTTGCGCTGCAGCAGCGGCTGGGCGCGCTGAATCCGGGGCGGACGGTCACCATCAACGGGGCGACGGTGCCGGCGGTGCTGGTGGTGGAGAATCTGATGCCGGCGGCGGCGGACCCGCAACCCAACACGTTTTATCTGGAGTGGGGAGCGGCGAAGGTGGTGGATGGGCACGCTGGCAACGCGGCGCTGATGAGCCTGGCCTGCGTGATCTCGTACTTCAGTCTGGGAACGGTTCCAAGCATGGTGGATCGCGGGCGCTTGCTGGGGCAACTGGATGACGAACTGCTTGGCATCTGCCAGCCGCCGAACACGGAGAAAACGGATTACACGCAATCTCCGAGCGCGGATTTGGGTACGAGCGTTTTCTGGAGCCAGCCGGCATTTGACGAAGCGCTCACCGAAGGCGTGGAGAGTGACACGACGTCGTATCAAACGGGGCGGACGGCGCGCCGATTGTTCTACACGCAAGCCTTCCAGGACGGGCGTGTGGCGCGCAGAGTGAAGCTAACGATTTTCTTCTTCTCGGAGGTGACGCTGCTATGAGCACTTCTCCGTTACGAGCGGCGATGGTTCCGGTGTCGCGGCAGATGCGTGCGTATTTTGCGCCGGTGAACCGGACCACGGAAACGCCAACCATATTTGATCCGGGAGTGTATGGAGCATTCCCGCTGGACTCGCCGCCCGCGCCCTGGCTAGACCTGGGATGGATTGACAGCTTCGAGCGCCTCTACGACACGCCGACGAATGGGGTGCGGGCGGGCAACAACGATTTGGCGGCGCTGCAATTTCGGGGTCCGCTGGAAGCACGGGTGGAGTTCGACTTCCGGGAGTGGGGCAAGTTGCAAATGGCGCTGGCCTGCGGATCGGAACACATGAACGTGCTGGCGCCGGTGGGAAGCGCAACGCCGGCGCCCTCGGGCGGAACGCCGTTGCCGGGGGTGGCGGTGCTGGCGGGATCGACGGCGAGCGAAATTGTATTCGGAGCGGGCGCGGTGGGCAGGTTTCCGGCGGGAACATTGATTGCCGTCGATGTGGATTATGCGCAAGAGACGGGTTATGTAGGGTCGGGCATCGCGGCGGCGTACGTGAGCAATGCGGCGGCTGTGAATCACGACGTGAACTATGTGCGGCGCGTGACGTTCAACGTGGGCCGAGTGGTGGAAGTGACGGCCACGGCGGTGGTGTTGTCGCAGCCGCTGCTGGCGGGGGCGCCGGCGGCAGGCGCGTCGGCGCAGGCGGTGGTGGCGTTTGTGGATCGAGAGGGCGGATCGTTTTTTCAGGAGTGGTCGGCGCTGTTTGTGGTGGAGCAGGAATCGGGCGGGAGAGTCTGTTTTTACTATCCGCGGTTGAGTCCGAATCCTGGGGGGGCGGCGAAGGGTTCGATTGCATTGGGTAAGACGGGTGTGGCCGGCGGGTTTGTGCGCGAAGAGTTGGCCAACGTCGCGAAGCCACTGTTTGCGATTTCGTTGCGGGCGTCGTTTGTGGCGCTGCCTTCGGTGGATCCCAATGATGGGCAGACGGTGCTTTGTTATCGAAGTTATTTTCCGGCGGCGATGGCGGCGGTGTATTAGGCGGGCAGCTTTCAGCCATCAGCTTTCAGCCCTCAGCTAAACCCAACCACAGAGGGCACGGGTAGAGAGCTGGCGTACTGAGCTACGGGGATCGATCGGCTGACGGTAAGAAAAATCAACATTGGGGGCTAAAGCCCAACGTGCTTTTACACGACTTACGCGGCCCTAAAGGGCCGCTCTTCCACACGTGACGACTTACACCATGAAACTAACGATTGACAATTTGCAGGGGGCGGGTGCGCTGGATTATACGGGCGCGTTTGACGGTACGGTCGCGCCGAAGGTGGTGAGGAAGCTGAACAAGCCTGCGACCCTGACGCTGGGTTTGGTGGCGAACTCGGGGGGCTTCGTGGTGCCGGCGGTTGGGGCGCGCGTAATTTTAGCGAAGGCGAACGGAAACGAAGTGTTTACGGGATACCTGACGCAGGCTCCGAAATGCGAGTACCTGGGGTGGGGTCAACAGATTCCTGTGTATCGATATGACCTGGTGGCGGAAAGTGATGAAGTTCGGCTCGATCAGAAGGCGCTGCCGAACCGCTCGCCGTTTGTTGAACGGAGTGCAGGCGCGGCGCTGCAGCAACTGGCTCAGGATTTACTTCCGGGAGGGTTTGACACCAGCGCGGTCGCGAATGTGGATACGCTGGCGGCGTATGCGGTGAATCCGCAGAAAAAGTTTTCTTATCATGCGGCGGAGATTGCGCTGGCGGCGCGGGCGAGCTACCGGGCGATGAATGGAGCACTGACGCTGGCGGGAGTGGGAGCGGCGAGTTATGCGCTGAATGAGAGTGATGCCAACTTTTCGCCGGGCGGATTGGAGCTGACCAATCCCAACCTGCTGATGAATCAAGTGCAGGTGATTGGACTCGATGAACCGAAGGATTATGTGCGGGATTATCTGGTGGGCGATGGGCTGAGCCTGAAGTTTTATCTTTCGCAGAAGCCGTTTGCGCAAAGCAAAGCGGCGATGATCGACGAAGAATTTTTGGGAACGGCGCTGGATGCGACGACCTGGGCGGTGAACGATCCAGCGGCGGCGATTTCGGTGGTGGCACAGACTCTGCAGGTGGCGGGAGGAACTGGCCACGATGGGCAGACTACGGTGAGCTTTCTGGAGCAGATTGAGTTGGGCGGGGCGGTGGAGTTGCAGCATGGAGACGTGAGTTTCGCAGCTTCGTCGCAGGGCGTGCTGGGAGGTTTGTACGCGGGAGCGGTATCGGTGGCTAACTGTCTGGCGGGATTTCAGATCACGCCGGCGGAGTCAGGATCGTACATTCAGGCATTGATCAGCGGGTTGCCGACCGGGTCTGCGATCACAACGACAGCCGGACACCGCTACGTTTTGACTACGTACCTTTACTCGATGGAAGTTTACCGCTCGCAGCAGACTTACCACTCTTCGCTGCATCCGGCGGGAGCGGGTTGGGGCGGGGCGGCGGTTCCGGCGGATGTGCGATTCGTGCTCGAAGTGCAGGATGTGGATCCGTCGAACCCGGCAACGCTGGTCGCTCCGGGCACGGTGCTCTACGACGGAGTGATCACCGGGGCCGCGGGTTTCTGCACTTATGCCCTGGTGAACGCAGCGAGCATGCAATGCAGCATTGCCTACACCTATGGGGCGCATATCTCGCTGGCGTTGGTTCGCACCGCGTTGCCCAGCGCGAGTTATGTGACGCAGCTGGTGGGGTCGCTGTCGGATGGAGCGGAGTGCGCGGTTACGAGCTCGCCGTCGCTGGACTTCTATCCGCAGTATGTGCCGGCTTTGAATGAACTGATTGTAGTGAGCTATCGCGGGTCGGGGCGAGCGGCGGCGGAAGTGCGAAATGCGGCCAGCGTGGCCGGGTTGCAGAGTGGATCTGACGATGGGACGCGCGGCGCGGTGCGGGACGTTAAAACTCCGGCCGCGCGCACGGAAGCGGATTGCGAGAACGCGGCGCTGGCGATTCTGGAAGATGCGGGCGGCCAAGCGTGGTCGGGCACGTACCAGACGTGGAGCGATTTTCTGCCTGGGGCAGCGGCTGACATTTTTCCGGGAGATGCCATGGCGGTGAATGTGCCTTCGCGAGGCGCGGCGTTTACGGCGATTGTGCGGCAGGTGGAGATTCAGGTTGCCGATCCGGCGGATGATCGCGGGTTGTACAAAATCGAGTTCGCGAACGATCTGGCCGCGCCGCTGGCGATGCAATCGGAAGCCACGTTGACGACCGTGCCGCTGCAGGACCTGCCTCCGCTGCTGGCGACGACACAAGTGGGGGCGTATTACCAGGTGAACCTGACGGACGCGCAGATCACGGCGGTGACTTCGACGACGGTGTCTGTGGATATCGGGATGGCGCCGCCGAGCGGTTGCGGGGTTGAGGTCAGGGCCCACGATTATGGATGGGGACAATCCAACGACCGGAATTTGCTGGGCCGGTTCAGCGGGCAGACTTTTACTCTGGCACGGCTGGCGCGAACTCAGAATTATTTTTTGCGGCTGTATGATTCCTCTTCGCCGCCACGGTATTCGCGATATTCGGCGGCGCTGCATGTGGATTATCCGCTTTAGATGATCCTAGCTCAGCTTTAGGACACCAGGGATGAAGGGATACGGTATGGAACTCACGGGGAAGGAATTGTCGGCACTGCGGATGATGGATGGTGAGTTTCAGCGCGAAGTGCTGGACAAGCTAGCGCGCCTCGAGACCAAGATGGACACGTTGGTGGGAAGCGCGCAGCCGGGGCGTATGCGGATGGCGGAAAATAAAATTGAGGTGCTGGAACGAAGCGAAATGCGTAACAGCCTGCACAATCGAGTGGTGAATGCCACGATCAGCGCGGCGATCGGGCTGATCATTGCGTTGCATAAGTACTGGTTCAGGTAGCGGCCTATTCGTTTTGGGGCGGCGAACTGAAGAAGGAGCCCTCAGGGCTAGAGTCCGAGGCATGGTTGCGGAGCTTAGGGGCCCGGCTGCAAACCGTGCCCTTCCAGGATATGGATGAGGGCTCATCATGCCAGCAGCATTCGGGGAAACATCAATCGAGGAGAAGAAATGGATTTCATACAGCAGCTATTGCGCGGGATTTCGTTCGTCCCTGCTCTGGTCACCGGAATTGAAGGGCTCTTCGGGAGCAAATCTGGGGCTGAAAAAAAAGATGCGGCGATGTCGTTTCTGGAGAACGCGCTGGCGATGTCGGATGCGATTGCGGCGCGTGAGATTGTGAATCCGGAGCAGTTCAAGGACGGGATTTCGAGAATTATCGATGGAGTGGTGCAGTGCATGAATGCGTCGGCGTGGAGGAAGGGCAGCTCTCAGCCTAGCACGCAGGTTTGAGGCTCGTCAGCAAACGAGGGCTGAAGCCCGTCACATCCACAGAAGCTCAACGCGGCCCTAGAAGGGCCGCTCTTCCACTCATTCTTCCATGGCGGCGTATCCTTCGTGCGACTTCGGTCCAACGTTTAGCCGACTTCTTCGTTCCAGGTTTCGAGATTCTTTTTTACTTGGGCCATGAACTGGTCGGCGACGGCGCCGTCGATCAGGCGGTGATCATATCCGAGCGTGAGATGGACGACGCTGCGGATGGCGATGGAATCGTTGCCTTCTTTGTCGGTGATTACCAGCGGCATTTTCGTGATGCCACCGACGCCCATGATGGCGGAGTTGGGCTGATTGATAATCGGCAGGCCGAAGACGGCGCCGAACTGGCCGGGATTGGTGATGGTGAAGGTTGAGCCTTCGACGTCTTCGGGCTTGAGCTTTTTGGTGCGGGCGCGCTCGCCGAGGTCGGTGATGCCACGCTGCAGGCCGAGGAAGTTTAGGTCTCCGGCGTTTTTGAGGACGGGGACGATGAGCCCCCAGTCGAGGGCGACGGCGATGCCGACGTTGATTTGACGGTGGTAGCGGATGCTCTCGCCTTCGACCGAAGCGTTGATGATGGGCCACTGCTGCAGGGCGATGATGGCGGCGCGGACGAAGAAGGGCATGAAGGTGAGGCGGACACCGTGACGCTGCTCGAATCCGGATTTATTTTTGGCGCGCAGGTTGACGATGCGGGTGAAATCCACTTCGTACATGCAGTGGACGTGGGCGCTGGTGCGGCGCGACTCGATCATGTGCCTGGCGATGATCTTGCGCATGTTCGTCATGGGGACGAGGTCGCCAGGGTAAGGTGCGGGAGCCGGGGCTGCGGCGGGACGGGCAGCTGGCTGAGACGTGGGTGCGGGAACTGGGGCGGACTGCGTCGCGGCAGGCTGCGCTGACGACTGGTTCTCGATGAAAGCCATGATGTCTTGCTTGGTGATACGGCCGCCGAGTCCGGTGCCGGAGATTTGCGAGAGGCTGATGCCGTGTTCGCGCGCGATCTTGCGGACGAGCGGGGAGGAGCGGGCTTCGTCGTCTTCGTCCCGGGTATCCGCGGAGGTTGGCGTGGGGGCAGGAGGTGGGCTGGGTGCGGCTTTCTTTTCTTCTTTTTTCTCTTCTGGTTTTTTCTCGGGAGCTGCGGGCGCTGGCTTGGAGGGCGCCGCAGCGGCGGCTTCGCCGTCGGCGGCGATAGTGCCAACGACTGTGTTCACCCCGACTGTGGTTCCTTCGGCGACTTTGATTTCGCGCAGTACGCCGGAGGCGGGGGCGGGGATCTCGGCGTCGACTTTGTCAGTGGAGATTTCGAACAGAGGCTCGTCGCGCTGCACTTTGTCGCCAGGCTTCTTGAGCCACTTGGTAATAGTGCCTTCCACGATGGACTCGCCCATCTGGGGCATGATGATGTCAGTCGGCATGATCTCCTTCCATAGGGCCCGCGTTATTAGTCGGGGGCCGACGCAAACGTTACATTATAGCGGGTGGGGGATTGGTGGTGGAAACCGACGGGAGCCCGCGTCCTAACACCGCGTGAAAAGCTTGGTGGCGGCCTCGGGAAGAAAGGCTGCCAGTTCGTATCTGAACCGGCTTGTCTTTCTCCGCGGCTTCACAGGGCACCTGCAGACTGGAGTTGTAGATCGCGTTTGCAGCATTGAAGAATTGGTGGCCGTCCAGAGGATTTAAGGCCAACCTCTGGGAATGTGCCTACATCATAAAGACTGCCATGCGTTGATGTGTGGGTTCGGCAACCACTCCGCTCAGTTGTGATCCCTATCATCCACATAATGGGTTTCGCGGTTACCAAAGGGTGCGGGTTGCCGTCTAAAAGACCTAGAAGGGCTGCGCCGTTGGATACTTGCACTTGGCTCAGTTTGGGAATCATACTTGACAGGTCTTGGGTAATTATGATAAACAGCTTGCTTTCCTTCCCCTCGTTGTTGAAACTATCGTCATATAGAAACATCCAAGAATGCAGGCAAGTGATCGGCGGTCTGAGGACTGGACCTTTTGGATACAGGTGCGCTCGGCTCTTTCGAGGGTTGTTGCGCTTCTCATCTTTTTGCTGGCCCATAAGTTGCTCAACGTCGCACTGGAATGGACCGTACCACACAATCTGACCAATGGCGTCTTGTGGTTGGAGGACATTGCGTATGCTGCATTCTCAGTTATATACGCTGCCTTGGTGATCGAAATGGTTGTTGTGTTTATTCCGGCACTCCGGTATCGGCTGTATCCGGGGGAGCAAGGGCGGGGACCGTTAGGGGAAACTAAGGATGTCGACGCAAACCGTAAGTTACGAGGTCGAAGCGAAGCAGAAGACTGAGGCTGAGTGCGTTCGCCGCATCACGCCTCCGTCGCTCAAGGACATATCCTTGCTAAGGCTTATAGAGCGATGCGCTACGCTTTTGCCGATGTTGCTTCTCTTCTCGGCCATTGGTTGTTTAATTGGTCATTACCTTCTATTGGTGCCGCTCGACCGCCTAGGCGTAGTAGTGTCCGTGCCGATGGTAGTCGGCTTTCTCCTCGTAAAGTGGACTATGTGCGCCTTTCCGTTTAATCCTAAAGAGGCGCGGAAACACAAGATGCCACCGGTTGCATTCCGGTTCTTCGCCTTTGTGACGATTATTTCCGCTGTGCTGAGCATAAGTTTTCTTCTGTCGTCTCCAGCCTACTACCTGTTAGGGTGGGGAGATTTAGGCGATGGGGCGCTGAAGTCTGCTGCTGTCGGCTTCGGTGTAGCCCTCTTGGCATTGATTGGCGCTTTTCAGCAAGTGGGGGCGGGGGAATTGTTGGCCTTGTTGGTGGGGGGCCTGTGGAGAATGGCTATTCTTTTTTTGTTGCCCCGGCTCTTCGTTAGTCGGTTCCATCACGGCGGCGGCGCTGCTGCTGGCGTTTGAGTTTCCCTCTGTCGGATTTAGGCACGACCCCGAACCCTCGGAGTCGTGCCTTTTCGTTTTCAGCAACGCTCTATTAGAGGACTTCTCGGGCGCTAGTGCTTATGGGTTTCCTTTTTCTCGTTTTCTTTCTTCTCGTCGGCGGCGGGGGCGGGGTTGAAGCTATTTTTCCAGTAGTCCTGGACGGCGGGGGGGAGTTTGTCCATGTGGGAGAGGAATGAGGTGATCTTCCACATGTCCTGTTCGGGAAGGACGTTGGACCAGGCGGGCATGCCGGTGTAGCGAACGCCGGTGCGGATGGTGAAGAAGATGTGCCACTCGGGATCGTCGGGAGGGTCGGAAATAAGATTGGGAGGCGGGGGATAAAAATTCCTGGCCAGGGCGGCGGGCTTGCGGTCGAGGCCGCCGTGGCAGAGGGCGCAGTTCATGGTGTAGAGCTTCATGCCGTCGATCAGGTTCTGATCGCTGGGAGTGAGAGGGTTGGTGACGTGAGGGGCGTGACGCTCCATGGATGCGTCCATGGCGGTGTTGGCGAGGCGATGCTCCAGGTGTGACGGGGCGACGTTGGCGTTGGTGGGAATGAAACCGAGCATGGCGTAGCCGAGTCCGCCGAGGACGAGGACCAGCAGGGTGATGATGATGCCGAGGATGAACTTGGCCATGGAGCCTCCGGGGGTATTGTGGCAGATGGGCGGGGTGGGGCGCTAGTTGGGGGCGCTCCTGGGAACATGGTTTTGCGCCACTTGCGAACCCAAGGTCCCTCGACTACGCAAGTCGATTCGCTTTGCGAATCGTCTTGCTCCGCTCGGGATGACAGGGCGGGTAACCCACTCAAAACGCTTTCAGGCGGCGGGATTCGCGGACTACGTCTGCTACTTTCGGCAGGTAATGTTCTTCTTGCGGCGGGGAGAATGGGATCGCCGAGTCTAAGCCGGCGATGCGGACGATGGGGCCGTCGAGATCGTCGAAGGCTTCTTCATTGATGATGGCGGCGATTTCGCCGGCGAGGCCTCCGGTGCGGGAGTGCTCGTGGAGGATGATGACTTTGTTGGTTTTCTTTACGGTTGCTGCGATCGCTTCGCGATCAAGCGGGGAGACGGTACGGAGGTCGAGGATTTCTATTTCTATTCCTTCTTTGCTTAGGATTTCGGCGGCTTCTAAAGCTGAGTGAACCATCGCGGCGTAGGTAATGACGCTGAGGTCGCGGCCTTCGCGGACGATGTTCGCTTTGCCGATTGGGACGACGTAGTCTTCGGCGGGGACTTCGCCTTTGATGCGGCGGTAGAGATATTTGTGCTCGAAGAAAATGCAGGGATTATTGTCGCGGATAGCGGCTTTGATCAGGCCTTTGGCGTCGTAGGGCGTGGCTGGGCAGATGACTTTGAGCCCGGGGTTGTGGACGAACCACATTTCCGGATTCTGCGAGTGGAAGGGGCCGCCGTGGACGTATCCGCCGCTGGGGCCGCGCAGAACGAGCGGGGCGGGTGCGCCCCAGAGGTAGTGCGTTTTCGCGACCATGTTGGAAATCTGGTTCATGGCGCAAG
>DATGHF010000006.1:0-25860 GCA_035308125.1 Candidatus Sulfotelmatobacter sp.
GTCAGGGGTCGGGGGTCAGGATCAGCGGTGAGGGGTCGGCAAAAACGGGCTGAGGTCAAGGGTTTCGTTTTTTCTTTACTAGCTTTTCGATTCTTTCCAGAACATCGTCTTCGCTTAATTCAGTCGAGTCGATCACGACGGCGTCGCTGGCTGCGACCAGCGGAGATGCGGCCCGGGTGCGATCGCGGCGGTCGCGTTCGCGCAGGTCAGCGGCGACGTCGGCGGCCACCTCACCTTTGATTTTCTGCTGCTCCATGCGGCGCTGCTCGCGCACCACGGGATCGGCGTCGAGAAAAATCTTTAAGTCTGCGTCCGGAAAAACTTTCGTGCCAATGTCGCGGCCTTCCATCACGATGCCGCCGCCCGCGCCCATTTCCCGCTGATGAGCCACCATCCAGGCCCGCACTTGCGGATGTACCGACACGCGCGAGGCTGCTTCGGTGACATCGCGCTCGCGGATGCGCGAAGACTCATCGCGCCCGTCGAGCAGCGTGCGGTTGCCGCCGAGCGTGGGCTCGAGCTGGATGCGGGATCCCTCGGCTAACTGCAACAGAGCCTTTTCATCGTCGAACGATATGTCGCGGTCGATGGCTTTCAGCGCCAGGGCGCGGTACATGGCGCCGCTTTCGAGATTCACGTAACCGAGTTTGCGGGCCAGGCGCGAGGCGATCGTGCTCTTGCCGGCGCCGGCCGGGCCATCGATGGCGATGATGAGCTTGCGCGGGGCTTGTGCCGTGGAGTTTTCGTTGGAATGGTCTTTCATTGCGAAGTTATCGATTGTACACGGTGGATCGGCTGGAACTCGGCGGAGGGTGCGTCGGTCTGCGGGCTTCGCCACGGCGGGACGGCCGAGGCGGCCATCCCCACATGAGTCTTTTATCTACGTGTCTTTATCCCTATCTCTGCTCCGGCTTTCCTGCTCCTACTTGTTGCGGCCTTGTTGCGGCGTCCAGCCGGATTCGCGGAGCTGGCGAATGCTGAGCGCATCGTGGCGCTTGGCCAGGCGGACGCCTGACTCGTCGCGGACCAGGTCACAGTGATAATAGGCGGGGATAGAAAGTCCCAAGGAGCGGAATAGAAGGATCTGGCGCGCGGTGGACGTCAGCAGGTCGGCGCCGCGGACGACTTCGGTGATCTGCATGGCGGCGTCATCGACGACAACGGCCAACTGGTAGGCGGGCACGTCATCGCGGCGCCAGATGATGAAGTCTCCGAAATCGCGTCCGGCGATGAGACGCTGAGGACCGAGGTGAAGATCTGTGAAGTTCACTTCTTCGTCGTCCGGGACGCGGAAACGCCAATGGACGCCTGCGGGCTCGAGATGCGCGGAGACGGGGGCGTGGGCTGCGGGGATGGGTTCCGCCGGGCTTCGCCTCGGCGGGACAGCCGAGGCGGTGGTCTCCACATGTGCGGCGGGCGTAAGACTAGGACGGCAGCGGCCGGGATAGAGCGGCTCATCGTCGGAATCATTGGGCGCGCTGGCGGACTGCGCAACATCTTTGCGCGAGCAGGTGCAGGGGTAGATGAGTCCGCGGTCGCGCAGATTCTTCCACGCGGAAAGATAGTACGGGCGGCGTTCGCTTTGCGAGTAGGGCGCGAAAGGGCCGCTGCAATCCGGGCCTTCCGTCCACTCGATGCCGAGCCAGCGTAAATCTTCGATCATGGCGCGGACGAATTCCGGTTTGCAGCGTTGCGGATCGAGGTCTTCATTGCGCAGGATCAATTGCCCGCCGGATTCGGCGGCGCGCTGAGCAGCGATCCAGAAGGTGCGGGCGTGGCCGAGATGCAGCAGGCCGGTGGGGGAAGGTGCGAGGCGGCCGCGGTAGGGGCGAGAGCTGAGGTCAGCAGGCACGGACTTACCGCCGACGCGTAGCGCCGGCATCCTGCCGGCTGTCCCGAGAGCGCCTCGCCCCCGGCGCGGTCGGCGGGGACGAACGCCGGACAGCCGCCGGAGCCTGCCCTGAGCCTGCCGAAGGGACGGCGGCGCTACTCGCTGCGCTACGCGCAGCTGCGGTCACAACAACTTTCTCCGGAGTGATCTGCAACAGGGATCGTCCGCTCACTTGGGTGAAGCTTAATTCGCGCGCCGCCAGGAGGGCGTTTACCGCGTCCCGCACTTTTGAACGCGCGACGAAGTTGCCGAAGAATGATTCCAGTTCCGATTGCTCGACGGCGATGGCGCTGTCCAGATATTTCGAGAGCAGGGCCGAGAGCGCCTCGGGCACCGAAAGGCCGACGCCCTCCCGCACCGCGTCCGGAGCCCAGCGGTAGAGCACATCCCAGAAGGAACCTTCGCTGCGGCTGTAGTCGACGCGCGTAATGCGGAGCTTTGACCACAGTTCGGTAAGAGCCTTGTCCAGCGCCGCCAGCGAGATGCTGCCGCCCAGGGCTTCTTGCATTTTCTGCTTCGAGATGGGACCTTTGTCTTGGATGAGCTCAAACGCGTCGACTGCGAGCGGTGAGTACGGCGAGCGCGCTCCAGCTTTCGGCGCCAGCTTGGGATTGCGCTCGCCCACCAGCGCGTAAAAATAAGGGAACACCGAGCCCGCCACCAGAAAAGCGTTGTTCTCATCGAACAGGTTGGCTTCGTAGGCGGCGCGCTCGCGCAGCAGGCGAACCATGAGCTCTATTGCTTCGGCCGCCCGCGGATCTGCGAAGGCATGCTGCCAGTTGGGCAAGCGATCGTCGGAACCGACGAAGGCGCCGATGAAGGTGGGCAGGGGCGCCGCCGGGCGCATGGGATACATCAGCGAGAAGCCCACGCTCTCGATAAACGAGCGCGCGTCTTCAATGGTGCGGATGCGCTTGCCATCCAGACGCCAACGTTCGCGGCGCGCGGTTTGAAGTTCTTGTTCGGTCATAGGAACGCTGTCAGCTGTCAGCTCTCAGCTAAATCAACTCCAACCGATTCAGCAAAGTCTCAACAGAAAGTCACCGATCTGTTTCGGTTTTGCTGAAAGCTGAGAGCTGATAGCTGACAGCTCACTCGCTAGATTCTCTTAAACGCCTTCTGAATGTCCTTTACAGAATACCGCAGGACGACGGGCCGGCCGTGGGGGCAGGCGTAGGGGTGGTCGGTTTTGGCGAGTTCGGCCAGCAGCCAATCCATTTTGTGCTGCTCCAGCGGCATGTTTACCTTGATGGCCGCGTGGCAAGCGATGGAAGCGGCAATGCGGGCGCGAATTTTCTCCAGATTCAGCGACTGCTCTTCCCGGGAAAACTGATCGAGCAATTCGTGCAGCAGATGCTCGACGGCAGCGGCCTCCACTCCCGCTGGCGCGACTTTCACTGCTACGCTGCGGGCGCCGAAAGGCTCGGCCTCGAAACCGTTGCGCTGCAATTCGTCGGAAATTTCGGCGAACACCGCCTGCTGCGCGGGAGAAAGTTCCAGCACGATCGGCATCAGAAGGCGCTGGCTTTCCACTTTCTGCGCGGATCGCTGCTTCAGGATGCGTTCGAACAATACGCGCTCGTGAGCCACATGCTGGTCGACGATCCACAGTCCAGCTTCGTTGACCGCGAGGATGAATGAATTGCGAATCTGTCCCAACGGCTTCAGAGCGGCGAGCGAGGCCAGGGTTATTTCTTCTTCACGAGCGTCTTCTCCTCGGGCATCGATCGCCGGGGCGCAGCCGTTGTCGGGAATTGTCCCCAGGGCTTTCGTTTCCAATCCGCGCGCTACAGGGATGGCTGCGTTCGCCTCGACGGCGATTCCGCCCTCAAACTGAAATCTCCCGGAGGCTGGCGGAATACTCGGAGCATGCAGGACGAAGCCGCCGCCTGCCGCCGGTCCGGCAGCTGGTCCGGGCATCGGTGCGGCGGGCACAAGGACCGGGCCACGAAGATGTTCCGACGATTGCCCGGGCAAACTCTCGGACGAGCGTTCCCAATCTGCTCCCGGAGTAAGGCTCGGGCTGGTCAGCCCCGGACTTGTCAGGCCAGGACCCGCCGTCGCGTGCGCGCGAATCTCGGTGACGAACTGGGGCACGGGACGCGCCTTCATCAGCGCCGCCCGCACCGAGTCGCGCACAAAGTCGTGCATCACGCTCTGCTGGCGGAAGCGGACTTCGGTCTTCGAAGGATGAACGTTGACATCCACTTCGCCCGATGGCATCTCAAGAAACAGCAGCACCACGGGGTGAACCGTGGGCGGAATAATATTGCGATAGGCCTCGGTGAGAGCGTGCTGAACCAGGCGGTCACGGATCAGGCGTCCGTTGACGAACACGAAAATCGAGTTGCGGTTGAGTTTCTGAATCTCCGGCTTGGAAACGAACCCGTGCAGGCGCATGGCTCCCGGACTCTTTGGCGCGGCTGCGTTTTCCTCGTCCTCTTCGATTTCCTTGCGTCGCCAGGGCGGAGGCTGCGGCAATCCGACATGTTCCAGCGGCTGCATGGCGGCCACGGGAATCAACTGGTCTAGCGTTTCTTTGCCGAACACCTGATAGACGCGTTCGCCCGATCCCGCGACTGGCGGCGCCACCAGCATGGCGTTTGTGGCCGAGTGTAGCTCGAAATGCTTCGCGGGATGCGCCAGTGCGTAATGCGTGACCAGCGAAGCGATGTGGGAAAGCTCGGTGGACTCCGCCTTCAGAAATTTCTTGCGCGCGGGGGTATTGAAGAACAGGTCGCGCACTGTGATCGAGGTTCCGGCGGGCAGCCCGGCCTCTTCGATGCGAGCGATCTTGCCTCCGTTGATTTCGAGGACGGTCCCGGCGGCGTCTTCCGGCGCGCGCGTTTCCAGCCGCAGACGCGAGACCGACGCGATTGAAGGCAGCGCCTCGCCGCGGAACCCCAGCGTGGCCACGCTCAGCAGATCTTCGGCGTCTTTGATTTTCGAGGTGGCATGGCGCTCGAAGGCCAGCATGGCGTCGTCGCGCACCATGCCGCATCCGTTGTCGGTGATCTGGATCAGTTTTTTTCCGCCCGCTTCCACGCTGATCTTGATGCGGGTCGCGCCTGCGTCGAGCGAGTTCTCGAGCAGTTCTTTCACCACCGAGGCAGGACGCTCCACCACTTCGCCGGCAGCGATTTTGTTGGCGACGTTTTCGGAAAGAACGTGGATGCGGCCCATGGGAAGTCAGTGGCTAGCGATGAGTGGCTAGAAGTCAGTTTCGCAGATGGGATGGAAAAAACAAAGGCAGGACGGAGTTTTGGAGAGCAAGCAATGGCGATTCGGGAAGGGCACGAGTTCCACTCGTGCCGATCAGAGATGGAGCAATAGGCGGCTTTAGAGCCGCTGAGGTGTGCCGCGGGGGCGAACCTCAGCGGCCGAAGCCGCAATCCCTAGCCGCTAATCCGCACGGCTGAAGCCGTGCCCTTACCGTCGTCCCCTTACCTAAGGTTGCGACTCACTGCACCACGAGCGTGACCGTGGTGGAAGCGGTCACCGGCACCGTGCCTCCGGTCGTAGCGAGGACGGTCAGGGCGTACGACCCTGGCGGCGTTCCTGGAGTCTTGTTCGAACTATTGCTGCTGCAGGCGCCGAGCCACAGTGTGGAGAAGCCCAGCACCATCATCAGGCTCAGGAAGCGTATGCCGCGAGCGGCGCGCTTGCGCGACCCCGCGGTGAAGACGATCCCGAGCAGGCCCGGCAGCAGTGCCGCGTAGAAGATCGCTTTGCCGCCCGTCAGCGGTTGACGCAACTGCCCTGTGGGTCCAAGAGTAGTGACGCTCAGGGTAACCGAGGCTGCCGTGGTTGGGGTCGGGGGAGACATCGTGCACACCGATCCTGAGGCCGACAACGCCGCCGGCTCGGTGCACGTGAATGAAAGTTGAGCATTGAAGCTGTTCGTTCCCTTCACGTTAATGGTCGCGGTCCCCGTCTGCCCCGGAGTGACCTGGAGAGAGGCCGTGCCCACCGACAACGTGACCACCTGGTCCGTTGCGGTAGTCGTGAGGGTGACCGTGGTCGTCTCCGTAACTCCTCCGCCGTTGGCCGAAACTGTTACCGGATTGGTTGCGGGCCCCATGGAGGGAGAAGTTAAGAAGGTCAGCACTACCGGGCTCGTGGTGGCCGTACTGGGGTTAAAGCTGCAGGTGGCTCCCGCGGGCGGCGCCGGGCAGCTATAGATGACCGGGCTATTGAATGGGGACGTCGGCGTCATGGTGATCGTGCTCGTGGTGCTGTTGTGTCCAGCGATGGCGGTGACGGTGCCATGATCTGGGGACAGCGTGAAGCTGCCCAGGCTGGCTTGCCAGGCGGCAAACAGGCTGTCGGCCTTGACCGAGCCGAGGCCGGTCACAAGGTTATAGCTGGTACCGCCGGTGGTGTCGACGTTCGCGGCGTTGTAGCCAAAGGAACCCGTGGTGCCGCTGGGTGCAGGGCACTGGATTGTGGTGGGCTGACCCGTGGGAGTGGCGCCCGCGCAGTAGACGATATTAGTACCGCTGGTGACCGGGTGGAACGCTTGGTTCGCCGGCGTTGCCGCCAACTGGTAGAGCTTGGCGTTGATGTTTCCCAGGCCGCCAGACCCGGCCCCGTTGAAAAACTGGTTCAGCAAAGTGATCATACCGGCGAAAACCGGAGTAGAAGCCGAGGTACCGCCAACCAGGGACTGGAAGGTATCCACGGCGTCGAAGACTGAGACGCTGCACGTACTGGTGTTGGTAGTGCCAGGGTTCTGCGGAGTGCAAAGAATGTAGCCGGGAAAGTTCGGCGAGGCGAAAAGCGACACGTCTGGCAGCCACCGCACCCCGGCGGGAGCACCGGAAACCGTCAGCGGTTTCTGCCAAACAGGTTGCGGGAAGCCCGCCGTGCACGTTGTGCCGTTTACCGTGAAGCAGTTGCTGGCCCCGCCGCCGGTGGACGAAATCCAAATGTCTTGCTGCGCCGTCTCTGCGGATGTGATCTTAACCCAACCGGGCACCGCCGTAGAGCCTCCCTGGGTGCAAAACGTATTGGTGGGGTTGGCCACACAGAACAGGCCGAACTCCACGTCGTCGTTCCACGCGATCTCAGGAATGTACATGGTCGCCGTACCCCCATTGGCGCCAATGGTGGCGCTCCAGAAAGAGTTGGGTTGGACGGAGTCGTCGGCGAGGGAGATCTCGGTGCCACCAACGGCAGTCACTTCCGGGCTGCTCGCCGGGTAATTCACGGCTAGTCCGTTCGACGCAGGCGGGAATGGCGGGTTGGCCGTGGTGGGGCTGAAGTCACATGCAGCAGCGCCGGTGTCACCAGCCGAGTTCAAAATGGTGACGCCCTCGGCGTTGCCCTGTTGCAGGAGGGTTTCCAGATTGGGTGACTGCGCCTCGCAATTCCCGTAGCTCATGCTGATCACGGGGGCGATGGGCGGTCCGCTGGGGGGATTGATGGCCGCGGTCAGGGCATCATAGGCGCCGCCCGAGGTCTCGCCGTTGACGAAGATAATCTGCGCATTTCGGGCCACGGCTCCCGACCATTCGACGTCCAAGTCGGCTTCGGTAATGTCACCCGTGGAGATGGTGAGAGGGTCGGTTCCCAGGAGTACATACGCGAAGTTCGTGGTGGTGCAGGGAGCAATAATGATCCCGGTGGTGCCGGTGGTGGAGGTGGTGCAACCGCCGGTGCCGGTCGGAATCGGGGTAAGCCCAAATCCACTGCGGAAATCGTTGATGTCAGCAAGAAAAATATCTGTCTGCCCCACGACGGCAAGCTTTTGTCCAGTACCGTCGACAGGAGTTGCCTGTGCGTATAACGAATCGATGCCGTAGATCGTGGCTATGTCACCAGGAGCCAGGAAATTCGGGAAGAGATAGGTCGCGTCATAGTAGTCGGGGCGGGCACTTCGCAGCGCCCCGATGCCGCTCTTTCGGTTCGCAGGGCGCGGACGAAAGTCATGCAGGCCCATCACGGTCTTGACAATGCCACTGAGCGCGGCAGGAAGCATGAGCGGCGTGGAATTGGCGAAATGCTCCTCACCGTCGACCTTGTAGCCGTGGATCTCCGTTCCAAAGGCACTTTGGACGTGGGCCGCTGTGCCGCTAAAAATCACCGAGTTGCGACCGCCGCCCACGCTGACGATCTTGAGCCCTTGCGATCTGAGCCAGCCGGTGACCTTGTTAAGGTCGTTCTGGCTGAGGCCAAAACGATCGGCGAACTCCGCAGGGGTGAGCCACTTGTGGTAGTTGGGCGAGTGGGGGTCTTGCTGTTGTGCGAGAAGCCGGTCCAGGGCTTTCTGCTGGGTCGGCGAGGGGGCGATGAGGAGCGTGATGTAGCTAAGCTGTCGCGACGCCTCGACGGGGCCCTGGTCGTAACGCGACTGCGCGTTGGGATGAACACTCTTGGCTAAAACCACCGTCTGGCTGGAGTCAATCGCAGCAATGCGGTCCGGCGCCTCGGCGAGGCAGGTTGCGGCTAGGAAAGTTGACGCAAGGATGAGGCACAGTGACGAGCGGAAAGTTCGCATAGAGACTCCGTTAACGGGATCGTGGCTGACCTAGATCGTCTGACCTGGTTGTCTGACCGAATTGTCTGACCTGGTTGTCTGACCTGGTTGTGTAAATAGCTTACACAAGGATTCCTCGTTTGGATCAAGTTTGCTTCATCGCGGGTTGTATTGGGGGAGGAATTTTACAAGGGAAGGGTTCAAACAGTAACCGCGGTAACCACTTCCGGTCCCCGGCCCGGGCTGGCCACGGTGATTCCGGGCTCGAACCCCGCGATTTCGGAGAGCGCTGCCGTATACTGCGGCTGCCGATCTGCGACGGCCGCCGTGCTTATCACGTCGACTCTTATCACGTCGACGTCTGATGTCCGAACCATAAAGTCGACAGGCGGCTCGCCAAGAGCTTCTCGCTTGCCATGTCAGCACCGGAATCCGGTCCATCCCGCCTCGCCTATATCGACTGGATGCGAGGTCTGGCCTGCGTGCTGATGTTTCAGACTCACTGCTACGATTCCTGGCTGTCGCCCGACGCGCGCCAGACCCGCTTTTTCATGTACTCGCAGCTGGGAGGGACGTTTCCCGCGCCGCTGTTTCTTTTTCTCGCCGGAATTTCGTTTGCCCTGGTCACGGATAAACTCTGGCAGAAGAATCTCGCGCCCGCCCAGATTGCCCGCACCACCGTCCGCCGCGGGGCGGAGATTTTCGCCTTCGGCCTGCTCTTCCGCCTGCAGGAGTTCGTCCTCGCCATGGGCTGGTCGCCGTGGACGGACCTGCTTCGGGTGGACATCCTGAATGAAATCGGCCTCTCCATGATTTTGATGGGCGGCCTCTGCTGGCTGGTGCTGTCGGCCATGGGTGGACGCGAAACGGGTGGACGCGAAACGGGTGGACGCGAGACGAGTAAACCCGAGAGCGGCCCGCGGAAGCGCCTGGCGCTGGTGCTGGCCTCATCCGCCATGGCTCTGCTGATCTCGTTCTTGACGCCCCCGCTGTGGACTACCTGGCGTCCGTGGTGGCTGCCCTGGCCAATCGAGTCTTATATTGACGGAGTGCACAACCTGGGCACGCCGCAGTCGTGGCTGTTTCCGGTTTTTCCCTGGAGCGCGTTCGCCTTTGCCGGCCTGGCCGTGGGATTCGCGCTGCACAGCCCGTGGGTTCGCGGGCGCGAGGCGCGCATCTTCGTTGGGCTGGGAGTGGCCGGCGTCGCCGTGGTGGAAGTGGCCCGCTGGTTCGACGCGCGACCGTGGCACTTCTATGCGGTGTACGATTTCTGGCGCACCAGCCCCAGTTTTTTCCTGATCCGGCTGGGCATGCTCATGGGGATCCTGTCGGCGAGTTATGCGTGGTGCCGCTGGGGTGCAGGGCAGTGGGGATTCAGTCCGCTGATCCAGCTGGGGCAGGCTTCGCTGCTGGTTTACTGGGTGCACATCGAATTCGTGTACGGGCGGCTTTCGATTCTGCCCAAGCATCGGGTCGGGATTCGGGCTGCGTCGCTGGGACTCGCAGGGATCTTCCTCGCGATGGTGGCTCTGGCAGCCCTGCGCACGCGCATGAAGGGCCGCGGCGTGGATGTGGGTGCATGGTTGCGCCCGCGTCCGGCTGTCTCGTAGCACGAAATATGTGGCGCGGGCACTCTTGCCCGCGAAATCTAACCAGAAGCACCCCCGCGGACGCCACCGCAGAACTTTGCTGCAGAACTCACCAGCGGTCCAAAAGCCTAGGGTTTTGAACTTTTGGCAAGACACCGGCCCCTGTAAGCCGCTGGCATTTCGCGAGCAAGAGTGCCCGCACCACACTTCCACAAGGGACGCCGGCGTTACGCGAACCTCTTCGCGAATTCCACCGCGGTGCGCTCCGCCCAGCGGCCATCGTCACTCGGGTGACTGTTGCGCTCGGCGATAAAGGCGCAGTGTCCGCCATCGCTGGCTTCGACGAAAGTAATGTTTGGATTGGCCAGGATCCGCTGCCGGGTCTCGGCTCGGAGACGAATGAAAGGATCGTTCGCCGCGTGGATGATCAACGCCGGCACGGCAATGCGATCCACCACATTGGATGCCGCCGCGCGCGCGTAGTAATCATCTGCGCCGGCAAAGCCGCAGTAGAAAGCCGTGATGCGGTCGTCAAATTCGCGCAGGCTGGAAACTCCCTTGAGGCGCGAGGCGTCGAAAACCCTGGGGAACAGCTTAGCCTTGCGGCGAAACCGCCGAAACAACTGCAGCAAGAAATAATATTCGTAGAGGCGGTTGGAAGGTTCGTGCAGCGCGTCGGCAGACGCTGCTAAATCCATGGCCGGGCAGACCGCCACCACGGCGCGGAATTGCGAAGGGCCTCCGCTTCCCCACTCCCCGGCCAGTTTCAGCACCAGGTTTCCGCCCATGGAAAAACCGACCAGGGCGAATCGCGAGATGCCGTCGGTTTCTACAATGTTGCGCGCCACCGCGGCCACATCGCCCGACAGGCTTGAGTTGTAGAGCGTGGGCGCAGCAGCGTCCATGCCGCCGCAATTGCGCTGGTTCATAAGCACCACGTTCATGCCTGCATCGAGGCCGTCTCGCGCCACTCCCAGCATGTATTGCGAATCGCTCGAACCTTCGAGGCCATGGACCACGATCAGCGTGAGCGCGCCGCGCCGGTCGCTCTGCCAATAGCACAGGCAGCGCAGCTTGATGGCAACTTTGCTGGCCGGGGCGCTTGCCTCCAGAACGGTGACCGCCGGCGCCACCTCGACGAATCGTTCTTCCGCCTTGGGCAGCTTGATCCGGCGCGGCAGAAAAAAGCTGGCGAGAGTCTGCGCGTGTCCGCCACGAAACCACGGCTGCGGACGAAACGCCGCAACCTCAAACTTCGCGACGGCCGCCGGATTCTGAATCTGCTCTGGCGCGGGCCGGGGCGCGGTAGTCTCGTGGCCCGCCGAATCGGTTTGCGAAGTTCCCACGAATTGATTCTAATGGAGTCAGCACCGCTAAAGCCGGGAGGCTCTCCTATGCCCATCTTTGAATACATCTGTCAGGAATGTCATCACAGCTTCGAGGCCCTCGTCTTTGGTAGGCAGCGGGCGAAATGCCCAAAGTGCGCCGGCACCAAGCTGGACCCCCAGCTCTCCGTGTTCGCGGTTTCCGCCAAAGGCTCGTCGAGCGCCGCGGCTCCCTCCGGTGGATGCGGTTCGTGCGGCGATCCGCGCGGCCCCGGTGCCTGCTCGCTCGGCGACATGGATTAATGACGGCGATAAGGATTTAGGAAGACTTCCCTGGCGAGCGATTTTGGGAAGGGCACGGCTTTAGCCGTGCCGCCCCGCGCCTGCACGCCAGTGGGCTTGAGCCCCTGGGGGCTCTCTCATCGCAGGCCCCACGCCCACCCATGTAAACTCCCAGACATGCGCGTGAAGATTCTCGGCTCGGCCGCCGGCGGCGGATTCCCCCAGTGGAATTGCGCCTGCCCCAACTGCCGCGGGCTCCGCGCCGGCACCTTCCACGGCAAAGCGCGCGCGCAAACCCAGGTTGCAATCGCGCAAGACGGCAACAACTGGTTCCTGTTGGGAGCGTCTCCCGACCTGCGCGCGCAAATCGAAGCCACTCCGGAACTGCACTCGCAAACCCGTTCTCGCGACGAATCCCCACGCAATTCGCCGATCGCCGGCGCCCTTCTCGCCAACGCCGACGTCGATCACGTGCTCGGTTTGCTGCTGCTGCGCGAATTGCAGCCACTGTGCATACACGCCACCGCATCGATTCGCCGTATTCTGCGCGAAGACAATTCTATGTTCGGCATGTTGGAGCGCGTGCCCGCTCAGGCTTCGTGGACCGACTTCACCCCCGGTGAACCGTTTCCTCTTCTTTCCTGGGCTGCGGACGACTCCGGCTTGCGCTGCCGCGCCGTGTCGCTGGGCGAGCACTTTCCCGCTTACGTTTCCGCCGACCGCCAATCGCAACTCAATCCGCGGGAATCTTCTCTGGGATTGCTGATCGACTCCCCGTCCGGCAAGCGACTCGCATTTATGCCCGCCGTGCCGCAGATTGACGACGCACTGCTCCGCGAATTCGAATCTGCTGACCTTCTTCTTTTCGACGGCACGTTCTGGAGCAACGACGAACTCATCCGTACCCAAGGCAGCGGCAGCACCGCGCGGCAGATGGGTCACGTCCCGGTGTCGTCGCCCGACGGCAGCCTGCAAAAGTTGGCCGGACTGCGCCGTCCACGTAAAATCTATTTGCACCTCAACAACACCAACCCGATGCTCGACGAATCCGGCTCCGAGTATCGGCAGGTGCGCGACGCAGGCTGGGAAATTGCGGAGGATGGATGGCAGTTCGACCTCTAGAAACGGCGAAACCGGCGAACAGCGCGCCCCGCCCGGCCGACGACGCGCGCCTGCTCTCGCTCGACGAATTCCGCGCCCAACTCCGCGCCGTGGGCGTAGAACGCTATCATCATCGCCATCCCTTCCATCTCATGATGCACGAAGGCCGCCTCACTCGCGGCCAGCTGCAGGCCTGGGCGCTGAACCGCTACTACTATCAGAGCATCATCCCAATCAAGGATTCGATCATCCTGTCGCGCGGGCCTGATCTCGCGTTCCGCCGCGCCTGGCGCAAGCGGGTGATCGATCACGACGGCGAGGCGGCGCATCATGATTCAACCAAAGATGGTGCGAATAAGAATGACACGCCCAAAAATGCTTCGAACAAAAACGAAGGCGGCATCCAGCGCTGGCTGAAACTCGCCGAAGCCACCGGCCTGAACCCTGACGAGGTTCGTGCCGGCAAAGGAATCCTGCCCGCAACCCGCTTCGCCGTGAACGAATACCTGAACATCGTGCGCAGCCGCAGTCTGCTCGAAGCCGTGGCGTCGTCACTGACCGAACTGTTTTCTCGCGACCTGATTTCCTTGCGCATGGAGAAGCTGCGCCAGCATTATCCGTGGCTCGCGGGAGGTCTCGACTATTTTGAGGCGCGCCTGACCCAGGCTCCGGAAGATGCCGAGTTCGCAGTGAACTACGTCTACGAAAACGCGAAGACGCGCGCCGAGCAGGAACTGGCGATCGGCGCGCTGCGCGACAAATGCGACATTCTATGGGCGCAGCTCGACGCGCTCTACTTCGCCTATGTGCAGCCCGGCTGGCCGCCACCCGGCGCATTTCGCATCGAGAGAGTGGAGGCCTGATGGCTCCCCCGCAAGATTCCAGCCAGCCGCGGCTGGCCGCCGGTTGCCGCTGGGGAGGAACCGAACAAGACCGCGTGATTCTTTTTCCCGAAGGCGCCATCAAGCTGCAAGGCACCGGACGCCAGGTGCTCGAGCGCTGCGACGGGCAGCGCACCTTCGGCGAAATCATTACCGAATTGCAAGCACAGTTTGATAAAGCGGACCCGGAAAAGATTCGCGACGACATCACGCAGTTTCTCGAGCAGTTGCAAAAGAAACGGATCGTCGACTACTGATCGTTGGACTTGGCCGCCTATGGTTCCCAATCCTCTAGCCCTGATCGCCGAACTCACGCATCGCTGCCCGCTGCACTGCGTGTATTGTTCGAATCCACTGCAATTGGCGGGAACGGAATCGGAATTGTCGACGGAGCAGTGGACCAGCGTCTTCCAGCAGTCAGGCAAGCTCGGCATGTTGCACGCGCACTTCACCGGCGGCGAACCGCTGGCGCGGCCGGATTTGACTGAACTCATCGCCGCGGCGCGCGCCGCCGGACTCTACACCAACCTGATTACTTCAGGAATCGGTCTGTCTGAACAACGCCTCGCTGCCTTGGTTGCCGCCGGGCTCGATCACATTCAAATCAGTTTCCAGGATTCGCGCGAAGGCCCCGCCAACTGGATTGCCGGCGCCAAAGCGCACGCGCTCAAGATCGAACTCTCACGCGCGGTTCGCAAGCGGGTGGACGGAAAAAGACTAGCGTTCACCGTGAATCTGGTCGTCCACCGCCAGAATCTCGACCATCTCGAAGAGATGCTCGGCTTCATCGAGCAGTTGAATCCCGACCGTGTGGAGATTGCTCACGCCCAGTATTACGGCTGGGCGCTGGCCAACCGCGCCGCCCTGATGCCCACCCACGCCCAGATTGATGCGGCGGTAGAAATTGTTGCTGCGGCCGAGAAGCGACTGGCCGGGCGCGTGCGCATCGATTCGGTGGTCCCCGACTACTACGCCAAATTTCCCAAAGCCTGCATGGGCGGATGGGGACGGAGATTGATGCTGATCAATCCATCCGGACGAGTGCTTCCCTGCCATGCCGCGGAAGTAATTCCCGGCCTCGCATTCGAGAATGTAAAGGAAAGAACGCTGCAGTGGATCTGGGGGGAGTCAGCGTCGTTCAACCGCTTCCGCGGCGAAGATTGGATGCCCGAACCCTGCCGCAGTTGCGATCGTCGCGGAGAAGACTTCGGCGGCTGCCGGTGTCAGGCTTTTCTGCTTACCGGAGACGCAGCCGCCACCGATCCCGCCTGCTCGCTCGCTCACGCTCACGCCCTCGTCGGAGCCGCCGTGCAAGAAGCTAATTCAGATTCAGCCGTCGCGCAGCCCGCGCCCGCGTCATCCTTCGTGCAGTTGCAGCGTGAAACTGCCGGCCTCTGGAACTACCGCACCAATCCGGAATAGCGTTTCCCAGCTGCCTGCATTTCGCGGGCAGAGCCTGCCCCAGGCTTGTGAAGGGAGTGCCCGCGCCACACTATCCATAGCTACGTACGCACGTCACCAGCGCACACCGACCGTGAGCGTGCGGGCGTCGGTGGTGTTCTTGTTGAGGCTGGAGTGCATGGCGCGGTACTCGGCATAGAGATCGATATTCCGCGTCGCCTTGCGGGCCACGCCTCCGCCGTAGTTAAAGCCGACCTGATTCTGGTTTTCCTTCAAAAACGTGCCCAGAGGAATGCTGCCGTTGAGGCAGGTTCCCCACCAGTTCCAGAATGCGTTGCAGGACGCTCCCGGAAGCGCCGTCGACGAATCCAGTTTCCCCGACCGCCGGTAGAAACCCGGCCCGACCAAGGCGTACCCGCTGTAAATCCTCGTGACTGGAATGTAAAAAATGGGATCGAGCGACAGTCCGTAGATCTGATTGCTTCCGCCCTTGGACTGGGCTAGCTCGAGCGCGGAAACGCGCAAGGGAAGGTTGGTCCAGGAAAAATCCAGCCTGAATCCCACATACTTACTGAAGTTGCGAGCCACGCCCGCATCCGCCGCGGCGCTGCCGCCTTTTACAAAAATGTTGGTCGTGCCATGCGGCAGGTTTCCGCCTCCGCTCACACTGAACTCCCATGGTTTGTAATCGCGCGGCTTGACTCTCCGCGAGCTCGATACTTCCACCGTTTCCTGGCTACTGTCCTGCGTGGCGGCCGGCTTGGGCGTTTCTGGCGCCTGCTGCGGTTGCGCCTGCGGTTGCGCCTGCTGGGGTTCAGCCTGTTGACCGTGCGCCGCGGCCGCGAGGAACATAATCGCTGCCGTGCCCACCACCTTCACGAACCTTTCAATCATTCATTCTCCTCCCGCTACCGGGCCTGGTTTGCGGACCATAGCGCTCGGTATCGAAAGGCGCTGGTCAAAGAGCGTGTTCACGACTCTCCCGCAGCACGAATGAATTCGCTGGCAGCAGGAAGCATCATATTACCAAGTTTGATGCCATTTCCGCCCGTCACGCCGCCTGGCACGGCGCCTCGCGCCAATCGGGTCTCCCGTTTGCAGTTCCCGAGAAGCGCGTGCCGCAAGTATTATGAACAGGAGCGCATTCTGTGTGCGCCAACCGACCTTGCCTAAAAAGATCGTTGCAAAGATCGTTGCAAAGAAGACTGCGAAACCCGCGCCCGCCGCGCGCCCTGGCGCCCGCCCGAAGGAGGCTCGCCGCGTCGCCCTGATCGGTTTCGGCACGGTGGGCCGGGCCGTCACGAAGATTCTCTGCGAAACAGTTCTCGGCGAAAACGACGATGGTTCTCTCCGCCTGACTCACATCTGCAATCGCAATGTGGAGCGCAAGAAACAGGCTTGGGCCTCGAACCATGTTCCGAGCGACGTGATCTGGACCGACGACTTTCACTCGGTCATCCACTCCGACGCCGACATCGTCATCGAACTGATCGGCGGCCTGTCTCCGGCCGAAGAAATCGTGCGCGGCGCGCTGCAGGCCGGCAAGTCGGTGGTCACGGCCAATAAACAGCTTATCGCTCGCCACGGCCCCGATCTGCTGCAACTGGCAAGTTCCAGGGGAGTCCGCCTCGAATTCGGCGCGTCGGTCGCCGGAGGAGTTCCGGTGCTGCCCGCGCTGCGCACGGGTTTGAGCGGAGACCGGCTGCACGGCATCGCCGGCATCCTGAACGGCACTTGCAACTACATTCTCAGCCGCATCGAGAACGCACGCATCCCGTTCAGCGAGGCTCTGGAAGAAGCTCAGGCCCGTGGCTTTGCCGAGGCCGACGCCTCGGAAGATCTCGACGGCGGCGACGCTCGCGCCAAGTTGGCGATCCTGGCGCTCGCCGGACTGCAGGCCCATGTCGCCCCGGAATCCATTCGCGCCCGCACCATCCGCACGGTAGAGGCGGTCGACTTCGATTACGCGCGTGAGTTGGGCTGCACCATTCGGCAGATATCGCGGGCCGATTTGAAACACGATACCCAACTGCCGAGCCCGGGGCCGCCGGGCTTCGCCACGGCGGGACAGCCGAGGCGGCTGTCGCCACATGAGTTGAAACACGACACACTGTTCGCCGAGGTCGGTCCCAGCCTGGTGCCCGTGTCGTCGCCCTTCGGGCGCGTGCAGAGCAATCAGAATCTAGTTCTCACTTCGGGCAAGTATGGCGGCGACATGGCCTTTCTCGGCGCCGGTGCAGGCGGAGATCCCACCGCGGTCGCCGTGATCTCTGATTTGAAGCTGGTAGCGGAAAGCTTGTCCGCCGGGAACGGGGGAAGAAATAATTCGAGCAGCGGCGTTCCCGGGTTGCTCTCTCCAGAAACCAGCTGCGATTTCGAGACTCCCTGGTATCTGCGTTTCTTCGTCCGCGACCAGCCCGGCATCATCGCCGGCCTGGCACAAATTCTTTCCGCACATCAACTCAACATCGACGCCGTTCTGCAGAACCCCGGCTTCGACAAAGCCGCGCTCCCCTTCGTGATCACGCTCGAGCCCAGCCGCGATTCCCAACTGCGCCCCGCGCTCGAGCAAATGTCAGCCCTCAACTTCGCCATCCGCCCCTGCCTCTGCCTCCCAATCCTGCGTTAGAAGTCGGATGGAGCATTTCAGGAAAAAGGCTTTAACCCCAGGTTTCACGGAACCAGACTTTAGCTATACTGCCTTCGAGAATCAGCACGGGAGAAGTCATGGCAAGAGATATCATTCGAACGCCCAACGCGCCGTCGCCCCCGGCGACATACAGCCAAGCGGTACGGGCAGCGGGTCTTGTGTTCGTCTCAGGCACTGGTCCGCACGACCCAGTAACCGGAAAGATTGTTGGGGACACGATTCAAGAGCAGACCAGACAGTGCCTGGAGAATGTGTCTGCCATCCTCAAAGCCGCAGGCACTTCCCTCGAACGGGTCGTGAGTGCCACTGTCATCCTTCTTGAGGAAACAGACTTCACCGGAATGAATGAAGAATGGATTAAGTGGTTTCCATCGAACCCTCCGGCACGGCAAGGTGCGAAGCTCCCCGTTAGAATCCCGGGCTTGAGAGTGTCCATCGCGGCCATTGCCGAAGCCTAAGCGCCCAATCGAGAGGAGCCGACCGAACCGCGCGCCGGTTTGTCAAAGGCATAATTGCGCAGAAAATATTTGCGCCGACTCGCCGCGGGAGTGCCGCAACGAGTCGGCGCATTCCATCAACTTATTTCCAGCTTAGTTCCAGAAGGGATTGTTCAGCCCGGCCGGCGCCATGGCCCGGTCTGCAGTCGACTCCGTATCGAACTCGTCCGAGATTTTCTCGTCCATGAAACGGGACTGCGGCGGCGCCATCGCTTTATCTTTCTTTTCCGGCAAACCTTGGGGAGCGGGGAATTCCGATTTCATTGCAAACCTCCTGTACGGCTAATGATCTAGCTTCATTCAACCACCATGCGGCCCCTCGCGGGACTGCAAAATTTGAATGATTTGCATCGAAAAACCAGCATCCCGCTTCCCCCTCGCGAACCATCCCTCTCAAACTGGTAGGATGGACAACGCTCGCCGCTCCCGGCGCAGAAACACGAACCCAATTCCAAGGGGAAGACCATGAAATACCGCAAGCTCGGGCGTACCGGTTTCGAAGTCAGCGGCATCGGCCACGGACTCTGGGGCATGAGCGGCTGGAGCGGCTCCAGCGACCAGGAATCCCTTGCCGCTCTACAACTTGCCGTCGATCTCGGCTGCAACTTTTTCGACACTGCCTGGGCCTACGGCGAAGGCAAAAGTGACGGCCTGCTGGGCCAAATCATGGCCCGCAACCCCAAGAAGCGGTTGTACGCTGCCTCGAAGATTCCTCCCGCCAACGACCGCTGGCCCGCGCTGCCCTCGTACAAATATCAGGACGTTTTCTCGCCGAAACACGTCTTCAAATACGCCGATAAGATCCGCAAGCAACTGCGCCAGGACTCGATCGATCTTCTGCAGTTTCACGTCTGGGACGACAGCTGGACCAGCGAGCCCGATTTCCGCTCCACCGTCGAAAAGCTGAAACACGACGGCTGGATTCGCTTTTTCGGCCTGAGCATCAACCGCTGGCAGCCGGAAAACGGCATCAAAGCCCTGCGCACCGGCCTGGTCGACGCGGTGCAAGTCATCTACAACATTTTCGATCAGGCGCCGGAAGACGAACTTTTCCCCGTCTGCCAGGAACTCAACATCGGAGTGATTGCCCGCGTGCCTTTCGATGAAGGCAGCCTCGGCGGCAAGATGACTCTCGAAACCCGCTTCCCGAAAGATGACTGGCGTGCCCTCTATTTCGGCCCAGAGAATTTGGCCAAGACCATCAAGCGCGTCGAGAAGTTGAAGGAGATCCTGCCCGCAGGAATGACGTTGCCTGAAATGGCCCTGCGCTTCATCCTGTCGCACCCAGCCGTCGGCGCGACCATTGCCGGCATGCGCAAGCCAGACCACGTGCGACAAAACATCGCCGCCGGCGACGCCGCCCCGCTCGACAAGTCCCTGCTCGCCGAATTAAAAAAACACCGCTGGGACCGCACCCCGAAACGCTGGTCGGATTAGCGAAATTTGTTTCGTTTGTCTGCCGGGCGAGCGTGGAAGTAAACACCGCGAATGCTCCTACCATCTTCTGGTAGTAGTCCCCCGCCTCAAGCTAAGCTCAATTCCTCGGGCCCAATTCCCCGCCGACCGCGACCCCATCTCGACCACTCCCAACTGGAACGAGGAGAACCGTGCTCCAAAGAGCGATAATTGCCGCGGTATCCGCTTTGTTGCTGGCGATCCCATTGCAAGCCCAGAACTCCCGAGGCTCGCTGCGCGGCACAGTACAGGACGCTACGGGCGCGCGCATCGCCAACGCCAAAATCGTGGTTCAACTGGTCGACGCCTCGATGCGGCGCGAGGCCACAAGCGAAGATCGCGGCGAGTTCCGCATCGATGACCTCGCGCCCGGCTCCTATCGCATTACCGCCAACGCCTCCGGATTCGCCCAGGCCCAGGCCGATGTTTCCGTCGTCATCAGTTCCGTCCGCGAAATCACGGTCACGCTGAAACCGGAGGCGCAAGCCCAAACCGTGAACGTGCAAGGTCAAAGCTCTTCCATCACCACGCAGCCCATCGATCTGGTGAGCGTAGTGCACCAGGCGGTCGTCGGAACCCACGACCTCGAGACTCTACCGCTCACGGCCCGCAGCTTCGCCAACATCGCCTATCTGGCTCCGGGAACCGAACCGGTCGAGCCTTCCGATCCCACCAAGGCGCGCATCACTGCGGTTTCAACCGGCGGAAGTTCCGGCCTGAACAACGAACTCTCGGTCGACGGCGGCGACAACTCCGACGACTGGATTGGTGGCTTCCTGCAGAATTTTTCGCCCGACGCCATCCAGGAGTTCGCCATCCGCACCGCCAACGAAGATGCCGACACCGGCGGCACCACCGCCGGTTCGGTTGTAATTACGACCAGGCGCGGCACCAACGACTGGCATGGCAGCGGCGCTTTCTACGATCGCGCGGCCGCGTTGAACGCTCGCTTTCCCATCGAGAATCCCGCCCAGACCTGCACCGCGGGCGTTTGCGTGAACGATCCCAAGCAACCGTTCTCCCGCCAGAACTACGTCGCCACGCTCGGCGGTCCGCTGAGGGGTGGCCGACTGAAAAAAGATAAGATCTGGTTTTTCTCTTCTCTCGAATATGTCCACGAAAACGCCAGCATCGCCTACAGCCCGAACAGCACCGCGCAGTTCGATGCGCTCGCGCAGCTGGCGTCGCAGGGCCTGATCCCCGGCGTCAGCGCAATCGCCGTGCCGCAGAACGTTCCCATTCCCTTCCGCGATTACATCGGATCGCTGCGCTTCGACTGGACGCAATCCCCGAAATCGCAATGGTTTCTGCGCTCCTCGGAAGACAACTACCTCACCCACAACGCACTGGTGCAGCAGGCCACGCTGCCCTCGACCGGACTCACCACCCACAACAATTACTGGAACACGGTCATCAGCAACACGTATTTATTTGGCCCGACCTGGCTCGGCACATTCGTTTTCGACGCCAGCGAATTGCATCTCACGCAGGCCCGCAACTCGACCCTCGGTTTCGCGCTGCAATTTCCTTTCAGTCTGACTTCGCTGACCGTCTCGGGCCACGAGACCTTCGGCGACAACCAATTCGCCACCCCGATCACCGCCTTTCCCGAGCTGCGCAACCAGGAAAAATATCAGCTGCGTTACGACCTCAGCCACGCCACCGGAGACCATTCCTTCAAGTTCGGCATCAACTTCATCCACGAGCCGGTGCTGGGCGGAGCGCTCTCGGCCAATGCCGAAACGCTCTACACGTTCCCTCAAGATCCGACCTACTACGCTAGCCAACCAGCTGCGGTATTTCTCTCCGCCCTGGCTGCCGGCGCGGTCAGCAGGCCCGTCGGCGATGGCAGCTTCTCACAGAACATTCAGCGACTCGCCCTCTACGCGGAAGATTCCTGGCGCATCTCGCGCCACCTCACAGCCAACTTTGGCTTGCGCTATCAGACCACGTTTGGCCTGTTCGACGCTTCCGGCCGCAGCCAAGCCTTGAACCCAACCTTTTCACTGCTCCCGCTGCACGGCGTCTCAGCAGCGGTTCCGCACGATGACCGCAAGCAATTCGCGCCGCGGCTGGGCATCGCCTATTCTCCCGGCGACAGCGGCAAAACCGTGCTCCGCGCAGGCTTTGGCCTCTTCTACAATGACCTGGCACAGAATGGATGGGTCACCGCCTTCCAGGCCGTCAACGGAGGCGTCGACAACAGCCCTCCGTCTTACATCGATCCCAACTACAAGACGCCGTACAACATTCATGCCACCGCCGGCGTGCAGCACGCTTTCAACCAGCACTGGACCGCAAGCGCCGACTTCACCCATGAAGAAGGCAACCACGCCTATCGCGCGTACGCGTTCCCGGAATTCAATCTCTACAAATCCGATAACCGCTCGTCCTACAACGCGCTCCTGCTGCATCTGCAGGGCAACGTCTCCAGCCGCTTCAACCTGGTCGCGAACTACACCTTCTCAAAAGCGCAAACCTGGGGATGCATCCTGGGCGAGCTCTTCGACTACGTGAACGCGGTCTGCGACGCGAACAATGCGTTCGGCCCGGGCGATTACGGGCCCTCGGGAGAAGATGTTCGCCAGCGCTTCGTGCTCGCGGGAACGCTGCACGTGCCAGGAGGATTCGAAATCACAACTCTGACGCAAGCCGAGAGCGCGCGCCCCTTCACCATCACCAACGCGACCAACAACGGGCGAATCTCAGTGAACGGAGTGCCCACCAGCCTCGACGAATTCCGCGGCACGCCTTACATTCAAGTCGACTTGCGCGTCAGCCGGCCGTTCAAGATCGGCGAGCGCGTCGAAGTCCGGCCGTTTGCCGAGTTCTTCAATGTCTTCAACCGCAACAATTCCGGTGCGAACTACGTGGCCAGCATCAGCACGCTCCCGCTCGTGCCCACCGACATCGCATCCGGCAACGCCACCACCATCTGCCTCGATTTCCCCACCTGCGCCCCCGGACAGCTCCAGCCCATCACCAGCCTCAAGCAACTGGAAATCCCCGCCGGTGGCCTGGGAGATTTCTTCGGCCCCGGCACGACGGTAGGCATCCCCTTCGCCGCGCAGCTGGGCGTGAGGGTGACGTTTTGAATGCTCGTGTGTGGCGAGGGCACTCTTGCCCGCGAATCTATCCACGAGCATGTCCGCCAACACCATCCCTAACCTTCCCAGGAGTCCAAAAGCCCAAGGTTCTAAATTTCTGGACCGGCTGGCTTGTCAGCTGCCGGCATTTCGCGGGCAGAAGTGCCCGCGCCACACGAAGCGTCCGACGTCCCGATCTAATACCCCGCCGGCACCACCGCGTCTTCGGGATACCCCGGCACTCCGAACTCGGGAACGTCGAGGCCTTCCTCTTCCACTTCCGGCGCCACGCGCATGCTCTTCACTTTGTTGACGCACCAGAAGACAACGAAGGTCGCTCCGAACGCCCATACGGCGTACAAGGTCGCGCCCGCCAGTTGCACCACGAACTGCCTGGTATCGCCGTGCAGCAAACCCGTCACGCCTTGGCCGGCATGTCCCAGATAAGACGCTGCACCCACACCATTCCATCCCGCGCCATACACGCCGTCGGCAAAAATGCCCACGCTGACGGCGCCGAGCCATCCGCAGTAGCCGTGCACTGAGATTGCTCCGCAAGGATCATCGATCTTGAGTACCCGGTCATTGAACAGAACGCCAAAACAAACCAGCAGTCCCGCCAGAACCCCAATGACGGTTGCCGCCGTCGGCGACACAAATGCACACGGCGCCGTAATCGCGACCAGCCCCGCCAGCATTCCGTTGCATGCCATGGTCACGTCGGGCTTGCCGAACAGGAAATACCACAGCAGCATCGCGGCCGCGGAGCCCGCAACCGCCGCCAGATTGGTGTTCACCGCGACCACGGAAATGCGCAGGTCGGTTGCGCCCAGCGTCGATCCCGGATTAAATCCCATCCAGCCGAAGAGCAGAATGAATGTGCCCGTGACTACATACACGATGTTGTGCGCGGGGAAGACGCGTATCTTCCCTCCGGGCCCATACTTGCCCAAACGCGGCCCGAGGATGATCGCCAATGCCATGGCGCAGAAACCGCCCACCGCATGCACGACGGTCGAACCGGCAAAGTCGACGTAACCATGGCCCAGGTTCATGGTGGACCCAAGTTGTGACATCCAGCCGCCGCCCCAGGCCCAGCAACCGGAGATGGGATAGAGAATCGCGCCAATGAAAAGCTCACAAAGCAGGAACGCCCAAAATGTGATGCGCTCGCAAATCGCCCCGACAATGATGTAGCCGGCCGTCTCCATGAATACCACTTCGAACAGAGTGAGGCAGTTGCTGCCCGCGTCATAAGCCGGACCGGTGAGAAAAAATCCTTTGCCGCCAACGAATCCCCATTGTCCGCTGCCAATCAGAAAGTGATTCAGCGTCGGGATACCGCCCAGGTTGGTGGGCGCGGCATTGATGGCCACCGCGCCAAACTGGAAGGCGTATCCCACCGCGTAGTAAGCAATGAAGGCGAACACGTAGGCTGCGAAATTCAGCATCATCAGGTGGCCGGCATTTTTCTTGCGCACCAGCCCGCAAGTAAGCAGCGCGAACCCAGCCTGCATGAACAGGACCAGGTAGCCGGTATTCAACGTCCAGGCAAAATTAGTGGCGACGCGCACGTGCCCCACACTGTCGGCCAGCTTCGCGGCCAGCGGCTCCTTCGCCAGCTGCGCCTGATAGTCGTCGTACGCCTTCTTGTTGGCGGCGTAGTCGGGCGCGTTTTTGTCGGTGGGCTCGGCGACCACAAAACTATTGCCAGCCGCGTCTACTGCAGTGGTTTTGTCTCCAGTGGCCGTTCCGGAGGGATCGGGCTTGGGCTCATCGGCCAGACAGCGCGGGGAGAGACCCGCCAGCAGCCAAAGGCCCAGCACGATCACGGCTGCACTCCGCATCAGCGAAAGGCCTATGAATGGCGGACGAAGGTGCAAGGACAGAGAGAAGGATCGTCTTTCATCTGGGTGAATCATGCCTCGGTGCATTGTGTCTCGGTGAATCGTGCCTCGGTGAATCATGGTTTGATAGCTCCTGTACCTGGGAGGTGGAGAATCTGCGGAGACCGGTGGAGCGGAACGCGGATGCGGCGGGACGAGGCAGACAAACCAATTCCCAGCGGCGGCACTTCAAACGGCCGCACCACAGCGCACATCTGAGCCAGGACGCGTCCCGCTATACGTCTCTCCTGAACGGTTTCTTGCAAAAGAAAAGGCACACAGTAATAGCTGGGATCGGTGGAGTCCAACAGATAATTCTTATCGCCGCCATCTAAAATGGCGCAGGAGGATTTATTTATCGCAGGCATAAACCAGGATTATTCGCCTGCTGGAGCAGGACATGTTTGTGTGGCGTGGGCACTCCCTTCGACTTCGCTCAGGGCAGGCTTTGCCTGCGACTCTATCCACGAGCAGCCCGGAAAGACCATCCCTGAACTCACCAGGAGTCTAGGCCCAGGACTTGAATCTGTGGCAGACTCCGGCTCGTCAGCTGCCGGCATTTCGCGAAGAGTGCCCTGAGCGAAGTCGAAGTGAGTGCCTGCGCCAATGACAACCGCTAAGTTGTTGAAATTATCCGTAAGTTATTGAGCCTTGGTGTAAGTCGTTGAAAAGTCGTAGGGGCATGCCAGGATGCCTCAGGACGAACGGGAAACTCGCGGATGAGGTTTTCCTCATCCCAGGACCTGATCGTCGAAATTAGGGCAATAATTTACTTGACTCGCCCACTGGTTTTTGGTACATTTTAACCAGTGAGTGACGCCATGACAAAAGAACCTAAGAGCCTCCAAGAAGCAATTCTCTTCTTCTCGAATCCCGACAACTGCATCGACTACCTTGCTGTGCGGCGCTGGCCGAAGGGCGTTGTCTGTCCCGGTTGCGGCTCGACTAAAGTTAGTTTCAACGCACAGCGGCGCACTTGGAAGTGCGGGAGTCATCATGCCAAGCGCGAGTTCTCCATCAAGATCGGCACCGTCATGGAAGATTCGGCTATTCCACTGGACAAGTGGATGGTCGCAACTTGGCTGGTCACTAATTGCAAAAACGGAATCAGTAGCTATGAGATCGCACGCGACGTGAAGGTTACTCAGAAGTCCGCATGGTTCATGCTGCATCGGATTCGGCTGGCCATGAAGTCGCAGACCTTCGCCAAGCTGGGCGGCAATCAGGGCGGTCCCGTTGAAATCGATGAATGCTACATAGGGGGCGTCCCCAAGAACATGCACCTGAAGCGGCGGATGAAACTGGGGCAAGGCCTTGGTGGTCGCACCAACAAAGTTC
>DATGHF010000007.1:0-112598 GCA_035308125.1 Candidatus Sulfotelmatobacter sp.
ATCACAATTGGCCAGGCACGAGTCGGGCGCGAGTTTTCAAAGAACTTGTCGTCTAGCAACGCATCCAGCCATCCGGCCTGAGCCGCCGTCCGGGGAAACCCAGCTAAAATGTAACCGCGTTTGCAATCCGGCTATATCAGCCTCTGCCGGACCATTTCGCAAACCAAATCGTCGGAAACCAGCTCTCCTCGAGCCATCACCGCCTTGGCCGCCACGCCCAGCTCCGTGCCTTGGGCCACGTTGTAGCGGAGAAGATCCCCGGTGGAAACCTGCGGAACCTGGTACCGATCCATGATGCGCTTGGCCTGCGTGCCCTTGCCGGCGCCCGGCGGTCCAAGCAATACGACGGGACCTACATCGCGTGAGGTTTCCTGCGCCATCGAGTTCGAAATTGAGTCATTGGGTGATTGAGCCATTGAGTGATTGACAATCTCCCGTAGAGATCACAAATCCAACCCTCCTCAATCAGCCAACCTCGCAATCGCACAATCACCCGATCGCACAATCGCTCAATATCTACGACCAGTTCCTGCGCCCGCGAATGCGTCCGCTGCGGGGCGTGAATCCATCGTAGTGGCGCATGATGAGCTGCGCTTCGATCTGCGTGACCGTGTCCATGGCCACGCCCACTACGATCAGCAGCGAAGTTCCGCCAAAATAAAAGTTCACGCCCAGGCCGTTCAGTATCCAGTTGGGCAAGGCCTCAAAATACTTCCCAACGAGGAAGATATGGTTCAGCCGGATTCCGGCAATCATCCACTCAGGGATGAAGGAAATAATGATCAGGTAAAGCGCGCCGACCAGGGTGATGCGGGTGAGAACTTCGTTGATGAAATCGGCCGTGCGCTTGCCCGGCCGGATGCCGGGGATAAATCCGCCGTATTTGCGCATGTTGTCGGCGACTTCGCTCGGATTGAACACGATCGACACATAGAAATACGCAAAGAAAATGATACCGACGGCATACAGGAGGGTGTAGAGCGGTTCGCCCCACTGCAGCCAGCGAATGAAATCTCCTATATAGCGATGATTGCGCAGGCCGTACCCGACGGTCTGGGGAAGGGTGAGAATCGAGGAAGCGAAGATGACCGGCATCACGCCGCCGGCATTCACGCGCAGCGGCAAGTGCGTGGACTGACCGCCCATCACTTTGCGCCCGACCACCCGTTTGGCATACTGCACCGGAATTCGCCGCTCACAGCGTTCGACGTAAACGATGAAGGCGACCACCGCGACCATGAAGACGACGATCCCGATCATCAGCGGGAACGTCAGCACGCCCCAGGCGCCGTTCTTGGCCTTGTCGATCAAGTCGACTACGCCGCGGGGGAGGCCAACCACGATGCCGGCGAAAATCAGCAGCGACATGCCGTTGCCCACGCCGCGTTCCGTGATCTGCTCGCCCAGCCACATGATGAAGGCGCTGCCCGTGGTCAGGGTGAGCATGGTCATCAGGCGAAAGCTCCAGCCCGGGTTGATGACGAAGTCGCCGCTGCGCTCCAGGCCCACCGCAATGCCGAAGGACTGCACCGCGCTGAGGATGACGGTGATGTAGCGCGTCCACTGGGTGATCTTCTTGCGGCCCAGTTCACCTTCTTTCTGCAGTTTGGCCAGCGGCTCGTAGACCACGGTGAGCAACTGCAGAATAATCGACGCGGTGATGTAGGGCATGATGCCCAGCGCGAAGATGGTGAGGCGGCGCAGTTGGCCGCCAGAGAACAGATCGACAAAGCCGAGAAACGATCCGCGATTCGATTCAAAAAACTGCGCCAGCTTGTCGGCGTTTACTCCCGGGGTAGGGATGTGCCCGCCCAGGCGGTACACGGCCAGCAGGCCCAGGGTAAACAGGATGCGCCTGCGCAGGTCCGGAATGCGGAAGATGTTCAGCAGCTTTTCAATCATTACTGCAAGACCTCAACCTTGCCGCCCGCCTTGGTGATTTTTTCCTGCGCCGCCTTGGAGAATTTGTGCGCGTGCACGGTAATTGCGACGGTGAGTTCGCCGTCGCCGAGAATTTTTACGGGATGCTTGGTCTTGATGACTCCGGCCTTGCGCAGCACTTCAGGAGTAATCGGACTGCCATGAAACGCCGGGCCCAACTCCAGCAGCCGTTCCAGGCTCACAATGTTGAATTCCTTGCGGAAGATGTTGGTGAAACCGCGCTTCGGCATACGCCGGTGCAGCGGCATCTGGCCGCCTTCAAAGCCGCGGATCATGCGCGACCCGGTGCGCGAACGCTGTCCCTTGTGTCCGCGGGTGGACGTCTTGCCCATGCCGGAGCCCATGCCACGGCCCACGCGCTTGCGTTTTTCCGACGATTTTTTCGGCGCTCGAATGTTGGATAAATTCATTGCTTCACTTCTTTCGTAGAGACGTTGCTGGCAACGTCTTGCCTGAGCCAGCGGAAATCGCCGCGGGCAGAGACGCAGCAAGCTACGTCTCTACAAAAATGTCAGCTCACAAACTCCACCAGATGCGGAACCTTCGCCACCATGCCGCGGATGGCTTGCGTATCCGGCCGCTCGATGACCTGATTGAGCCGGGTAAAGCCCAGACCTTTGATTACCAGTTTCTGTTTAACCGGGGCACAAATGGCGGAGCGCACCCATTTCAGGTGAATCTTTCCGCCGCCCGAATTCGTTTTCTTCGCCGTCATGGGAACCTCTGAACCTCAGTTGCCACTTGCTAGTGGCCAGTTGCCAGTTAAAGCTCTTGCGCCGTCTTGCCGCGCATGAGAGCGACACTCTCGCGGCTCTTCAACTGCTTGAGCGCGTCGAAGGTGGCCTTGATCACGTTGTGCGGGTTGGTGGTGCCGATGGATTTGGTCAGGACATTCTGCACTCCGGCCGAAGTCATGACCGCGCGCACCGCGCCGCCCGCAATCACTCCGGTGCCTTCCGGCGCCGGCTTGAGCAGCACCTTGCCGGAACCGTAACGTCCCAGCACCAGATGAGCAATGCTGGTCTGCGTGAGGTTCACCTTGATCAGGTTCTTCTTGGCCGACTCGATGCCTTTGCGAATGGCCTGCGGAACTTCCTTGGCTTTGCCGGAACCGTAGCCCACCACTCCCGCCGAAGGGTCGCCGACCACCACCAGCGCGGCGAAGGAAAGATTCTTGCCGCCCTTGACGACTTTGGTCACACGGTTGATGGCGACCACCTGGTCTTTGAGCTGGAACGAACCTGCATCGAGTTTCTTGATCAACGTTGGCATGGATAAACCTAGCTTTCAGCTATCAGCTTTCAGCTATCAGCCTGTCGCTCCAGCTGATCGCTGAGAGCTGACAGCTGAGAGCTGCCTTTAAAACTGCAATCCCGCTTCGCGCGCGGCATCGGCCAGCGCCTTGACCCGGCCGTGATAAATGTAGCCGCCACGGTCGAAGACCACCTTGGTAACGCCTTTGGCTTTGGCGCGTTCGGCAATGGTCTTGCCGACGACTTTTGCCGCCGCCACGTTGCCGCCGGTGCGGCGATCTTCCTTCTTGCCTTCGGCCGTGCTGGCCGAGACCAGCGTCTTGCCGTGCAAGTCGTCGACCACCTGCGCGTAAATGTGGTTCAGCGAGCGGTACACGTTGAGCCGCGGACGTTGCTCCGTGCCCTGCATCTTTTTCCGGATGCGGTCGTGCACATGTCCGCGCTTATGATTTTTCGAAATCTTAGCAAGCATAAAATCTGTCCTTCGTCACTCGTACTTCAGCGACTTACTTCGCTCCGGTCTTGCCCACTTTCTTCTTCAGGCGCTCGCCAGCGTACCGCACGCCTTTATTCTTGTACGGATCGGGCGGACGCAGCGAGCGCATTTCCGCGGCGACCTGTCCCACCTTCTGGCGGTCGATTCCGGTCAGCGTGATCTTGGTCTGCTTGGGGTCGACCACCGCATCCACACCGGTCGGCAGCGGATACTCGATGGGATGGGAATAGCCCAGGCTGAACACGACAACGCTTTTGCCCTTCATCTCGGCGCGATAACCGATGCCGACGATTTCCAGGTCGCGCGTCCAACCCTTGGTGACGCCCTCGACCGCGTTGTTGACCAGCGCGCGGGCCAGTCCGTGGACCGCGGCCTGCGAGTCGTTCTCGCGGATGGCGACGATGTTCCCGTCTTTTTGTTCAACCTTGATTCCGGTCGGCAGCGCCGTGTCCAGTTTGCCTTTGGGGCCTTGGACCAGCACGGCGTTGCCTTCAATTCTGACCGTCACCCCTTTGGGGATCGCAATCGGCTTTTTTCCAATTCGTGACATAAGCTTCTAGCTTCTAGCTCCTAGCTTCTAGCCAGGCGCTTGTTTTTAAGTCCAAACTCCGGTTAAGACTATCCACTTCATCGATTCAGTCGCGGCGTCTGAGCTAGCAGCTAGAAGCTAGTAGCTAGAGGCTGCGCTTCTACCAAATCTCGCACAACAGTTCGCCGCCTACGCCTTCCCGGCGCGCCTGGCGGCCGGTCATCACGCCGCGGGGCGTGGTGAGAATGTTGATGCCCATGCCACCGAGCACGCGCGGAATCTCGGCGCGGCGCACATACACGCGGCAGCCCGGGCGAGACACACGATTCACGGTGGAGATGGCAGCCTCGTTGTTGGCGCCATATTTGAGGTAAACCCGGATGACCTTGTGCCCTTCTTCCTCGGCAGCCTTGAAATTCGAGATGTAGCCCTCTTCCTTCAGAATGCGGGCAATCTCGAGCTTCAATCGGGAAGCCGGGATATCCACTTTCTGGTGCCGGGCCTGGAGTGCGTTCCGCACTCGCGTCAGCATGTCTGCGACCGGATCGGTCAACCTCATCGTTTGTTTCTCCTCTGGCCACCCGTTCGCTCCGCGTTTCGCGGAGAACCTGCGGCAGCTTTTCTTCTCATGCGGAACCCTAGTGGCGTTCCGCAATCCCACTGGCCGTGGGCGTTGGCGAACGGCCAACGACCTACGACGGACTCGCTACCAGGACGACTTCGAAACCCCTGGAATCTCCCCCCGCAGCGCCAGCTGGCGGAAGCACAAGCGGCAAATCCCGAACTTGCGCAGAAACGCCCGCGGCCGTCCGCACAAATTGCAGCGGTTGTGCTTGCGCGTGGAGAACTTGGGCTTCTTCACTTTGTGTTGGTGTAACCCAACGTTGTCCTTGACTCGTTTTGCTGTAGTTGCCAACTTAGCTCCTAGCTACTCGCCTCTTAGATCGTTGCGAAACCTTGAAACTCTGAAACTTTGAAACCTTGCCTTCACGCCCGGAACGGCATGCCCAGGTGCTTCAACAGCGAGCGTGCCTGGTTGTCGTTGGCGGCCGTGGTCACAATGGTGACGTTCATGCCCTTCAGTTTGTCGACCTTCTCGTAAGAAATCTCGGGGAAGATCAACTGGTCGTGCAGGCCGATGGTGTAGTTGCCGCGGCCGTCGAACGATTTGGTCGAGACTCCCTTAAAGTCGCGCACGCGCGGCAGTACGATGTTCACCAGGCGGTCCAAAAATTCGTACATGCGGTCGCCACGCAGCGTGACCATGGCACCAATGGACTGCCCCTGGCGCACTTTGAACGCCGCAATCGATTTCTTGGCGCGGGTGACAACCGGCTTCTGGCCGGTGATCTGTCCCAGTTCGTTCACCGCCGGATCGAGCACCTTGGCGTTCTGCGTGGCTTCGCCCACACCCATGTTCACCACGATTTTGTGCAGGCGCGGAACCGCCATCTTGTTCTGCAGTTCCAGTTCTTTCAGCAGAGCGGGCGCCACTTCCTTCTCAAACCGGGTGCGCAGCCGCGGACGTTCCTTCGCGCTGTGCCGCGCCTGATCGGGAGCCTTCTGCTCCTGCGCCGAGTCCTTCGATGATTTCTTTTCTTTTGCCATCTCTATGCTCTTCCACTTCCTCTCACGGTTTCGGGTTGCGGCTCTTGGCTCTTGGCCTTTGGCTCTGGCTTTGAACCACCTGCGTACACCGGTTCGTGAGACTCAACTTCCCAATCTGGTGCTGGTAGCCCGCCACAAAGCCAAAAGCCAATGGCCAAGAGCTAAGAGCCTATTTATCCAGCGTCGTATCGCACTTCTTGCACACCCGCACTTTGCGATCGCCGCGCACTTCATGCCCGATGCGCACCGGCCCGCAAGTGGAACAGACCAGTTGCACGTTCGAGATCGCGATGCGGCTCTCCTGCTCGGCGATTCCGCCCTTGATGTTGCGCTGCGGGTTGGGGCGCACGTGCTTTTTCACCATCATCACGTGCTCGACCAGAATCTTGCTGTCGTTGGGAAACACGCGCAGCACGCGCCCTTCCTTGCCCTTGTCGCGCCCGGTAATCACCTTCACGGTGTCGTTGCGCCGGAGATCAACTCGCTTGTTTTCTGTGCTTACAGTTCTCATGTCTAAACCCGATTTCGTAATTTGGTCATTGAGTAATTGGGAAATTGAAAACCAACCAAAGGCTCCAACTTTCCAATTACTCAATTACCGAATTTCCCAATAACTCAATTCCTGGCTCTTAGATCACTTCCGGAGCCAAAGAAACGATCTTCAAGAACTTCTTCTCGCGCAGTTCGCGGGCCACCGGGCCGAAGACGCGCGTGCCCACGGGCTCGCCCGCATCGTTGATCAGCACCGCAGCGTTCGAGTCAAACTTGATGTAGGTACCGTCGCGGCGGCGGTGCTCCTTGCGCGTGCGCACGATGACGGCCTTCACCACCGTTCCCTTTTTAGTCTGGCCCTCGGGAGCGGCTTCTTTGACTGCGGCCGTGATTATGTCGCCCAGACCGGCGTTCAATCCGGTCGAGCCGCCCAGCGGCAGAATCATCTGCAGCTTGCGGGCGCCCGAGTTGTCGGCCACCTCCAGCATCGATCTCATCATCACAGCCATAGCAATCTCCCCTTTGTGTCCGCGGCCTTCTGCCCGCGTGCGGCTACTTCACCGCGACTTCGACGGCGGCTTCAGGCACGATGGCAGCCTTGCGCACAATGTCTTTCAGCTTCCAGCGCTTCAGCTTCGAGAGCGGCCGCGTTTCTTCGAGGCGGACCACATCGCCCACATGCGCCTGATTGGTTTCGTCGTGGGCGTAGAACTTTTTGTTGCGCGCGATCACGCGTCCGTAGAACGGATGCGCCTTCTTGCGCGTCACCTGCACCACGATGGTCTTGTGCATGCGGCTGGAGACGACTTCTCCCACGATTACCTTGCGCCGGCCCTGCACGTGTTCGGTCTGGCTTGCGGTTTCAGCCATTATCGTTTCTCCGTTACGGTTGCGCCCGCGGTTACGGTCGCCGTCGAGCGCCCGCGCTCCCCGAGGACCGTCTTGACCCGCGCAATGTCTTTGCGCAGGCCGCGAATTTTTTTCAGGCTCTCGGTCTGGCCCATATTCAGCTGAAACTTCAGCTTGAACAACTGGTCTGCCAGGTCGCGCTCCTGATGCTGAAGCTCGGCGTCGGTCTGGTTCCTGATTTTGTCTGCTTTCATAATTAGCTCTCGGCTTCAGCCTTAGCGGTCAGCAAAACCAACCATCCTGTATTTCCTGATGGCTGATGGCTGACGGCTTTAATGCGCCGTCTCGCGCTTGACCATGGTCGTGCGCAGCGGCAACTTGTGCGACGCCAGGCGCAGCGCTTCGCTGGCATCCTGCTGGGTCACACCTTCCATCTCGAAGAGAATCTTTCCCGGGCGGACCACGGCGACCCAATGATCGGGCGCACCCTTGCCTTTGCCCATACGGGTTTCAGCCGGCTTCTTGGTGACCGGCTTGTCGGGAAACAGGCGAATCCAGATCTTGCCGCCGCGCTTCACGAAACGGGTCATAGCCACGCGGCTGGCTTCAATCTGCCGGTCGGTAATCCAGCCCGGCTCAAGCACCTTCAGCCCGTAGTCGCCGAAGGCCAGCGTCGATCCGCGCCACGCTTTGCCGGTCATGCGGCCGCGCTGCTGCTTGCGGTACTTCACTTTCTTTGGCATTAACATAGGAAATCAGCTCTTAGCTATTAGCTTTTAGCTCCTAGCTAAACCCTTCACTTCAAACAGCAGTGCTTAACTCTGGCTGCTTAATCATTGCCGCTTAACTCTTGCTTCTGGCTGCTGCATTCTTACTTCTTACTTCTGACTTTCCCTAGAATCCGCCCGCCACTGCCGTTTGCGGTTCGCGTTTCTTGGTCGGCAAAATTTCGCCTTTATACACCCAGCACTTGACCCCGATTACGCCGTAGGTGGTGCGCGCCTCGGTGAAGCCGTAGTCGATATCGGCGCGCAGCGTATGCAGCGGCAGCCGCCCCTGCAGGTACCACTCGGAGCGCGCGATTTCGTTGCCGTTCAGCCGTCCGCTCACCCGGACTTTGATTCCCTTGCATCCGAAACGCAGCGCCGAATCTACCGCCTTGCGCATGGCCCGGCGGAAACCCACGCGCTTTTCCAGCTGCAGCGCAATCGCCTCCGAAACCAGCTGGGCATCGAGCTCGGGCTTGTGCACTTCCTGGATATCGACAAACACTTCGCGCGAAGTGCGCTTCTGCAGCTCGCCTTTCAGCTTGTCGATTTCCGCGCCCTTGCGCCCGATAATGATGCCGGGACGCGCCGTCTTGATGATGATGCGCAGCTTGTTGCCCGGCCGCTCGATTTCGATGGTGCTGACGCCGGCCGACTTGAGCTTTTCCTTCAGCTCCATCTTCAGCTTGACGTCTTCATGGAGCAACTTGTCGTAGTCGCGTTCCACAAACCAGCGCGACTTCCACGGCTTGGTATAGCCGAGCCGGAAACCATAAGGATGGACTTTTTGTCCCATTGCTTCTCCTCAATCAAACTCGATCACAAACCCAATCAGGCCCTTCGCAAAAACGCTCAGGATGACCGCTGCGGGCTCCCGCTTCGCTCACGCCCGCAAAGCGCGGTCATTTCGCGGCTGCCTTCTTTTTGCCCGCCGGCTTCGCTGCCGGCGCACGCCGCTTGGCTTTCGGAGCCGCTGCGGACCGCTCCGCGCCCGATACATGGACGACCGCTTCGCCATTTTTCCCGCGCTCGGCCAGCACCAGCGTGATATGCGAAATACGCCGCTGGTAGCGGTAAGCCCGTCCCTGTGGCGCCGGGCGGATGCGCTTCATGCGCGGCCCGTCATTGGCGATGGCGCTCTTCACATACAAGTTGTCGATCTCGACGTCGATATTTTTTTCGCCGGCCAGAAAATTCGCGTTGTCCAGCGCCGACTGCAGCAGCTTGCCCACGTGCGCCGCCACGCGCTTCTTGGTAAAGGCCAGCGTGTTGCGCGCCTCTTCCACCTTGCGGCCCTTGATCAGGTCCAGCACCAGCCGCGCTTTCTGCGGCGAAACCCGCAGGTACCGCATTTCCGCTCGAAATTCCATAATAGCTGCTAGCTCCTAGCTGCCAGCTTCTAGCCAAACCTGCAGCCAGAAACTGCCGATCTCTTCCCGGACTCCCGTCGCAGCGTCTTAGCTAGCAGCTAGAAGCTAGTAGCTAGAGGCTGATTCCTACGCCTTCGGCGCCGCGGGCGCTGCCGGAGCCGCCGGCGTAATCGCTCCCGGACCGCCCGGAATGCCGGCCGGCTTGGCGGCCACTTCGGTCGCCGCCTTCATGGAGTGTCCCTTGAACTGGCGAGTGAAGCTGAACTCGCCCAGCTTGTGGCCCACCATGTTCTCGGTCACATACACCGGGATGAACTTTTTGCCGTTGTGCACCGCGATGGTGTGCCCCACCATCTCCGGCACGACGGTGGACCGCCGCGACCAGGTGCGCAGAACTTTCTTCTCGTTGCGCGAATTCATGCCTTCCACCCGCGCCAGCAGGTAGCTATCCACGAACGCGCCTTTTTTTGTTGAACGTGCCATAAAGTCAGCTTCTAGCTGTTAGCTCCTAGCTTTAGCTAAACCTAAAATCTTGTCCGAACCGGCGTTCTTTGCCGGTGAGGAATCGGCCTTCCCTAGCCGCGCTTCTTGCTTCTGCGGCTTACGATGAACTTATCCGTGCGCTTGTTGTTCCGCGTCTTGTAACCGCGCGTCGGCTGGCCCCACGGAGTCACCGGATGCCGTCCGCCGGAGGTTTTGCCTTCGCCGCCGCCGTGCGGATGGTCGACCGGATTCATCGATACGCCGCGATTGTGCGGACGCTTCCCCAGCCAGCGCGAGCGTCCCGCTTTGCCGATGGTGACGTTCTCGTGATCCAGATTGCCCACTTGACCGATGGTCGCCATGCAGTCCTGCGAGATCTTGCGAGTCTCCCCCGAGGGCAGCTTGACCAGCGCGTACTCTTCTTCTTTCGCCACCAGCTGCGCCGCGCCGCCCGCCGAGCGCACCATCTGCCCACCCTTACCCGGCTTCAATTCAAGATTGTGAATCTGCGTGCCGGGCGGAATATTGCGCAGCGGCAGCGCGTTGCCCACGAGAATGTCAGCGTCGGGACCGCTCACCACTTTCTGGCCTACCTTCAATCCTTCCGGCTGAATGATGTAGCGCTTCTCCCCGTCGGCATAGGCCAGCAAGGCGATGCGCGACGAGCGGTTGGGATCGTATTCGATGGTGGTGACCGTCGCCGGAATCCCGGTTTTGTCGCGCTTGAAATCGATGATGCGCAGTTTGCGCTTGTGCCCGCCCCCGATAAAGCGCATGGTGGTGTCGCCCGAATTACGGCGGCCGCCAGTGCGCGGTTTGGGCTCGACCAGCGGCTTATGCGGATGCATGGTCGTAATATCGTCATTGACGATGGTGGTGCGGTAGCGCAACGTCTGCGTCGTCGGTCGGTATGTCTTGATTGGCATAAAAAGCTCTCAGCTTTCAGCTGTCAGCTCTCAGCTTCACACCGTCGCTCTTACTGATAGCTGACGGCTGATAGCTGATAGCTGGCTTTACAAATTCTGCGCGTACTCCGGCATCTTTTCGCCGGCGCGCAAACGTACGTACGCTTTCTTCCAATCCGGACGGTAGCCGGCAAACTTGCCGCGCCGCCGCTCTTTTCCAGGGTAAGTGGCCGTACGCACGGAATACACTTTCACTTTGAAGATCGACTGCACGGCTTCCTTGATTTCCGTTTTGGTGGCTCTCGGAGCCACCTGGAAGACCAGCGTGTTCTGGTTTTCCTTGATCTCCAGGCCTTTTTCGGTAATCACCGGACGGCGAATAATCTGGTATGCGGATTTCATTTTGCTAAGCCACCTCCGCCGCTTTTTCATGCTTGGTGCGACGCCGCGGAGCCGAGGCCGCTTTCTTCGCGCCTTCGTCTTCGTCTTTGCCGGCCTTGTGCTGCCGCTTCGAAGCCGACTTCTTCAACGAAACCTGCAGCTTCTCTATGGCCGACTGCGAGAAGATCACGCGGTCGTAGCGCAGCAGATGATAAGGATGCACCTGGCTCCCGCTCACCAGTTCCAGCCCGTCGATATTGCGCGCGCTCAGTGCGAGGTTGCGATTCTCGTGCTTGGCTTCCTCGACGATCAAAACCGTCTTGTCGACTTTCAGCGCGTCGAGCGCCTGGCGGAATTCCTTGGTTTTCGGTTCCTTCACGTCGAAGGCATTGACCACGATCAGCTTGCCGTCGGCCAACTTCGCCGCCAGCGCCGAGCGCAGCGCGCCCAGCAACTTCTTGCGCGGGAAAGCGTAGTCGTAGGAACGCGGTTGCGGACCATGCACCGTGTAGCCATGCCGCCATAGCGGCGAACGGATCGAGCCGATGCGGGCGCGTCCCGTGCCCTTCTGCTTCCAAAGCTTCTTGCCCGAACCGGAAACTTCCCAGCGGCCCTTGGTTTTGTGCGTGCCTTTGTGCTGCCCGGCGCGGTAATGCTTTACCGCTTCCCAGAGCAGATCTTCGTTGACCGCGCCGAAAATCTCGTCGGCCAGGTCGAGCGTTCCTACCTTGGCTCCGCTCAAATTGTGAATATCTATAGTTGCCATATCTCCTAGTCCCGAGTCCTGAGTCCTGAGTCCTGAGTCCTGAGCAATTCCTCGCAGCTCGGGACTTGCGGCTCGCGACTCTTATGCTTTCTTCGCTGCCCGCTTCGCCGCCTTCAACGGATCCACCGTCGCCGAGCCCGCAAATCCGCGGCGCTCTCGGGGTGGTTTCTTCGCCTTGGTGATCACGATATATCCGCCCTGCGGACCGGGCACGCTGCCTTCGACCACCAGCAGGTTTTCGTCCTTATCCACGCCCAGCACGCGCAGGTTGCGTTGCGTCACCCGTTCGTGGCCCATGTGTCCCGACATGCGCATGCCTTTGAACACGCGCGAAGGAAACGCCGAAGACCCAATCGAGCCGGTGATCTGGAACATCGATCCGTGCGACTTGGGTCCGCCGCCGAAATGATGCCGCTTCACCACGCCCTGGAAACCTTTGCCCTTGCTGACTCCCACGATGTCGACAAACTTCTCGCCCTCGAAAATTTCCACCAGAATCCGGTCCCCGACTTTCACCATAACCTCGGCATCGGCCGCGCCGTCGGTCTCGAGCGGAACTTCCCGCATGAATTTCACCGGGGGAAGATTGTTTTTCGCCAGGTGTCCCTGGGCCGGCTTGGTCAGCCGCGACTGCTTCACAAATTCCACCAGGCCAATCTGGGCCGCTTCGTAGCCGTCTTTGGTGGCGGACTTATGCTGCGTGACCACGCACGGACCCGCCTGCAGCACCGTGACCGGGCGCACGTCGCCCTTCGAGTCAAACAACTGCGTCATGCCGACCTTCTTGCCCAGAATGCCTGTAACTCTCGTTGCCATATCTCTTAGTCTCCGCCAGCGTGGCCAGTCGTTCATCCGACTGCTATTGGCTGGAAAGGTTTAGCTAAAAGCCAAAAGCTAATAGCCAAGAGCCTATTTATGCTCTTTGCCGAATGCCTTGATCTCCACATCCACGCCCGCCGGCAGATCGAGCTTCATCAGCGCGTCCACCGTCTGCTGCGTCGGCTCGAGAATATCGAGCAGGCGCTTGTGGGTACGGATCTCAAACTGCTCCCGCGACTTCTTGTCCACGTGCGGCGAACGCAGCACGCAGTACTTATTCTTTATCGTGGGCAGCGGAATCGGCCCGGCAATCTGCGCTCCGGTGCGCCGCGCCGTTTCCACGATCTCGCCGGTCGACTGATCCAGAATGCGATAGTCGTAAGCCTTCAACCGGATGCGAATTCTTTCTTTTCCAATCACAATGTCATCTCTCTAACCCCTCCCGGCCAGCTTCTCTAGGAAGCCCGGAAGGAAAGAACTGACGGCAGGATGCAAGCCGCTTCTAAATGCAGAAGTAAGAATTCAAAATGCAGAAGTGGTTGATCTTGTTTTTACTTCTGCATTCTTACTGGTGACTTCTGCCTTGCTATTGCACAATCTCCGCGATCGTTCCGGCGCCAACGGTATGCCCGCCTTCGCGGATGGCGAAGCGCAGGCCCTTTTCCATGGCCACCGGCGTGATCAGTTCGATTACCAGGCTGACGTTGTCCCCGGGCATCACCATCTCGGTGCCTGCGGGAAGTTCCGCCACGCCCGTCACATCCGTGGTGCGCAAGTAAAACTGCGGACGATAGCCCTTGAAGAATGGCGTGTGCCGTCCACCTTCTTCTTTGGTCAGGATGTAGACTTCCGCCTTGAACTTGGTGTGCGGAGTGATCGACCCCGGCTTTGCCAGCACCATGCCGCGCTCGACATCTTCTTTCGCGATGCCGCGCAGCAAGAGGCCGGCGTTGTCGCCCGCCATGCCTTCGTCCAGTTGCTTCTTGAACATTTCCACGCCGGTCACAACCGTCTTGCGCGTGTCGCGGAAGCCGACGATTTCTACTTCTTCGCCGACTTTCACTTTGCCGCGCTCGATGCGGCCCGTTACCACCGTGCCGCGGCCTTGAATCGAAAAAATGTCTTCAATCGGCATCAGGAACGGCTTGTCGAGTTCGCGCGCCGGCTGCGGAATATATTTGTCCACCGCCGCCATCAGCTCGTCGACCTGCGCCTCACCTTTTGCTTCGCCATTCAGCGCGCCCAGAGCCGAAACCCGGACCACCGGAACATCGTCGCCGGGAAACTTATACGACTTCAGCAACTCGCGCACTTCCAGTTCAACCAGTTCCAGCAACTCGGGATCGTCCACCGCATCGACTTTGTTCAGCGCAACCACCAGATAGGGCACGCCCACTTGCCGCGCCAACAGCACGTGCTCGCGCGTCTGTGGCATCGGGCCGTCGGTGGCGGCGACTACGAGAATGCCGCCATCCATCTGCGCCGCGCCGGTGATCATGTTCTTGATGTAGTCGGCGTGGCCGGGGCAATCGACGTGCGCGTAGTGCCGGTTCGCGGTTTCGTATTCGACGTGCGCCGTCGCGATGGTGATGCCGCGGGCTTTTTCTTCGGGCGCGTTATCGATCGAATCAAACGACCGGAACGTGTTCTTCGGATTGTGCTTCGACAACACTTTCGTGATGGCCGCCGTCAACGTGGTCTTGCCATGGTCGATGTGACCGATGGTTCCAACGTTGCAGTGCGGCTTGTTGCGATCAAATTTCTCTTTTGCCATTTCAGCTTCTCTCCGTAGAGACGCTACTTGCAACGTCTCTTTTCACTACAATCCGGCCTGCCTGCGCCGGCAGCAGACGTAGCAAGCTACGTCTCTAAAACATCTACTTGGTCGTGCCCTGCACCTTGGCGATGATTTCCTCCGCCACCGATCGCGGAGCCTCCTCATAGCGCGCAAAGTGCATGGAATATTCCGCGCGGCCCTGCGTTGACGAACGCATATGGGTCGCGTAGCCAAACATTTCCGCCAGCGGAACGATGGCCTTGATCACCTGCGAACCGGCGCGGTGCTCCATGCCTTCGATGCGTCCGCGGCGCGAGCTCAGGTCGCCCATGATGGTTCCGGCGTAATCTTCCGGCGTGACCACTTCCACCGCCATCACCGGCTCGAGCAGCACCGGAGAAGCCTTGCGGGCGGCCTCTTTGAACGCCATCGACCCGGCAATCTTGAACGCCATTTCGTTGGAATCGACGTCGTGATAGCTGCCGTCGTAAAGTGTCGCCTTCACATCGACCATGGGGTAGCCGGCGAGAATTCCGCCCTCGAGAGCTTCCTGAATACCTTGATCGATCGGCTTGATAAATTCCTTCGGCACGGATCCGCCGACCACGTCGTTGACGAACTCGTATCCCGTCCCGGGTGGTTGGGGGTCGAGATAAATCTTGGCGTGCCCGTATTGGCCGCGGCCGCCGGTCTGGCGAATGTATTTGCCTTCCGCCTCGGCGTGCCGCCGGATGGTTTCGCGATACGCCACCTGGGGCTTGCCCACGTTGGCTTCGACTTTGTACTCGCGCATCATGCGGTCGACGATGATTTCGAGGTGCAACTCGCCCATGCCGCTGATGATGGTCTGTCCGCTGTCGGGATCGGTGTGAACCTTGAAGGTGGGATCTTCCTGGGCCAGGCGGCTGAGCGCCATGCCCATTTTTTCCTGGTCAGCTTTGGTCTTGGGTTCAACCGCAACCGAAATGACCGGAACCGCGAAGGTAATCGATTCCAGAGCGATGGGATGATCCTCGTCGCAGATGGTGTCGCCGGTGCTGACGTTCCTCAAGCCGACCGCGGCGCAGATGTCGCCCGCCAGAATCTCGCTGATCTCTTCGCGCTTGTTGGCGTGCATCTTCAGCAGTCGCCCGATGCGCTCAGTCTTGGTGGTGCGGACGTTCAAAACCGAATCGCCGGTCTTGAGCTGGCCGGAATAGACGCGAATAAACGTCAACTGCCCGACGAACGGGTCAGCCATGATCTTGAAGGCCAGCGCGGAGAACGGCTCTTTGTCGTCGGCATGGCGGAAAATCTTTTCCCCATTGTCGGGATTCAGCCCATGGGTTTCGGGCACATCGAGCGGCGAAGGCAGATAGTCGACCACGGCATCGAGCAGCGGTTGCACCCCTTTGTTCTTGAACGCCGTACCCACGACCACTGGAAACACTTTCAGCGCGATGGTCGACTTGCGCAGCGAGGCACGCAGCGCGTCGGCGCTGATCTCTTCGCCTTCCAGAAATTTGTGCAGGATTTCGTCGTCGTTTTCGGCGATGCTCTCGACCAGCTGGGCGTGAAACGCTTCCGCTTTCTTCTTCAGTTCGGCGGGAATCTCTTCGGTAATGTATTCCGCGCCCATAGTGTCGTCTTCCCACACGATCGCCTTCATGTTGATCAGGTCGACGACGCCCTTGAACTTGTCTTCCTGGCCGATGGGAAACTGAATGGCGACGGGCTTGGCGCTGAGGCGCTTGCGGATGGTATCGACGGCATGCTCGAAATCGGCACCCATCTTGTCAATCTTGTTAATAAAACAAATTCGCGGGACGCCGTACTTGTCGGCTTGCCGCCAGACTTTTTCCGACTGCGGCTGCACCCCATGCACCGCGTCAAACACAGCGACCGCGCCGTCGAGCACGCGCAGCGATCGCTCTACCTCCGCCGTGAAATCGACGTGGCCGGGCGTATCAATAATGTTGATGCGAATATCGCGCCAGGTGCAGGTTGTCGCGGCCGACGTGATGGTGATGCCGCGCTCCTGCTCCTGCTCCATCCAGTCCATGGTGGCAGTGCCTTCGTGGACCTCTCCGATGCGGTGCGTCTTTCCCGTGTAGAACAGGATGCGCTCCGTCGTAGTGGTCTTACCGGCATCGATGTGGGCCATGATGCCGATGTTCCTGCAGCGTTCTAATGGGACTGTTCTGGGCACGACGTTCTAACTCTTTCTGGGGCTCTCTAAATTCGCTCTTGGCTATTGGCTCTTGGCCTTTGGCTAAGTCAGCCCCCAGCAAGCCAAGAGCTAAAAGCCAAGAGCCAAGAGCGGTTCTTCTACCACCTATAATGCGCGAACGCCTTGTTGGCTTCCGCCATGCGGTGTACGTCTTCCTTCTTCTTGATGGCTGCGCCTTTACCGTTGGCGGCATCCAGCAACTCGTTGCTGAGCTTGTCGATCATTCCCTTTTCGCCGCGGGACCGGGCGTAGGTGATGAGCCAGCGAATCCCCAGCGAGGTGCGGCGGTCGGCATTCACTTCCACCGGCACCTGATAGTTGGCGCCGCCCACGCGGCGGGTCTTCACTTCGAGCAGCGGTTTGGCGTTCTCCACCGCCTTCTTGAACAGCTTCAGAGCCTCGTCGCCGCCTTTCGATTCCAGGCGCGTCAAGGCTTCATAGAAGATGCCCTCGGCGGTTGAGCGCTTGCCCTGCCACATCATCGAATTGATGAACTTCGTCACCAGGTCCGATCCATAAACGGCATCGTTGGCGACGGTCCGCTTGGCGATATGTCCTTTACGAGGCATTCAGCTTCTAGCTCCTAGCTCATAGCTTCTAGCCTGAGCGTACTGGCCACTAATCCCTGACCCTGCTTCTTACCCCTTCTTCGGGCGCTTGGCGCCGTACTTCGAACGTCCCTGCATGCGGCCGGCGACGCCCACCGCGTCCAGCGTGCCGCGAATCACGTGATAACGCACGCCGGGCAGATCTTTCACGCGGCCCCCGCGGATCAGCACAATCGAGTGCTCCTGCAGGTTGTGGCCAACCCCTGGAATATAGGTGGTCACTTCAATGCCATTGGTCAGCCGCACGCGCGCCACTTTGCGCAAAGCCGAGTTCGGCTTCTTCGGCGTCTGCGTGTACACGCGGGTGCAAACTCCGCGCTTCTGCGGACATCCCTGCAATGCCGGGCTGGCCGTCTTGTAACGTGGCCGCTTGCGGCCGTCACGCACCAATTGATTGAACGTAGGCACTCTTAGTCACTCCTTAGCCGCGCCACATCCGAGCGCAACATCCTGCCTTCTCGCGCAGGCGGCACAGCTCAAATCCTGCTGCAATCCTTTTCGAGGATGCGCATCCGTGGGCATGGCCGGCTCATGTTTAGCAAAACATGCTTAACAAAACAACGCCAACCATTACTTCTCACCGCGCAACTTCGTTAGTGCAAGCTAACGCCGGAGAGATTCTGGATTCCCCTTCAGACTTTCGCTGCCGACGGTGGCACCCGGCCAAACTCCGGGGGCGCTCCGTTTCGTCAGCCTTCCCCTGCATATCCTTCCGCAAAAGGGCGGAAGGCACCGCAGGAGTATTTCAGCGAGGAAAGTTTCCGAACCACACTTCATCCGGAAACGCATTTCTCGAAAGCTCAACTGTGAAGTGTGCGCACAAAATAGCGACAGCGCACAGCCAGCCTGGGTGATCTCGCGGAACCTATTTAATATAGCAAGCGGATCCGAACATCGTCAACCCGCGTTTTTGCATCCCAGAACCGGGACACCAGAACCGGAACAATTTGGACCGGGAGCTGCGGCGAAAAATGCAATTTGCCCTGCTGGCGCTTGCCGATTCCGCGCTGAGCCTCTAGACTACAGGTTTCCCAATTCGTACGGTTCCCAATTCATTGCAGGTTTCCCAATTCCATCGAGCGGCTCGCCCGGAACGGGGCGAGGAGAAAGGATGCATGGGCAGGTTGCGCGCGCGGCGTCTGGCATGTGGGGTAGCGGTGGGCTGGTTGCTCATTCTCGGGGGCTGCGGCGGACACACGTTTGTATCGTCCTCTCCATTTCCGGCGAAGATTACCCTCACCCCGGGAGGCAGCACCTCGCTACAAATAGGCGGCACCGCCAGGTTTTCCGCCAGCGCCGTCAACAGCTCCAATTCCAACCTCAATATCGCGTTCACCTTCCAGTCCAGCGATACCAGCATTCTCAACTTTGCTCCGGGCGGACAGGCTTGCGGCGGCCGGTGGGACGCCGCGTTCATCGTATGCAATCCAGCCGCTTCCGGCGTAGTTCAGGTCACGGCCACGGCGGACGGTGTCGTCAGCCAGCCAACGCTGGTCTTCGTCCATCCGCCGATTGATAACATCGTCGTGACCGAGTTTCCCCCCTCGCCCCCGTACGTGACCCCAGTGCCGTGTATTTCCCAGGGGCAGACCATGACTTTGCAAGCCGCCGCCTACAGTCAGGGTGTGGACGTCACGCCTTCGGTCGGCCCCTTCACCTGGTCGGTAACGAATCCCAGTGTCGTGACCATCACTCCCATCGTGACCAACCCGACTTTGGGCGTCGCCACCAATCAAGCTACCGCCACCGCGGCCGCGCCAGGCTTCACTCAGATTTTCGCCAGCGCCACCAACGTATTCAGCTCCGCGTTTCAGCAGTTCAACAGCAATGCGAATGCGCCGATCTGGAACTTCTTTGAAACCTGCCCGGTGCAGACCATCACGCTGCAACTCGGCCCCGCCGGTTCGCAGCAAAGCGGCCAGACCCTGTTCACCACCAACAAAGGAACCTCGCAGACGGTTACGGCGATTGTCTACGACGTGATCGGAAATCTGGTCGCCAAGCCATCCTTGACATGGACCTCGTCCCAGCCGCCATCGGTTTCAGCCCCGGCCTCTTGCAACGTGAGTCTCACCTGCTCGGTGAGCACGGCGAACCCGGGGGCCGGGACCGTAACTGCTTCCTGCACTCCACCTTCCTGCAATGTGGGATTCCCGCTGGTCCCCGACAACGTTCTCAACGACCCTCAGCTGAGCAATCCCCAGCTGTATGTTCCCGTCCCTGTATATGCCGGCACTGCGATCTCTGGCGTAGTCGATGGGGCAGCTGCAGGCACCGGTGTGCTCGCTTCCAGTCTGGACTGCGCTTCTAATTTTCAATGCTCTGTCGCTCTCTACAATGTCTCAACAGCTGCCAATCTGCCGGGCAGTCCGCTGACGCTTCCGACGGAACCAAATTCTCTGCTTTTCGACGTGGCTGGCGACAAGGCGTACGTGGGAAGCGGTTTCGGCGCCTTTACCATGAATCCGTCAAATCTTGGCACTGCCAGCAGTCCCTTCGGCGGACTCGGCACTATTACCGGAAAGATCTTGGCGGTTTCAACCAATGGACAGCTGGCGGTTTTTTCCGACACCGTGCACACGCCCAACCAGGTTTACATCGTGAATAGCGTCAACGCTTCGTCCCCATCAATCAGCGATTTCGCGATTTCTGGCGCAGTCGCCGCCGCCATTTCACCGGACAACCTGAAGGCTTACATCCTGGCCTGCGTCCCCGGCGGGGGGCCGTGCGGTTCTGGGGGAAATACGCTTTTTGTGTATTCCACGCTGCAGGCCCTGCAAACCATCCCCTTGAGCGCGCCTGCCAGTGCCGTCACGTTCTCCTCGACGGGAGCGTTTGCCTTTGTGACCGGCGGCAGCACGAATTCCTCCGTCACCACTTTCAACACTTGCAACAACGCGCTCTCCACCCCACCGCCGCCGAACCCGCAGGTCCCCCTTGTTATCACCTTGCCGGCTGAGCCTTTGTTTCTTCAGGTCCTGCCGGCGGCTGGCGCACCCCCTCCGGTGACGCAAGCTCTGCTCAACCCCCTGCCCACGGCCACAGGGCTAGACGTGCTCATCGCGCTCGACAATACCGGCATCGACCTTATCGCCACCGACGCAACCGTACTCGGAGCGGGCGAACCGCCAACTCCGGAGCCGCCTTGCCCGCAGTACATCGAGCAGGCCTCGAATTCGACGCCCCCGCACGTCACTTTTCCGCCGCAGCACATCGGTTTCGGCCTGGGGACTTTTCATCCGATTAATTTTTTCGTCTCGCCTGACGGGAGCAGGGCCTACGTGGTGACCACCGACTTCAGCAGCATCCTGGTTTTCAATTTCAACACCGGCTCCCTCAGCGACAGCATTCCGCTCGTGGGCAATGCCATTCCCGTGAGCGCGTCCATGACCGTGGACGGAACCTTAATCTACGTCGCCGCCAGTGATGGCATGCTGCACCAGGTGAACACCCTTTCGGCCGCAGATCTGCAACAGATTTCTTTCCCCAACCTGCCCGATGTGAACAACCCCTTTTGCTCTTTCGGATCGACCACGCTCAGTTGCAACCTGAACCTGGTGTCGGTGAAACCTTAGCGGATTGCTCGCCAGACTCCACCTCCGAAGTGTGGCATTTGATGGCCCGGCACGTAAGTGCCGGGTAAAGTGAAGCGATCAAGCGAGTCCCGACAGGGACGGCGCCCCGCTCTCTCTGCACTCTCTCAGGGCGAAGGGTGACTGAATCGGGAGGCCCTACGCGGGTTTTTCCAATTCCTTCCCGATGCTATCCAGCACGCCATTCAGAAAATGCACGGATTCCGGCGTTGAAAACTTTCGCGCAATCTCCAGCGCTTCGTTGATCACGACGGCTCGCGGAGTTTCGCGGTAAGCCAGCAACTCCGCGACCGCCGCGCGCAAGAGATTGCGGTCGACGGCGGCCATGCGTTCCATGCGCCAGTGTTCGGCATGACGTTCAATCAGGCCGTCGATTTCCCCCGCGCGGTCCGTAGCCACGCGGAACAGATCGTCGGCAAACCCGCGCACATCGGCGCTGGTAGTGCCATGCTCGCCCCAGAAGGTGCGCCGCACGTGATCGGCGTCCTGCTTCCCCAGGTCCGCCTGGAAAAGCATCTGCAGAGCCATCTCGCGGGATTTGCGCCGAGTACCCATGTGAGCTATCCGCCGTCAGCTTTCAGCCATCAGCTTGAGTCTACAAGAGGAAGCGGTCAGAGATGCGGATGATATCCAGGAATGGAGAGCCAGGCTAATGCGCGTTTTGCGAAATCTGAAGATCACTTCTTTCTTTTGGACTTGATTTTGGCTTTGTCTTTGCTCTTGCCGACAGCTGAGACCTGAGGGCTGATAGCTTTCTTGAGCGACGCCATCTCCACCGCCGCCAGCGCCGCTTCGAATCCCTTGTTCCCCATTTTCAGGCCGGCGCGATCAATCGCCTGCTCCAGCGTCACGCAAGTGAGCACGCCGAACGCATGCGGAACGCCTGTTGCCTGCGCCGATTGCCCAATTCCCCGCGCGACCTCGTTCACGATCACGTCGTAGTGCGCCGTATCGCCTCGCAGAAGACAGCCTAAACAAATGACGGCATCATATTTCCCCGTCTCCGCCAACGTGCGCGACGCCAAAGGAATCTCAAACGCTCCCGGTACGCGCACGATCTCGATGTCTTTTTTTCTTGCTCCCGAACGCAGCAGTCCATCGTAAGCGCTCTGTAGCAGCCGCTCCGTGATAAAGGCGTTGAAGCGCGAAACCACGATGCCAAAACGTTTTCCGGCAGCGCTGAGACTTCCTTCCAGAGCCGGCAGCACGGGCTCCGCAGAAAGCCGTGAAGCTTCATCGTGATTGCGTTTCTTCTCCGTGACTCAGTGTCCGTGGTGGATTTAGTTTTGATCCGTGGAAATCCGCGCAAATCCGCGGCCAAGAATTTACTTCCCCTTAAACTGCGGCGCGCGCTTCTCTAGAAACGCCGACGTCCCTTCTTTCTTATCTTCGGTGGCGCAGGAGACCGCGAATAGTACAGCCTCCAGATACAATCCCTCTGCCAGCGTCATCTCCGTTCCTTTGTTGACGGCCTCCATCGCATACTGCACCGCCAGCGGAGCGTTCGCGATAATCTTCGCCGCGATCGCTTCCGCCCGCGGAATCAACTCGGCGGGCGCGGTGACTTCATTTACCAGCCCGATGCGATGCGCTTCCTGCGCCGTGATCATCTCGCCGGTTAGGACGTGCTGCATGGCGAGTCCCTTGCCCACTAGCCGCGGTAGGCGTTGCGAGCCGCCGTAGCCGGGAATAATCCCCAGCTTGACCTCGGGCTGCCCGAGTTTCGCGTTCTCGCTGGCCAGACGCATGGTGCAGGCCATGGCGATTTCGCATCCGCCGCCGAGCGCGAATCCGTTGATGCACGCGATCACCGGCTTGCCCAGATTCTCGATCAGATTGAGGACGTTCTGTCCGCGATGCGTGTATTCCTTGCCGGTCACGGCATCCTGCTTCGCGAGTTCGCTGATGTCGGCGCCCGCAATGAACGCCTTCTCGCCCGCACCCGTAAAGATGACAACGCGGATCGCTGCATCGTTCTTGATGTCATGAAACGCCGCCCGCAGTTCTTCCATGGTGGCCATGTTGAGCGCATTGAGCACCTTCGGGCGGTTCACGGTGACATAAGCGATCGAGTTTTTCTTTTCGAGAAGTATGTTTCCGAAGTTCATATCATTTTCCGAATATCCAGATGAAGACTCGTGCTACCCCGATGAATGTACAAATTGCCAACACGACAAAAACGGTCAAACATCCTGCGGCTGCCGCCTTGCTCTTCGCCTTGTCCTTCCACGATTTCTGTTTCGGTTGCGGAAAGTCGGGTTCGACATTCTCTCGCCTGATCAGTCTCCTCACGTATAGACCGCGTTTACCCACAAGGTAATTGAGGTCGATTGGCGTGACGGACTCATCGGGCCCGAGAGGCATCGTAGCAGCTCGCAGCATTTCAATACCTGTCCGCAGAAAACCTTTTCGGTTCGCGATGAATTCGCAGAAAGCAGCATTTTCTTCGGAATAGACAAACAGCTTCGCTTCTTCCTTGGATACTGCCGCGTCTAGTTCATCCACGCGTGATTTTATTTCATCCTCGTCCATCGAGCGTTCCTATCTCATCCATCGCCGCCGTCGGCAACATGCTATAATTGTATAGCAGTGAGGGTTCCATGCTAGCCATCCGCCTTCCCGAAAGCATCGAAAAACGTCTCGACCGCCTGGCTAAACGCACCGGTCGCACCAAGACTTATTACGCCCGCGAAGCCATCCTCCAGCACCTTGAGGATCTGGAGGATATCTACATCGCCGAAAAGCGGCTTGCCGAAATCCGGGCTGGGCGCGTTCGCACCATTCCGATGGAAAAGGTTATGCGCCGCTATGGCCTCAAGCCCAAAGTGGACGATTGAGTTCGATCCACGCGCCCAACGGGAACTCGACGCTCTCGATCAACCGATCGCCCGACGCGTCTCGAAATTCCTCTGTGAGCAAGTCGCGGGTCTCGACAACCCTCGCCGAATCGCCTAACGCCTCCGCGGAAGTTTGAGCGATTTTTGGAAATACCGGGTCGGCGACTACCGCATCATCTGTTCCCTCGAAGATGACCGCTTAGTCGTCCTCGTTCTACGCGTCGGCCATCGCCGCGAAATCTACAAACGCTGAGCCACTCCCTCATGATCCGTGTTCATCCGTGCAAATCCGTGGCTACAGCTTCTGCGCCTTTGGCCTCTCCGGATCCGCGTAATCATAAAACCCGCGCCCCGACTTCCGCCCGTACCACCCCGCCATCACCAGCCGCTTTAGCAGCGGAGGCGACGCGAACCGCCGCTCCTTGAACTCGTCATACATCACATGCGTAATGTAATAAGTCGTATCCAGCCCCACAAAATCCAGCAGCGTAAACGGCCCCATGGGATATCCGCACCCCAGCTTCATCGCATTGTCGATATCCTCAATCGACCCCACGCCCTCTTCATAGGCGCGAATGGCATCGAGCAGATACGGCACCAGCAGCCGGTTCACTATGAATCCCGTCTTATCCGACGTGCGCACCGGAACCTTGCCCAGCTTTTTTCCGAACTCGTAAGCGGTCTCGTAAACATCGTCGGCAGTGGCAATCGTCCGCACCACTTCCACCAGCTTCATCAGCGGCACCGGATTAAAAAAGTGCAGCCCGATAAATCGTTCCGGCCGCTTCACCGAAGTTAAAAGTTCGGTCACCGAAATCGACGACGTATTCGAGGCGAAGATCGCATCTTTTTTCACGATGCCATCAATCGACGCATACATCTTCTTCTTCTCATCGACATTCTCGATGATGGCCTCAATCACAATGTCGCAATCCGCCAGGTCGGATTTGTTCGTCGTGCCTTTCAGCCGCGCGCGGATCGCGTCCCTCTGCGCCACCGTGATCCCGCCCTTCTCGACCGGTCGCTCGGCAAACTTCGCCAAAGATTTCTCAATCCCGGCAAACCCCTTGTCGAGAAACTTCTGGTCCACTTCCAGCACAGTGACGTCAAACCCAGCCGTAGCGCAAACCTGCGCAATGCCCGACCCCATCAGCCCACAACCGAGTACGCCAACCTTCTTAATCTCCATGAACGCCTTTCAGTCACGCAAACGCAATAGACTAACGCGAATTTTGGACGACAATCTCGATGGGGACACCGCGTGCGGCGATTTCGCGAACCAGATCCACAAAATCAGTACCCATCTTTTTTGCACCTACCCCGATCAAATCAAAGTTGATAATGACCAGCCGATAAGGAACCTCAACCTTATTGATTTCACCATTCGCGATACTGTCGTTGAGGGCGTCGAAATTTCTTCCATGCCAGGATGGCGCGCCCACGACTCTGAAGAACGCATCGTAGATGTCGTCCTTGCTGCTCCAGGTCGCTCCGTCCATCGTCAACTCAATCATGACAACCGTCGCTAGATCGACTGTCTCTGTGGCGAAAACTAGCTCTTACTCTCCACCGCCATCGCAATCCTCTGCCCGCCACCGATGCACGCCGTCGCCAGCCCAACTTCTTCCGCGGGCATCAGATCATTATGCTACGGCGAAGCCCACTCATCGCAAAAGTGCGTGTGGACGCCCGAATCGAAATGTGGTTCCCGGAACAAGATACCGGACAGAAGGGGCCGGTCAGCGGCCTTCGAGATTCTTGAGCCGGTCTGAGAGAGACTCAACTTCGGCGTCCAGAGCGCGCAGGGCCGCGGCATGACTTCGCTGGCGCAACTCGACGGGGGATGCCCACTTATGAAACTCGGTGAGCAGGGTAGTTTCCACCTTCTCTAACCGTTGGCTGATCCACTGTTTGTCTTCTTCCGTGAGCATAGCTGGATTATAGGACAAGTTGCACGGTCAGCCGCCTAATAAAATCGTCCACTCCGGGCCTACGCTGATTTCGGATCCGCTGAACCCGGGGTCTCAGATTGACTTCTCATCCACTTGTACAGGCTAAACGCAAAACAAACAGCAGCAAGTCCCCCAAAGATCCAAACGTCCTGGTCGACGAGCGAACCAGATCGACCATGCCTTGAATTCAGCCACCAGTATGCCGCAACCCTCCCGGCCGCAACGCAGGCAAAAAGCCATGGGACAAGCTGAGGTGGCGAGTCATGCCGCCAGAACACGAAGTAAATCAGTCCCAGCAAGATCGGGACGAGCACAATAACGGGGAGCGACACACGAAGACCCGCTGCTCCGGGCAAGAGGCCATAGCCAAGAGCACACAAAATCAGCAGAACGCTCTTCATAGGAACCTCCGTTCTAATTCATGCTCTCCACCACCATCGCAATCCCCTGCCCGCCGCCAATGCACGCCGACGCCAGCCCATACTTTTTTTTCCTACGCCGCAACTCGTACAGCAACGTGATCACCAGCCGCGTCCCGGTCGCGCCCAGCGGATGCCCCAGCGCAATCGCCCCGCCATTCACATTCACTTTCTCGCGATCCAGTCCCAACTCTTTTTCTACGGCGAGATACTGGGCCGCGAACGCCTCGTTCACTTCAATCAAATCGATGTAGTCCAGATTCAGCCCGGCCTTCTGCAGCGCGATTTTCGTCGCCGGCACCGGACCGCGCCCCATCACGTTCGGCTCGACTCCGGCAATGCCCCAGCTTACGATTCTTCCCAGCGGACTCATATTGCGCTTGCGCACTTCATCCAATGACATCACGACCACCGCCGCGCCGCCATCGACAATCCCGCTGGCATTCCCTGCCGTCACTGTACCGTTGCGGCCAAACGCCGGCTTCAACTTCGCCAGCCCCTCCATCGTAGTCTGCGGACGCCGGTGATCATCTTCCGTCAGCGATTCTCCGGTCGGCTCGCCCTTCGCATTGCGCAGCGGCACTGGCACCAACTCTTCCTGGATGCGTCCTTCTTTGTAAGCCGCGTCTGCCTTCTGCTGCGAGCGCAGTGCGAATTCATCCTGCATCTCGCGCGTAATCCCCTGCTGCGAGCCATATAGCTCTGCGGTATTAGCCATATAAGACCCGCAGTAAGTATCGAGCAGCGCCACCATCAGCGAATCTTCCAGCTTCCCGCCCGGAGCCAAAGTAAATCCGTCGCGCCCGCGAATCACGAACGGAGCCTGCGACATGGCCTCCATCCCGCCCGCAAGCACAATCTTCGCCTCGTCGGTTTGAATCATCTGCGCCGCCGAAACGATCGCCTGCATCCCAGAGCCGCACAACCGGTTCACCGTCAGCGCCGGAGTCTCAATCGGCAGCCCCGCGCGCAATCCCACATGCCGCGCCCCATACAAAGCGTCGCCGGAAGTCTGCTGCGCGTTGCCAAACACCGCATGATCAAATTCTTTCGCGTCGATCCCCGACCGCTCGATGGCTCCTTTGGCTGCGATGGCGCCCAACTCCTGCGCAGTAAAATCTTTCAACTTGCCGCAATATCGCCCAAAGGGCGTGCGCGACCCGCTGACGATAGCGATATCACCCGGCTTCAACATGATTTTCCCTGGCGGATCCTGAGCAGAAGAGGTCGGACTCGCTGAGCCAAACTTGCTAGTTTAGCAGTCGGCCGGGAGATTCTCCACCGCCCAAACTCCCGGGCGGTGGCTCAATTTAAATTTCTCTGCGCTCTTTGCAAACTTTCTTTGCGCGCTCTGCGGTTAAAGTCTTTTGATTTTCCCAGGAACGAGACCCTTTAACAGCAGAGTTCGCAAAGGAAAACCGCAAAGCGCGCAGAGAGATTCAAATTCAGCCACCACCGACTCCCGTAGGCGTGTTTATACTTAGCCATCCTGATGGGAGAAAAATCATGGCAATCAGCGAATTCTTGCTGCTCGAACTGGAGGTAGAAGCGAAAAAGACCCGCACGACTCTGGAACGTGTTCCCGCCGACAAGAAAGAATTTGCGCCTCATGCCAAGTCCATGCCGCTTGGCAAGTTGGCGCCTCACGTGGCGCAGCTGGCCAGCTTCGGCTTCATTATCCTGACCACCCCTGAGTTGGATTTTTCGAAGGGCAGCGTCAAACCGTTGCCTTTTGAATCTCCGGCTCAGTTGGTGAAAGCGTTCGATGAAGGCATGGCCAAGGTTCGTGCCGCTCTGGAAACCATTCGGGATGAATCCTGGAAAGAAAACTGGAAACTGAGTCTCCAGGGCAAGACAATTTTCGAGGGATCACGCTTCCTGGCGTACCGCGAGATGTTTCTGAATCACCTGGTGCATCACCGCGCTCAACTAGGCGTATATCTGCGCTTGAACGATAAACCTGTGCCCGCAACCTACGGCCCGTCCGCGGATGACACTTTGGGATTCTAGGGGCCCGAACTGCTGGCTTCGGTCTACGCCACCGCGCCCGCGGCCAGCGCAGAAGCCAGCGACACCACTTTCCCCGGCCCTTGCGCCAGGGCCTGCGCCAGCGCATGTTCTGCGCGGTTGATCACTTCGGTGACGATATCGACCGGGTCGTAATCCTGCTTCACCACGGCCTCGGCCAGTCCAGCCGAGAACTGCACGGCCTGGCCCTTTTCAGCGCCATTCTTGGCTGGCAGACGCACTTCGGAAATAATCTTGCGCAGCTTTTCCACGGCCAAGCTCGCTTCCTTGGTCGCCGTGTCTCCCAGGATGATCGCAACCGTGGTGGTGTCGTAGCGGAAGGCCAGATCGTTCGAGCGGATGTTCGCCGCAAACAGCTGGCCAATCTTGCCCAGCACGCTCTCGATTTCCGCTTCGCCGTATTCCTTCACCATGGCGGAGCTTCGCCCGAACTGCAACAGCAGCAACGAAAGCGGAGCCGAGTTTTGAATGGCGCGCTTGCTCTCCGCCAGCAACAGGTCGATATAAGAGGCCCGTTTCAACAGCCCCGACTTCTCATCGGTCACCGAAAGGTTCTTTACCAGCCGCCGCAGCCCGGCGTTGTTCAACGCAATCACCATCTGGTCGGCCACCGTCTTCAGCACCACCACATCCGAAGGCTGCCACGTCCGCGGCCGTGCATGAATTAACAGCAACAGGCCCACTGTCTCTTCGCCATCACTCAAGGGAATCGTCAGAATTGAAACGGCACCGAGCTCGGCCACCCATTTCTGCGCCGCCTGCAGTTGCGGCGCTTTCGCTGCGTCCGGAATGGTCAACGCCTCATGCCCCGGAGCCGCTTCCTGCAGGCAGACAATCAATTTCGCCAGCGTTGACGTACCCGCTTTCTTGTAACCTTCGGCGCAAAACTCCTCCAGCGCAGTCGGAGGCAGCCCCGGTTTCGCCATGGCCACCACGCACCGCGTCGTTTCCCAGTGGCCACCGATTTCCTTCACTGCGGTCGTGAGCACCGCCGCAGCCGTTCCCTGGTGATAGAGCTTGCGCGTAATCTCGGCCACGCGGGTAAAGCTGCGAACATCAGCCGCCGGATCAGCCACCGGCGCTGCAGCCGGCGCGCCCTGGACAGGCATGCCCGGCACCGGCGCCGGAGCGGGCGGCAAGGGCGCCGACCCCGCATACCGCGGCTGGATCCCGGCCGCCATATACAGACGCTGCAGGTCCTCGTTGCGCTCTTCTTCCCGGGGAAACATTTCCTGGATGCGCTGCAGCCGTTCGACCGCTTTGTTGCGCATGCCGTACTGCACCAGAATTTCCGCCTGCAGCATCAAGTCCTGCAGCGTGGATGCCCCCAGAGTCGGCGCTTCGGCGTGGGCCGGTTCTTCGGTGGCCTTGCTCACCGGCGTAAAACGCGAAGCGATCAGCTTGAAGCGGCTGTCGTCCACCTTGCCCTTCAGCATGTCCAGCCGCTTCAGGTGCCCGGCTTCATAGGGATCCACTTCCGCCGAGCGGTCCAGGCATTCCGCAGCCTTGGCAAACTCGCCCGTGCTGCAATAAAGATCAAACAGTTTCAGCAGGGTCTGGCAATAATCGTTCTCGCGATTCGACGCGTTGTAAAGTTCGCTGAGGAACTCCAGCATCTGTGACGACGCCCGGTGCGCCCCCGTAATGTCCTGCATGATGGCGATGAACTGCCGCCGCTCGCCCCGCCGCCTCTGGAATTGTTCCAGCTTCCGAGCCAGCGCCACTGCCGCATCGTCTTGACTGACGTCGAGCAACTGCCCGATCAGCGCGATCACCTGCTGCACCCGCGCCGGATTCGTCTCAAACATCTGCCAGACCAGCGGCTCCGCCTCGGTAAATCGCCCGGCCGCAATCAGCGCTTCCGAATAAACATCCCGCAACTCCGGACTCGTCTGACCAGAGTTCAACTGCGGCTCAAGAATAAAGATCGCCGCTCCCGCCTGCCCCTGCGCCAGCTGGCTTTTCCCATAGGCCAGCGCAATCCCCGGATCGGAGGAATCTTCCTGATAGGCGCGCTCGTACCACGGCGCGCCCTCGCTTCCGGCCTCCACCGCCAACTGCGCCACGCGATGAAATGCCGCAGCGGCCACTTTCCGGTTTCCCAGTTCCGACGAGAGTTCGGCAAAGCGCTGGAAGTTCGCCAGGTTCGGCTCCAGGGCCACAATCCGCTCCAGAAGAGTGGCTGCATCTTTCTGATTCGAAAGCTTTACCAGGTCGGCGAAGGCGGTTTCGTAGGTCTGAACCGCCAGCTTGCGGTTCGACCCCTCCAGCAGCTGTCCAAAACGATATTTCTGCTGCCAGGTCGGGCTGCCGTGGCGGGTCAGTTTCTTGTAGGTCAGGCTGGCGCGGGTCGCGTCTCCGCTGGAAACCTGCCGTTCAAACAAGTCTCCCAGCAGGATCACCGCCTCCTTATTCCGGCTCAAAGACAGGCAGAGATCGGCCGACAACTGGCGCACCACATCGTTTTCCGGATCGTCTTTCAGGACCAGCAGGTATTCTTCCAGCGCCTCGGCGGTTTTCCCCTTCTGCAGGAGCTTTTCCGCACGCTCTACACGCCGCGCAATCTCAGCTCGGTCCGGTCGTCTGGTGATCTCAGGCATGTGGAGATAGGGGTACCTGATAAACAGGCGGAGTAACCCTTCTCCGATTCTAGGAGCCGAGCTAGACCGCAGCAATGCGGTAACGCCCGGTCGCGATTACGAAGGTCACCCCCCTCAGGCTCGCTCCGGCTTGTCATTCCCAAACAAAGGCTTGTCATTCCGACCCAGAGCGGAGCCACCGCCCTCGCCTCGCAGCAGAGAGCTATCGGGGATCTGAGTGTAGTCGCGGGTTCGCAACAGGTGTCGCCCGGCAACACACGATCTTGTAGACAGTTTTCCAGCTACTGCAACTTCGCGTACTCCGCTCTGGCCTGCTGGTAGTGGAGATGTCGGGGTCGGCATCTTTCCAGAGAGTGAGGAAATCTGTGTAGCCGGCCAGGGCACGGTTGCGGGCGGCGTCGGCATCCGCTCCCTGCGCAGGTCATTGGAATCGAGTCAAGAACGCAGCGGACGGCTTAGAAGTTTTCCAACAGCATCACATCTTCTAAATATGTTCGCTTCGTGAGGGCGAGGAATCGGCCATCCGGCGAAGGCACAATTCCTCCGATCCACGCCGACCCCGCCGGCATTTCCTGTAAGATTTTCGGGTTGCCGTTTGGATCAATGGAAATAAGCGCAACAGACGACGTGTTTTGCGCCTCCGCGAACAGGGTCTTCCCGTCCGCAGCCCATTCGATCAGGGATAAGAAATTCCACTTCCAGTCACGAACAGTCAGTACCGCGACTTTTCGGTCCGCCACACTCAGCATCCGAACCTCACCTTTTTGTTCTACAGGATCCACGATCGCGATTTTGCTACCATCCGGTGACAGATCCCAGCGCGGGTCCGTCTTATATCCCGAAATCCGGGCTATCTCCTCTCCCTTACCTCTCACCGGATCAAGATGGGAAAATATCAGGTCTTGACCTTTAAGGACTGCCACAACACAGGAGGATGAAGGCGAGGTGGCGCAGGCATAGGTATACAAACCCGTCATGAGAGTGGAGCGCGCGCCACCGTGTTCTGGCGTGCTCATCAGACGATAGTTAGTCGTTGATGATGCCGATCTCGCCGTGTACACAACATCTCCTTGAGCACTCAGTCTGGGGTTGAGGTAGCTCTCCGGCCCTGCAATCAAAGTCTCAGGGGAATGCGAATCAAGTCTTTGCTCATAGATAGCCCACCTCCCATTTCGTTGAGAAGTGAACAGAATTGCCTTGCTGTCGTTTGTCCAGTCCGTGGCCCAGTTGTACCAATCGTCCAGGGTGAAACGTCGCGTAGTAAACTCCTTGTTTCCGGTTGCGAGATCGGCAATGTATACGCCGGACGCCACGCGCACCCTGGCCGCAATGAGGCGCTTGCCATCGGCACTCGCCTGCGGGTCCATCGCCGCGAAATTCTTCCAACCGCCGACGCGTGTCGAGCCTCCGGTTACCCTGCCACCGGCTGGCTCCGCTCTGACTGCCCAGAGATCAGACTCGGCTGATGCCGAACGTTTCGAGTAGATGATGCGCCCATCGGGCAGCCAGGCGAGGCTGGCTTCTGCGTCATCGTTCAGGAGGTCCGACCCGGATAACACAGCTGTGGGTGTGCCGCCTGACAGATCGCAGGTCTCGATGGCGCCATTACCCACACCCTCTGCGTCCTTGCCCCGCAGATAGGCAAGACGCTGCCCGGTCGGCGACCATGCAATGGCCAGTAGAAAGGCCTGTGCGGGAAGCGCGAGAATCTTGTGCGGTTCCTCGCCGTCGGCCCCCATCAGCCACAACTCCCCGCCTTGCCCCTTAATAAAAGCAATGTGCGACCCGTCCGGCGATACTGTTGCCTTCCACGCATGGCCAGTCCATAGCTTTCGCAGGCTTGAATCCCACGTGGACATTTTCCACAAATCGCCGCCTTCGAGCAGCAGATGGGCTCCGTCCGGGAACCAGTCGAACACACTGTACAGCGCGGGCAATGGTAGCTGGCGAAGCTCCCCTCCGTCGATCGCAAGCAGGTTCAGCTTCTTGGAGAAGTCGGTATAGGCGAGATACTTGCCGTCACGGGAGATAGCGGCGGAGTTTACGGTGTTCTCCGGCGGGTTGGCTGTCAGTTGCCGCTCCACCAGTTCACGCTTTGGTTCGGGATGCGGGAGGATACGAAAGCGAAGCACGAGCACGCCAACAGCCGCGATTGCCAAGACGGCGGCAACCGGCCAGAGCTTAGATATCTTCCTGGACTGCCGATTTGACAATGCTGCAGGGTTGCTGGAGGTCTCCGACAGCGCATCCAGCGCAAACGCCAAATCGGAAGCCGACTGGAACCGCTGCTCCTGGTTCTTTTCCAGGCAACGATGCACCACCCGCTGCAGCGCCGGCGCGATATTCGCTGTGACCTGCGATATGCCCGGCGGGTCTTCGTTCAGGATCGCCGTCATCGTCTCCGGCGAAGTCGGCCTCTGAAACGCCCGCTTGCCCGCCAGCATTTCGTACAGGATCGCGCCGAAGGCAAAGATGTCCGCCCGATGGTCGGCCTTCTGTCCCCGCACCTGCTCCGGCGACATGTAGCCCACCGTGCCCATCACTACGCCCGCTTCCGTCCCCTCGGTGAACGTCGGTGCGCTGTTCTCCGAACTCGGCTGCGGTTGCGTCAGCTTCGCCAGCCCGAAGTCCAGAATCTTCACGTGTCCGTCTCTCGTGACGAACAGGTTCTCCGGCTTCAGGTCGCGATGGACGATCCCCTTCTCATGTGCCGCCGCCAGACCCCTGGTGATCTGCACCCCGTGATCAATCGACTTACGCACCGACAAACGGCCGCGCTTGATCTGCTCGCGCAGCGTTTCTCCCTCCAGCAACTCCGACACCAGATACGGCGCACCTTCATACGTGCCCATCTGAAACACGGCCAAAATGTTGGGATGGTTCAGTGCCGCCGCCGCTCGCGCCTCCTGCTCGAAGCGCCGCAGACGCTCGGAATCAGCCGAGAGTGAAGCTGGCAGGACCTTGATCGCCACATCCCGCCCCAACCGCGAATCGCGGGCCCGATACACCTCGCCCATGCCGCCGGAACCCAGCAGCGACTTGACCTCATACTCTCCCAGTTTGGTTCCGGACGCGAGCGTTAGTCGCGACGCGGAGGATTGCAGAAAATTGGAGCGCACGTCATCGCTGGAAGCGAGCAGGGTTTCGACTTCCTGTCGCAAGGATGGATCAGACGAGCAGGCCCGCTCCAGAAACGCGGACCGCTCCCCCGGCGCCAGTTCCAGCGCCTTCTCCAGTAAATCGCGAATCTGTTGCCAACGCTCGGGAGTCATGCCCGGCCAGCTTTCGCGACGGGTTGGGACCGCGTGGACACTGGGTAGACATCGTAGGTGGAGATGAAGGGCCAGTCAATGAAACCTCGAATCAGCGCCGGCCTCAAGGATTGTCGTTGAGAATCGCCATTTTCGCTCATTGACAGGCCCCCGGCTGATCACTGTCGTTGCGTGTCGCCCGCAATCTCACCAATCTCGCCGACCCGTTCCGCGAACTCGCACCAACTTGGGCGATCCCGCGCTTTTTGCTATCGTGCTGCATGCCCTCGGAGCCCGCACCTCAGCAAATTCGGCACCCGCCCCAAATTCACCCGCCACAAATTCACGAAGAAGGCCTTCGCCACCAGCTCAGCGCGGGACAAATGGCCATGATCGCCGTCGGCGGATCCATCGGCACGGGCCTGCTGCTCGGCTCCGGCGCCGCCATGGAGATTGCCGGCCCCGCCGCCATCCTTAGCTTTCTTGCCGCCGCCTTTATCAGCTGGACCGTCGCCATGGCGCTTGGCGAACTGGCCTGCGCTCATCCCGCGGCCGGATCGTTCGGCGTCTACGGCAGTCTCTACCTCGGCCCGTTCGCCGGATTCATCGCCCGCGCGGGCTACTGGATGGGCATGGCCTTGAACATCGGCGCGGAAATGGTCGCCGCCGCCACCTACATGGCCTACTGGTTTCCGTCGGTGCGCGCCTATTTATGGATTCTGGCTTTCTCCACGCTGCTGCTTGCCGTCAATCTGCGCAGCGTGGCCTCTTACGGACGCTTCGAGTTCTGGTTCTCCATGGTCAAAGTTTTAACCATCGTGGCCTTTATCGTGATCGGCGCCCTGCTCCTGTTCAGCGGCCACGTGGCGCCGCAATACCGCGCCCACGGAGGACTGCTCCCCAATGGCCCACTCTCCCCGCTCCTCGCCATGACCTTCGCCGTCTACAGCTTCGGAGGCGTCGAAATGGTCGCGGTCACCACCGGCGAGTCGCGCTCCGCCAAAAACACTCCCCGCGCCGTCTGGCTCACGTTTGTAATATTGACGTTCGTCTATCTTGGCGCCATCGTCGTCCTGCTCGGCGTCATGCCCTGGAACCACGCCGGAGTCACCGAGAGTCCGTTCGTCACCGTCTTCCGCATCGCCAAGATTCCCCGCGCTCCCGGAGTGATGAACTTCGTCGTACTCTCCGCCGCGCTCTCCGGCGCCAACGCCGCGCTCTATGTCGGCTCCCGCATGCTGTTCTCTCTCTCCCGCACCGGATGGGCCCCCGCCAACCTCGGCCGCGTCAACCACTCCGGCTCGCCGCAGTTCGCCGTGCTGGTTTCTTCCTTCGGAATTCTGGTGGCACTGGCGCTCGCTCTCTGGGCTCCGCAGAATGCATTCCGTTACCTGATCGGCGCCGCCTTCACCGGAATGATCCTCTCCTGGCTGGTCTCCCTCGCAGCCCACATCAGCTTTCGAAGCCGCCAGTCCCCAGAACAAATCGCCGCCCTGCCCCTGCGTTCTCCGCTCGGCAAATGGGGATCACCGCTAGGCTTCGCCCTGGTAACCATCGCCACCATCCAGACCTGGCTCTCTCCCCTCGTGAACCTGTGGAGCGGGCTCGCATGCCTATCCCTGCTGGTGGTGGCCTATTTCATGATCAAGCCTCTCGCGAAACCCGAACTGTAAGATTGTCCGTGCCCACGGGGGACCGTCGCAGCCGGGTGCGCCCTTTCTCGCGTCATTTGCGAGAAGTGGGCTTTTCGCGGTGGACGACCCCGGCGATCGCCGGGACGAACGCCGCCCTTCAAGTCCCAATCACAAACATCGGTGATGCAAATCACACAGCTCTGTGCGAATTCCCCCACCTGGAGCAGTTTTCGTAGTCTCAGCCCAGTCAGGACCAATCCAGCACATCGAGCCTAACCCCTTTCCTTCCCTCACATAGCACGATCCTGTGCAAGTCCCGCCTCCCCGAAAGGGCTTGGCTCCCAACGTGCCCTTACCTAATCCGTTGGGCATGAGCAACCATCTGGGGTTTGCCCCAAGGCTCCTGCCCCGGGAGGTTCCCAATGCGTGCTCCTTACGGCCTCACCATTCTCGATCACTGCCAGACCTGCCCGGTGCGGGACCAGCACCTGTTCTGCAATCTTTCCCCTCAAGCCGTGCAGCACCTCAACGAAATCAAGTCCACGGCCGTTTATCCCAAGGGAACCATGCTCTTCATCGAAGGCCAGCAGGCGCGCGGCGTCTTTGTGCTGTGCGCGGGCAAGGCGAAACTTTCCACTTCTTCCCGCGAAGGCAAAACCATCATCACCAAGATTTCCGACCACGGAGACGTCCTCGGCCTCAACGCCGTCATCTCTAATCGTCCCTACGAAGTCACCGCCGAAATGATGGAGCCCGGGCAAGCCAATTTCATCCCGCGCGACTCGTTTATGAAATTTCTCAAGGACCACGCTGAAGTGGCCGCACGCGTTTACGAACAATTGAGCCGCAACTACTACACCGCCTACGAAGAGATTCGCACGCTCGGCCTGGCTGCCTCGCCGGCAGAAAAATTCGCCAAGCTGCTTCTTTCCTGGACCACCACAACCTCGCAAACCGACGGCTCCTCCCAGTTCAAGCTCACGCTCACTCACGAAGAAATCGCCGAAACCATCGGCACCACCCGCGAAACCGTCAGCCGCCTCTTCTCCGAATTCAAGAAGAAGCAGTTCGTTATGCTGAAAGGCTCAACCCTCGTGATCCGCAGCCGCCCCTCGCTGGAAAAAATCGTCCAGTCCTGATTCGTACTCCCGTTGGGACAGCCGCCTCGGCTATTCCGCAGTGCGAATGTGGCGCGGGGCCCTCTTGCCCGCGCAATGCCGGCGCTGGCTCAACCGACCAGCGTAAGCCAGCCCACTCCCGGTTAAGACTGCCGCGCGTGCCCTTCCCTTCAAGGTCCGGCAACCCGTTTCGAATGCCCGCCGGTTTCACCCCCCACTCCTCCAAAACACCTCAAAAATAGCCTCTTTCGGAGCGATTTTCTTCTCCGAAATCCCGCCATTCGGCGCTACAATGGTCGCGCGCAACATTCGCGCTCAACATGCGCACACAACATGCGCGGGTTTACCGGTTGACGCCGCGCGCGGTAGAGAAAGAATCCCGTTTCCCAGGTTGGATGTTTCTGGCTTCCCCGCCACGTGCCTCGAGCCGTGGTCATCAGTTCGAGTAGCCTCAGGTTCCCATGAAGGAGATGTTATGAAGAATCGCTTGTTCGTCGCGCTGGTCCTGTCTACAGCGTTTGCGCTTGCCGCGCTTGCGCAGCAAGCCACCTCGGATGCGACCCAGCAGCCCGCGGCGGCGGCGCAAACCGCTCCCGCTTCGCAGTCCATGGCTTCGCAGTCGACGCCTTCGCAGTCGATGACCACGCCTGATCTCGAGCCGTTAACGGCTCCCAAGCCCCCCGACTTCTGGGACGGCGATGAGCCCAGCGTGGCCTCGCTCCTGATGCATCCGTTTGCCACCAAGGCATATGTCCGGCGGCACGTTCAGCCCATCCGCGACCGGCTGGAAGAACTGGACGAGATCACCGCCTCCGACAAGAAAACGATTCGCGACATCGACGCCCGCGCCCAGCACGGCCTTCAGTTGGCTTCCGAAAAAACCAGCCTGGCCGATCAGCACGCCACCGACGCCGCCAACAAGGCTCAGATCGCCCAGCAGACGGCTGCCACGCTCAACACTCGCGTCTCCGCCGACGAAACCGAAATCCGCAACGTCGACCAGTACAAATCCGGCGCGCAGACTGAGATTCGTTTCCGTCCCGGCCAGACCGTGCTGAGCAAGCAAGCCAAGGACGCGCTCGATGAGATCGCCGCCCAGCTCAAGAGTCAGCGCGGCTACATCCTCGAAGTGCAGGGATTCTCCTCCGGCCACGGCCAGGCCGCCATCGCCAACTCCCGCAAAATGGCGGACGCGGTGGTCCGTTACATGGTACTGAACCATGAGATTCCGGCCTACCGCATGTATGTGCTCGGCCTGGGCAACGCCTCGGAGGAAAAACACACCAGCGGCACGCGCGTAGAAGTCAGCGTGCTGAAAAACGACCTGGCGCAGACTGCCCAGCAGTAACTGCAAAACAACGACGCCGAAGAGTCGCGTTGGTCTTAAGTTTGAGAGATGCTCGTGTAGGGACAGCCGCCTCGGCTGTCCCTAGGCAAAGCTCGGCGGGTTTTGCATTCGACACTGCAACTTGCTCTCCAATCCTAACCTTCGCACGATTCGTCCCACGCGCCGAAGAAATGACCCTTCCGTGATTGACGATTGACATTACCCGCCAATACCATTGCAGGCCGAGTCCCGACCCGCATGGCTCGCAACATGATCCGCAAAACGACGGCGAACTCGTCTCCCACTCTTTCTTCCGCTGCTTCACCTCTTTGGGTCTCCTGGCGATTGCCGTTCTCATTCTCGCATCCGTTCTGAGCCGCGCCCAGGACGCGACCGCCGAATCACCGGAACCATTTCCGATTCCACCGGCGCCAGCCTTGGCGTCGGCATTAGCCCGCCTGACCTTTCAGGTGGGCGCTGAAACTCGAAAGTAGTTGAAACTCGGTGACGCATTTTCCCGCCCTCGCGCACTATAAGCAGTTGGCTTTCCGGAGCGGGCACCGGCGGATGCTCGTTCGGGTGGGACGCGGAAGAACTGGACAGACCTTCCCTCAAGAATAATTCCCGGATCAGTGAGCCAATCTCCCCGTTTTTCTCACTTATATAAGTTGAAAGTGATTCTCAACTGTAGGAGGTCACTATGTTCCGCATCTGGGGTTGTGCCGTTGTGGCCATCGTTCTTCACTTTGCAGCACTATTTCCAGCAATCGCACAGCCGGGGCCATTTCTCGGCGACTCCGGCGCCAGCGGGTTGGACCCGTCGAATAGTTCGATCATGAAGATTGGCAATGGGCTTTTCGACCCGAATCCGAGCCGCACGGGAACGACTGAGGCCCCACCGATCAGCTCGGCCCGCCGCGGAAATGGCTCTGCAATCGTGCTCTACGTTACCGCCCTTGAGCTGGCATTAGCGGTTCTTTCGGCAGCCGCAGGCTGCTTGGTTCTTGTGGTTGCCGGGATCTGGGTCCGTATCGAAGATCGTCAGCGCTCTCGAACCCTGCAGCCAGTTCTACGACAACAACTGGCTTTGCACCCAGTCAGAAAGATTTCGGCGGTCCGTTCAAAAACGGCAAACAGCTAACGGTGGCCGAATTGGCCGGGAATTCCGGCGTTAGGCTCTGAGGATTCGCTCGCGTTCGGCGGCCGAGGATTTATGAGACAGCTTCCAGCTGTTCTGCGCCAGTGGCACGTTGGAGCCATTCCCACCAGAGACGGGAAATCGTAGTCTGTTGGTGAGCAGACTTCGGGGGAGGGCTGTTCAACGGGCGCCTCGTGACCCTAACCGGTCACAGGCGCTTTCGTTTTTTCAGGCGTGGCTCCGGACCGACTTCCGGCACTGATACCGCGAAACTGCACACCGCCGGAGTCTGGATTCCCCGAAAGCCCTGCAAGTCCCGACCTCCGCCGTATCCAGTCCTCGCCTCGTCCCGCGCACCCAACTCCATCTCTCAGATCACCGACCCCAAAAAAAAATGACGCCGGAGTTTCCCGGCGCCATCGAGTGGAATACGACTCGCGAGATGCGGTCAGGCGAGAAGTAAGGAATTACAACGCTGCCATGAAGTAGGTGAGGATCGCACCGACTCCTGATTTTGCGAGATCCTGCCATGAAAAACTGGCCTTGCTCTGCTTTTGGGTCGGGTCGGCCTTCGCCTGCTTGACCTTCTTTGTAAGGTTCGAGTCCGCTGCAACTGCAAGAGAAACGCGCGACTCCTGCACCTCATGAGTCTTGGGATCCTCCAGAGTAAGAGCTAGGGAAGGAAGTTCCGTGCCGGTGCCGCCGAGAGCAGCGTACTTAAGGGCAACCTTAGGGTTTTGGGCTGTAGTCGACTCAGTCGAAACGGTACTGCTACCGAGCTGCCACTCCGCTTTCACAGTCTCGATGTCTAGACCTGTGTCGACCGAAACGTTGAGAGCGTCCGAACTAAACTCTAGCTTAAAGGTTTTGAGCGCGGGCCGCGCAGGCGGAGTATAGCCCTTAAATATCCTCTGCTGAGGAGTGCCCCAGTCCATATCCGGGTCGTCGCTGGATTTGGCCCAGAGTGTAAGCGTGTATTGGCTATTCGGGTCGGCGCTTACCACGATGGGGAACTTCGCCGTTCCTATGGCTTGAACTGATGAATTGCTGATCTCAGGAGGGATATCTACTATCCCAACAGAATTCACTACCGGCAGATTGCTTCCCACCTTCGGATCCTGTCTTTCAACTGACGCTGATAGAACATGCACATTCTGACCCAATATCTCTACGCTGATGCCTGCTGCTGACGTTGATACGCTTTGAATGTTAATCATTGATTGATTCTGTGGCGGCTTTGGGGGATTCGCCTTGTGCGCGACGGCAACTTGGCCTTGGCCTAAAGCTCCTAATGTCAAGGCCAGAAACCCACCTGCTGACAGAGCAATTAACCCGAGTCGAGTCATATCGGTCATCTCCTAATCGTTTCCGCATTCGGCTTGTTGGTCACCATCCGCCGAGCGCGGAAGTAGACTCGTCGGACGATCTTACCCCCTCAGCTAAACGCGGCATCGTAAGTCAGCCCAATATCAAAGTCAAGAACGTGGTCCGGGCTCTTTTTTAAGAGCAAATCCAAGAGCATCAAGGAAGGGCCGCAAAAAAAATGGCGCCGGAGTTTCCCGGCGCCATCGAGTGGAATACGACTCGCGAGATGCGGTCAGGCGAGAAGAAAATTGTCTTTGTTCCAAGCCAATGGCCAAGAGCTAAGAGCCAAAAGCTAAAACCTTCACTTGCTCTCCGCTACTGACGGGCCCGGAGTCCCGAAGTCGCGGCGATTGTTCGCCGCGGTACGCGCTGCGCGGACGGCCGGTTGCGCGGCCACAGCTGCGCCGTAGCGCTCCAGCAATACCGGCGCCATGGCGTTCTCTGCTTCTTTCACGAAGATCATGCGATCTTCCGAAGCCATATCGATGCGCACGAAGTCGCCCAGCTTCACCTGCCCGGTCGCCACCAGATTGGCCAGCGGAAACACCAGGTTCCGTTCAATGGCGCGCTTCAAATGGCGCGCTCCGTACCGCGGATCGGTGCCTTCCTTCAGCAGATACTCCTTCACTTTCGTGGTGCAGTTGAACACAAACTGGTTCGCGCCCGCGGCCATCAGAACGCGCTGCTGCACCATGCCCAGTTCGATGTCCAGAATCTGCGAAAGATGTTCGTCGCGCAAAGTCTTGAACACCACCGTCTTGTCGATGCGGTTCATGAACTCCGGCGTGAACTTGCGCCGCGCCGCTTCCACCGCGGTGCGCTGAATCTTGTCGTCAAACGATTCGTCCACTTCGACAACTTTGGGCGCAAACCCGAAGCCGCCGTCCACCAGGTTGGTCATCTCTCCCGCGCCCAGGTTCGAGGTGAGGATGATGATGCACTGCGACAAATCCACGCGCCGGTTATCGCCCAGCGTCAGCGTGGCCTTGTCCAGAATTCCCAGCAGCAGTTGCCACAAGGAGTCGCTGGCCTTTTCGATTTCGTCAAACAGCAGGATCGAAAGCTTGAGTTTCTCCGTAAACCATTGATTCAACGCTTCTTGGGTCAGCAGCGGATGCGTCTCCCGATGTCCCAGATATCCCGGAGGCGAGCCAATCAGCTTGGCAATCTCGTGCGAGTGCTGGAACTCGGCGCAATCGATCTTGATGCAGGCCCGCGCGTCGCCGAACAGCGCCTCCGCCATGGCCTCGACCACCCGGGTCTTGCCCGATCCCGTGGGGCCCAGGAACAGCAGGTTGCCCACCGGACGTCCCGGCGCATTCAAACCCGCCAGGAACATCTGGTAGATCTGGACGACTTTCTCGACCGCCTGGTCTTGGCCGACAATCCGGCGGCGTAGAGCAGCTTCAAATTCTCCCGCATCGCTGCTGCGGCGGTTCGGATCGAGCACTGTGGCTAGATTCGTTCTCATAGGGTCGTCGCCCGCATCACCGGACGCTGTTCCTTTCAGTAACCTGTCTTCTTACCAGTTCTTTCGGGTCTTTACCACGTTTTTCCCGGAGGCTTCGGGCTTTCTTACCGTTTTGGGCCCCCTGGAACCGGTTTACAAGAACTTGGAGAAACTCTCCCCTTGCGCCGCCCCACTTACCTCTCACGGCGCGCCTGGGTGACTGGGAATAAGCAAGCGGTTCGCCACCTGAGAATGGGAATCGAGCTAACCCGGAACTCCTGTGTCTGTCTGGACTTAGCGGCTCTTCCTGGGGGTTGCCCGCACCCTCGGTTAGAACCGCACCGGGCAGAAGAGCAAACCTTTGCAGCATCAAGGAAGAACATGTAACGGAACTGAACGACCTATCTGGAACCTGCCACTCATGTGGCGACGGCCGCCTCGGCCGTCCGGCCAAAGCGAAGCGAAGCGGAACCTCCACAGCCGCCCGCAGCATCATCTAACGGATGATCGGACCGAAAGTCCCGATCGGCGGCCGCGATCAGACTTCCTTGGTGAACCTTCGTGCCCTTCGTGGTCAAACAGTTTTGACCCGTTTCGGGAAGGGCCGCGACCCATAAGAAGTCAATCGTGGTTGTCCAGCCGTAACTAGCAGGTGCCCTAAGGCCAAGCTAGTATCGCTCTCGGGTATCATTGCGGGGAGGGACCTTGGGCCGCTCATCTGTTCTAACTGTCACTGCAGTATCCTGTCTTCTTTTCGGCGCAGCCGTCTGGCGGCTGAGTCCGCACGCTTCTTCCGCTTTCGCAGCCCAGGCTCAAACCCAGCCGCAAACGGCGAAGCCTGCCGTCGCCACTTCGGCGGCCGACGCGCAGCTTCGCCCCGTAAGTGCGAGCATCCCCACATCCGCCGCGACCATCAAGCCCGCCAGCATTCCCGCGCTGCAGCTCACCGCAACGCCCGGCACTGAAATCTATACCGCGAAGCGTGGAGAAGCCATCCCGACCGTCGCCCACCGTTATCTGGGCCGCACGTCTTACTTAACGTCGTCCGAGCTCGCCCAAGCCATCCGCGCCGCGAATCATAAATCCGACGCCAGCAACATTCTCAAGGCCAACGAACAAGTCATCATCCCGGGAATCCTCGCCGCGCCCATCGTCGAGAAGACCATCCCCGTCCCCAAAGATTTTGAAGTCCGCGCCATCTACCTCACCGGTGTGATGGCGGCCAGCGATCATGGACTCCGCATCATCCGCCACTGGCGCGAAGTGGGCGGCAATGCCGTGGTCTTCGACATCAAAGATTCCGACGGCAGCGTCAACATTCCCTTCGAGCACCCGCTGCTCGGCGAGCACAAAATTTATATTCACGACGTGCCGAAGTTCGTCCGCTTCCTGCATTCGCAGAACATGCACGCCATCGCCCGCATCGCCATCTTCCGCGACGAGCGCATGGTAGTCGAGCATCCCGACCTCGCCGTGCACTCCCGCAAAACCGGACAGCCCTGGCGCGAAAACGGCAAGCTGGTCTGGACCGATCCCTCGAACCCCAAGGTGCAGGACTATAACATCGCCCTGGCCAAACACGTAGCCCAGCTCGGTGCCGACGAAATCCAGTTCGACTACGTCCGATTCCCCGCCGAAGGCGACCAAAAAGACGCCGCCTTCGCCTTCCAGAAAGATCAGCAAAAAGATCAGCAGAAAGATCAGCAAAAAGACCAAGCGGCAGACAATCAACCCGAGACCAGTTCCTCGGCGAAAACGGAAACGCCGGAACCGCAGAACTCCAGTCCCGTAGGGACGGCAGATAATAGCCCGGGGCGTAAGCCCCGGGTAGACGGAAAAAAAGGGAACCAGTCCCGTAGGGACGGCACGAGCACCGCCGGCAAGCAAGTCCCCCCGCGCGGCCCCCAACGCACCGACGTAATCGCCGCCTTCCTGAAGAAGGCCTACACCGAACTCCACCCCACAGGCGTGCTCCTGAGCCTCGACGTTTTCGGCGTCATGGCCTGGCAGCGCCAGGTCGACCTCTCGCACACCGGACAAGACATCGTCGGCATGGCCAAATATTGCGACGTGCTCAGCCCCATGATCTACCCCAGCCACTTCTTCGGCATGGACAACATCCCCCACCCCGGCGACGAGCCCGCCCACTTCATTGGCGAATCCATGCAACGCTTCGAACTCATCACCCATCCCAACGGAGACCTCTCCAGCGGCGTGGTCATCCGCCCCTGGCTGCAAGCCTTCCGCTGGCGCACCAAGACCTATTCGCCGGAATACATCAAAATCCAAGTGGCCACGGCGAAAGCCAAAGGCGGCATCGGATTCTTGTTCTGGAACGCCGCCAACGACTACAGCAAGCCCTACACCGCCATGCCCGAAATGCGCGCGGAAAATTTCAAGGCGAGTCCGAATGCGGCCGCTCCGAATGCAAAAGACGGCTCCAAAGACAATCCAAAATTCTTCCGCGGCGACGAACTCCCGGGCGTGACCATGAAAGCCAGCTTGACACCGGCGAACTAGTTCTCAAGTTCTCAGTTCTCAGTTCTCAGTTCTCGGTTCTCAGTTCCCAGTCAACCCGTCACCACAGCCAATGTGGGGACAGCCGCCCTCGGCTGTCCGGCGGCCCAGGTGCATCGGGCCGCGGTGCATCAGCCAGAATGACCGCGCTCCTCCGATTCGCATCGCGCACAACGGTTCAGGTCTCTTCCCTTTTTCGTCTCTGTCAATTCCCACGGAATTGGCGCGTACCTCTTTCTTCGGTTACGAAGTTCTGTTACGAAATCCGAACACGATTCCGTTCTCGCACTTTTGTGATTGACAACCTCCCAACAAGTTGTCATGATTTGCGACGTTTTACGATGCTGATTGTAAAAGTATTCCCCATCGCGTCGGCCCTACTTCTACACGCCCGCACATGCTGCTGGTATTTCCAGGCAGCATGCGTTTTTGCCGCGGCGTAACTGAATCGAGGTGCCACATGTGCAGGGGCCCCTACCTCCGTATTTTTTGTTTCCTGCTTGTTCTTTGTTCAACTGCATGCACTTCCTGGAACCAGCGCGGGGCCAAAGGGATCGGCCTCCTGCCCAAGGCTGCGGCCGGTGAACAACACTTCTCAAGCTATCAGCCCAGCAATCCTTATGTGCAGCTCGGCGACGGCATTTACTATCGCAAAAGATATGAGGGAGCAGGACCGGCTGGCCTGCGCGTCGAAGTACGCGACCTGCTGGTTGGCCCCAGCCAGCACTCCGCCAAGGTGAGCCTGCCCGGTGCGGCCATCTGCGAGATGAACTCGGGCAGCGGAGTGCTGACCTCGGGAGATCAACCCCAGGAACTGCACCCTGGCGCTACTTTCTCTCTGCCCGAAGGGGCGAGCTTCTCCATCGAAAACAAATCCGACACGCCCATTTCCATACGGGCGTACCTGCTGCGGGCCGAATAGAAGTGAAGACCAGCTTGTCACGGAGGACAGTCATTATGTTTCCCACCTCTTCCTCTCACAATGCTCGCCTGATCCTTGGGCTCGCAGGCACCCTGCTGCTGTGCGGCTGTTCGGCGGATTGGCCCGCCTTTCGCCACAATCCGCTGCGCACCGGGCAGCAGCTGAATACCGGTCCGCTCACCGATCCGGCGAAAGTGGCGAAATTAGCCGTGGGCTGGACGTTCCCCACAGGAGTCACGCTGACCCCGGCGGCGGGGCCCTTCCGAGCTTCGCCCGTGGTTTACAAAGGCGTGGTCTTCATCGGAAACTCAAACGGATTCTTCTACGCCATCAACGCCTCGGACGGCAGTCTCAAGTGGCAATACCCTCCCGTCGGCGGCCAATCCCTCACCTCGACCTTTACTTGCAATCCTTCGAGCGAGGGCATTGCCTCCAGCGCGGCCATCGCTGACGTCGGAAGCCACACCGTCGTGATTTTCGGCGCGCCGGACCGTTCGATCGGCGCCGGCCTGGGCAGTGGCAGATTGTTCGCCCTTGACGTCAGCTCCGGCGCAGAAATCTGGAAGTCTCCGGAAATTGCCGTGCTCCTGAGCGACGGCGTCACTCACCAGCAAATCGGATACTCCTCACCGCTGGTCTTCAACGATCACGTTTACATCGGCATCGGCGATCATTGTGACGATCCCATCCAGCAAGGCAAAGTGGTTGCCGTCCACCTGAGCGACGGTACCATCGATGCCGGCTTCAGCTTCACCAGCACCGGCCCTCCGCGCGGCGGAGGCGTCTGGGGTTCGGTCGCGGGCTGGCTGGACGCGGTCTACACCACCACCGGCAACTCCAATATCGGCGCTCCTGAACCGGTTCCCGATCATGCGCTCAGCATGTTGCGGCTCGATTCCAATACCGGCAACATTATTTGGAGCTGGAAGCCCGTTCCCTACGACATGGATAACGATCCGGATTGGAGCACCACCCCGAGCGTTGTCCTGGCAAGTTGCGGCACTCTGGTCGCGTCCACTCCCAAGGACGGTTGGACCTGGGCCCTCAATGCCGGTACCGCCACTCCCGGCCCGGCCAGTGTGCAATGGGCGTTCCCGCCCGGCCCCTGGACCACGGCCGGGTTCAACACCCTAGACGGCACTTTTCACGGTGACACGCGCTACCTTCGGCCGGGCGCCGTGTGGGATGACGTCTACATCACTCAGACCGGAGGATACCCCGTCATCAGCGATGTCTCCGAAGGGTTTCATCACCTTTATGCGCTCAATTCCTGCGCCTCTGATGCAGACCGTGTCCGCTGGATCGAAGATGTTCCCAGCGCTTCTGGTTCTGAATACGATTTGGGCCCGCCCACGGTCACTCACGGAATCATTTTCGTCGGCACCGACGGCGGACACCTGGTCGCCCTCGCCGATCCCAGCATCTATCCCGCCGCCGGATGGCGCTGCAACAATCCGACCGTCACCAACGCAGCCTGCGTAGCCAGCGGATTCTCTCTGGTTCCTGAGCCCGCTGTAATCGCCAATGTCGATCTCGGCGCCGGATCCATTACCACCGAACCCGCCATTGTGGGAGATCCAGTCTATGTTTCCACCGAAGGCGGCAAAGTCTTTATGCTCAAACCTTAACGATTGCTGGAGAGTGATCGATAGGGAGTGAACGAATATCTGTCAGTCACAATCTGTCAACCGTGATCCGACAACTCGGAGCGTCTTATGAATCCCAGATTTATGCCAAAGCCCGCTCTCCTGGCAACCGCGGTTCTGCTCGCAGTCTCATCCTGTGCCCAGGTGGCTGCCCAGACTCCGCCCGACTCCAAGCCCACCGCCGAGAACGCGAATGCCTTCGCCAAGACCGATCGCTTCGCGGGCAAGGCGCTTCTCAAGTCGAAGAACGGACGCCCGCAAGAAGTTTCGGCTGTGGTTCAAAACTGGGCCCTGCATGGACGGATCAAGGTCGAGAAGTTTCCGGAACACAATTTTCTGGTCGTCTACCTGCACTCCGGAAAAGTGACCGCCACCATCGACGGCAAACCCGAGCCCCACAAAGGCGGCGACTTCTGGACCGTCCCCGCCGGCGCCACCATGTCCCTTCAAGTCACCAGCGAGTCGGCCCTGCTGCAAACCCTGGCCCTGAAAAAATAATCCACGCGGAAGCAGCCACCACCACCGTCACCAAAAACGCGTTGTCATCCTGAAGCGCGCGCTCTTTGCCCGCTGAAAGCCTGCCCTGAGCGAAGTCGAAGGGGACCTGAGCGAGCCGCGCGAAGCGTCGCGCACTTTGCGACGCAATAATTCGCGCGTTCGGCTCGCATCCGCATCGCTCTTTGCCGGGGTCCACCCCCACCCCACCCCCGTGCCCCCGCCCGCCCCACAAAAGCCCCTTGCCACCCCTCCCCCACAGGTGTAAAAAAGGACCCACTGCGAGGGGGTCGCGGCCACACCAGGCCTCGGCCCTTTTTTTGTTTGGCTTCATGGGTCAGCTGAAATAGGAGAGCTGACTCACCTAGGCTGTCACCTTTTCCGTCGCATCCGTCTCTGCGATAATCGCCGACAGTTAAAGAGGAAACTGAAGATGGCACGAACGCATGGTGATGCTAACGGCTCATTCCAGAGGATTTCAGTTATCGTTCCCAAGAATCCCTTTATCAAGGCGGAGTTGCAGAGCGTCCGTCTCTGTCTGGCCGCGCTCGACGTCGCCCAGTTGATGGAGTGGTGGCCGGGGAAGCCACACTCACCACACAGGAACCCCAATAAGGTTCGAACCATCCAGAGGTCACTCGATTGGAAGCGCGTAGCCCAAATCGCAGCGTACCTGCTCCAGCGCGAGGTCACGGACGCGCCGGAAAAACTCGCGCAATATTTCGAGGCTTTCTACGGAACCGAGGCGGGCGAGCCTGGAAGGGAGTGGCCACCGAAACTGCCAAACGTCGCGAAATTCCAGAGGAGTGGCTATCCGACCTTCTCCAATGTATTACTGCATGTGAACGGAGCAAAGCTAGATGAACAATCCAGAGAAGAAGGTGTCGGAACTCTTGAATTCGACGAGGACAGCGCCCAACTCAACTTCTCGGTGATTGACGGTCAACACCGCGTCAACGGGGCTTACTTCGCAGTATGTCTCCTTCGTGAATCCGACCCCCAAGCAAAATGGGAGATTCCCGCGGAGATCTTCATGGATCTGGACGAAGCGGGCGCACCTCCGCGACGACAGGCTCAAATCTTCATAGACGTCAATTTCTATCAGAAGAAGGTGGACCGTTCCCTTGTAGCCGATCTCTTCCCGACGGCGCGAGGCGCACGCGAGCCACTAGACAATAAGGAACGCGCACAGGATCTCGGGCGCAAGCTCATGCTGGAGACTGGGCCTCTAGTGGGCATGGTGCAAATCCCAGGAATCAGGTTCGGTGTGAAGGATGTGGTTACCCTCTCGACGCTGAATTCAGCTATAGAGGATGTTATAAGCGATCTTCGCTCCGCTGGGCTCCAGAGTCTTGAGGCACAGGCTGAGTTCATCGCCCAATGCCTTGATGCGTGGCTCGATGCCACCGGAAGAAAAGAAGACGTGTCCGAATCCGACACCCTCGACGGCGAGAACGTTGCCTATCAGGGTCGCGCGATAGTGTCGTTTCTGACCCTAGTGCCCGCCTGCATTCTTGAGCTTAAACGGGGGAAGCTATCACTTGTCTCCGACAGGGCAACAGAGCACCTTACTGATTGGGCCAAGGGAACCATGAAGCGGGCACGCCTGCTAGACCGGAGCAACCGATTTCTGGCTAAGGGCGAATTCAAGCATAAGGGCTATTTGGGCAGCGGAGGAATAGCGAGATTCCGCGACACGCTTTGGGCCGCAGCAGCAACGAGGAGACAACTACCTAGCCGCCTCAAAGCCGAAAGACTCGAGGAACTCGCCGCACAGAGCCGAGCTAAGGTCAGGTCGGAGCTAGCGGCGATTGTATGAGAAAGATCGACGCGAACCTCGCAGCCCATCTAGCGGAAGCATTCGCGCCGCTGAACACCGAGGCGGCAGCACATGCATTTCCGCCCACTGCCTCCCTGTCGATGACCTTGGACAGGGCGATCCCAACCGGCGTAACAATGGTCGTACCGCATGCGAAAACCCTTGCGATCACAAAAATGTTTACCACCGCAGCAGTGGATATGTGGATGCGCGGAGTTCATAGCTTTCTCATCTCGACCTCACTGACAGACGTAAGCCCCATCTGGGCGTCCGTGACGGGTTATTACTCAAGCCACTACACAGTCCGCTCAATCGCCCACCTCCTAGGCTTTTTTCAGCTGTTCAACAGAAAGAGAATCGTTCGTCTGGAATACGCGAATAGCAGTTTCGTCTGCGCGTTCGATCCGAAGACTAGTCACGACCGCGAACATCGCTTTTATTGGAACGTCGTAAAGTCAAACCCACTCTTTGCCGGGGATCCGTTTTTTACGCAAAATCTTCCCGGCGACGAGTCAGACGTATCACATCGCGACCGAGCAAACTACGCGGATCACCTCCCAACATTTCCTGCGTTCAGGCCACTCGATGCGGAGGCGGTCAAGAACCGCATCGAAAGAATCTCTGACATCGAATTTAAGGCTCCCCCAATTCCAAGAGTCAGCCTCTATCCTGATGTCGAATCAGTCCAAGTGATCGCCTACCATCGCCTCGTACGGTTTCGCGACTTGGTTGACGCTGCTGTGGGCACGAGTAACAGATTCTGGAGGGTCCACCGGGACCCTCCTTGGGCGAGAGACTTTATGGATTTTCAGCTTATCGAGGAACCAACACTGCGTGCCGAGTTCACACTGTAGATGAAATACATGGGCTCCAAGCGATGGATGCTACGAAACGGCCTCGGCGACCTGATTGATCGAGAGGTGAAGAACTCCGATCGATTCGTCGATTTATTTGCCGGGTCCGGAGCGGTCTCGACCCACGTGGCTAGAAAGTACAACATTCCCGTCGCAGCCTACGACCTTCAGACATTCAGCATAGCTTTATCCCGTGCGGTGCTGGGCCGGGAGTCAGAAGTTGAGGGGGAGTCGCTGTGGGCTGACTGGTACAGACGCGCGGAAAATCTCCAGAAGTCACTGCGCCCTCCGTCCACAGCGGTATTGAATAAGATGACTATCAATTTGCATCGCGAGTGGTCCGCAAATCAGGGTTGGACAGTCACAAGGGCGTACGGTGGCTATTACTTCAGCGCGCCTCAGGCCGTGTGGCTAGACGCACTGATGCAGGGTCTGCCGACACATGAGCCCGCTAGGAGTGTGGCCCTCGCAGCGCTAATCTCCGCCGCGAGCCAGTGCGCCGCCGCGCCCGGCCACACCGCGCAACCGTTCCAACCGACGCGCTCCGCAAAACCTTACCTCGTGGGAGCATGGCGGCAAGACCTAGTAGGCCGCTGCAAAAAGGAGCTATCGGCGATCTCTAAGCAGTATGCGAGAAGAACCGGGCACGCCGAGGTCGCTGATGCAAACGATATCGCGACGCTTCTTACCGATCGGGATCTCGCCTTTATCGATCCACCGTACTCCGGCGTGCACTACAGCCGCTTTTACCACGTGCTTGAAACGCTGGCGCGTGGTGCATGCGGCGCCGTATCTGGCACCGGTCGCTACCCCCCTAGCGCTGAACGACCGCGATCGAAGTACAGCTTAAAATCCGGGTCATCAAGCGCGCTGGAAGATCTGCTCAAAGCGATCTCGTCCCGACGCGCAAAGGCCATTCTTACGTTTCCCCAACGCAAATGCTCAAACGGTCTCTCCGGAAAGGTCGTGATCGAACTGGCCAGTGCGTATTTCACCACTGAGCAACATTGGGTCGCGTCGAAATTCAGCACTCTCGGAGGAAACAATGACCATAGGGATGCGCGACGGTCAACGCGTGAACTTATCCTAGTACTGAGTCCACGCTGATGGCGATAGTCGGGGACTCTGACATCACTCCCTAAGGCGAGACCTCCCTCAAGCCCTCCAATCTCAAAACGCTACACCTCGAGAGGCCGTTTTTGGCGTGGCTTTTTGACCACACTTGCTGCCGGTATTTCGGCAATCGTCCCTAAGTCCATCATGCGGACGCGTTTGCCGTGTTGACGCTTTTTGCCGCTTTTCCACAGATGTTCCCGCGGGAACACTTTTACAAATCGACGATGTGTTCCTTCAGGAACATTTCGCGATTTCGGTGTGGCTAGAAGCTAGCAGCTAGAAGCTGAGAACCGTCCCCACCGCTGACAACCGCCCTCACCCCCTCGGCTATAATGTTCACAAGGAGTACGCATGGCAATCCAGAAGACTGACAAGATCTGGCACAACGGCAAGCTCATCAACTGGGACGACGCCACCATCCACGTGATGTCGCATGTGGTGCACTATGGCTCATCGGTGTTTGAGGGCATTCGCTGCTACGAGGTGCCCTCGGGGCCGGCGATTTTCCGCGCCCAGGAACACATTCAGCGGCTGCTCGATTCGGCCAAGGTCTACCGCATCGACGTGAGCTTCACGCGCGAGCAGATCGTGAAGGGCATGCTCGAAACCGTGGCCCACAACGGGGCGTGGCCCTGCTACGTGCGTCCCATCATCCTTCGCGGATACGGCGAGGCCGGCGTGAATCCGTTCAATTCGCCGACCGAGGTTTACATCATCAACTATCCCTGGGGAAAATATCTGGGCGGCGAAACCGAAGGCTGCGACGTTTGCGTGTCTTCCTGGACGCGGATCGCGCCCAACACGCTGCCGGCGATGGCCAAGTCGGGAGCGAATTACATGAATTCGCAGCTCATCAAGATGGAAGCCATCGTCAACGGATACGTCGAAGGCATCGCTCTCGACGTGAATGGATTCGTCAGCGAAGGTTCCGGCGAGAACCTGTTCATCGTGCATCGCGACAAGCTGATCACCGCGCCGCTGGGCAACTCTGTGCTGCCCGGGATTACGCGCGACTCCGTGCTGCAGCTGGCCCGCGACATGAACATTCCGATCGTGGAGCAGATGATTCCGCGCGAAATGCTTTACATCGCCGACGAAGCGTTCTTCACCGGCACCGCGGCTGAAGTTACGCCGATACGTTCCGTCGACAAGATCAAAGTTGGCAAGGGCGGAATGGGTCCGGTGACCAAGGCGCTGCAGAAGGAGTTTTACGCCATCGTGCGCGGCGAAAAATCCGATCGCCACGGCTGGTTGACGCCGGTTCCAGTGCGCGCGAAGCAGCCGGTCGGCGTATAATTCGTGGGCCACATCAATCAATCCGAGGGGCGCTTACAGCGCCCCTTTCGGCTTCTTGAATCAAAAAAACATAACACCCTCACAAGGAGGCAAGAATGTCCCAGCAAGGAATGAGTCCTGAATTTGCTCTCGGCTATCGCGCCATGATGCTCGACGGCGTCGTGCGTGAAGCGGAAGTCACCAAGAAAGTAATCGCGGCCGTGCCCGACGCGGCCTCCAGCTACAAGCCCGATCCCAATGCACGCACGGCGAAGGAACTGGCGTGGCACATCGCCAACACCGATATTCAGTTTCTCGATGGCATCGCCGACCTGAACTTCGGCATGGAGACGCCCGAACATAAGCCGCAGACCTCGGCCGAAGTGGTGGCGTGGTACGACGAAAATCTGAAGCGCGGTGCGGCCCGCGTGGCCGCCATGACGCCGGAGCAGTTGCTCACGCCCGTCAACTTTTTCGGCGTGTTTAACCTGCCCGCGGTGCTGTATCTGGGCTTCCTCAACAACCACAGCATTCACCATCGCGGCGAACTGGCGACGTATCTGCGGCCCATGGGATCGAAAGTGCCCTCGATCTATGGCGGCAGCTACGACGAACCGTTCCAGCCGCCTGCGCCGGCCGAGCAGGCCGCGTAAGGGTCGAGTCGGTTAAAGCGGGGAAGCCGCCCGAAGGGGCGGCTTTCTTTTTTGAACTCAAGCCTCAACTGGGACGCTAACTGTTCAGCGCGCTCGCGCTGGCGCGTTTCATTTCCGCACCACACCAGTTCCGCACCACACCAACTCCACGTCGTATTTCTTGAAGGCCCGGTCCGAAGTGAGGATTGCCATGTCTTCGGCGATGGCCTGGGCGATGAGCAATCGATCGAAGGGGTCGGCGTGATGCGGGGGAAGATCGTAAACTTTGACCGCGTGGGTGAGGGTAATCGTGAGGGGCCGCAAGCCTTGTTTCGTCATGAAGGCTGGCACGGAAGTGGATGGAGGCCCCGGAAACGTCAGCTTCCCTAGCCGCATCTTGATGCTCAGCTCCCACGCGGTCACAGCGGAAAGATATATTTCGTGGCGGCCGTCGGCGATGATCTTTCTCCCCGCGTCACCGATTCGGTCGACTTCATCCGTGCTCCAAAGCCAAACCGCGGTGTCGAGGAGATACTTCACCGGCGTTTCCGCCTGCGCGGCTTTTCGAGTTTGGGAAGGTCCTCGCCGTAGAACTGTTTCAACAAGTCATCGGGCAAAGGCGCGTCGAAGTCGTCGGCGACCCAAACCTGACCGCGCGCAAATCCCAGCGGGCGGGCTTTGTTCTTGTCCGGCTCGATGGGAACCAGGCGGGCCACGGGCACGCCGGAGCGCGCGATGGTGACTTCCTCTCCCGCCGCGACGCGCTGCAGCAGGCGGGAGAGATGAGTCTTGGCCTCGTGGATGTTGAATTCCATGGGGCTAGGATAGACTAAGTCTATAGACTAAGTCCAGTCGATGATACAAGTGACCAAATACGGCTGGCTCAAGTGCTGCGGCTGGCGCTCCACGGCGGCGGCGCCTGAGATCCCTCCGCCCCGATGAAAAACGCGGCGTCGGGATGACGAGAGCGTTTTGGGGTCTGCGCTTTACTTATTGCGCGCGTCGAGGCCGCGGTTATCGAGGCTCCACGGCCCTGATCCGAACTGCGTGATCAGCAGGGCGCCGCCCAGCATCGATACGTTCTTGAAAAACATGATCATCTGGATCTGCTGCGTCATGGGGTCGGCGACGCCCCAGAACTTGTGCATACCCGGCGTGATCAGGGCGAGAAACAGGACGATCAACCATGCCCCGATTTTGGCGCGATAGCCCAGCAGGACGGAAAGTCCTCCGACGAGTGCCAGGGCACCGCTCAACGGCACTGCGATCCCAGCCATGGGCACGCCCTGCGACGCGGCGTAAGCGATGGTCTGGCTCAGGAAGTGACGCGGGCCAGACATGATGAAAATCAGAGCGAACAGGAAGCGGCCTAGCAGGATGACGAAGCCGGATGCTGCGGCTGAAACGGGGATTGCTTGGGATCGGGTGGGAAGGGTGGAACTGGTGGCTGCCATTTTGGTTTCTCCTTGTTGAATTTGGGACGGCATGGGTTTCGTAAGAAATTCGGTCGAACGAAACGAAACCGGCCTCCCGAAACTTTTCTAGCGGGCGAATCCAGACCCGCCGGGGCTAAAGCCCGTGCAAATTGCAAATGACTCTACGCGGCGCTCGAAGCGCCGCTCTTCCACGTCACCGCCGGCCTTCTTCTCGGCGCTGGGCACGACCGCTTCTGCAAGGCTGCTTGCCTTTATCGCGGCGCTGAAAGCGCTGCGCGGCCCTACGTCAACGACTATGCGCGGGATCGTGCGCGGCGACGGAGCGGTCTTGCGCGGCAGCGTGCAGTTGTGCGATAGCTGCGGCACGCGAAGGTTCGGCCAGCTCTCCTCCGGGCTTCTGATTTTCGGCGTGGATGAAGGTGACGTCGGTCAATCCAATGAAGGCGAGGATGTGCCGCAGATACGGTTCCTGATAGTCATATTGTGCGGTCGGGGTGCTGGGGCGATAAGAGCCCCCGCGCGAGGTAATGACAATGACTTGCTTGCCCTGCAGCAGTCCCGCGGGACCGTTTGCCCCCCAGAGAACGGTGCGGCCGACGCGCACCACCTGATCGATCCACGCTTTTAACGGAGCGGAGATGGTGAAGTTGTACATAGGCGCGCCGATCACGATGGTGTCCGCGGCCAGCAATTCTTCCACCAGCGCGTCGGAAACGGCGAGCGTCTCCTGTTGCGCCGGAGTGCGCTTCGCCGGATCGGTGTGAATAGCGATCGCCCACTCGTCGGTGATGAGCGGGAGGTGCGTGGTGGACAAGTCGCGTTCAATCACTTCTCCGGCAGGGTTCTCCTTTTTCCAGGATTCGACAAAGCGTTGCGTGAGCTGCCGCGAAACTGAGTTCCGGCGGGCGCTGGAATCGATACGAAGCAATTTCATGAGACCCTCCTGCCTTCAGTCTGGGTTAGATCAGGCCAGCTTCGCTTTGGTTACAATAAATAACTACTAGCTCTTTACATAGCAGGAACTTTATAGTAACCTAGTATCAAATCGGTGCAAGGCTTGCCGTCGACGGCACTTCAGCAGCGGCAGGTTGCATAGGTCGTTCGGGCCGCAAAAAACGCGGCCCTCAGGATGACCGATCAACCACGACGACCGGTCAAACACTAAGGGCGGATCGACCACCAAGGACACGAAGTTACACGAAGGAAATCGACTATGCCACGACGCTCTGTGAAATCCGCTGCTCCTTCTCCTTGCGCCATCGGCGAGCTGCTGGAGGTGCTGGCGCGGCCCTGGACGCTGCATATTCTTTGGGCCCTGAGCCACGAGGGGCCGATGCGGTTTGGAGTGCTGCGGCGGCAGGTGGATGGGATTTCGTCGCGAGTGCTGACCGAGCGGCTGCGGACTCTGGAAGAAAAGGGATTCGTGTTTCGGGATTACCAGCCGACGATTCCTCCGGCGGTGACCTACGGAATTACTGAGCGCATGAAGGATATTGAGAAGGTGCTGGCGCAGCTGGAAGGATTGTCGCGCAAGTGGCACGGGCAACCGGGTGGCACCCATGGCGGGGGCGTGGCGGCGCCGGCTTCAGAGGCGGCGCGGAAACTTAAGGCTGTGTCCAAGCACGAGGCGGAGGCTGTTACCTAGGTCATCTTGGGGAAGGTGACGATTCGGTTCATCATAACGAAGAGCATTCAGGGAAACCCTCTTCGATGAATATTGATGATCTGCTGCGGATTGCGACGGAACGCAAAGCCTCCGATTTGCATTTGAAGGTGGGCAATTATCCCCACCTGCGCATTGACGGCGAACTGGTGCCGTTGACCGACCAACCGCGCATTGGCGCCGAAGACATGCTGACCATGGCGTTCAGCCTGATGTCAGCGCGGCAGAAACAAAAATTCAAAGAGACCACGGAAATCGATATGGCCTACGGCGTCGCCGGACTGGGCCGCTTCCGCGTGAACATTTTCCAGCAGCGCGGCAATGTGGGACTGGTGCTCCGCGTGATTCCCACCAAGATTCGCGCGCTCGACGAACTGTTTTTGCCCAAAGTTGTCGAACAGATTTGCGATATGCCGCGCGGGCTGGTGCTGGTGACAGGCGTTACGGGGTCCGGTAAGTCGACCACGCTGGCCGCGATGGTGGATCGCGTGAATTCCTCGCGCGCGGAACATATTGTCACGATTGAAGACCCCATCGAATTTCTGCACCGCGACAAGAAAGGCTACGTGAACCAGCGCGAGATCGGGGTAGACACGCCTTCGTTTGGGGCGGCGTTGCGCGCTTCCCTCCGTCAAGATCCGGACGTGATTCTGGTGGGCGAAATGCGCGACCTGGAAACCATTTCGACGGCGCTGCATGCGGCCGAAACCGGCCACATGGTGTTTTCGACTTTGCACACGCTGGACGCGGTGGAAACCGTGAACCGCGTGATTTCCATTTTCCCGCCGCCGGAGCAAAAGCAGATCCGCATGCAGCTCGCGGCCGTACTGCGCGCCATCGTCAGCCAGCGCCTGGTGAGGCGCTGCGACGGCGAGGGCCGCGTGCCTGCGGTGGAAGTGATGATCAACACGGCTTACATTCGCGAATGTATTCTGGTGCCGGAAAAAACCCGCGCCATTCGCGACGCCATTGCGGCCGGCACGTCGCAATACGGCATGCAGACTTTCGACCAGTCGTTGTGGGATCTTTTCCGCGCGGGCCTGGTCAACTACGAAACCGCGCTGGAGAACGCCTCCAACGCCGACGACTTCAAGCTGCGCATGCAGGGCATTGCGTCGACCGCGGATATTTCGCGGCAGTCGATGCAGTCGGCGGGGTTTGGGAGATAGGGGTTCCGCTTTCGGCTTTCGGCTTTCGGCTTTCGGCTTTCGGCTTTCGGCTTTCGGCTTTCGGTGTTAGAGATTTGCCTTCTGTATTCGGTTGCCTCCTTTTGGGCGCGCATTTTGCGCGCCCTTTTTTCGTGCCGGCTTTGTCCGCTGGCTACTTGGGGCCAGGTAGGACTATCGTTGACCGATGGCGTTCTCCCGGCCGAAGAAAGAGTCTTATTCCGAAGACGAACTCTACGAGTACGCCGTGGGCGCGCTGGCGCGGCGCATGCGCACCGTCGCCGAGTTGAAGCGACTGATGCGGGCGCGAGTGGAGGATGCGGAATCGGAGTATGGGCAGACGTTGATCGAACTGGTGATCCGGCGGCTGAAAGATCAGGGCTACCTGAACGACGCACAATATGCGGCGTATTATTCTTCGCTGCGCCGCGACAATCAGAAATTTGGGAAGATGCGCGTGGTCACAGAACTGAAAACGCGCGGGGTGCATGGCTCGGTCATCGAGAAGGCCATTGAGGATGCGTATGGCGGAGCGAGCGAAGAGAAGCAGGCGCGGGCATACTTGCGCAAGAAGCGCCTGGAAAAACCGAAAGACCAGAAGCAGGCGGCGCGGGTGTTTCGTCAGCTGGCGCGGGGCGGTTTTGGCACGAGGACCATCTTCGCCATCCTGAAAAAGTGGGACGTCGACGACGAAACCTTGAGCGCGCTGGAAAGCGAGAGCGCGTGAGTCCTGGGGACAGACCAAGGAATCCAACGCTCCTACTGCCTTCGATTTGTATCAAATGACTACGTGCTTGGGGAGTTGGGCTGGGGAAGTTAGGCTTGTGGTTGCGGATGCTCATGGTTCATACTTACACTCCTAATTCCTGCACAATCTAGTTTTCTGTCGACCTATCTCAATCGAGGAGGAATCACCATGAAGTTGAAGCTGGCAGTAATGCTTGCGGGGGCTTTGCTCAGCGTGGCGCCGTTTGCGTTCTCGCAAGACGCGGCTACCGCGGACAAGACTCAAGATCAAGGCCAGAAGACCACTACCGGCAATCCGGCAAAGAAAGCGGCGAAGACTACGGCGAAGGATACCGAGAAGGGCGCCAAGGTCGCGGCCAAGGATACGGCAAAGGGCGCGAAAGTCGCCGGTAAAGACACAGAAAAGGCCGCCGACAAGACGGGCGAAGCTACTGAGAAAGCCGCCAAGGCCACCGGACATGCAACCAAGGTTGCGGCGAAAGATACGGCAAAGGGCGCGAAGGTCGCAGGTAAGGATACGGAGAAGGGCGCGAAGGTGGTCGGGAAGGACACCGGCAAGGTCGCCAAGAAGACGGGCACCGCCGTAAAGAAGGGCGCCGAAGATACTGGACATGAAGTGAAGAAGGGCGCGGAGAAAACCGAAGACGCGGTGAAGTAGGGCGGAACAGCTGGATCGATAAACCACAGAGGGCACAGAGGGCACGGAGGAGCGAGAGCGTTGGTTCCTTTGTGATGCCTGTGTCCTCTGTGGTTTTGATTTTTGGCGATGCTAGAATTGAAGTTTGCTCGAACCACTTTGCTCCAAACCATGCTGACTGGATCGGAAATCCGCCGTAAGTTTCTGGACTTTTTTGTGCAGAAGGGGCACAAGGAAGTGCATTCGTCGTCGCTCGTCCCGCAGAACGATCCCACACTGCTGTTCACCAATGCCGGGATGAACCAGTTCAAAGACGTCTTCCTCGGACTCGAAAAGCGGGACTACTCCCGCGCTACCACTTCGCAGAAATGCGTGCGCGCCGGGGGAAAGCACAACGATCTGGAGAACGTCGGATTCACCAACCGGCATCACACGTTTTTTGAGATGCTGGGGAATTTTTCTTTCGGCGACTATTTCAAGAAAGATGCGATTGCGTATGCGTGGGAGCTGATCACGTCGCCGCAGTGGTTTGGGATTGCGAAGGATAGGCTGTATGTGACGATTTTTGAGGGCGACCCCCTGGCATCTGGGATTCCCGGCGGCATTCCTGCGGACGATGAGGCGGAAACGCATTGGCTCGCAGTCGGCGTTCCCAAGAGTCGCATCTTTCGGATGGGGATGAAGGATAACTTCTGGCAGATGGGCGATACAGGCCCGTGCGGTCCGTGTAGCGAGATTCATTACGACATGGGGCTGGCGGCGTCGGAGCAGGGACACACGGATTGCGCATTCGCGTGCGATTGCGGACGCTACGTGGAGATCTGGAACTTGGTTTTCATGCAATACAACCGCCAGCCGAGAGCTGCTGTTCCTGAGATGCTCGAATACGTGCCGTTGCCGAAGCCGTCGATTGATACAGGGATGGGACTGGAGCGGGTGACAGCGGTGCTGCAGGGCGTGATTTCGAATTACGACACGGATTTGTTCGTGCCGCTGATTGAGAAGGCGGCCCAACTCATGGGCACGACGCCCCTGCTAACCAAGATCGTGAGAGAACCGGAGCATACGGCCGCTTCGCTACGTGTTGTCGCCGATCATTCCCGAGCGACAACGTTTTTAATCTCCGACGGCGTTCTTCCCTCAAACGAGGGACGTGGCTACGTTCTGCGAAAAATAATCCGTAGAGCTATTCTTCACGGCCGAAAGGGATATGCGGAGGGGCCACTTCTCCACCGGATGGTGTACGCCGTTGTCGAACTGATGAAGGACGCATATCCCGAACTCGTCGACGCGGCGGATCGTGTTGCGAAGATTGTCAAGGCGGAGGAGTTGCAATTCGCGCGAACTCTCGACGTTGGCCTAGAGAGGCTGGAACAAGACTTCCGTCCGCTGCGAGCGGCGAAATTTCTCGCTGAACGTCCAGAAAGTACCTTAGAAGAACTAAAGAAGATCTTCGGAGAGGGCGTGACGCCGTCTGATTGGGGGAGCATCGCCCCTAGCCCTCGGCCAATCTATCGGGGCGACAGAGCCTTTCGGCTCTACGACACGTTTGGGCTGCCGCGTGACTTCATCGAGGATGCCTGTCGTGATAACGGATTCGCCTTGGATGAGGCTGGATTCGATCAGGCGATGGAAGAGCAGAAATCGCGTGCCCGCGCTTCCTGGAAAGGCGCCGCCAAACAGACCGCTAATCCCGCTTATCAAAAGTTGCCGACCTCAACTTTCGAAGGCTATTGGCAGACTCGCTCGGACGGCTGCGAGGTGCTGGCCATCATCCACAACGGGCAGGGGGTGCAACAGCTTTCGGCGGGCGAAGAAGGCGAGGTCATTCTTGATCACACGCCGTTCTATGCCGAGTCTGGCGGGCAGGTTGGCGACCGGGGATGGTTTTATTCGGACGATCACAACACCGTCGTCGCCGAAGTGAAGGGATGCTATTCCCCGATTCAGGGGGTGCGGGCGCATCAGGTTGTGATGAAGGGTGAAAAGTCAAAGTCCCCACCCTCCGCAAAAAACGCGGAAGGATGGGGCACCCTCAAGGTTGGGGATCGGGTCGACGCCGTGGTCAACACCGACGTCCGCGAGGCGACCATGCGCAATCACACGGCTACGCATTTACTGCATGCCGGGTTGCGCGAGGTGCTGGGGAAGCATGTGAAGCAGGCAGGATCGCTGGTGGCGCCGAATCATTTGCGGTTTGATTTTTCGCATTTCACCGCGGTCGAAGACGAAGAACTGCAGGACATTGAAGACATCATCAATAAGGAAGTGCTGCGCAACTGGAAGGTGGAGACCATCACCGACGTCCCAATTGACGAGGCCATCAACAAGTATCACGCGATGGCGCTGTTCGGGGAAAAGTATGGCGACATGGTGCGCGTGGTTCGCATCGGGGATTTTTCGACCGAGCTTTGCGGAGGCACGCACACGGCCGCGACCGGAGAGATTGGGCTGATCAAGATTCTCAAGGAAAACAGCGTGTCTTCGGGAGTGCGGCGCGTGGAGGCCATCACCGGCGAGGGATCGTTGCGGCATTTCCGTAAAGATCATCAGCTCGAGAACGTGGTGTCTGCGTTCGTCTCTCCCACCCTTTCGCAAAAAACGCGAAAGGATGGGGCACCCGCTGTCGGTGATGCGCCCGCTCTAGAAGAGGCAACATTCTCTCCTGCTGATGCGTTGAAGGCTGAGCTCGACAAGAAAGACGCCGAGATCAAGCGCTTGGCGCGCGAACTCGATCAAGTGCGGATGAAGTCGGCGTCGTCGAGCACGGCGAACATCGGCGACAAGGTGAAAGAAGTGAAAGGCGTGAAGGTTCTTGCCCATCGCGTGGACAACCTGGAGCGGCCGCAGATGCGGACACTCGTCGATCAGTTGCGCGACAAGATCGGCTCGGGCGTTGTGATTCTGGGATCGGCGTCGAATGGCAACGTGTCGCTGATCGTCGGCGTGACCAAAGATTTGACCGGGCGGGTGCAGGCTGGAAAAGTGATTGGCCCCGTGGCGCAGAAAGTTGGCGGCAAGGGCGGCGGGCGTCCGGATCTGGCCGAGGCGGGCGGGAAAGATGCCGGGGCGCTGGATGCCGCGCTGGACGGGGTGTATGGCGTTGTATACGGGCTGCTGGGGTAGGAAAGCAGTGGATAGTGGATAGTTGTAAGTTTCCTCAGCTTCTCGTTTCGATCGGTTTTTCTTCCTCGTCTGGAGATGGTATGGACGACCGCATCCGGTTCATCGAACACAAGGGCAAGCAGATTCTGCTGGCCGACTGTTCGCACTGCACGGCGGAGGAACTCGAAACCATGTCGCGACTGGTGCCCAGCTATGTGACCGCCGAGCCGAAAGGGTCGGTGCTACTGCTGGCGGATTTTACGGGAGCGCAGTTTGAACGCAATGCCATCGAGCGGCTCAAACGCGATACGGTGCTCGACCGTCCGCACCTGAAACGGTCTGCGTGGGTGGGGACCGACACTCTGCCCCACATTTTTTACGAGCACCTCAAGGCCTTTTCGCAGCGCGACCTGCCCACGTTCAAGACACGGGAAGAAGCCATGGACTGGCTGGTGAGCGACGAAGATCTGCAGTTACCGAATCGCACGCTCGGGGACCTCCCGAAGCGGCGCTGAAACTTATCTGAGACCCCTCGCAAAAGCGCTCGAGATTTCGGCTGCGGGTTCCCCCTTCGACTGTGCTCAGGGTCATGCCCGCAAATCGCCTCAACTTCTCCACTTCAGCGTAACCGGCCCGGTCAGAGGATGCTTCATCTCGGCGCCGATGCGTTTAGCTTCCAGGTGCGCAGCCTTCAACTGAAAATACCATTTGGCGGGACGGTCGGCGTCGTCGATCAACATTAAGTGCGGATTGTGATTGAGGCCCTCGGCTTGCATCTCCATGGTGCGGCGGTCTTGCTCCACGAATTTTGCGAAGACGAATTTCAACAGCTCTGGCCCGAACGGCACCCAGCGGAAGATATTCCAGGCGGCAACCACGTCGATGCGGCAGTGATTGCGCGTGATGGGCGTGACTGTGGTGAGAGAGGAAAACCAGAATTTTCCCGCGCGGATGGTTTCGGTTCTCAGGTTTGGCAAAATGAAATCGATGGTGGTGGTAATGGAATCGGCCGCGGCATACAGGCGCAACAGCTTGTAGGGCGCGGAGTTTGAGCTGGGGGTATGGGCGCTCATGCGGAAGCCGTTAGGAATAGGCTCGAAATGTTTTTGCTTTTCGTGGATGCTGTGGCGGCTTCGCCACCACCACGCCTGGTGTACGAACGGTCCATGCGCCGGATCCATCAGGCCGATAATGCCGTGGTCGACGCTGACGGGCATGTCCGCGGTGAGATAGGCGAGTTTGTATTTCGCGCTGAATTTTTCTATCTGCGGCGCGGGTGCTGGAGCCTCCTCGGGCTTTGTGAATCCTGCTCCTTGCGGCCCGGGCTCGGGAATGTAGACCCAGACGAAACCGTCCCGTTCCTCGCAGGGATGGCTGCCGGCGTAGATGCGATCGAATCTCAACTTCTGATCGGTGGTCAATGAAGGAATGAGCACGCACTGTCCATTGTGAGCATCGAACTGCCAGCCGTGATATCCGCACTCGAGGTTTTCTCCGTCAAACTTGCCGCAATGGAGCGGCATTCCCCGGTGGGGACACGCATCGCGCAGAGCAAAGGGAATGCCCTGGCGATCGCGTCCGATCACCAGCGGAATTTCGAGCAGCATGGCCTGGAGAAGCTGATTGCGCTGCACGCGGTCGGCGGGCAGAGCGCGATACCAGAAGCCGGGAAGCATGAGCGAATCGGGCGTCTGGCGCTGGGGAGAATCGAGGTCGGGCATGGTGAGATCGGTGATTGCTGATTTTTGATCGCTGCTTGAAAAACCTATGCTAGCATCCGCAGGACTTGGTTGGACTGCAGATTTACCCCAGGGGCCGATCAACGCAGCGCTGGAAACGCTGCGCCACCCAAAATCAGACTTGCCCAGCTTTCACGCAGTGCACGGCACCATGGAATTCGTCGGACATTTTCGCAGGCTCACTCCGGTGCAGCGGAATACATTCATCGCCTGCTTTCTGGGGTGGTCACTCGACGCCTTTGATTTTTTCATCCTGATCTTCTGTGTAAATGCGCTGGCGGCGCAGTTTCAGACGAAAGTGTCCGCTATTACGGAAGCCATTTTCCTGACGCTGGCCATGCGGCCGCTGGGGGCGCTCTTGTTCGGGTGGATGGCGGACTGTTTCGGACGGCGGCCCACGTTGATGGTCGATATCATCGCGTATTCGGTTTTCGAGCTGGGTTCGGCCTTCGCGCCGTCGCTGACGTTCTTCCTCATCATGCGGGCATTTTTCGGCATCGCCATGGGCGGGGAATGGGGCGTGGGCGCGGCCCTGGCGTTCGAGACTTTGCCCGCGGAAGGCCGAGGATTTTTTTCCGGCCTGCTGCAGGAAGGTTACGTGGTGGGCAATCTTTTGGCCGCGGCAGTTTATGGAACGTTGTTTCCGATTGTGGGCTGGCGTGGGATGTTCGTGATCGGAGCGCTGCCCGCATTCCTGGTGATTTACATTCGCACCCAGGTGGACGAATCGCCGGCGTGGCTGCAAGGGCGCGTATCGCGAGAGACAGAGGGTCACGTCGGAAAGGACATTTTTACTTACCTCGGCAGTTTTCTTTTCCTGGTCGTGCTGATGTTTGGCTTTAACTCTTTCAGCCACGGCACGCAGGATCTTTATCCAACGTTTCTAGAAAAGAATCATTTCTTCGCGCCGCAGACTGTTCGGACGGTTTCGATCGTGGGCAGCATTGGCGCATTGCTGGGTGGGATTTTCTTTGGCACGTGGTCGGAGAAGATCGGCCGCCGCCGGGCGATCGTGATCGCGGCGCTGCTGGCAATCCCGGCGATTCCTCTGTGGGCGTATTCCCACACGGTTGCCATGCTGGCGGCGGGCGGATTTCTCATGCAGTTCATGGTGCAGGGCGCCTGGGGAGTGATCCCCGCACACCTGAATGAACTGTCTCCACCGGCGGTGCGGGGGACGTTTCCGGGGTTCGCGTATCAGTTGGGCAATTTGCTTTCGTCGCGCAACGCGGTGGTGCAAGCCAAACTTGTGGAACAGCGCTATGGAGGCAGCTTTCCGCCGGTGCTGTCGTGGACGGTGGTCATCATCGCGGCGTTGGTGGCGGTGGTTACCGGAAGCGGAAAAGAACGACGCGGCGCCGATCTCTCGCAGACCAGCTAATCTCGCACACCCGCTAAGAGAATTTTTCTACTAACATCTCGGGAACACGCGAGACTGGGAGCGCCCGGAGATTTAAAAATGGCTGACACGGCGCGTTTTCGCCGCACAAACCATAATAATTCGCAAGCGTGCAACGACAATCACCATGATCAGACCCTTCTACCACGGTGAGACACCACGGTAGCATTGTCACCGGGAGATTCCTGTGGTACGGTAAGTGAAATTTCACACCTTCGTAAATACATTCACAGGATCCCCGAGTTGTGGTTTGCGCAGTGCGTACGTCGAATGTGTGTATCGAACGTGTGAGCCGAGGGTAGCGCCACCATGAAGGAAATTATGGATCAACCTGTCCCTGCCGGTGAGTCCGTTGAGAAGGAAACCTTTGCCAATCGCAAGCTGATCCGGCCGACTCTGCCGCGCACGGAAAACCACGGCAACCACAACTCGCAGCCGGTGCCGCCGCGGGAGCGCGCGGAGCGTCCGGAACGGCACGACCGGGATCGTGGAGATCGCGGCGGGGGAGATCGCGGCGGTATGAGCGGCGGTATGAGCAGCGGCGCAATGGGCGCAGGAGGAGGACGAAAGCTTGCGCCTCCGGAGCAGACCAACGCCGAGAATTTTTATTATCAGAAGCAGATGCAGTCGCGCACACCCATGGTGATCGTGTTGCGCGATGGCGAGGAAGTCCGCGGCGTCATCGAATGGTATGACAAGCAATGCATCAAAGTGAACCGCGACAACGGCGGACCGAACCTGATGATCTACAAGCCCGCGATCAAATATATGTACAAAGAGGGCGAGAACGAGCGGTAACGGGCGCTTGACATTGCTTGCGACACGTAACTCTCTGAAAAATTAGGCTATTATCCGTCCCAACGATGACTCGGTCGAAGCCTTCGCTCGACACTTGATGTCGTCGCCACTCAACGCCCCCGCCAGTTTACGGGGCAGATGCTCCCGTTGACAATCTCCGTTATCTCCCATAGCATCAATCACTTGAGGCACATCTTGACCTCGTATTCGGGAGCCCCTTGTGATTAAGCTCGACATCATCAACGAAGTTGTCGCCCGGACGGGCATTACCAAGACTAAGGCCGAGCTGGCGGTGGAGACGGTTTTCGAAAGCATGAAGAAGGCGCTGGCGCGCTCGGATCGTATTGAGCTGCGGGGATTTGGCGTGTTCAACGTGCGTCCGCGGAAGACCGGGATCGGGCGCAATCCGCGCACTGGCGCTGAAGTTTCCATTCCACCGGGCCGAGCGGTTCGGTTCAAGCCGGGGAAAGAGCTGCAATCGATTGATTAGAGGCAGCTTCTAGCTTCTAGCGTCTAGCTTCTAGCTCTTGGCTCGTTTAGATGGCTTCTGGCCGTGGGTTCCGAAGACTTTTCCAAGTTCATCTGCTTTTTCTTCGTTGTACTTCTCAGGACTGCTGTTTTGAATACCTGCCGCCTGCCCTGTATCTGCAACTCGTAGTAGCATCAAGAGAAGCCCGATTCGAATGCCGGGCTGAGATTTCGCCCGAGAGTTCGAATGTCCGATCCGATTCCTGCGGTAAATTATCCTCCTGCTGACGATTACCGGCCTGCGGTCGAATGGGCGCCGCGCCCACAAGGACAGATTTATTGGCTACATGCACTTTTGTTGGTGCTGACCTGCTTGACCACGCTGGTGGTCGGGGCGCGGATGCAGGCCAATTTTCTGCTCAACAAGCCGGTGTTCTCGATGGACGACGACTCGCTATCCATGTTTCCGGTGCGCTGGATTCTTGAGCATCCGTGGTCGCGGCTGAGGCTGGGCGTGCCTTTCGCCGCCACGCTGATGCTGATTCTGATGGCCCACGAAATGGGCCATTACCTTTACTGCAAACGCTATCAGGTGTGGGCCACGCTGCCATTCTTCATCCCCGCGCCCACGTTGATCGGAACGCTGGGAGCATTCATACGGATTCGATCGCCCATCCGGTCCAGGACCGCTCTCTTCGATATCGGCGTTGCCGGCCCGATTGCGGGGTTTCTGGTTTCCGTAGGGGTGCTGTGCGTTTCGCTTGGATTTTCCAAGCCGTTTCCGATGGGGGCTCGGCCGGCCGATCTGCAGATCGGATTTCCCTTAGTCTTTCAGTGGATGCATCGCCTGCTTGCGACGCAAAGCGGTGCACACGGAGTTGCGATGTTGCCTTTGAATCGCGTGCTGCTGCATCCGTGCGCCATCGCGGCCTGGGTGGGGATGTTTGCCACTTCGTTGAACCTGCTGCCGGGCGGTCAACTGGACGGCGGGCACATCGTCTTTTCTGTCGCGCCCTGGGCCCACAAGTTTGTATCGCGGCTGACCATCCTCATCCTGGTGCCGATGGGCTATTACCTTTGGGCGGGATGGTTTCTCTGGGCGATCTTGTTGCAGTTGAGCAGTTTCCGGCACCCGCAGGTGGCGGAGTTGCCGCGGGTTTCCGGGGTGCGTGCGGGGCTGGCACTTTTTGCTCTAGCCATGCTGGCCTTGACCTTGACGCCAGCGCCGTTTTTGCATGCGTCCGTGCCGGAGATGATCCGGCAGCTTCGGCAGCCGTAGGACAGTTCTCTGCGAATCTCGCTACGCAGGCTGTGAAGAAACGCTCATCTCGTTCGAGCGCGGGCCGCGCCGCGGAGCCGGCTGTGGCTGCGGCCGTAGCCGAAGTAAATCACCATCCCCACAATCAGCCACACAATCAGGCGCAGCCAGGTGCTCCAGGGCAGGCTGAGCATCAAGCCGAATGAAATTACTATCCCGAGGATGGGAACCAGGGGAACCAGCGGAGTCTTGAACGGCCGCGGCAGGCCGGGACGCTTCACCCGCAGCACCCACACCCCGGCCGAGACGATCACAAAAGCCAGCAGCGTGCCGATGGAAGTGAGTTGGACGAGCACGTTGATGGGAAGCACGCCGGCGATGATGGCCACGAAGAATCCCACAATGATCGACGAAATCCACGGAGTACGAAAACGCGGATGCACCCTCCCGGCCCACTCGGGGAGCAGGCCATCGCGGGCCATGGAATAAAAAACGCGCGACTGCCCCAGCAGCATCACCAGCATGGTTGTGGTGAGTCCGGCAAACGTTCCCAGCATCACGACAATGCTTCCCCAGCGCACGCCGGTGGCCTGAATTCCCACGGCGACAGGAGCCGCGGTGTTGAGCAGCCGGTAATTGACCACGCCCGTCAGCATCAGGCCGAGCGCGACATACAGGACGGTGCAGACGGCGAGAGAACCGAGAATGCCGATGGGCATGTCGCGCTGTGGATTGCGAGCTTCCTGGGCGGCGGTAGAGACCGCATCGAATCCGATATAGGCAAAGAAAATCACGCCCGCACCGCGTGCGATGCCGGACCAGCCGAAGGCGCCGAACGATCCCTGGTTGGGCGGGATGAAAGGATGCCAGTTCGCGGCGGAAACTTCGGGATGACGCAGCAGATAAGCGGCCGCGATGGCGATAAACGTGAGCACCGTACCCACTTTGATGAACACGATCAGCGAGTTGAAATTGGCTGACTCGCGCACTCCGATCACCAGAATCAAGGTCATGAGCGCGATGACGAGATAGGCAGGAAGATCCAGTAGGCCGTGAGCGGAGGGCAACTTCGATGCATCCACTCCGGCGTTCGCGAGCGCGGGGCCGATGGTCGCGAGCCTGGCCCACTGGCCCTGGTAAAAAACCATCAACGTTCCGGGAGGGGCGGTAATTTGCGGCGGGAGTTGAACACCAAAGCTCTGGAAAAGAGCAATCAGATTGCCGCTCCAGCCCACGGCTACCGAAGCGGCGCCGACGGCGTATTCGATGATGAGGTCCCAGCCGATGATCCAGGCGAAAATCTCGCCCAGCGTGGCGTAGCCGTAGGTGTAGGCCGAGCCTGCGATCGGAATCAGAGAAGCGAATTCCGCGTAACAAAGTCCGGCGAAGATGCAACCGGACGCCGCGAGCAGAAACGAAAGCACAATGGCGGGCCCGGCGAAGTTCGCGGACACCGTCCCGGTGATAACAAAGATGCCTGCGCCAATGATGGCGCCCACGCCCAGCGTGACCAGATTGACGGGGCCCAGCACGCGGCGCAAACCGGTTCCACTTTCATCGGCCGCTTCAAAGAGCAGAAGATCGAGGGGCTTCGTAGCCAGCAGATCGGACACCGGGTTCTCCTGTGGCAGGCATTGTAGCTGGGCATGTGCGAAGTGACTATCAGAAAACTCTGCCCGCGAAAGGCATGAGGTTCCACGAAAGGAAACTCCAGTTGGTAGAACGCAGACGAGAACCAGGCTGAGAAATGGGCTCGCAGGGCAGTTGCTTTTTTGCGTATACTCCTGTATTCAATCGTTTCAATTAGGAGTTGCTCTTGAGACAACCGGTGGCGTTACTCGCAATCCTGCTGGGATATTTTTCCTTCGCACTAATGTCTCCGGCGCAGACCGTCGAGGTTGACATGGCCCATCCGGTCAATCATTTTGTGCCGAAAGAAACGCTGGGCGCGGGTGTCGATCGGATTCCGGTCGAAGCCATCGACAAGGATTTGCTGCAGCCGTCGCTCGAAAAAACTCTGGCTTCGGGATGGCAGCCGGTTACCTACCGGCAGAATACGGAACTGGCGGTGGAAGCCTGGCACTGGAATCCGCAGGGGACGTGGAGCGACGCCAGCGGCAAAGGTTATTTCACGGGATCGGCGACGCCGACGGAGTCGATTCGCTACTCCTACGGCTACGCGTTGCCGCGCCGCGGATTCACCCGCAATGATGGCACGGAGAATGTGGGCTTCTCGCGGCTGACGGATGGCGACGTCGACAGTTTCTGGAAGAGTAATCCATATCTCACGCAGCGATTCACGGGGGAAAGCGACGCGCTCCATCCCCAGTGGGTAGTGATGGATCTGACGCAAGCGCAACAGGTGAATGCGATCCGGATCGCGTGGGGTGAGCCGTTTGCCAAGCGCTACGCTGTGCAGTACTGGACCGGAGAGGATCCGATGCACACGCCAACGCGCGGCGTGTGGCAGACGTTTCCGCATGGGGACGTGTCCGGTGGCAAAGGCGGGACCGAGACGATTTCGTTGAGCGCCGGCCCGGTGAGCGTGCGCTTCGTGCGCGTGTGGATGACGGAATCTTCGAACACCTGTGATGCCGAAGGTGCAGCCGATCCGCGCAACTGCGTGGGCTACGCCATCCGCGAGCTTTATCTGGGAACCGTCACGGCAGACGGCGAGTTTCACGATATTTTGCGGCACACGCCCGATCAGGAGCAGACCACAACGTATTGTTCATCGGTGGACCCGTGGCATCGGCCGTCAGATTTGGGAGCAACCACGCAGGCGCAGGTGGGTTTCGATTTGTTTTTCACCAGCGGTGTCACGCGCGGATTGCCGGCGATGGTGCCGGTGGCCATGCTTTACGACACGCCCGAAAACGCAGCGGCCGAAATCGCGTATTTAAAAGCGCGCAACTATCCGATTTCTTACGTGGAGATGGGAGAAGAAGCCGATGGGCAATACATGCTGCCGGAAGATTACGCGGCGCTCTATTTGCAATGGGCGACGGCGTTGCATCGTGTGGACCCGGCGCTCAAGCTGGGCGGGCCGTCGTTTCAGGGAGTGAATCGCGATATTGAAGTGTGGCCGGATGCAAATGGAAAAGTCTCGTGGCTGGGACGATTTGTGGATTATCTGAAGCAACACGGGCGCATGAATGATCTGGCTTTTTTTTCGTTCGAGCATTATCCCTATGAACCGTGCAAAACACCTTGGGGGATGCTCTACGACGAGCCCGAACTGGTGAGCCACATCATGCACGTGTGGCATGAAGACGGCATCCCCGAAAATATGCCTATGTTCATCACCGAGGGCAACCTTTCTTCGGGCGCCAGCGAAACTTATGAGGACATTTTCGCCGGAGTGTGGCTGGCCGATTATATTGGGTCGTTTTTGAGCGCGGGCGGAAACGCGGTTTATTTTTTCCACTACCTGCCGCTGCCCATGGAGCCGGGATGCAGCGGATCTCCGGGAACGTTTGCCATGGAGACCATCGACAAGAATTATGAGATTCAGCAGCCGCTGGCGCAATATTTCGTGGCGCAGCTCATTAACCGGGAGTGGGTGCAGCCGGAAGGCGGCGAGCATCAGGTGTTTGCGGCGACCAGTGACGTGCAGGACCGCGCCGGGCACGACCTGGTAACCGCGTATACGGTGAAGCGTCCGGATGGGCAGTGGTCGCTGATGCTGGTCAATCGCGACCAGCAGAACGCGCATCGCGTGCGCATCACGTTTAACGGATCAGCCAGCAAAGAAAACGGCCTTGGCGGACAGGTGGACGTTCTAACTTTCGGAAGCGCGCAGTATCAGTGGCATCCGGCACGCACGCGCTTCATGGCGCACGCAGAACATTCCGCCGAGCCCACGGTGGTGGCTTATACCCAGGGATGGGCAGACCCCGACGGGCCGATCGCACACACCAGGCAGCAGGCGGGGAAAGATACGTTGTATGATTTGCCGGCGGCGTCGGTGGTGGTGATTCGCGGCAAATTGGTGGAGCTAAAAGCTAAAGGCCAATAGCTCAGAGTTATCTTCGTCACATCAACCAGAGCGCGTCCACATCCACAATCACTTGCGTGCGCGGAATTTTTAGCTGAGCGGCGTGATCCAGCATGGCGCGCAGTGTGACGTTCAGTTTTTCCCGGCTGGGCGATTTCAATACGAAGTGATAGCGGTAATCGCGCTTCAGGCGCACAATGGGCGCGGCTGCGGGGCCGAGCACGCGCACGCCTTCATGGCGCATTTGATCGAACCATTTTCCCAGCAGGCCTGACCACTCGAGAGCCTCATCCAGTTTGTCGCTGCGGATGAGCACGTTGGCCAGCGCGGAGTATGGCGGATAGTGCATCCAGCTGCGGAAGCGCAATTCTTTCTCGTAGAAGCCGGCGAAGTCATGGCGGGCGGCGTATTGCACCGCGTAGTGATCCTGAAAATAAGTTTGCAGAATCACTTTTCCGGGAGACTGACCGCGTCCGGCGCGCCCGGCGACCTGGGTGAGTAATTGAAACGTGCGCTCGGCGGCGCGAAAATCGGGGAAGCCCAGGGCCGCGTCGGCGCCCACCACGCCTACCAGCGTGACCCCATGAATGTCGTGGCCTTTGGCGATCATCTGCGTGCCCACGATCATGTCGAGATCGCCTTCGTTCAGCGCGTTCAGGGTACGTTCGAAATCTTCGTGGCCGCGTACCGTATCGCGATCGAGGCGCGCGATGCGGGCCTGGGGGAACATGCCGTGGAGAAGTTCTTCCAGTTTTTCTGAGCCGGTGCCAAGGAAATAAACGTATTCGCTGCCGCAGTACGCACACACTTTCGGAACCGGGGCAGTGTAGCCGCAGTAGTGGCAAACCATTTTGTGCTCGCGCTTATGATGCGTGAGTGCGATGGCGCAGTTCTTGCATTCGAGAGTCTTGCCGCAGGTCCGGCAGAGAACCAGGGGCGTATAGCCGCGGCGGTTGAGCAACACCATCACTTGTTCTTTGAGTTCGATCCGTTCTTTGATTTCGGCGGCGAGTTTGCGGGAAATGACTTGCTCGTGTCCGGTTTCCTGAAACTCCTGGCGCATGTCGACGACCTCGACTTCGGGCAGCGGGCGCTGTTCCACACGGTCGGGCAATTCGATCAATGCATATTTGTTTTTCTTTGCGTTGAAATACGACTCCAGTGACGGTGTGGCCGACCCCAGCACGACCACGGCGTCGGCCATTTTGGCGCGCATCACGGCAATATCGCGGGCGTGGTAGCGCGGCGTTTCTTCCTGCTTGTAGGAAGCGTCGTGCTCTTCGTCGACGATGATCAACGCCAGGTCGGCGACGGGCGCGAACACCGCGGAACGCGTGCCGACGATCATGCGCGCGTCTCCACGCTTGATGCGATGCCATTGCTCGGCGCGCTCTTTGTCGGACAACGCCGAATGCAGGATGGCGACTTCGTCCCCGAAAATCTGGTGCAGATCGGCGGCGACGGCAGGCGTGAGGCCAATCTCGGGAACCAGGAGAATGGCCGAGCGTCCGGCCTCGAGCACGTCGCGCATTCCGGCCAAATAGACAGCGGTCTTTCCCGAGCCGGTCACGCCGTGCAGCAGCATGCCGGCAAATTTGCGCGACCTGACGCCTTCGCGAATACGGGCGAGTGCGGATTGCTGCGCGGAATTGAAGTCGAATGTGAACGGCGAAGGACGCGGCCGGCTGCGCGAAACTGAGCGGCCGGCGGGTTCGTCGACGATTTCGACCAGGCCGCGTTTTACCAGCGTGGCGAGCGTGGTGCGGGGAACTTCGAGAGCGTGCAGCGCTGCCACGGGAATTTTGCTGCCGGATGCCGCCAAGGTGTCGACGATGCTCCGCTGATTCGCGTTCAATTTGCTTTCCACAGATTTGAGCAGCGCGATCTTCACCGTGCGCGTGGCGTCGCGAGCGGCGGAGACGTCTTCGCGGACCAGCCATTTCTTGCGGACCATTCCGGCGAGGATAGATTTCGAAACGCGAGTCGCGGCGCGCAGTGTTTCTTCTTTGACCAGAGCTGTTTCTAACTCCGCGCCTTCCGGCTCACGCGCGGCCAGATAGTCGAGCACGCGAAACTCGGCCGCTTGATCTTCGGGCGTGCGTTGCGAGCGGGCCGATGATCCTGACATGCCCGCCAGATGCAGCGCCATTTGCCCGCCTTCCGTGATGCGATAGCCGATGGCGCGCTTGAACTCGGCGCTTAGCGGCAGCATGGTGCGGAAGACTTCTCCAATCGGCGCGAGATAGTAGTCCGCGATCCAGCGACCGAGTTGCAGGAGTTGTTCGTCGAGCACGGGCGTGGTGTCGAGTACGTGGACGAGATTCTTGATCTGGATGGATGGCTTGCGATCGTGCAACGCAACCACGATGCCCGTCATTCGCTGCTGGCGGAACGGAACGAGCACGCGCCCGCCGACTACCGGGGCAGCGTCCGCAGGAACACGGTAGGTGAAGACCATGTCCAGCGGCACGGGGAGGGCAACGTCGCAGAATTCAGGCATGATGGCGTCGGCGTTCGATCGGCTACGCAAGTCAGCGTCTCCGGCTAAGTGGCATCGTAACAAACGTCACGATGCGAGACATCGTATTTGACTTTTGCACGGATGGCGGATGTTAAGATGAGACGCTGATTTTGCTCCGGTTCGGAGTTATCCTGTGACCCGTACATTGGCAACGATTCTTGCCGTGGCTGTGCTCGTCGGATGCCAACGATCTCGCCCGCCCGAAACAAACAACAACACGCGTTGCAGAGGCTGTCGCCACTTCATCGACTTGGAAAGAACTGAACCTTTCAGGTTCACTTATCTATCGAGGGAGCTGCGAGCCTAAGGGCATTGCCGCAAGGTTTCCGTTGAAAGCGCATGGTACAAGTACGAGTTCTCCTCTGGAGGCGCTGCGTGACATGTTTGCGGACGATCCGAAGATGCAATTGGCTCAGGAACCAAACGGAATGATCCGGATGTCGGAGAGCGATGTGTCGCGAGACGTTTTGAATATCAAAATTCAGCATATTGATTTCGACATGGGTGATAGATTGGCGGACGGAAATATCTTGTGGAGTCTTTACAGCAGCAACAGGCTGCTGTGGCCGATTTTGGAGGCGCCGGAGGTCAAGACCTTCATGGAGACGCACCATATCCATCCTCCTGGTTGGAAACCGGGAATATTCTTTCAGGTAACGGGTCCGGGGTACTCTGATGTCCAACATGTTTCGGGACGGGTAGAGAATGTAACAGTCTCTCAGGCGCTGGATCGAGTCGTGCAAAGCTTTCCAGGTTTGTGGGTCTATCGAGTATGCACCGTGGGTCCGGGAAGCGATCAAATTGCTTCGTTCGACTTCCTCGACGATCGCATGATTGGCTTCTTCCAACAGTGAGGATCGATTGGGGAGCTCATCCGTGATTAGGAGCTCTTTCCCGGAGCCGCCAGGCCTAAATCCCTCATCACCATCTGCAGATCTTTCCAAGCCTCGCTTTTTTGTCGCGGATCGCGCAGCAGATATGCGGGGTGATAGGTGACGGCAAGGCGTGCGCCCGGCCACGCAGGATCGTTGCTGCGCACACCTGCGGGCTTGAATTCGTAAAAGCGGCCGCGCAAATCGCCGAGAGACGAATTCATGGCCAGCAGATTCTTGGCCGCGGTCGCGCCCAGAGCTACGACGACCTTGGGTTTGATGGTGGCGATCTGCCGCATGAGAAACGGGGAGCAGGTGTCGCACTCGTCGGGCTCGGGCGTGCGGTTGCCCGGCGGACGGCACTTGACCACGTTCGCGATGTAAACGTCTTCGCGCTGCAGTCCCATAGCCTTGATCATGTTGTTGAGCAACTGGCCGGCGCGGCCGACGAACGGCTCGCCCTGCGCGTCTTCGTCCGCGCCAGGGCCTTCGCCCACGAACATCAACTCGGCGCGCGGATTGCCCACGCCGAACACGATCTGCTTGCGTCCCTGCTTGTGCAGTTTGCAGCGGGTGCATTCGCCGAGATCTTCGCGGATGATTTTCAGCGCGGCGACGGGGTCGATAACACCGTACTCAGGTTTCGCGGCAAGCACTTCGAAAGCATTCGGTTCGGTAACGGTTGCTGCCACGGCGGATTTTCTGGCGGACATTTCCTCTCGCAGTTCTGGCTGGAGTGCGAGTGGGTGTACTTCGTCACGCGCCGCGGCTTCGGGAACCAGCGGCTCGCGGCGGTAGAAATCGTAAATGCCGAGTTCGTGATAGTAGCGCAGCCGATCGGCAAGGGCATGCCGTAACTGCGGATCAAGCGTATGGGGCATCAGTTTCTAGATTGTAATGCAGAGCCAGGCGCATCGTTTGCGGTAGCGGCAAAAGACAACAGATTCCTTGTCGCTTCGCTCCTCGGAAAGACAAAAGCTCGCGGGGAGGCTCTCTTGCTCGCCTTCAGGCTTTCACCGGCGACTTGCGCTGTTGGCGCAGGCGCACGACCTGGTCGAGGACACGCTGCGCCACTTCCCGCTTCGTGGTTTCGGGCACTTCTACGACGTCGTCGTGGGTGAGGATGGTGGCGGCATTGCGGTCGGAGTCGAAACCGACGCCCTCATGTGAAACATCATTCACGACGATCGCGTCGAGATGCTTGGCGGCCAGCTTCTGGCGGGCGTTTTCGAGCACGTTCTCGGTTTCGGCGGCGAAGCCCACGACAATCTGCGACCGCTTGCGCAGGGAAATTTCTTTCAGGATGTCAGGCGTGGCTTCGAGTTCGAGCGTCATTGGACCTTCGCGCTTTATCTTTTGTCCAGCAGCTACCTTCGGACGATAGTCGGAAACCGCCGCAGTCTTGATGACGATGGTGGTCTGGGGCAGCAATTCGAGCACCGCATTGCGCATTTCTTCTGCGGACTCGACACGTCTGACTTCGGCTGCCCCCGGCGGCGTAAGGGCTGTAGGTCCACTCACCAGCAGCACACGCGCACCACGTCGCGACGCGGCCTCAGCCAGGGCATAACCCATGCGCCCGCTGGAACGGTTGCTGAGATAGCGAACCGGATCGATCTTTTCACGTGTCGGGCCGGCGGTGATCAGAATCGTCTCGCCGTTCAAGTCTTGGGACACGCCAAGCGCCTCCAGCACCACGGCAACGATAGCTTCGTTTTCGGCCAACCGCCCGGCGCCTGTCATCCCGCACGCCAGATAGCCCGAGCCCGGTTCGACGATCTTCACACCGCGCTGGCGAAGGATTTCCAGATTCGTCAGCGTGGCCGGGTGATTCCACATGTTGACGTTCATGGCGGGGGCAATCACTACGGGCGCGGTGGTCGCGAGATAGAGCGTAGTCAGGAAGTCGTTCGCAATGCCTTGCGCGAAGTGCGCCATTACATCAGCCGTGGCGGGCGCTACGAGCAGCGCGTCGATGGATTGCGCCACCGCGATGTGCTCGATGGCGGAGTCGATGTTCGGCTCGTGCTCTTCATTGGAGGAGAACATCCCGGTGATCACTTTTTCACCAGAGAGCGCCGCAAAGGTGAGAGGACGAACAAATTCCTGAGCCGCGTGGGTCATCACTACCTGCACCCGAATTCCGCGGTCCTGCAGCAGGCGGACAATTTCCGCCGCCTTGTAGGCCGCGATTCCGCCGGTCACGCCCAGAGCAACTTTCATAATGGTTGATTGCCGATTGTTGATTGAAAGCTCAAAAAACGATCCGGCAAAATCAGCAATGCTCCCTAGTCCTGGCCCAGTGCCTTATCGAGCGCCTCGGCGGCCAGTTCCGTGGCCGGGCGCACTTCCGGAATCTCCCATTTCACCTTGCCCGCCCGAATCTCATCCTGCGCGATGCGGCAGGGTTTGCGCGAACTGGTATCGACCACCGGCGGTGCGCCGGACTGCAACTGGCGCGCCCGTCGCGCGGCCACCAAAATATACCGGTAATTGCTGTCGAAGCCTTCCATCAACTTCATACAGGGCCTCTCCCTTATTTCCGAAATCGACGTTTCCGAAATCGACTATGAACAATGCCCAAGCTTGCTATGGTCTTTCGGGGGAAATCGAGCCTTCGACCGTTGTTTGTTGCCGCCTCCAACTGGAGGCTGCTGTTGCTATGATACCGCGAAATGGCACTGCGAAACCGCTACCCGGCTGCACCCTCCGGAGGAAAAAAGGAATCAAGAATACGCTGCACCCGGTCTCGAATATTTGCCAGGCGACAACGATCCGCCAAGGCCACTGTAATCTTCTCCTCGTCCGTCAGCGGCCGGCCCCAGCGGGACAGGCGCTCGGCGCGCACAATCGCCTCCAGGCTTTCGATGGACTCCCGCAAGTCATCGTTGATCAAAATATAGTTGTATTTGTCGTAATTCTCAATCTCACGGCTGGCCGTGACCAAACGGCGCTGGATAACCTCTTCTTTGTCTTCGCCTCGGTGGCGCAGGCGCCATTCCAGCGTCTTGCGGTCCGGCGGCAGAACAAAAATACTGACAGCCTCAGTGAGCCTGTGTTTGATCTGCTTCGCGCCCTGCACGTCAATATCGAGCAAAACGTCTCTTCCCTTTCGTTCTGCCTCGCGCAGCACATTCCAGCCAGTTCCGTAGTAGTTGCCGAATACTTCGGCGTACTCCAGAAATTCATCCGCGTAAATCATGCGCTCGAACTCGTCGCGCGACACGAAAAAGTATTGCTTGCCATTTTCCTCGCTTCCCCGCGGCAGGCGAGTGGTGTAGGAGATGGAGAAGTCGAGGTCAGGAACCAGTTGCAGCAGCTTGGTAACCAGCGTGGACTTGCCCGAGCCCGAAGGAGCGGAAATGATGTAAACCAGCGGCTTGTGGGAAGTGGTCATTCCAGGCGAGGTGATTCCCGGTTTTGCATTCATTCCAGGTTCTGCACCTGTTCGCGCGATTTTTCGATTTCCGCCTTCATGGCCAATCCAGCTTCGGTAATCTTGAGCGCTTCCCCGGCTAGGCCGGACGTTTTCGAGAGCAGCGTGTTGGCCTCGCGATTCATTTCCTGCAGGAGAAAGTCCAGCTTCTTGCCGACTTCGCCGCCTTCATCGAGCAATCCCAGGAAATGCTGCACATGCGTCTCCAGCCGGACGATTTCTTCCTGAATGTCGCTGCGATCCACCAGCAGCGCCACTTCCTGCAACACGCGCTCTTTGTCGGCGCTGGCGCCCAGCAGTTCCTGAATGCGCGAATGCAGCCGCTCAGTATAGTTTTGCAAAACCGCGCGCCGGTGATTCTGCACGCTCTTGCCCGCCTCCACCAGGTGAGCCATGCGCTGGCGCAATTCGCGTTCGATGCCGCGGCCTTCTTCCTCGCGCATCTGGTTGAGCCGCTCCAGCGCCTCGCCTACCTTAGACAGGACCGCAGCTTCAATCTCTCCATCGACATTCTCCCGGGCCGAGTCCAGCGCGCCGGGCATGCGCAGAATGGCGTTGAGGTCGGGCTCGGCGGCCAAAGAAAATTCGGCCGCAGCGGTGCGAAACGCGGCGACGTATCCGCCGACCAGTTCACGATTGAGCACAAAAGTCTCGCCGCTCGAGCGCTCCAGACTGAGCGTGACTTCCACGTGCCCTCGCGCCATCCCTTCCTTCAGCAGGCGGCGCAGATTCATTTCCAGCGAGTCGGTTCCAGAAGGCAGCCGGAAGTGCAGATCGAGAAAGCGATGATTCACCGACTTCAGCGCGAGTGCGAAGCCGAGCCGTCCGTTGGTGGAGGCAGGTGCGCCGCCGAAGGAACTCGGGGCGCCGCCCGCGGCTGGTGATTCGACTTCGCCCTTCACCTGCGCGAAACCAGTCATTGATCTTATGGGCATGATCTTATTTGGCATCGATCTAATCGGCATGGACGCCTTAGACATGCTGTCCGCCTTTTCTCGGTTAAGGCTGCACGACAACCCTCGGCGCATCCAGATTAGTGAACTGCAATTCGTACAAACGACGATAGGTGCCGAGCCGGCTCATCAACTCATCGTGCGGGCCAACGTCAGCGATGGTGCCATTCTCGATCACCACAATGCGGTTGGCGCGTCGCACCGTCGAAAGCCGGTGTGCGATCACGAACACGGTTCGCCCTTCCATCAGGTTGTGCAGCGCGGTTTGCACCAGAGCTTCCGATTCGCTGTCGAGCGCGGAGGTGGCTTCGTCCAGAATCAGGATAGGAGCATTCTTCAAAATCGCGCGGGCAATAGCCAGGCGCTGGCGCTCTCCGCCGGAAAGCCGCACTCCACGCTCTCCGATGACTGTTTCATAACCCGCGGGCATGGCGCGGATGAAGTCGTGGGCCAGTGCGGCGTGGGCCGCGGCTTCCACTTCCTTCTGCGGGGTAAAGGGCTGGCCGTAGGCAATGTTGTTTCGCACCGTGTCGTTGAACAGCACCGTGTCCTGGGTGACGATTCCAATCTGCGCCCGGAGCGACGCCAGAGTCACATCGCGGATGTCATAGCCATCGATCAGCACTCGTCCCCCGCTCGCGTCAAAGAAACGCGGAATCAGATGGACCAGTGTGCTCTTCCCCGCGCCGCTCGACCCGACAATGGCCAGCACCTCGCCGCGTTTCACTTCGAGGTCGATGCCTCGCAGCACCGTGCGAGCCTCGTCGCCTTCGCTCTCCGCGGCATAGGCGAAGCTCACCTGCTCGAACCGCACGCTTCCAGAAAATTTAGGCAGAGTCTTGGCGCGCGGCTTCTCCCGCACGTCATCCTCGAGATCCAGGAACCGGAAGATTTCCGACGAAGCTCCCAACGCCTGCTGAAAATTGTTATTGAACTGCGCGAACTTGCGAACGGGATTGTAGAGACTGTAGACGGCGGCCACGAAAGCCACGAACGCTCCTGGGGTGAGCTGGCTGTGCCTGATCTGGTTATGCCCTAACAGTAAGAGCAGCGCCACCGCGATGGCGCCGAAAGTATCCATCAGCGGCGAACTGATGGACGCCGCTGCCACCGATCTCAGGTTGGCGCGAAACAGGCGCCGCGCCGCCTGCCGGAAGCGTGACATCTCCCAGTTTTCTGTGTTGAAGGCTTTCACGATCCGGTTTCCCGTGATCGTTTCATGCAGAATGTTTTGTATTTCGGCCAGCTTGTCCTGTCCGCGCCGCGTGTGCGTGCGCACCCGGCTGCCAATCTTGCGCGAAGAATAGATGATGACGGGCACGAACAACACCAGCACCCAGGCCAGGCGGCCTCCAATTAACACCACCGCGCCCACCGTGAACAGAAACGTGAAGGTCTGCTGCAGAAACTCGGCTAGCACTGCCGACATCGCGTATTGCACCCGGTCGATGTCGCTGACCATGGCGGAGAGCAGCGTGCCCGTAGCGTGCTTGGAAAAAAATGCCGCCGACTGCCGCAGGATCGCGTTGTAAAGATCATCGCGCAAGTCAGTGATCATGCCGAAGCCTGCGTGATTCACCAGGTACGTGCCCACGTAATCCAGCATGCCCTTCAGAATGGTGGAGGCCACCAACGCAAAGGCCACAATTCTCCAGGCATCATCGAAATGAACCGGGATCAGTTGCTGCAGATAGACGGCTCGGTTTAGCCGCGGAATAGTGAACAACAAAATGTTTCCGGATCCAGAAACGGTGGGGTTGAGCACCTGATCGAGCACCGGCTTCAGCAGGATCAGCCGGAACGCCTCAAGAAAGCCCACCGCGGCCAGCAGCGCCACTCCCGGAAACAACTGCAACAAAAATGGGCGCACGTAGCGCAACAAGCGCATCAGTTGGCGCATAGCGTCCCCGCGCGAGACAGGCCGCAATCGCTTGCTGCCGGTGGAATAGGCATGAGGTGCAAGCCGCTATTCTACCGCTCGGCGGCAGGGTTTGTCGTTGACTGCAGGGGGTCCGGCGACCTCATTCGCGCCTATTTCGGGCTATCCCGGTGCACCACCTTCACCCGGTAGCCAGCCTTCCGCAGACGTCCGCAGACTTCTTCGGCGATCATCACCGAGCGGTGCTGGCCGCCGGTGCAGCCGAAGCCGATGGTCAGGTAACTCTTTCCTTCCTTGATGTAGTGCGGCAAGAGATACACAAGAAGATCGGAGATGCGCTGGATGAATTCCCGGGTCTGGGGGAACGAGCGAATATATTTGGCCACGCGTGGGTTGCGTCCGGTGAGGGCGCGGAATTCGGGCACGAAATGGGGATTGGGCAGAAAACGCACGTCAAAGACCAGGTCCGCATCTTCGGGGACGCCCTGACGGAAGCCGAAGCTGACGCACGAAACCAGAATATTTTTTTCCGTGGATTGCTCCCGGAAGCGCTCGGTGATGTGATGCCGCAATTCGTGTACGTTGAATTTGGAAGTGTCAATGACGAAGTCGGCCAGGGCGCGAATGGCGCTCAGGTGATGCCGTTCCGTCTTCAGCGCTGACTTGACCCCCGCATCCCCGCCCAACGGATGCGGACGCCGCGTCTCGCTGAACCGGCGCACCAGCACCGAGTCCGTGGCTTCCAGGAACACAACTTTCGCCGGGATCATTCGCCGGACTGCCTTCAAAATTCCGGGCAGCAGCTCCAGCTTCGATCCTTCGCGCACATCCACCACCAGCGCCGTGCGGCGAATTTCGTCCGATTGCAGCGCCAGTTCGGCAAAGCTCGGTATCAACTCGATCGGCAGGTTATCGACGCAGTAGTAGCCAAGGTCCTCGAAGGCCTTGAGCACGGAGGCCTTCCCCGATCCGCTCATGCCGGTGATGATCACCAGTTCGCGCGAGCTCTGGCTCTGGCGCGATCCGCGGCGTGACTTCTTCCTCGTTCTTGCGAGTGCACCTTCGCCCGCCCGATTGCGTGATGTTTTCCCGCGCGTCATTTAACCGATAGTAGCAAAGAAGTCCCAGGCACATTCTCGATTTTCGGATTGGGCCAGACTTAACCACCCAGGACACAGCGGAACACGGAGGAAGCCCTGGGATTTCTTCGTTTGCCTTCGCCTGCCCTGAGCGCCGATCGAAGGGTGCCCTTGGTGGTCCATGCATTTAGTGTGTCGAAGAGGCCTTCGCGTGCCTCCCGCCCACCGCAGTTTGTCATCACCCCGCTCCGGCAGGTAAGCTAATGCGCCATGAAGAAGTTTCACGATCTTACGGAACGCGAAGTGCTTGCGCTGGCGATTTCGCTCGAAGAAGAAGACGAGCGCGTGTATGCCGACTTTGCCGAAGGACTGCGCCAGGACTATCCCGGATCGGCGCAGATGTTTGAAGGCATGCGCCAGGAAGAGTCCGGGCACCGGCGGCGGCTGATCGAGCTCTACCGGCAGAAATTCGGCGAGCACATTCCTCTCATCCGCCGGCAAGACGTTCGCGGCTTCGTGGCCCGTCCCGCGCTGTGGCTGATGCGTCCGCTGCGGATCGAGGCGGTGCGGAAAGAGGCGAGCACGATGGAAGTCGAGACTCGCCGCTTCTACGAAAAAGCCGCGAAACGCACCCAGGACGCCGGCGTGCGGCAATTGCTCGACGATCTCATCAACGAAGAGCGCCAGCACGAAGAACGCGCGCAGGAATTAGACAAGCAAAAACTGCCGACTCAGGTCAAGCAAGACGAAGAATTGGCCCAGCGCCGGCTTTTCGTTCTGCAGATTGTTCAGCCCGGGCTGGCGGGACTGATGGACGGCTCCGTTTCCACACTCGCGCCGGTCTTCGCCGCCGCCTTCGCCACGCGCAGCAGCCAGGACGCGTTTCTCGTGGGACTGGCCGCATCGGCGGGAGCGGGCATCAGCATGGGATTTGCCGAGGCGCTTTCCGATGATGGCAGCCTGACGGGCCGCGGCCATCCGTGGGTGCGGGGCGTAATCTGCGGCGCGATGACCGCGCTGGGCGGAATCGGCCACACGCTTCCATTCTTGTTCCGCGACTTTCGACTCGCGCTGTGGGCCGCCGGCGCGGTGGTGATCGTCGAACTGGGCATCATCACCTGGATCCGCCACCGTTATATGGATAGTCCGTGGATCTCGGCCGCGTTGCAGGTCGGCCTGGGCGGCGTGCTGGTATTCATCACCGGCGTGCTGATCGGAAACTCGTAGGGCGATTTTAGATTTTAGATTTTAGATTTTAGATGTTGATTGCCAGGCGACCGCCGGTCGTCGCCCCTCCGCAATCTACAATCTGAAATCGACAATCTGAAATCTCCTTACGGTTGCGTGTCCAGCGGGTGCCTGCTCTTCTCGTAGAATTCATTCTGCAGCTTCAGGCTTACATCATCGCCCTTCACGGCCACGATCGCTTTCACCACCGAATCAATCCACCACTTCATCTGAAATTCGCCCAGCTCATGCGTCGCGGCGGAGCCATCCCCGGAATAGTGATTGGGAAAACGCGTGTACCACCAGATGCCGGTGTAAACATCTTCTGGAATTTTCTGGCGATGCTGATCGGCGCCGGATTCGCTGGCGGCGCGGTCCTGATGCACAAGGTCGGGACGGGAGATCATCATTTTCGAAGTCTCACTCTCACCGGCGTGCATGTCGATAGAGGTTTTCCTGGCGGGCCCGCCGGCGCGGGGCGTGCGCTCGTCGAACACGTAGACCACGTAATCATGCGGCTTATCCAGCTGCGACTGGCAGAAATAAGGCAGCAAGCTGTCGTTCCCGCCGTGGCCGTTGACGATCAGCACTTTCTTGCAGCCGTTGCGGGCCATCTCGTCGGTGGTTTCCTGCAGCAGGGCGAGTTGCAGGTCGCGGCTGTAGGCAATGGTTCCGGGCTCGTGGCGCGCCTCGGCGATCTGGCCAAAGTAATATTCCGGAAAGACCACTGCGTATTCCTGCTCGGCAGCGTGCAGCGCAGCGTGGCGCACGTCGAGCAAGTCCGTGCCCAGCGGCAAATGCGGACCATGCTTCTCCAGAATGCCGAAGGGAAGCAGGCACGTACCCTGCGAGCGGCGAATGCCTTCGCGAAAATCGGCGGCGGTGAGCTCTTCCCAGTGAACTGAGAGTTTGGCCTGCGAGGGAGCCGTCTGCGCGTGCGCGAGTTGCAGCGAGTTCAAGGCCACACAAACTAGCAACGCCATCCCGATCGTGCAACTCTTCTTCCTATTCCTCTTCCGGCTGCGGATTCTCATCGCGAATCTCCTCGGCGGCGAATTTTAGCACGCTATCGTTTTGGCGGGGGCGCGACCTTGAACCGCCTCGGGATCGTTTAGTCATTCCGTCGTCAGGCGATTCTCCGCTGGTGGAGATCGCAACGAAATCGGTCGGCTAGCGCAGAAGCTTGGCGAAGCCCTTTCGGATCACGTCAAAAGTATCTTCCGCGAGGTTCAACCCCGGCAATTCTTCCCCCGTAAACCAGCTCACTTCCGCGGCGTCGCTGGCGGCGACGAGTTCTCCCGCAACCCGGCGGCAGAGAAAATCGACCAGCACATAGTGGTACTGCACACGGCCGCTCGCGTCGCGCAGGACCCGGTCGTAAACGCCCAGCAACTCGCCGGCCTCAACCGTGAGTCCCGTTTCTTCGTGGGCTTCGCGGACGGCAGCCTCGCGCACCAGTTCGCCAACTTCGAGCACGCCTCCGGGAATCGACCACTGGGCCTGTAGCGGCGGGTGCGCGCGCTTCACCAGAACCACGCGTGCATCTTCGATAATAATGGCGCCCACGCCTACTAGAGGAGCTTCGGGAAATTCGCGTTGCATGGTCAAGGCATTCTAAAGCCAAATCTTGAATCGTCGTCGCTGACTCCGCGGCCGAGCTTCGCTCGGCGTGGACGGGCGAGAGCGCCCATCCCCACACCAGCCCTCCCGCAAACTCTGTGGTTAAATGTAGTCGAAGCTGCCCATGGCACTCGAAGAATACAAACGGAAACGCCGCTTTGAGGAGACCCCCGAGCCTCCTCCGAAAGTGGAGACCAAGGCCGGGCATCGTTTCGTGGTGCAGAAGCACGATGCCACGCGGCTGCACTACGATTTCCGCCTCGAGATGGAAGGCGTCCTGAAGTCGTGGGCCGTGCCCAAGGGACCATCGCTTGATCCGGCCGACAAGCGGCTGGCCATGCAAGTGGAGGATCATCCCGTTTCGTATTTCGATTTCGAGGGCAACATCCCCGAAGATAACTACGGCGCGGGCACCGTCTTGGTGTGGGATGTGGGCACCTGGCAGCCGCTCTCGCCGGTCATGGTCAAGGGAAAATATCCGCCCGGGACCGAAGCCGAGGCCGCTGCCATGCTGGCCAAGGGCGATTTGAAGTTCCGGTTGCAGGGCAAGCGGCTCAAAGGAGATTTCGCGCTGGTAAAGATGCGCGGCCGGCGACCCGGCAGCAAGGGCAATGAATGGCTCATGCTCAAGAAGCATGACGAGTTCGTGGAGGAGGGGTACGAGATCGAGGCGCTTGAGACCTCCGTCCTGAGCGGGCGCACCCTGGAGGAGATCGCCGGCGACGCGGGCTCTGCCGAGTGGAAGAGCCGCCCCACGGGGCGTGGCAGATTGAAGGCCGCGTGGCTGGCCGACGCGGTCGCCAAACTCGATCAGAAAAAAAAACTGAAAAAAATAACCACCGAGGCCACAGAGAAACCTCGAGGAAAGCCAGAGAAAGCAACTAAGTCTGCCGCAGCCAAAGCTCCAGCAGTGCCTACAAATGCCTCCGCCGCCAAAACAATAAAGCCCTCTGTGCCCTCTGTGGTAAAGGGCGTCACCGGCCCAGTGAAACGTCCCATGCCCCTGACCATTCACCCCATGCTGGCGGAGGCCGTCGAGCAGCCTTTCGACGGCGCCGAATGGCTCTTCGAAATCAAATGGGATGGCTACCGTGCCGTCGCTTTCATCGATGCGGGCAAAGTACGGCTGGTCTCACGCAATCAGAACGATCTAACCCCACGCTATCCCGAGTTGAAAGATTTGCCGAAATTCGTGCAGGCGAAAAACGCGATCCTCGACGGCGAAGTGGTTGCCCTCGACGAGGAAGGCCGCGCCTCGTTCAGCTTGATGCAGCAACGCACCGGCTTTCGTCCGGGCGGGCGTCGGGCTGCCGAGAAAGCCGACGTGCCCGTGCTCTACTACGCCTTCGACCTGCTCTACCTCGATGGTTACGACTGGCGGCGCGTGCCGCTCGAAGAACGCAAGAGCAAGCTCGATTCCCTGCTGGTCGCGGGCGATGCGGTGCGCTATTCCGATCATTATCCGGAGCAGGGAAAGGCGCTCTTTGAAATGGCCGGCCAAAAAGGACTGGAAGGCATCCTGGCCAAAAAGCGGCAGAGTTTTTATGAAGAACGCCGCAGCCGCGAATGGCTGAAGATCAAAATCAGACACAGCCTGGAAGCTGTGATCGGCGGTTTCACCGTCCCGGAAGGCAGCCGCGAGCATTTTGGCTCGATCGTGCTGGGTCAATATGACCGCAAGGGCCGCCTGATTCACGTAGGGCAGGCCGGCAGCGGATTCGATCAGAAATCGCTGGCCGAGGTGTGGCAGCTATTGAAAAAGCGGGAGACGAAACAGAATCCGTTCTTCGGTAAAGTTGAAGCACTGCGAAAAGTAAGTTGGGTCAAGCCTGAACTGGTCGCTGAAATTGAATATGCGGAATGGACCCAGGGCGCAGACGGCGGCTCGCCCAAGTTGCGCGCACCGGTGTTTCTCGGCCTGCGCGATGACAAAGATCCGAAAGACTGCCTGCTCGATGACACAGCTGAGAGTAGTCCTAGCCACTAACCACTGGCCCCTATCCCCTGGCCACTGCCTCTCTACTTCACGTCTTTCATCGCCAGCAGCGTGCCATAATCCCGCCCGCCCGGTTCCACTGCGCGCGCCACCACAGCCGCAAAAGCGCCCCTCAATTCCGGAAATTTCGCGATCACGGCTTTGATCACGGCTACGTTGCTTTGATAAGCGTGGCTCGTATCGGTAACGTCGCTGGACTCATATTTCACGATCAAGTCCAGATCGTCGCCGACCGCCTGCGGGAAAATAGCGGTGAGTTTATAGGTCGCTCCTCCCGCCACCAAGTCTGCGCTCCTTCCCCCGGAGGGGAAATCGGCGGGCAGCAGAGGCTGTGACTCGTCGTAAAGTTTGTCGGAGGCTGCCGTGCTCATGAACGGCAGCGGAGAAATGAGAATGCGCGCCTGGAGGTAGTAAAGCCAGGCATTGTGCAGCTGGCCTTTGGTCTTGTAGTCGCGGGCGCGGCTCACGAACCACTCGGTTGCGTGCCCGGCAGCCTGGGTGGGCGCAATGGAAAGGGCGCGCACCTTCCAGTCGGTTCCCTGCTGCTGCAAAACAAAAGAAACCGTGGTGGGAGGCTTCGAGGCGGCCGCGTCGAGAATCACCACCGCATACTTGCCCGGTGGCAGGCCGTCAAACCTGAAAACAGCGCTATCCGAAGTTTGGCCGCGCCGGTCGAAGACACCGCAGAAAAACTCTGCCTGCGCGCTTGTCCCACCCTCGGCTTCCAGCAGAAATGGCGGACGCGCCGTCCCATGCGAACCCGCGATTTCCGTGTGGTGATCCTTGACCACCGCTTCGATGGCCGAGAAGTCCGAAGCCGCCGCAGGCACCGAATTTTGCCGAAGAGTGGCCACATCCCCGCTGGCCGCGAGATCAAAGTATCGCTGCGCGCCGGAGACGATGGCCGAGCGACTGGCGTCGTCCATGTCGCTGGACGTTTTGCAGGTCTCGGCCCGCGCCGGAACTAGCGTGCCCGTTAGCATGACCATCACGAGCCCAACCCTCAAGCCGATGCTTGCGGGGCATACCCGCCGGGGAAGGAAAAAATGGTTCATACGAAATCGTGCCTTTGCCTGCAACAGGTTAGCCGCGGAGAATGTTCTTTTACCTCGTTCCCCACCAGTAAATTGTACGCCGCAAGCCATGGCGCTGCCTCGTGCAAGGGAGTAATGTCGTTACGTTCTATTTACGGCCAGTTCACAGGTTCTTTGCGACCTGGGGCGGCAGCGGTGCTAGAATTTTTGTTAGGCAGCTGTGGACATGGGCCCAGGGTTGTAGGGGAGCAGGTTATGCGCGCAGGAAGACGTTTCGCATCTTTGTGGATTTCCGGGTTGATGGCCGGAGTTCTTTGCGCGGGCTGCTTCGGATCGACACAAGCATCCACCAACCATCCCCATCGCAAGGCAGCCAAGAAGCCGCAGCTTCCGCCACTGCCCTCCGGACCGCGAGGACCCGTGCCGCAAATCTCGCTCGAGTCGATGCAGGCCGTGGCTCCGCACGTGACCTACCAGGGCGGCCAACTCACCATCGTCGCCCCCAATTCGACCCTGGCAGACATTCTGCGCGCAGTGCGCAAGCTGACCGGCGCTGAGATGGAAATTCCCTCGAACGCCACCGAACGGGTAGTGACCAACATCGGGCCAGCCCCGGCGCCGGTCGTGGTCGCCGAGCTGCTCAACGGGTCGCATTTCAACTACGTGTTGCTGGGCTCACCCTCTGACGCCACGCTCCTGACCCGCGTGGTGCTCGTGGCCAAGAGCGGCCCGGATACTACTCCCTTGGCGGCCGCGCCGAACAGCCCGGCAGCCAATTCCATCACGCCGCAGCCTGTCGTAGCGGAGGCGGCGCCGGATGCCGCAGATGCAGATGCCGCCGACGACAACAGTGACGACGCCGACCAGAACGCCACCGCCGAGCCTGAACCAGCACAACAGCCGGCGCCCGGAACCCCCGCGGACACCGCGGTGAAGACTCCGCAGCAATTGTTGCAGGAGATGCAGCAGCGCCAGCTGCAGATGCAGCAAGGCCAACCCGGCGGACAACCTTACGTTCCGGGGGGCATCCCGCCACCACAACGCCCGCCCCAGCAGCCACCGCAACCACCGGAGCAGCAATAGACACCGGAGCGGCAATAGACAATAGGAGCGGATGCCGGCGATCCCAATATTCCTGGCGGGGAAAACGCCTCCAACAGCAGGAAAAAAGGAATACGTCGGGAAAAAGAAAGATGCTGTCAGCTAATCGTGCTGGCCCGCAGTTAGGCCGGCCGTTAGGCCCGCCGTCAGGGAAGATTGCCGCTCGAGTGGTCCGGGCGCGGAAGAATTGGCATCTGAAGGGGACGAGGGGTAAAGCCGTCGGCCAATTCTCGTCCTTCTACGTTTCTGGCTTGTTGCAGTAGCTGCCAGTCGCGGGCCAGTTCTCGTTCGGAAACGGTAGAGGCTGCCTTCGGGCGTAGCTCGGCTTCCAGCCTGGCTTCAAGAAGCTCCTGCATAACCTGCGGAGGAGCGCCGCTGCTGAGGATGTTGTCGGCGGAGACGCCCACCCTCACCACGCGCTCACCCAGCTGCAGGCGCAGAACTGGCCGGTCCTGCGCATCGAATTCCATTTGCGCTCCGGCCTGCAATCGCGCCCATTCCTTGCGCATGCGTCCCCCGGGACCTTCCGCATCGGCGCCGGCCAGCAATCCTTCGAGTTCTTTCTGGTAAGCCACTCGGTCTTCACGGCCCAGGGGCAGTTCAGGTTCGCCGTTTGCGGCAAAAACCAGAGCGTTGCGCGCCGGGTCGAAGCGTCCGGCCCCGCTGCCGACGTAAACCGCGAACACGCAACCGGCGAAAATCGGGCTGACCACGGCGCTGGGCACAATGTACTTCTTCGCCTTGAAGAACGACTCCACTACCCCGTGCACCGCCGTGCTGCGCTGCAGGCTGCCCGGAATCTGCGGAATTACCAGCTTGGAGAATCGCAGTTCGGGATGATGTCCGCTATAACGCACCAGCGCGCGTGCCATTTGCTTGGGCGTGGTGATGCCCACGTCCGCAACCAGGCTGCGATGCAAAGCCTTGGGATAATAGAAGTTAACGATATCCTTGGCGAAATCCGCGCAATTGCGCGAGACCGTACGGAAATGAGACCGGTTCGGGGACGAATTCAGAACTTTGATCAGAGCCGCATCCTGCTGTCGAGTGGTTTCGATGTCGAAGCCGTAGATGGTGCGGTCGTAAGAGGAACCCACCAGTTCGTACCAGTTTCCGCTGGGAGTTCGGCCATTCGCTACATCTGGAGCGACTTCCCGCAGGTGTTGGCGGCGATACCGGTCACGCAGCACGGCGACCATCCGGGCGTCGGCAAATAACGGGATATCTTCAGGCCGCTCAACGGCATAGAGGTAAGGGATAAGCGGAATCGCGACCCAGTCATAGCCGCTAACCCCGTCATAACGGCTAATGACCACGCCACTCTCGCCAGAAACACACGGTCGCAACACGACGGGTGAGTCGGCGCATACTGAGGAGAGGTAAACGGCGACGTGGCCGGTTGCGCTGAAGAAGCCCAGCTTGCCGTAGGGTTCTTCCAGGAGCAAGGTCGCCGAGGCCCCCGCCCGGGGGACACACGCCGAGATCAGCACCATCAAGGTGCAGAGAACTCGCGGCATTCCATCGAGCTGGTTTCGGTACATGCGGTTACCCCAGACAGAATCTAACCTGCTTGTTAAGAACCCTTTAGCGGAAGATTAGTTGCAGATAATTGGGAACGCCAGTTACCGAAGTCGCGGAGCATTGGGGTGAAAAAAACGGGGGTTTGCGGGGCGAACAATAGGAGAAAGACAATTTGCTCATACAGCATGACTGAATTGGTGAAAGCCTGTGGAATTGGCTCAGGAATGCGAAGAAACCTGTCTTTTAGTCTTTTAATCAGACCAAGGCAGCTAACCAGATCAGGGCGTTTCTGCGGATCATTTGGGAAGGGCGCGGACAAACTCTTCGAGGGCGTGGTTGAATTTCTCCGGTTCGTCCACGAACAAGGCGTGGCCGTCACCCTCGAAACGCTCCAGGCGCAGCTTATCGCCGAGCTTCGATTTCAGGAAGTCAGCGCTGGGTTGGGATTCGGGCTGGTAGGCGAAGAGCACACGATTCATCCTGGCCAAACCGGCGGAGAAGTCTTTTACCGCAATCATGTTGTAGATGAGCACGACGGCGGCATCGGCAGGAACCTGGGTGGAGGCGTCGATGACGCGCTTCAAATAGTCTTCCGGCTGCGGTTTTTTGAACATACTGCGGACAAAACCGTCGGCCTGCTTCTGCCGATCCTGCTGGAGCTGGTTCATCCATCCAGAGATGGCGGCGAGCATTTCAGGGCTGGGCGTATCCGAAAGGAAACCGTCCACTAACACGAAAGCGGCTACGTTGTCGCTGCCGAACTGTTGGGCATATTTTGCCAGCTCGCCACAAGCCATCGACCAGCCGACGAGAACGGGTCGTTGCAGGGCAAGACTATCGACCAGTTCCTTATAGTCGCGGGCGCGGGTTTCGGGCAGGTGGCCATAGGTTGGTTGGTCGCTCTCGCCCTGCGAGCGGGGATCGACGGCGATGACGTGGTATTTTTTCGAGAACTCGTCGATTTGCTTCTGCCAGATCCAGGCGGGCATGGTCCAGCCGGGAATGAAGACGATGGGCCGGCCGCTGCCGGCTTCCAGGTAATGGATCCTGATGCGGTCGGAGGTTTTGAAGAAACCACTTTTCGCGGCCTGCGCTGTGGCACTCGAGGCCGAGATGCACAGCAAGGCAACGGCAAGCTTGGTTTTATTTCGCGTCATCATTTTGATTCTGTTCATCGTTCTCTGCCTATCGCGGACTGTCTCTCTGAACGTCTCCCTGAACATCGTCCCGCTGAATATGGTTTCGCTCTCGCTCACGCGGCCCGGCTGGTAGCACAGGTCATTGCCGACGCGACTTTGTCAGCTTAAGGTATAGCGTCTCTCTTATACCATCGAACTAATGCCTTCGAATATCGAGCGGCCCGTGCCCGGGGCCACCGGGTCTGCAGTCATTTGATCGCTCATCGATCAATCAACTGCCGTCGTAGACTCCGCCACGGGTGCGCGACCATGGGATAGTGGGGCAGGGTCTCAGGCTGGGCGACCGAGGCGCGCCAATCTTATGGTTGCCGCGGAGTCCCTGACCGCAGGGCGATCCGCGGGAGATCCCCTGCGGCTCCGCTCAGGGCAGGCTCTCGCTCCGCCTGAAAAACAGCTCCGCTCGGGATGACGCTGACGCGGATGGTGATCGGCAGAATTCGAACTGCACCACGACCGAGCGCGTGCTCTTCGTCACCGAATTATGAAAGGGTTTCGATCCGCTGCCGGGCGCAGCGGGCGCTCTCGGCTACGGTTTTATCTTCGTCGTTAGCCAACTTTTCCAGCATGGGGAGGAACTTTCGGTCACCGCTGTTGCCAGCAGCGATGACGGCGTTGCGGCGCAGGCCGGAGCGTTTGGCGCGGCGCACGGGGGAACCGCGGAAGGTGCGGCGGAAATCTTCGTCGGTGATTTCCGCCAGCCAGTCGAGAGCGGGGTTCACCAGTTCGGGGCGAGGGGCGAATTCCGGCGCGGATGTCACTGGAGCTTTTCGATTCCACGGGCAGACATCCTGGCAGATGTCGCAGCCGAACACGTGGCGTCCCATGCCCTGGTGCAGGGCCTGCGGAATCTCGCCGCGCTTCTCGATGGTGAGATAGGAAATGCATTGATTGGAATCGAGCTGGTAGGGCGCGATGAGAGCGTCGGTGGGGCAGGCATCGATGCAGCGGGTGCAGGTGCCGCAGCGGTCGGGCGCCGGAAGATCGGGCTCGAGTTCGATGGAAGTTAGAATCACGCCCAGGAAGAGCCACGAACCTTTTTTCTGATTGATGATGCAGGTGTTCTTGCCAATCCAGCCGACGCCGGCATATTTGGCAAAGACGCGCTCGACGATGGGGCCGGTGTCGACGTAGGAGCGTGTGACGATCTTGCTGGTGCTTTCGGGGGTCGCTTGCGCTTCTGCGGTCTGTCGGAGCGCGGCCTCAACTTTCCGCAGCCGGCGGAGGACGGCTTCGTGGTAGTCCTCACGGCCCCAGGCGTAGCGCGAAATCCAGCCGCGGCTTGGATTGCGGACTTGCGTGGAATAGGGCTGCGCGGTGTTGTAGTTGATGGCGCAGACCACGACGCTGCGTGCCCAGGGTGCAACGCGGGCGAGCGAGGCGCGCTTGAGATCTCCGTGCTGGTCGCGGGCTTCCATATATTTCATTTCGCCGGCGTGGCCAGCGGCGATCCAGGCGGGGAAATAATCGAGCTCCGACGCATGGGTAGTGGGCGCAATGCCGCAGAGGTCGAAACCGGACTCTTCGGCGGAGCGCTTGACGGTGGTTGTCAGTTGGGCGATTTGTGTCATGAGAGACGCTTACCTCAGACGAAAAAAGCAACGGCAAGGGCAAAAGCCTTTAACCGCCGAGAACGCAGAGGAAGGCCGCGGAGAGCGCAGAGAAATGCGGTTTCCAAGGTTTGTTTTGCGCCCCATCGATTCTGACTCGGGACTCGCATCAGTTCCAAACTGGAACCGAACTTGGCACAATTTTCCAAGTTTTTCTTGCCTTTCTTTTGTAAGGGTATAGGCTTCCCGATAACGAGTCACGCACCTTCCCCTGCGCGTTCTCCAAATTCTTTGCAAAGGAGAAAGCCACATGCCTCAAGTGCCACAACCAGAAATTGCAACCCTTCAAATCGCGGTCATCAACGAGAGCACCGTTTTGACCGATGCGGATGTCACTCCGGTAGTTCCAGCCCTGCAACAGCAAGTGACCAACGATTTTCGTCCGCTGTGGGGCGTGGACGCTGAAATCACATTAATTCCCCAGGGACAACAACCGCCGGCCGGAAGCTGGTGGCTGGTGATCCTGGATAATTCCGATCAAGCAGGAGCGCTGGGCTACCATGACCTGACCAGCGAGGGCCTACCCTTGGGCAAGGTTTTTGCCGGCAGCGATCTGACGGCAGGCACTTCGTGGACGGTCACGGCGAGCCACGAGTTACTGGAAATGCTGGGCGACCCGGACGTCAATCTGAGCGCGTTCATCCAGAATGCCGACACCACGGGAACGCTCTACGCCTATGAAGTCTGCGATGCGTGCGAGGATGACAGCTTCGGCTACCAGATTAACAACATTCTGGTGTCGGATTTTGTGTATCCCGCATGGTTTGAGACTTTCCGGGCGCAGGGCTCGACCCAGTTCGACCACGGGAACCAGATTCAAGGTCCGCTGCAGTTGCTGAAGGGCGGCTACATCGGGACGTTCAACGTGACGGCGGGCAGCGGCTGGCAGCAGCAGACCGCGAAAAAAACTCCAACCAGCATGAAACAGCGGGCTCCCGTGGGTTCGCGGCGCGAACGCCGCGCCACTCCCCGCACGCAGTGGGTGAACAGCCTGCCGCAACGCAAGATCATCGGCAACGCGCAACAGTATCGCAAGCACGTGCAGGCGATCCAGCATCGAAGGGAGGCAGCTTAGATTTCGCTGTGGATTTCAGTTTGGATCTTACTGTAACTCTCCCCCATCGGCCCCGCGCGTCGGCGCGGGGCTTTTTGTTGCATGTGACAATAACGGTATGAGAATTAAGGAGAACTGGGGAAACGAGTTCAGCGCGGAGGGCGGCTACACGCCCAGCTTTTTGACTTCTTCGTTGTAGTACTTGCGGTAGAGGATGTCCCACTCCTGCGAGCCTTCGAGGATGGTGCGTTTCTGGCTCTCGATTTTCTGGCGGGCGGCCTGGTCGATTCGTTCTTCCTGATTGAGCAGGTCTTCGAGAATCTTGCGGGTTTCCTGGCGGATGGTGTTGGGGTCTTCGATGAATTCCACTTCGTCCATGGCTTTGAGGACGTCGGAGACAGCCCGGGCCAGCACGTTGACTTTGTCGCGGCTGAGCCTCACAGCACCGCCTTGTATTTGCGCACCAGTTCGGTTTTCACCTTGCGGAACATTTCCTGGTAGTTTGCGCCGGTCTTTTGCATCTCGTCGGAATAGGCTTCGAGGATGACGCGGACTTCGTCGTTGATGCGGTCTTCGAGCGAAAGCTCGTCGACCAGCGCGGCGTGGACGCGCTCGGTGACCGCCGGAACTTTCTCAGTCTCAATGAACTTGCCGGCAATCAGTTTCTTGGTGACTTCGCGGGCTAAATAGCCCACATATTCTTTGGAAAGAAGCATGCGCGGATCGGAGGCCCTGCGTCAGATAGTGTGAAGAAAAAGTGTAACACAGGGGGAGCGCTGAGGCGGGGCAGGATACAGGGTTGAGTTGAGGGATAAGTTAGGTTTCCAGGCGGAAGCGGGTCTCGGCCAAGGCGTAGAGTTTGCGCCAGACCAGGCGGTTCATGGTGACCACGGTGGCCGCCATCATGATGGTTGCGGCGAGGAGGAGATCGAAGTTGCCGCTGTCGGTGGCCTGGCTGATGGTGGCGCCAAGGCCGGTGGTGGTGTAGATGTGTCCTTTGAAGTGGAAGTATTCCGCCACGATGCTGGCGTTCCACGCGCCGCCGGATGCGGTGACCATGCCGGTGACGAGATAGGGAAAGATGCCTGGCAGGATCAATTTTTTCCAGCGCTCAATTCCTTTCAATCGAAAGACGGAACAGCATTCCTTGAGATCGGTGGGGATCGCCATGGCGCCTGCGATCACGTTGAAGAGCACGTACCACTGTGTGCCCAGCAGCAGCACCACCATGGAAGCCAGGCCGAGTCCGCCGCCGAGTTGAATGAGGACGAGCAAGATCACCGGCAGCAACGCGGTCGCGGGGATGGATGCAGCGATCTGCGCCAGGGGCTGCGCAATCCGGGCCAGTCGCGGATTGAAGCCGATGGCGACGCCGGCGGGGATGGTCCACAGCGCACCCAGTAGCAGAGCCAGATTCACGCGCAGAAAAGTTGCACCCAGGCCGAGGCCGGCTTCGTGCAGTTCGGCTTTCTGCAAGCCGGTGAGAATTATGACGACGCGAACCACGCCATAGCCGATGGCGGTGAGCAGGGCGAAAGCCACGACGCGGGTGAGCCACACTCTCCACGGGCTGGGCGCCTTCTCGGTTTCCACCGCGTGCGGGCCGGCAAAATGAAGCATCAGTTTTTCACTCAGCGGAGTGAGCGTTTTCTGGCGAATTGCGGCCAGGCTGCGGGAATGTTGAATCAGGTTGAGAACCCAGGAGCGCGGAGCGTCAGTATTTTCGACTTGCTCGATCTTGAATTTCTCGGCCCAGGCGATCACCGGACGCCAGATAAACTGGTCGAGCAACACGATGACCGCGACCATGGTGAGCACGCCCCAGAGCATGGAGCGGGTGTCGCCGGCGCTGGCCGCGGTCTGCAGATAAGAGCCGAGGCCGGGCAGGCGGAAATCGCGCGGGCCAAGCACGAACATTTCGCACACCATCAGGGCGAACCAGCCGCCGGCCACCGACATCATGGAGTTCCACACCAGGCCGATGGCGGAGAAAGGCAGCTCCATCTGGATAAAGCGCTGCCACCAGCTGAAGCCGTAAATCTTGGCGGCTTCGCGCATCTCGTTGGGGATGCTCTTGAGCGAAGCGTAGAAGCTGAAGGCCATGTTCCAGACCTGGCCGGTGAAGATCAAAAGGATCGCGCCCATCTCGACGCCAAACTGGCGGCCGGGGAAAAGAGCGACCATGGCAATCATCACAGGAGGGAGGAAGCTGAGGACGGGAATGGACTGCAGCACGTCGAGCAGCGGAATCATGAAACGTTCAGCCCGCGCATTGCGCGCCGCGATGTAACCATAGACCAGCGCGAAGGTGAGGCTCAGCAGGTAGGCTAAGGTGATGCGCAGGAGGGAATATCCGGCATAGGCGGGCAGTGCCGCGAGGCTGCGGGAGATTTCGACTTCGGGAGTGAAGGGCCCGAGCCAGTCGCGGCCGACGGTTACCACTCCATATAAGAGCGCGATGCCGGCGCCAAACATGACCAGATCGGGCAGGTAGGAAACTTCGAGGCGCGGCAGTTGAGCCCACAGACGATAGGCTGAGAATCCGCGCCACATTTCCGATCTTTTCATGAAGAGCTTTCCGAATCGTTTTCTTTTTCCGGTCTTTTTTCTAACTTTTTACGAACTTTTTACGACCTGCGGGATTCTGATTCAGGATTTCGGCGTTGGAGTTGAGTTGGAGCTTTCGACCACGGCGGCGGCGGGCACTGGTTCGGGAAGCGCGGGTTCGGTCTGGGTCAGGCGTCCATGCTCGCGGTCGTAATCGAAAATTTCGGCGTAGCGGCCCCAGTTCGTGGCAGTTTCGAATTGGCGCTGCACTTCATCTTCGGCGAAATGCTCGTCGAGGATGTCGTGGAAAAATTCGTCGGCCATGGCGTGATCGCTCTTGCGCTTCAGAATGCTGTCGATCTGCTTGAGGATGGTAACGTGTTCGAGCGCAGCCTGGCGGAACAGCACTTTGCGGGTTTGAATGTCAGCGTCGGCAAAAGCCTCGCCGGATTTGGAGAGCTGGACATCGCCTTCTTTCAGCCAGGCGAACCCGAGCAGCACACAGGCTTCGAGGATCGGGAGCAGGTCTTCCACGTCCATGATCAGCTCTTCGCTGAGACGGAACAGGTCTTCTCGACCGCCGCGGTCGCGGAGTAACTCGATCAATCCGGCGATTCCACCGACGCGTGCGTGGGGGAGCATCTGGTATTTGGCAGTGCGGATCGGGGCATCCTGCTTCTTGAAGGCGTGGGGCGGGAGAATGATTTCGGCGGTCGATTCCGCGTCAGGGAGCGTGTGCTCGACGTCGGGCTCGGTCATGATTTTGTAGATGTAGTCCACGAGTTCGCTGAAGCGGCCCGACTTGCGATCGCGAGGATGCTTCAGCCGAACGTTGAAATCGGAGCGAATGCGCGCCGGGTTACGGCCCAACACCAGGATGCGGTCGGCGAGCATAACTGCTTCTTCAATGTTGTGAGTCACGATGAAGATGGCGCGGGTGGGCATCTTTTTGTTGAGCCAGAGTTCTAGAAGTTCACTGCGGAGATTTTCGGCGGTGAGAACATCGAGAGCGGAGAAAGGTTCGTCCATGAAAAGCACTTCCGGCTCGACCACCAGCGCGCGGGCAAAGCCGACGCGCTGCTTCATGCCGCCGGAAAGTTCCTTAGGGTAGGCGGTCTCGAAGCCATCGAGACCGACGGTGTCGAGCGTGCGCAGGGCGCGCTTGCGGCGCTCGACCGCGCCCACGCCGCGGGCTTCGAGCGGCGCTTCCACGTTTTCAAGCACGGTGAGCCACGGGAACAGAGCGAAACTTTGGAAGACGATGGCGACGCTGGGCGTTTGCCCGTCGTCATTCTGGAGATTCAGCGGCTTGCCGTGCCAGAAAAGCGCTCCCGCGGAGGGTTGCGCGAGGCCCGTCAGAATGCGCAGCAGCGTGGACTTGCCGCAGCCCGAGGGACCGAGGAGGGCCACGATTTTTCCCGGTTCGATGCTGAGGTCGGTGTGCCCCACCACCTGGATGCGCGTGCCATCCGGCTGGGGATAGGACTTCTCGATCGCCACCGCCTCGATGATGGATTCGCCCACGAAAAAAGCTCCCGTAACTTCTATACACGATGTTCGCGAGGGAGCAAAGTCTTTCAAGAACAATTCACAAACCGATTGTCAGGCTGAGAACGGCATTCGACGATGCGGGAATTGGCTTGGTTTTCAGGCGGCGAAATCTTCGTCCGGGAGCACAGCAAACGGCTGGGGCAGGCGGTCGGTGACGTCGGCGAGCGCGGCCAACTTGGTTGCAAGCTCGGCGGGTAAATCCGCGGGGCAGCGCCACTTCCAGTTGCCACCATGCAGGCTGGGCGTATTCATTCGGGCTTCGCTGCCGAGGCCCAGCACGTCCTGCAGCGGGACGATGCTCAGGTTCGCCGGTGAACCTTGGGCCGCGCGGATGAACGACCAATGGATGCCGTCGTCGGAGCGGCCGACGTAGGCCAGCACGTGGCGCCGTTCGTCCTCGGAGACGCCGGAGTTCCACCAGCCGACGACGGTGTCGTTGTCGTGGGTACCGGTGTAGATGACTTTGTTCGCGGCGCGATGCGGCAGGTAAATGTGCGCGCCGGCGTCGCCGAAACCGAACTGCAGCACGGCCATGCCTGGAATCTGCAACCTCTCGCGCAGGGCGTGCACTTCGGGAGTGATGTAGCCGAGATCTTCGGCAAAAAACGGCAGGCCTCCGAGGGCTTCGCGCAGCTTCTGAAACAGGTCGTCGCGAGGGCCGTCCACCCAGTTCCCCTTGACGGCAGTGGGCTCGGTGGCAGGAATCTCCCAGAACTGGTCGAAGCCGCGGAAATGATCGAGGCGCACGTAATCGCAATTTTGCGTGGCCCAGCGCAAGCGCTGAATCCACCAGGCGTAGCCGGTGGCCTTCATCACGTCCCAGCGGTAAAGCGGATTGCCCCAGCGCTGTCCGGTCATGCTGAAAAAATCGGGAGGAACCCCGGCCACGGCTTCCGATTCCAGATTCGCGTCGAGCCGAAAAAGCTCCGGATGGGTCCAGACATCGGCGCTATCGTGATTCATGAAGATGGCGACGTCGCCGGCAATGCGGATGGCGCGCTCCGAACAGTAACGGCGCAATGCCCGCCATTGTTCGTAGAACGCAAACTGAAGCGCGCTGCGGATGGCTAGATCAACCGCAAGTTCTTGGCGGACGTTTTCCAGAGCCGCCGGTTCGCGGTGTGCCAGTTCGCGCGGCCATCGATTCCAGCCTTCCAGTTTGAAACGCGCGCGCAGGGCGTCGAAGAGAACAAAGTCGTCAAGCCACCAGGAGTTCTCTGCGCGGAACTGGTCGAAGCGTTCGCGGGGGCGTCCTGAGGCCGAGGCGGAGAAATTCTTCGCCGCCGCGAAGAGCAACGGCATCTTGCTGGCGAAGACCTGGTTGTACTCGACTGCGCTGGTTTCCGGGGCCAGGGAATTCGAATTCTCCCCGTCAATCTTCGTCCCGTCAATCTTCGTTTCATCGATCTTCGCTCCGCCGATCCAGCCATGCTGGGCCAGGCGCTCCAGGCTGATCAGAAGAGGGTTTCCGGCAAATGCGGAAGTGGAAGAATATGGCGAGTTGCCATAGCCGAGGGGACCGAGCGGAAGAACTTGCCAGAAACCCTGGCGGGCGGAAGCGAGGTAATCAGCAAACCGGTAGGCGGCTGGACCGAAGTCACCAACGCCGCCGCGCGAAGGCAACGACGTGGGATGCAACAGGATGCCTGAACAGCGCGGAAAAGACATGCTGCTTTGAATCTCTTGATTTTAGCCGACTGAAAAAATCCCTGCTTACATGCCCTCTTCGCCGGTCCTGGTCAGAGCCTTCAGCTCTTCGTCGTTAATCTTAATCTTGCCGGATTTCGTCATCTGATCCTTCAAGCTGGTAATGAAAAGCCCGAAAAGCTGTTGCTGCTTGTACTGCAGGAGCGAATCGCGAATCTCATCGCGCTTGGCGGCATAATCGGCGTCCGTGGGAGTCTGAACTTCGCGCAGCGCCAACACCACACCGTTGCTTCCGCTGTTGATCGGCCCGCTGATGTCTCCCGGCTTCATGCTGAACGCCACGCCAGCCTGGCCGCTCATCGAACCCACGTCAGGCACCTGGCCATCCGGCAGGACGAAGTCGCTGGTCTTGACCTCCGCACCCAGTTCCTTGGCGGCGCGTTTCAAATCGTGCGCGGCTTTGGCGCGATCCGAGAGTTCCTGGGTCTTCTGCGAAAGCAGAACGCTGGAGCGCTCATTCTTGAATTCGGTTTCGACACGGCTGCGAATTTCTTCGAAGGTGGGAGTCGCAGCCGGCTTGATGGCCAGCAGTTGGAAAACGGCGAATCCCTGCGATGTGGGAGCCATCGCGGGTGGAGATTTTTCCGCCGTGGTGAAAACGGCATCCATAAACTGCGCCGCCGGCCCCAAACCGGGCAGGATGTCTTTGCGGCCAAAGAAATCAGAATTGATTACGGGAATCTTTTCCGTGGCAGCCGCGGCGTCCAGTCCAACGGTCTTGGCCTGAGTCAGCAGCGCGTCAGCATCTTTCTGCGCGGCCTGCGCGGCTTTCTGCTGTTTCAGGATGGGCTCGATCTGGTCCTTCACTTCGTCGAGCGTCTTCATGCGGGCTTCGTGTTTATCGTCCAGGCGGATGATGTGGAACCCGTCGCTGCTCTTTACCACGTCGCTGGTTTGGCCCTTGGCCAGGGCATAGGCGGCCTTTTCGAACTCCGGCGTGGTCTGGCCTTTTCCAATCCAACCCAGAGAACCACCCACGTTGGCGCTGCCCGGATCTTCGGAAGACTTCTTCGCGACGTCTTCAAACTTGGCCCCGCCTTTGAGTTGTTTCAGCAGTTCCTCGGCGCGGTGCTGGGCATCGGCCAGGGCTTTCTCATCGACCTTGCCGTCCGGCCCGGGAAGCGGCGATTTAATCCAGATGTGGCTGACTTTGATCTGCTCGGGAACGCGATACTGGTTGCGTTGCTGGTCGTAGTAAGCCTGCAGATCTTCGCGGCTCACCTGCACCGTGCCACGCACCTTGTTCAAGTCAATGACGGCGTACTTGATCTTGCGCTTTTCGGGCACGGAGTTGGCGTAGGTGGTTTTGTGGCTTTCGTAGAAGGCTTGCAGTTCCGCGTCCGTGGGATGCAGACCTTTGCGCAGGTCATCCTGCTTCAACACCGCGTAGTCGAACTTGACCTTGGTGTTTTCTTTGGCGAATTCCTTGCGAACCTCGTCGTCACTGACCGAGGCTCCGCCGGCGATGAGGGCCTGCAGCTTGCCGATGAGGATATCCTTGCCCACCGAATCCTCGAAAATCGGAACGGTGAGGTTCGCGCGCGACAGCATGTCTTCATACTCGGTCTCGCCGATGAAGTTGCCGCCCGGGAAAAAGGTCGCCGCATAGCGGCCATGCTGGAGTTCATCCTGAACTTCTTTGGGCGTGACGCGCAGTCCCAAGCGCTCGGCCTGGCCAAGCAGAATCTGCCGGCTGATCAGCTGATCAGCCGCCTGCTTGGTGGCTTGCTGCATCAGAAAGGGCATGATCATGGAGGCTTGTGCGCCGTAGCGCGCGGCTTGCTGCTGCGCCATTTGTCGGGCAGTCTTCAGCACCTCATCCCGGCTAATGTCACTGCCTTCCACCTTAGCCACCACTCCCTTGCCGGGCTGGCCGGTGAAGTCCGCGCCCAGGCCGCCGGGAATCAGGGTGATGACCATCGAACCGCAGATAACGACCAGAATCGCCCCGAGGGCGAACTTCAGGGCTGGTCCAGGGGTTTGTAAAAATCGAATCATCTTCTTGTCACTCCAGAGCTTGATGCCGAATTAGCCATTATAAACCAGACTCTCGTGTCCGCGGGGTCGCGCGACGAAGCCACACACTCAATATCAGCGGGTTATGTGCGGCAGGTGGCGCGTTGTCTGTTCTGGCCCCGCGGGGGCGATAAACATCCCTATTGAAACGAATTAATAGAAGTGTTATCCATTCTGCGGGACAGTTTTCCGGTTTGCCCGCGATCCACCCACGAGCGACGATCTTCTAACGGACGAGCTTCCACTAGACGAGCCTCCATCCGACGAGCTTCACTAGACGATCCGCGACCAAGAATGCAAGGGAGCACCATGAACTCAGGCAAGCGGCTGGCAATCAAAGTTACTCTTTTCGCCCAATTCCTTCTGGCTTCATTTCTGATTCGGCCTGTTCTTGTCCAGCCGCTGATGGCGCAGGACGAGGCCCAAGCGGCAAGCGCGGAATCCAAACTCGCGCTGCGCGATGGCTGGGCGCTGCAATCCTCGGCGAAGGTGGAAGCCAAGGGAGAAGTGATCTCGACGCCGCAGTTCGCGGCAGCGGGCTGGCAGGACGTGACCGTGCCTACGACGGTGGTGGCGGCATTGGTGAAAAGCCATGCCCTGCCCGATCCGTTTTTTGGCATGAATCTGCGGCAATTCGCGGGCGTGACCTATCCCGTGGGGGGCAACTTCTCAAATATTGCGATGCAGACCGACAGCCCCTATGCGGTCTCGTGGTGGTACCGCAAGCGGTTTGCCGTGCCCGCGTCCTACAAGGGCAAGACCGTCTGGCTGAATTTTGCCGGCATCAATTACCGCGCCAACATCTGGCTCAACGGCAAGCAGATCGCCAACTCCAACGACGTGGCGGGGGCGTGGCGCACCTATGAGTTCAACGTGACTGACGTTGTGAATGCCGGTGGCGACAACACGCTGGCCGTGCAGGTGTGGGCGCCTACGGAGAGTGATCTGGCGATCACGTTTGTGGACTGGAATCCGGCGCCTCCGGACAAGAATATGGGCCTGTGGCGCGAGGTTTATCTCACGACCAGCGGCCCGGTGGCACTGCGCTACGGCACGGTTGTATCGAAACTGAATCTGCCGGTGAACGATCGTGCGCAACTCACCGTCACGGCGCTGGTGAAAAACGGCACCGGCCAGCCGGTCAAAGGCAAGCTCAAGGGTCAGATCGAAAGCATCAGCTTCGAGCAGGATGTAGAACTTGCGCCACACGAGGCCAAAGATGTGACGTTCACTCCTGAACAGTTTTCGCAGCTTGCGATTTCGAATCCGCGGCTGTGGTGGCCGGCGCAGATGGGCAAGCCGAATTTGTATCCCTTAACTGTTGAGTTTCTAGTGAATGGAGAGGTCAGCGACCGTTCAGAGAGCCGCTTCGGCATTCGTGAAGTCACTTCCGACTTCAACTCGGTCGGCGGCCGGGCGTTTCACATCAACGGCAAGAACATTCTGATTCGAGGCGGCGGTTGGACCACCGACATGATGCTGCGCGAAAATTCGGAGCGCCTGGAAGACGAGTTCCGCTACGTCGCCGACATGGGCCTGAATACCATCCGGCTCGAAGGCAAGCTGGAAACACCCGAGTTCTTCGATCTGGCCGATCGCAAGGGAATCCTGGTGATGGCGGGATGGTGCTGCTGCGATTTCTGGGAGCGCTGGCCGCGCTGGAAGCCTGCCGACTTTGAAATCGCCAAACAATCTTTGCGCGACCAGATTTACCGGCTGCGCAGCCATCCCAGCCTGGTGATGTGGCTGAACGGAAGCGACAATCCTCCGCCGCCGGATGTGGAGCAGATGTATCTCGATATCGAGAAACAGTTGCGGTGGCCGAATCCAGTGGTCTCGTCCGCGACCGGCAAAGAGACCAGCGTCACTGGCGACAGCGGCGTGAAGATGACCGGGCCGTATGAATACGTTGCTCCCGCCTACTGGGAGCAGGACACGCCCAGCGGCCAGCCCGAGCGCAAGAAATGCAATCCCGGCGGCTGCGGCGGGGCTTATGGCTTCAACACCGAAACCAGCATGGGACCGGCGGTTCCGCCGATCGAGAGCATCGAAACCATGGTCGGCAAGGACCATCTTTGGCCGATCGACGACACGTGGAATTTTCATGCGGGAGGCGGTGAATTCAAAACTATTCACGTCTTCAGCGAAGCGCTCGCCAACCGCTACGGGAAGTCCACAAGCGTCGAAGACTTCGCCCTAAAGTCCCAGTTGCAGACTTATGAAGGCGTGCGCGCGATGTATGAGGCTTACAGCCGCAACAAATATGAGTCGACCGGCGTGGTTCAGTGGATGCTGAATAACGCGTGGCCCTCGATGATCTGGCATTTGTACGATTACTACCTGCGCCCCGGCGGAGGATATTTCGGCGCCAAGCGTGCCATGGAAGCGCTGCATCCGGTTTATGGCTACGACGATCACGCGATCTGGGTGGTCAGCAGCCAGTATGAAGACGCCAAGGGCCTGAAGCTGACTACTGAGATTTACAACTTGGATATGACGGAGAAGTTCTCACATGTGGACGCTCTCGACGCGCCCGCCGACAGCACGAAAAAGATTTTCGCGTTGCCCGACCTCGCGGGCCTGAGCCCGACGTACTTCGTGGTGCTACGCCTGCATGACGCCGCCGGCAAACTAGTGGGCTCGAATTTCTATTGGCTCTCGAGCAAGCCCGAGACGCTCGATTGGAAGCGGTCGAACTGGTGGATGACGCCGACCGATTCCTTCGCCGATTACACCGCGTTGTCGCAGCTGGCGAAAGTGAAGGTGAAAGTCAGCGAGCGCAGCGAACACAAGGGCGAAGAAGAAATCACGCATGTGATTGTCGAGAATCCTAGCAAGAGCCTGGCATTTTTCGTGCGCCTGAAAGTGGAAAAGGGCACGAAGGGCGAGGAAATTCTGCCAGTGGTCTGGGAAGACAATTACATTTCCCTGTTGCCCGGCGAGAAGCGCGAGATCAATGCCAGGTACCGCGCTAGCGAACTGGGCGCGGCGAAACCAGCAGTCGAAGTCAGCGGCTGGAACGTGGAGTGAAGCAATTTGGTAATTGGGTGACCGGGAAATTGGTAATTGGAAAGACCAGTTGCTTGCTCGTGGTTAGATTTCGCGGGCAGGAGTGCCCTGAGCGAAGCCGAAGGGAGTGCCCGCGCCACACTCTATACATGCTCTGAAACGGAGAGAATGTTTCCGTCCGGATCTTTAAACCACGCCACTTTGTCTCCCGTGGGCGCGGTCCAGATTCCGAATGCGTCCTGCTTGAAGAAACCGAAGACTTCAAAGTGCACGCCTTTTTTCTGCAGCTCCGCTACCACCCGCTCGATATCCTTGACCTGCCACCCCAGAATCGTGAACTGGGCAGGCGTAAACTGCGGAACCTTGGCCACACGGATCATGATTCCGTTGGCATCGAGCACCATGGCGAAGCCGTCGTCTTTCATGAAGCGCAATCCCAGCACGCCCTCGTAGAAGGCTCGCGCCTTCTCCGGGTCTTTGGTGGGAACAAAGGCAACGATGCTTGTAGAGCCCAGCATGGCAGGACCTCAAGGTAATTGCTGATTGTTGATTGAAAAGCAAATTCGGCTGGAAGCCGGTCTCGCCCGATTTTCAATCAGCAATCAACACTGTCTTCAGTTGTCGCTGAAGTCGATCATCACCGGGGCTGACCGGAACCAGTTCGTCTTGTAACCCACGTAGAGTATCCCGATCGCAAACCAGATGCCGCCGACGGTTTTGGCGAGGCTGTTCAGGTTCCACCAGATAAGGAGGCAGAACGCGAAGCCGGCCAGTGGCAGGATGGCATCGCGCAAAAGGTGCCGCTCCGCGCCCGCCTTCTTCGCGATCACGGAAAACTGCCAGAAGCAGGCGAAGTTCACTCCCATAAAGGCGAGGAACGCGCCAAAGTTGAGCAATTCTCCGGCGTGCTCGTAAGCGCCCGAACCGTGCCTGGTAACAATCGGGGAATTCAGCAAGACTGCGCCCAGAAACGCGAGCAGGCCGATGAGAAGAATGTTGTAGGTTGGAGTGCTGCTGCCTGGTTTCAGGTGTCCGAAAAACTTGCGCGGCAGGACTCCGTCCCGCCCCATGCCAAACAGCAGACGCGCAGCGCCCAGCGTACCTGTAAGCCCGCTACCGAACGCAGCCACAATCAGGATCGCGCCCATGGCGTTGAACAAAACGATGCCGCCCACCCGGCTGCAGATATCCATGAACGCGGTTTCGAGATTCGGAAACGTCCGCCAGTCGGGCCATACCCGTGCCCCTAAGTAAGCTTCAAAGCCGCTGCACACGCCGGCAAAAATGCAGGTCAGCACCACGGCCAGCAGCACGTTGCGTTTTGGGTTCTCCACATCCTCGGCCAGCGTGGTCACGCCGTCAAAGCCGATGTAGGTAAGCGCCGCAAAAGACGTCGCGGTCAGGACCTTATGGGAGTTAAATGTCTTGGGATTGTAGAAGGGCTCAGTCGAGAGCAGCCCGGCCCACCCTTGCCCGTGGTACAGAAAGCGAATCGCCAGCCACACGAAGAAAACCACCACCACCGTCATCACTGCCAGCAGTACCTTATTCGCGCGTGTGGACGACTTGACTCCCGCCAGATTCAGCACGGTGATGATGCCGGCAATGAGCGCCGCCCACGCAATGTATGGAATTTGTGGCAGGTAGCGCTCGTGCAGCGCCGTGGAAATCCACACCGTGTTGATAAGAGGCTGCAGCAGGTAGTCGAGGATCATCGCCCAGCCTGCCAGAAATCCCAGATGCGGATTCAGCCCCTTGCCAACGTAGGTATAAGCCGAGCCCGCCGTTGGATACAGAGCTCCCATGCGCCCATAGCTGACGGCGGTGATCAGCATGGCGAACAGCGCGATCAGAATGATGGTGACGAAATGGCCGTCCGACAATTTCTGCGCCACTCCATAGAGAGGCACGGGCGCGATGGGCTGGATGAGAACGATGCCGTAAAAGATCAGATCCCAAAGCGTGAGCGTGCGGCGCAGTCGTGGAGTGGAGGAAGAGGCTGCCGAGGAGGAGGTTTCCATGGGTCCGGCTATTGGATTATGGCGGAGGCAAAAATGTCAATATTAAAACGATTCTCTAGCCCAATTGTCTAAGACTCTCGCATCGACTCGCTGGGCATCACTTCCCATAATCGAACCAGTATCCGCGCTGCTCGTTGCCGGACATGTGGCGCGTGTTGTATTCGAGCAGATAGTTCACGTGCGCGTCGTCGAGCGGGAACGACTGCTTCGGGGCATAGGGATAGTCGCCCATACTGAGGAACGGGAGCGGCGCCACGGAGTTGCCCTCGGCGGCGTAGAAATCCATGTCTTTCTCGTATCCGTTGGCGGCGAAGAAGTAGTCGCGCACCCATCCTTGGGGAAGTGCGGGCAAATTCGACGGATCGAAATCCAGCTGCACTTCATCGCCGGAGCCGAATACGGCCAGCTTGTCGTCGGTCGCGGTGAGTAGCGGCAGTACGTCACCGTAGCGGGTGTAGGTTCCCGCCGGACGGGTGTAGGGGCCCGTGGCGCTGACTTTCTCGTAGATGTATTGCACGTTGCCCGGAGGCGTGCCCTCGATCTTGAGCGGATAGCCGTGATAGCGGAGATCGGCGCGGGCCAGCGGAACGGTCGTCAGGTGATAATCGTGGCGCCAGCGTCCCGCCGGCTGTCGCGTGGGCGTCCCGCCCGCGCTGCGGGGGGCCGTGCTGGACTCTTCGCTTTCCATATCGTTTTCCGCGCGGCGGGCGGGACGCCCGCCGGACAGCCGCCGGAACGGCGGCGCTACTTGTGTTTCACGGTCGATCAGGATGTCGTCCCAGTAGACTTGCAGATTCGTGGTGATGCGAATCTTCCGCGTTCCGGGCGGTAGCTTGCCGGTGAGATCGGCGGTCATGGTGCGCGGACCACCGGCAGGGAAGCCCATGTCGTCGATGACACGCTGCCACTTTCCGTTCGCGTCGTTCTTACCTGGAACGAGCGCTTCAACGTAGGGAGAAATCGCCTGCACGCCCGCCTGTGACGCCGCGTACATGCTGTTGGCCGAGAAGTATTCCACTTCGCCGTGCAGCAGCAGCCAGAGCGGGCCACCACGGTAAGCCTCGCCGAGATCGAGCGTGAGGCTGTGCGGTTTGGCGAAGCCTTGAAACTGCGTGAGTGCGAAATCGCCGAAGTAGCGATGCGCCAGCAGATCGGGGAGAACGTTGTGGCCGTGCTCGTCCCACGCGCCGGCTGGGGGCTTGGCGTCGCGGCTGACCACCACTTTGAATTCCGGATACGGCGGGTTCGACGCGAAATATTCGTTGGGATAAACCTCGACGTCAGCCGGATGGTCCACCGCCAGCAGCCGCACTTGATCGAGATAGACCGCTTCTTCCAGCGGTTCCATGAAGCGGAAGCTGAGAAGATGGGCGTCGGACCGCGGACCTCGGATCTCAGGCAACCCGTTCTTGCCGACGTCCGAGGTCTGAGGTCTTAGATCGTATTTTTCGCGGATGGCTTTGCGATCAATCTTGATCCATTCCACCGGCCGCGGAATGTCGCGCTGGTTGGGGCCGACCCAGTGTCCAACCACGCCCGCGCCCAGCATGTCGGCAACGAACTCGTAGCGTTCGCCGTTCCAGACAAACAGCGTGGGACAAGAACTGCCGCGGCGATCAATCTCGAGGAAGTTCTGCTGCCTGTCGCCAGCAAGATTGATTTCGTCCTGTAAGACGCCGGTGGGCCAAAGCATGCGCACGATGTCGGCTTCTTTGGCGTCGCCCAGGCCGACCACGATATCGGTGGAATTCTGGCCGAGATATCCGTTGGAACCGTAGATCTCAAACTTCTGACGGTTGCCGCCAGAGAAGACTTCCACCTTCGTGCCGATCGCGGACTTGTTGTCGTTCAGTCCCTTGAGCGAGAGCCGCAGCCAGTGATTCTGATTGCCGCCTTCGTTGCGCAGCAGCACGGCCGGGCCATGATTCTGCGTGATGAGCAGGTCGGTGGCGCCGTCGCCGTCGTAGTCGCCGGTGATGATGGCGCGTGGGTTTGCGAGATGAATCTTGTCGAGGCCGACGTCGACAGTGACGTCTTTGAATCCGTCAGGCCCGAGATTCCGAAACAGGCGCACTTCGCCCTTGCCTTCTTTCGTCTCGCCGACGGCGACGAGATCGACCCAGCCATCGTTGTCGTAGTCGAAGGCAGCGACACCAAAGGCACGGACCCAGTTGGTTTCGGGGAGCTTTACTTGATCAAACTTCTTGCCGTGGTCGTTATGCCAGAGGGTTACGGCCGGAGGCCCATCGTGCGTGAAGGCAAGGTCCATCCATCCGTCGTGATCGAAGTCCAGAGCGACTACTCCGACCGTTGGCTGCGGCGATTGAATCAGAGCGTGCGCGATAAATTTACCTTCCCGCGGATTCGGATAAAACACCGGCGAGACCAACGTACCTGCTCCTTCGGTACTGCCCGCTATGACGAAATCAATCGCGCGGTCGTTGTTGTAGTCGGTTCCAATCGCCCCGACTGCTATAGCTGCGGTCTCAACACCGATTTCTACAACGGTAAAGGTTCCATCACCGTTATTCCGCCAAAGAGTACCGCTCCCTCTGCAGTTGCCGACGCACTCGTACATTCCGCTGGCACCGTAAAGATCAATGTCACCGTCGTGATCGTAGTCAATGAATGTGAGGCCGCCGATGAACTTGCTTTTGATTCCCGCCGCCGCACTTACATCTTTGAAGGTTCCGTTTTTCTCATTGTGCAGTAGCAACACGCCTTCAAAATAACTAACAGCCAGGTCAGCGAAACCATCGTTGTCATAGTCTCCAGCTGTGCAGCTGAGGGCATGAAGGCCCGGGTCCAACCCGGCTTGTTTCGTCACATCTTCGAATTTGCCATTGCCCAAATTGCGATAGAAAGCCATGCCACCCTGTGGCCCGTTGTCGGCGAGGAAAAGATCGATCTTGCCGTCATTGTCGTAATCGATAAAACAGGCGCTTGCGCCGACCACTCCCTTGTCTTCGTCAGTCTTGAGGCCGGCCTGCGCTTTCGACACGATCCCCGCTTCCTTCGTCACATCCACAAACTGCACCTTGATCTGCGGCCCCGGCTTGAGCACGTACGCGGCCGACTCCACCGCGCGCGAGTACTGGCCCTGCTCGCCATAAGCCAGGCTCATGGGCGCGCCGATTTTGTTTTGCGTAATGTACTGAAATTTCTTGAGATACTCGCGGGCGTGGTCGACGTCGCCGGATTGCTGGTAGGCGCGCGACAATCCGAACACCGCGGAAGCGTGCAGCGGGTTGAGTTGCAGCGCGTGCTGGAATGCCTCAATGGCCTGCGGAAACTGCTTGGCCTGCACATACGCTGTGCCCAGGAAATACCCGGTGTCGGCGTCGCTCGCGTCGAGCTCGATGACGCGCTTGAACGCGTCGATAGCCGCCGGCGCGTCGCCAGTGTTTTTGGCCAGCATGCCGAGGTTGTACCAGGCGTTGGGATTCTTAGGATCCTGCTTGAGTGCCTCTTCCAACGCGGTCTTCGCCTCGTCCACCTTCTGCAGGTTCAGAAAAGCAATGGCTTCATTCAGGCGCGCAACCGCCAGCTTGGGATCGAGTTCCGTCGCCTGCTGGAAGGCCTTGAGACCTTTCTCGAAGAGTTGCTGGTTCATGTAGGCGCAGCCTAGATTATTCTGGCGCGCGGCTTCGATCGGGCTCGAAGTCTTCGGTTGAGTCTGCGGGGCGCTTGCGAAAAAACCAAGTGCGGAGAGGGCGACGCCGGCGAGTGCGACTGAAATTCGGGGAGTCATTCGACTAAGAGTTTAACCACAAAGGGCACTACGGTCCACGAAGGAACACGTCGATCGAGTCGCGGCCCGTCTATTTCGAGGCCTTGCCGTAAGGCCGGTTCGCGATCACGCCCTTGCCTTCCTCAACGGTGACGGTCTGCCCGGCGTTGATATTCGAGAGCTTGTCGGCCTGGCCGCTGGGCCACTGAATCTCCACGCCGTCGGCTTTGGTTTGCACACCCAAACCGAAAGTCAGGACGAGTTCGCTCTGCGAGAGATAGCTCGATCCGGAGCGTAGCATCTTCCATTGCTGATCTTTACCGGCGCCCGAGATCACGCGCACGACTGCGCCGATGCCGTCACGGTTCGATTTTGTTCCCACCAACTTTATCCGCAGACTGTGATTCGAGCCGCCTTCGTTGTGGAATAAATAGGACGGACCGGCGTTGGTGGTAACCAGGACATCGAGGAATCCGTCGTTATCGATGTCGGCGTAAGCCGCGCCCCGCGCCACTTTTGGAGCGGCGAAAGCGGCGCCCATCTGCGCCGTTACCTCCTGAAACTTGCCGCCGCCGAGATTGTGAAACAGATGCGAAGGCTCGGCATAACTCACCCGTTTCTGCACGCGCTCGATCTGATCCTCGATGTGGCCATCGGCGACGAAGATGTCGGGCCAGCCATCGTTGTCGTAATCGAAGAAAAAACATCCGAAGCCCAGCGTGACCAGCGTAGCGCGGCCCACTTCCGATTGCGGAGCCTCGTCCACAAAAAGCCCGCTGCCTTCGTTGTGGTAGAGCGAGACCATCTGATTGGCGAAGTTGCTGATGAGCACGCTGGGGTGGCCGCTGCGATCGTAGTCGGCCGCGTCGACGCCCATGCCCGCGCGGGCCACGCCGTCTTCACTGAATCCAATGCCAGCGGGGACACCGCGTTCGTCGAAGGTTCCGTCTTTCTTGTTCAAGTAAAGTTTGTTGGGCTGTGTATCGTTGGCGACGACGAGGTCGGGCCAGCCGTCGTTGTTGTAATCGAGAACCGCGATGCCAAGGCTTTTCGACGTGGGATCACCGAGTCCGGCTTTCTGCGTGGCGTCTTCAAACTTGCCGCCGCCCAGGTTGTGCCACAAGCGCAGCGAGGTTCCTTTATACGATTCCGGCGTGCAATAGGACTTGTGCGCGCCGTCGAGCGTGCAGTACAGATCGGTCTGCTCGGTCCACTGCACATAGTTGGCGACGACCAGGTCGAGTTTGCCGTCGCGGTCATAATC
>DATGHF010000008.1:0-79932 GCA_035308125.1 Candidatus Sulfotelmatobacter sp.
AACCACCGAACCGATCAGGATGCCGACCGAAAGCGTAGCCAGAATGCTGAAGGTATAAACCCAACGATGGGCTCTCATCCGCACCCAAATGTCCCGCGAATCCATGCCTACTTCCCTCCGAGAAACCTCTTCAAAGCTTTAGTCATTATACTCGCCGCAATGGCCATGCCGCGGCTATGTGGCAGGCGGCCCGGGGTGCGGGACGAACTCAGTTGTTAGACGCGGAAACCCCCACATTCGTTTCCCCGGTGAGGTTGTTCCGGTGGCGGTATGGCGCACGCCTTCCAGCCGGCACCAATACAAACCGGGGCCGCCCGGTCTTCGCGGTTTTCGAAGGCGGGGGATTTCCGCTGTGGAGAAGTGTTCCTGCAGGAACATTTTGTACGTGCGGTTTTGTATGTACAGCTAAGAGCGTGTCCCGTTGGGGTTTACGGCCAAGCTTCCCTGGACTTTCGCAAAATGTTCAGCGCGACGAAAAAGCTGCTGAGGGCGGGTGGTCCACTTTTTCTGCGTGATTTTCCTTCCCGTTACGGGACCCTGGGTGCCCCGTCCTTGCGTTTTGTGCAAGGGCGGGCACGATGCTGCCTGTACCATGTGGTCTGTCATGCCCAGCGGCCTGCATCGCACTTACGGCGCGCATCACCTGCACTTTATCACGTGTTCGTGCTACCGGCGATTGCCGCTTCTGGTTGCCGCGCGGGCCCGCGACCGCTTCCTCTCGATTCTGGAACAGACGCGCCAAGGCTACCGTTTCGTGGTCGTCGGATACGTTGTGATGCCGGAACACATCCACCTTCTGGTGACGGAACCCGAAATCGGAACTCCGTCTACGGTGATGCAAGTGTTAAAGCAGCGCTCGGCAGGTGCGTTGTTGCCGAAGAAAAGGCGAGTGGACCCAGGGCAACGCAGCTTATTCCAAGACGCGGCCTCGCGGCGAGCGTTCTGGCAGGCGCGCTTCTACGACTTCAACGTTTGGACAACGAGGAAGCGGGTCGAGAAGCTGCGGTACATGCACCGCAATCCGGTGAAACGCGGATTGGTGGAGTCGCCTGAGCAATGGCGATGGAGCAGTTACCGCTTCTACCTTCTCGAAGAATCTGGCCCGGTTCGCGTGAATCAGGGATGGACCGAGATTTCGTTTCGCAATCGGGTTGCGTAGCTTCGCAACTGCCGGCATTCCCGTACCCGCCCTTGCAGAAAACGCAAGGACGGGGCACCCTTTGTTGTGGTGGGTGCAGGCAAATAACAGGCAAAGGCTGGGCCACCCGCCCGTTTTTTGCAAGGGCGGGTACGACGCTGCCGACACAACGCTTTGTCTCTCTACATAAACCCAGCTGCGCACGGGTTCGTGGACGAAATCGGGGACAGACGGAACTGTCCCCGTTATTCACTTCGCTTCGTAAACCGTTTTCCCGCCCACCACGGTCCTCAACACCTTGGTCGCCAGAAGTTTTTCCGGCGACGCAGCGGTCGGGTCGCGGTCGAGGACCACGAAATCCGCCAGCATCCCCGGACGGGTGGCCCAGCCTTCCGAGTTTTCCGTTCCCGTTCCGGAACTGTGGGTGCCCCGTCCTTGCGTTTTTTGCAAGGGCGGGTACGATGCTGCCTGTACCATGTGGTCTGTCATGCCCAGCGGCCTGCATCGCACTTACGGCGCGCATCACCTGCACTTTATCACTTGTTCGTGCTACCGGCGATTGCCGTTTTTAGGTGCCGCGCGCGCCCGGGACCGCTTCCTCTCGATTCTGGAACAGACGCGCCAACGCTACCGTTTCGTGGTCGTCGGATACGTTGTGATGCCGGAACACATCCACCTCCTGCTGACGGAACCCGAAATCGCAACTCCGTCTACGGTGATGCAAGTGTTAAAGCAACGCTCAGCCGCTGCGTTGTTGCCGAAGAAAAGACGAGTGGACCCACGGCAACGCGACTTGTTCCAAGGCGCGGCTTCGCGGCGAGCATTCTGGCAGGCGCGCTTCTACGACTTCAACGTTTGGACAACGAGAAAGCGGGTCGAGAAGTTGCGGTACATGCACCGCAATCCGGTGAAACGCGGATTGGTGGAGTCACCTGAGCAATGGCGCTGGAGCAGTTACCGCTTCTGCCTTCTCGAAGAATCTGGCCCGGTTCGCATAAATCAGGGATGGACCAAGATTTCGTTTCACGATCGGGTTGCGTAGCTTCGCAGACTGCCAGCATTCCCGTACCCGCCCTTGCAAAAAACGCAAGGACGAGGCACCCTCTGCTGTGATGCGTGCAGGACCCGCCCGCTCCCCTACTTCGCTTCGTATACTGTTTTCCCGCCCACCACGGTCCGCAAGACTTTGGTTGCCAGCAGTTTTTCAGGTGCTGTCGAGGTCGGGTCGCGGTCGAGGACCACAAAGTCGGCGAGCATGCCCGGCGCCAGCTTGCCTTTCTCTTTCTCTTCAAACTCGGCGAAGGCTGAGCCCGTGGTGTAGGCGGCGATGGCCTCCTCCATGGTGATCTTCTGCTCGGGGAAATATTCCAGCTTGCCGTTTTCGCTCTTGCGCAGGATGGAGGCGTAGAGACCGCGGAACGGGGTCACGGGTTCGATAGGATCGTCCGTGCCAAAAGCGAGCGTCACGCCTTTGTTGAGGAACGACGCCCACGCGTAGGAGGTGGCCGCGCGCTTCGGCCCCAGCCGGTCCTGGGCCCAGCGCATGTCGGTCAGCAGATGGCTGGGCTGCATGGAGGCGATCACTTTCAGTTCTTTGAAGCGGGCAATCTGGGCGGGAGTGGTGACCTGGGCGTGTTCAATGCGCAGGCGGTCGTCGTCGCCTCCGTTTGCCGCTTTCACTTTTTGCTCTTTCGCTGCCTTCTCGGCCTCGGCGAAGGCATCGAGCGCCATTTGCACGCCCTTGTCGCCGATGGCATGAAAGCCAATCTGGAAGCCGGCCAGAACGCGCTCTTTAGTCAAAGCGTTAAGTTTCGCCTGGTCGTAACGGGCCAGGCCGGAATTCTTGAGATCGTCGGCATAGGGCTCGAGCAGCGCGGCCGTATGCCCGCCCAGCGATCCGTCCATGAAACCTTTGAGCATTCCCGTGTGCAGCATGAGGTCGGTCTGGGGATGGGAATCACGCTTAGACGCCAACACGTCGACGGGATCGTCAAAGGGTAGCCACTCGCTGATGCGCGCCGTCAGCTTGCCCTCTTTCTCCAGCTGCTGGTAGATCTGAAAATTCTGCCAGTCCGGCGAATAGTCCTGCGCCGAAGTCACGCCGTGCGCAGCGAGGTCGGCCAGCGCGACTTCAATCGCCTCCCGCATCTTCTCGCGCCCAGCCGGGGGAATCACCACCCGCACCGCATGCTGCGCCGTATCGCGCAGAACTCCGGTAGGCTGGCCGCTCTCGTTGCGGTCGATCTGACCGCCCTCGGGATCGCGGCTGGCCAGCGTGACGCTCGCCAGTTGTAGCGCCCGCGTGTTGGCCACGGCGATGTGTCCGTCGACGCGATCGAGAAATACGGGATGCCCGTTCGCAACCTCGTCGAGATCCCAGCGGGTCGGCGCCACCTTCACCGGCCACAGCGTTTCGTCCCATCCGCCGCCCAGAATCCATTCTCCGCTGGCGGCAGTCTCCACACGCGCGCGCACTCGCTCGCGCAATTCGTCGAGCGACTTCACGCCGGTGAGATCCACGGTGAGTTTTTGCAGGCCGGCGTCGGAGAGATGCAAATGAGCGTCGTTGAATCCGGGCATGACGAAGTGCCCGCCCAGGTCCACGACCTGTGTCTCCGGACCTTTGAATTTCATGACGTCGAAAGTTCTGCCGACTGCCTGGATACGATCGCCGCGAATGGCGATTGCCTCTTCGCGCAGAATCGAGGCGAATTGAGAGTTGGCCGGGACGCCGGTATAGACGTTGGCGTGGGTGTAAATCACGTCAGCCTTAGGACCGGCGGCAGGAGCGGAGGCGTTGTCGAAGCTTGTAGCTTGAGTCGCCGAGCTTGGTGCGCGAGCTGGGGCTGGGACGCTTGGCGCGCTGCTCTGAGCTGGCTTCTGGGTGCCGGTTTGGCCGGGGACTTGTGCGGAGGCGGACATCACGCACAGCAGCATGAGGGACGTGATGCCCGGTACGTTCGCCCCATAGATCGCGAATCTTGCAGCCATTCCCCCACAATTCATTCCCCCACCCCCGCGAGAGCAAGCAGGGTGAGCAGAATTCGCTTCAGGCCCAGCTCGCGTCCGTTGCTGTCGAACCACTCCTGCAAAGTGTGCGCTCCGCCGCCCGAGCCTCCGCCGCCGATGGCGACCGCCTCCAGCCCCAGGGACAGTGGAATGTTGGCGTCGGTGGAAGCGCGCTGAACTTGAGCCGCGTTGTTCAACTGCGTGTCGACTGCCCGCACCACTTGCAGAATGCGCGCACCTGGCTGCAGTTCTCCCGCCGGGCGGCTGCCGATCACCACCACTTCGCAGTTCACGCCAGAGGGTCGCTTCTGCGCCGAAGAACGCATCTCCGCCGCCATGGTCTCGTCTTCTACGGCGCGATTCAACGCCAGCCGCAAAGCCTGCTCCAGACGCTCCATTTCCGCCATGGAGGTCGAGCGGATGTCGACTTTCATGCTGGCCGATTCCGGTATCGAGTTCACCGACGTTCCGCCGCGAATCACTCCAATGTTGAATGTGGTCTTCGGCGTGGCGGGCACGGGCGTGGCGGTGAAGGTTTCAATCGCTTTTGCCAGAATCACAATCGGGTTGGGCGCGCCGAAATCGCTCCAGGAATGTCCGCCCGGGCCGCGCACAATTACTTCGAAGCGGCGGCTGCCCAACGCTTCAGCGACAATCGTGTCCGCGCCGGCGCCGTCGAGCACAACGCTGTAGGCGATGGAATCCTTCCAGCGCGGCGTGGCATAGATGTGCCGCATGCCGCGCAGGTCGCCTTCGCCCTCTTCGCCCACGTTGCCGATGAAGACGAACGGCAGCCCATGGCGGACGCGCACCGCCCGCATCAATGCCGCCATGGCAAGCATGGCGGTCACACCGGCGCCGTTGTCGGAAACCCCCGGCCCGTACAGGCGGCTTCCTTGCTGCCGAATATTCAGCGGTGTGTTCGCGGGAAATACCGTATCAATGTGCGCGCTCAAGGCCACATAGCGACGCCCGAAACCGGGATGGATTCCAAACACGTTGCCCACGTCGTCAATGCGCACATCATCGAGCCCAACTTCGCGAAAGCGCTCCGCCAGCCACGCCCCGCGCGCCGACTCGCCGAACGGAGGGGCCGCGATCCGCGCCATCTCCATCTGCCAGTGGGCGAGTTGCGGCTCCTGCGTGCGAAACCAGTTGAACGCCGACCGCACCTCCGGAGAAGCCGCCAGCCGCGCCACCTCCTGCTGCAGCGAGGGCGCAAGGTCCGGCATGTCCGCGCGGGGGGGCGTTGGGCTCATGGGAGGTTATGGGGTCATCTTACAACGCATGGGAAGGGGATGGGGATTGGCAAACTTAGCGCGGCCTTACGAAAGGCTATATCAGAAACTTGTCGATCTCCTCGACCGCTTGTCTCAGCCGACGCGCCGGGTCGCCGGAAACCTTAACCCAAGGCAGTTCCCGCTCGACCAGCGTTTCCTCGAATCGCGCGGTCATCCAGTCGCGGATGGTTTCTCCGTCCCGCAACCCATCTTGCACGAAGGGGATATCGCAATCCGTGAACAGATAGAGATCGTGACGGTGCGAAGATGCAATCGCCTCCACTTCCGGAGAGCGCGTTCCAAGGTAGCGCTCGTGCCAGAGTCCGGTGGCCAGGACGTCGGTATCGCAAATCAATACGCGGTTCGCTTCGCGCGCCAGATTTTCCTCCAGTTCCTGCTGCCGGTTCGCGATCTCGGTGAATTCCTCAGTGCGCCACCGATAGGTCCACAAGTCCAGGCCTTTGATTTGCATCTTTTCGCAGTATTCGCGCCCGTACTCGGGAACGCACACCGTGTGATAATGCCCGGCCAGTTCGCGCGCCAAAGTCGTCGTTCCCGTCGACTCCGCGCCCACCACGCTCACCCGTTTCGCAAAATACGCTCGCACACACGGCTCGATATACTCCCAATATCGCAACGGAGCCGCGCGCAGGACGCTCCCCGAGACCGGAACCCGCTTTCGGTCCCGGTCCACCATGACATGGCGGCAGCCCAGAAACCGCGCGTAGGCTTCGCCATAATCTTCAGAGGTAAACACTACGTCTGGGGGCCGGCCCAGAATGCGCAACGTGTATTCCGCCCAGAATTTTGAGTTGTCGTCTTCGCCGGGATCTGCAATCGCCCATACGTGCGCAGTGGGATGGATTTCCTGCACCCACCGCGCGCGCAGGTCACCTGGAATTGTCTGCTCGGGCCGGGAGCACACCAACACGTCGAGACGATCGACCTGAGCGAGAGCGGTGTCGATCAAGAACTTGTGCCCGCGATGAGGCGGATAAAACTTCCCGATCACCAAACCCCGCATCACAGAGTCGCAACCTCTTGCCGGCGAATCGCCGCTTGCGCTGCCGCAGACTTCTTCCAGCCCGCATAGCCCGCGATGCACATCCCGAAGAACAGCAGATAAAGCGCGCCGGTCAGATAAAGAGACTTGTAGCAATAGAGCGCGATGTAAATCACGTCAGCCGTCATCCACACCCGCCAGTTCTCCAGCAGCTTCCGGCTCAGCATGTACTGTGCGGTCAAACTCAGCGCGGTCGTGATGCCATCCCAGAAAGGCACGACGCTATCGGTAAACCGGCGAAGAGCCAGCGCGAGCAAAACGGTGGCCGCCGCGGTGGCAGCCGCGAGGAGGATCGCACTTCGCGCTCCGGTTCGGCTGATGGGCAATTCAGTATGACCGACTCCGCCGCGCAGCCAGTTCCACCAGCCAAAGATCGAGATGACGATGTAAACAATCTGCAGGACCGCATCCGCGTAGAGTTTCGCCTTCCAGAAGAGAATCAGGAAGAAGATGTTGTTGGCGATGCCGACCGGCCAGTTCCACGCGCTTTCGCGGACCGCGAGCAGAACGGAGGCCGCGCCCGTGACAAAACCCAGAATTTCCGTCCAGGTCATTGACGCAATGCTAAACCATGCAGCTGCTGGGTCACGAGGCCGCTAAATCATGCAGTTGCTAAGTCAGCAGTTGCTAAATCAGAAGATGCGCGAGTCCTGCCCGCTGTTCGACTGCGGCTACCAGCTTCTTCGTGGCAGGAATCTCAATCCCACGCCGCCGCGCGCCGCGCAAGATTGGCCCAGCGATCGCGTCGAGTTCAGGAACCTTGCCCTGTGCGACATCTTTCTGCATGGAGCTGCGCATGTTCCCCGGCATCTTCATCACGCCTGCAATGACGGCGTCGGCATCAATCTTCGCGCCTTCAGCCGCGGCGACAGCGGCCGTCTCGCGCAGACAGGAAAGCCCGAGTTCTTTCCACACCGGGTCGGAAAGGATTTCACCCGTGGTCTTATCGGCGGCGGTGGTCGACAGAGCAAACGGCGCCAGAAAAACCAGCTTGCCCCACATGAGCGTGGGCCCGTCATCCACGAAGCGGCACTCGAAGCCCATCTGCTGAAGATGATCGACTGTTCCGCTCAGCAACGCCCGCCCGGACGACAACACACTCAGCCGCGCAAAAGGAGAGCGATGAACGATGTGTCCCGGCGCGACTCGCTCCGACTCGACTGCAATGGTCGCGGCAATGACCTTCTCTGCGGCATATCGCGAGCGCAGCAGCGCGAGATGGTCGATGCCGTTGAGCAGCGGGACGATCGCACCCACCCACTCAGGCTTAGTCACCGCGCCCAGGGCCGGCACGAGCTCGGTCGCTTTCACCGTTATCCAAAGCACATCAACCGGAGGCACGGCGGAAGCTCGCGCAACGGGCACGCTGAAATTGCCGAACGCGCTTTCAAGTTGCAGTTGCTCGGGATAATGCGCCAGCGACTCGGACCTGACCACCAGAGTGACCGGCGCTCCCGAGCGCGCCAGGCACGCGCCCATCAGGCCTCCAATTCCGCCGGCGCCGAGAATGGCGTGTCGTAACGGTGATGGTGAGGACATAGTGTCGAGAATATGCCGTCTTTCAGTTTTTGCGCGCCGCGGCCGGCACGCACTCCAAGATTTCCGCCTCACTCAGGGTGTGGTCGCTCTGCTTGGCGCGGGAATAGATGCGCTCCACCACGTCGTCGGTCGCAGGAATGCCGCGCCGCTCCAGCCAGAACAGGACGTTCGACTTTCCGCTCATAGGGCCGATGTCGATAATCTGCTCCAGACCAAACACGTGCGAAGGCACGCCCGAATACACCGTGTTCGCCAGCACAACGTCATCCTTGTGATAGGCCTTGATGATCGCGGCGGCGTGGACGCCCGTAGCCGTGCGGAAAGCGTCGTCGCCCACTACGGGATAATTCGCAGGAATCGGCACTCCGGTGGCTCGCGAGACCGCCTGGCAATATTGTTTCAGCTTGGTCAGGTCCTGCTGGTCCCACGGCGCAATGCCCATCAGCTTCAGATTGACCAGCATCTGATCGATCTGCGTGTTGCCCACGCGCTCGCCCAGGCCGATGGCGCAACCGTGAACGCAATTCGCGCCCGCGATCACCGCCGCCATCGAGTTGGCAATGGCCAGGCCGCGGTCGCTGTGGCCATGCCAGTCCACGCGAATATTTTCGCCCGAAGGCTTCACAACTTCCGCGATCACGAAGCGCACCAGCGCCAGCGCGCCCATGGGCGTGGCATGCCCCGCGGTATCGCAGATGCAAACGGCTCGCGCGCCGCAGTTGATCGCCGTGGCATACAGCCGCTTCACAGTTTCCGGATCGCAGCGGCTGGTGTCTTCCGTGACATACATCACGTCGAGGCCTAGCGACACGGCGTATTTCACAGCTTTTTCGGTGGTCTGCAGAAGAAAATCGTCGGTCCATCCTTCAGTGAAGCGGCGAATGGGGCTGGAACCGATGAACGTCGCGGCCTCGATGGGCAGTCCGGTTTTCTGCACAATCTCGGCGATGGGGCGGATGTCGTTCTCGTGGGTACGCGCGGCGCAGTTGGCGCGAATCTTCATTTTGTGCGCGGCGATTTCCCGCGCCAGCGCCGTCACGGCTTCGACCGCCCGCTGTCCCGCGCCCGGCAGCCCGAGGTCGAGCGAATCCAGGCCGAGGGCCTCCATGAGATGAAGGATCTCGATTTTTTCCTGGATCGACGGATCGCGCACGGAAGGCGATTGCAGCCCATCCCGCAGACTTTCGTCGTTGAGCAACACCGGCCCTGGCGGCTTCAGCCCCGGCGGGTGATTCTTGTTCCAGTCGTAGATGAGGTCGGAAGTGTTCACAAAACAGCTCTTAGCTGTTGGCTCTTAGCTTTTAGCTCAAGACCTTGGGCTGGCGCATCAAGCATCGTGTCGAGTCCAGATAAACAGCTTGAGCGACCGGTTCACGCCAACGGCTAAGAGCCAACAGCTAAGAGCTGGTTTACTACTTCTTCGGCGGCAGCGTCAGCCCGAACACCGAAACAATTCCCTGCCCCGCGACGTTGACTACCGCCTCCGCGGGAGCCGGCAGATAGAGCGTTTTGCAATGCTCGCAGCGATAGACCTCGGCATCGGGTCCCCAGGCCTTTTCAGCGTCGCCGCAGGCTTGCTCGATCACGTCAGTGGTATAAAACCAGCGCTTCAAATGCCCGCCGCAGAACTTGCCCTTTTCGTTTTTCTCGTTGCAGGCACGCTGCCCTGCCTTTTTGATTTTGACTTTGTGATGCGGAAGCTGCGGAGGAGTTTGCGTGCTCGAAGTGCTGATTTCGCCCGTCGCCAAGGACTTACCCTCGTTCGCGCGGCCAGCGCCGCAGGAGTTGGCCTTACGTGCGTCATTGTATCCGAAAATGTTTCCTCGGAAGGCGCATCGCGGCGGGTGTCGTGGAAGCGAATCAAACCTGACGACCCGGCGAAGGCGAAAGCAGCCGGTTCTGCCCAAACTCTCCCCAAAACTCAGAAGTCAAGCACAAGCAAAAACTTAACCGCAGAGGACGCAAAGAACTGCCGCCGAGATCGCAAAGAACACGACAAGCTTCTCTCTAGCGGGCTTTCCTCTAGCGTACTCGGCGGATTTCCTTTGCAGCATCTGCCGTGAAAGGCTTTGCGTTCCGTGGTGCGTTCCGTCAGAACTCCCGCTTTGGCGCGGCCTGTTCCGTCCCCACCCGCCCCAGCACGATCTCCGCCTGATAGTAGCTCTCGCCTTTTACCGGCGCATCCGCGAGACGCCGCAGGATCGCAATCTGCCCCACGTGCGTGAGCGCGTCGGCAACCGGCCCCTGAAACAACTTTTCCAGCGGAGCCTCGACCGCTGCATTCGAGGCCAGGAAATCGTCGAAACTCTTCAGCGCGGCGAAGAATCTCTCCACTTCTTTTTCCCAGGGCAAAGGCTTGGAATCGTGCCACGCTTGTTTGCCCTTCGCGATCGACAGCCCCCAGTCGAGCAAATCGCCGAGATGGGCCAGAATCTGCCCCGGAGTGCGCACGCCTCCGCCGGCCTGAAACTCAGCAAAACCCGTCGGCGCATTGCGGACCGCCTTGCCCGCACGATAGGCAAGCGTGGCCAGGGCGTGGCGGAATAATTCGCGCTTGGGATTCGAAATGCTCGGATCGAAATTGTTCATATTAGATGGCGTGGGCTGGCGCATGACGACGAGGTTACACTGGTATGGAGGAAACGAAAAGCATGGCGAAGAAAGGCTATCCCCGCTCCACTCAACCAGGCTCGGTGCAGACCGCCTCTGCCGCAACGGACCCGACCATGGCCCGTTCCGTGAGCCGGGAAAACGCCGAGCACTATCGCTGGGGAAAGGACTGCGACGCCTGGTATCTGGTGAACGATCCGCAACTCAGCGTGATCGAGGAGTTCATGCCCCCGGGCGCGGCCGAAATCCGCCACCACCACCAGAAAGCGCAGCAGTTTTTCTACATCCTCTCGGGCGAAGTCCTCATGGAAGTGGAAGGTGAAACCACTCTGCTGGGTGCAGGAAGCGGAATTCGGATACTGCCGGGAAAGCATCATCAGATTCGCAATCCATCGTCCGGCGCAGTGCGGTTCCTGGTGATCTCGCATCCCCGCAGCCACGGCGACCGAATTGACGATTGATGCGAGACGAACAAGACGATTAAACAAGACGATTAACCTGTGCGGGTAACGGCGCCGAAGCGGAACAGCCTTCATCACAATCGCTTGCGCCACACTACGCCCGCCGCGCGCAGCGCTCCGCTGAGGCGTTCTCGCAGGCTGTGGGCAAACTGCATATCCAGGAATCCTTCCATGTGCTGCGCGAAACTCTCGCTGTACCCGTACCACCAGACTTTCTTCATTTCGGGTATGCGGTCTGTATCCAGATACTTTACCCGTACCATCTCGTCGAGTCCGAAGCGCCCGTGGGTGCGTCCGATGCCGCTGGCCTTCACGCCACCGTGCGGAGCCTCGCTGATTCCGAAACACGAGATCACGTCGTTAACCATGACCGTCCCGGTGTGAATGCGCCGGGCCAAGCGCTCGCCACGGGCGGGGTCGCGCGTCCACACGCTTGCGGCGAGGCCGTATTCCGAATCGTTGGCCAGCCGTATGGCCTCGTCGTCGCTGTCGAAGGCCATGACGGGCAACACCGGGCCGAAGGTTTCCTCGCGCATGATCCGCATCTCGTGGGTCACGTCGGCGAGCACGGTGGGAGCATAAAAATTTGCGCCCAGTTCACGCAGCCGCGAACCGCCCGCCGGAACCCGCGCACCACGCGCCTTTGCGTCTTCCACGTGCACTTCCACAATATGCAGCTGCAGCACGTGGATCATCGGCCCCACATCGGTGTGCGGATCCATGCCATTGCCCACGCGCAGCTTCCTGGTCTTCCCGGCACAGGCTTCCACAAAGCGCGCGTACAGGCTGCGGTGCACGTAGCATCGCTCGACCGATAAGCACGTCTGCCCGGCGTTGACGAACGCTCCCCAGACTGCCGCGCTCGATGCCACGTCCAAGTCTGCGTCGTCGAGCACCAGCATGGGATCTTTTCCACCCAGTTCCAGCACGACGGGAAGCAGTCGCTCCGCCGCAGCCGCCGCGATGCGTTTGCCCGTCGCCACGCTGCCGGTGAACACCAGCTTGTCAATCGCCGAATGAATCAACGCGGCTCCTGCTGCGCCCTCGCCTACCACCACCTGAAACACCGTCTCGGGTACACCTGCCGCGTGCAGCAGTGACGCCAGTTCCAGCGCCACCAGCGGCGTCAACTCTGACGGTTTCAGCACGACCGCATTGCCCGCGACCAGCGCCGCCAGCGTCTCCGTAGCCGGAATCGAAAACGGATAATTCCAGGGAGAGATGATTCCGATCACGCCATACGGCTCGCGCAGCAGCCGCCCGCTCTTGAGCTTCGTGACCAGATTGCCGTGTGGCACAGGCTCATCGCGCAGCAGTCGCCACGCATTGTCGATGAGAAACCGCGCCGCGTCGAGCACCACGAGCACCTCGGTGACCAGAGCCTCGACACAGGGTTTGCCAGCTTCCCGCGTAATTGCCGCTGCAACTTCAGATTTCCCGGCGTGCAACCTACGCTGAAACTCTCGGATGATGGCAATCCGCCGCCGCAATCCCAGCTCTGCCCATGCTACTTGCGCGGCCTGCGCCCGGCTGACCGCGGCCTGAACTTCGGGCTCGCCCGCAAACTCGAATTCGCCCAGAACTTCACCCGTCGCCGGATTCACCGACACGACTCTCCGCGCCGCGATTTGTAGGTCAGTAGCCATAGCAAAATCTTAGTCCTACAAAGAGACCGGTTGCTACGTTCCGTCTCGTTTCGGATAGGTCGGATCGAGGCGCTAATATTCCACGTTGACCAGATACAGCCCGCTCGCCGGCGCGGTCGCTCCTGCCGCAGCCCGATGGCGCGCTTGAAGAATCCGCGTCACGTCCTCCACTGCCAGCGTCTTCTTGCCGACGCGAATGAACGTTCCCACCAGATTGCGCACCATGTGGTGCAGAAACCCTGACCCGCGAACCGTGTAACTCAGTTCCTCTTCCCCGCGCTCCCAATTCGAAGAAAAAATCCGCCGCACATTCGACACGACTTCGCCGTCCCGGCACCGCTCCGGATCTACCGCGGCAAACGAGGTGAAATCGTGCTCGCCCTCGACCAAGCGAGCCGCCTGCCCCATCGCCCCCTCATCCAGGGGATAGGGAAAATGCCATACATACCGCGCCAGAAACGGCGGGCAAATCGAACCCCGAAAAATGCGGTAACGATAAGTTTTCGCCTGTGCGGAATGGCGCGCGTGAAACTCCGGCGGCGCCTCGGCCACCTCCCGTACGCGTATCGCGGCCGGCAATACGTCATTCAACGCCTTCACAAAGTTGGCCGAAGGAACGCTGGACCTGGTAACAAAAGTCGCCACCTGCGCCAGGGCATGCACCCTGGCATCGGTTCGACCCGACCCCTGGGGCAATACTTTTTCGCCGGTGACGCGTCCAATAGCCGAGGCGAGTGTGCCTTGCACGGTAGCCACGTCAGGCTGCACCTGCCATCCGGAGAATTCCGACCCATCGTAGGACAGAATCAGTTTGAGATTTCGCATGCGATGTTTCGAGTCCCCAGGCTCGGCGCGGTCATCCAAGCTACGTCGGACCAGCTCGGTCGACCAGCGACGTCAGACAGCTTTGCCGACGAAGCTGAATCTGGTCCCGATGGCGAGCACTTTACCAGTTTCTTGGGCGCGAGACGGTTGGGAAATGGGCCGATTGGGTCAGATATACTGGTTGGCTTCAGCTGAATCTTATTTTCGGGCATTGAATTTCGACCGTTGAAATGATTGACCCCGCCGCGAGTCCAGCGCCGCAAGGCGCGGGCGGCGGGAACCACAAGGCAGTGTGACGGCGGTTTCAGCCAAGCTTTCCAGGAACCTTCCTCCTGCCCTTTGCGTATCCATAGTTTGAAGTCGATGCCTCATTCACGGTTCGGTCTGGCTGCGTCGGGCGCCGATCCAATCCTTGGGCTGCAGTGTCTTAATAAAATTTAGAAGTACCGACGGGAGATAAGTAGATGCCATTCGCACGCGTAAGCTCGGTTACACGTCTCGCAGCAGCAGTCTTAATCGCAACCTTAGGCCTGGCGACGACTCTTTGGAGCCAGGAAGCACCGGCCGCGCAAGCGACACCGGAAAAGCCGCTGCCCGTTTTGAATTATGCCAAGCCGGTGTCGCATTTTCCCAATCCCATCGGCCCTTACACGTCGCGCCGCCTGGCAACGCCAGACTTGGCCAACACGGGGCGCATTGACCAGCTCATGCACGAGGGCAAGCTTTACTTGTCGTTGAACGACGCCATCGCGCTCGCGCTCGAGAACAACCTCGACATCGCCATCGCGCGTTATAACTTGAATATCGCGGATACTGATATCCTGCGCGCCCGATCTGGGGCGGCGACCCTGGGCGTGAACACTGGCGTCGTGCAGAACACGCCTGGCGGTGGCGTGGGCGGACTGGGCGGCCAGGTCGGCTCCGGCACCGGAGGCACCACACTCGGTGCCGGCGGAGCGGGCGCTGGTGCGGGCGGGCTGGTGGGCTCCACGCTGGGTCTGGGATCGCTCATCACCAGCTTCGACCCGGTGGTTACGGGAACGTTGCAGGAAGATCATTTCAAACAGCTGGCCACCAGCATCTTCCAAGGTGTGGTTCCCGGCAGCAGTTTGGTTCAGAACACGGGTACGGTCAACTTTTCTTACCAGCAAGCTTTTAGCTGGGGCACGAACGTGACAGTGGGTTTCACCAACACGCGAGGAACCACCAACAGCTTTTTTCAAGGTCTAAGCCCGCAGCTGGTTTCCGGTTTCAAGGCTACGTTCACTCAGCATCTCCTGCAAGGATTTGGCTTCCCCGCCAACACACGTTTCATCCGGATCGCCAAGAACAATCGCGAACTTTCCGACGTAGCTTTCCGACTGCAAACAATTACTACCGTCAATCAGATTGAGACTATGTATTGGGACCTGGTCTACGCCTACGAAAACGTTCGCGTGCAGAAAGAATCGCTGGCTTTCGCCGAAAAGACTCTCTCCGACACCAAGAAGCAGGTCGAGATTGGCAGCCTGGCGCCGATCGAAGTGGTTCGCGCCCAGAGCACCGTCTCCCAGGATCAACAGGTTCTAACGGTTGCCTTAACCAACCTTCAGTTGGAACAGCTGCTCATGAAAAACGCGCTCAGCCGCACCCTGCGCGATCAAACGCTGGCGGGAGCCGAAGTGATTCCTACTTCGACGATGCAACTGCCCGAGAACGAACCGGTCCAGCCCACGCAGGATCTGATCAACGACGCATTGCATCATCGTGCCGATCTTGTGGAGCAGCGCATCCAGCTCAACACCACGGAGATCAGCAACAAAGCCGTGCGCAACGCGCTGCTGCCCACGCTCGACCTGTTCGCCTATTACGGCGGCGCGGGACTTGGAGGCTCACAGAACCCCGGCAACGTTTGCGCTAACGCCTCTCAATCGGACTGCGCCATCGCCAATCCAAACCCCCAACTGGGCCAAGGTCCACTTGCGCCGACGGTAGGTTACGGCGGGACTCTTAACCAACTCGTGAATTCCACTTCGCCCGACAAGGGCGTCGGCCTGCAACTCAACATTCCGCTGCGCAACCGGGCTGCCCAGGCCGTGCAGATCCGCTCGGAACTGGAATACCAGCAGGCCCAGATGCGTCTGCAGCAAATCGAAAACCAGATCAGCATCGAAGTCCGCAACGCCCAGTTCGGAGTGGAGCAGAACCGCGCCAGCGTGGCCTCCGCGCAGGCTGCCGTGGATTACGCGAAGCAGTCGCTCGATGCCGAGCAGAAGAAATATCAGTTCGGCACCTCCACCACGACGCTGGTGCTGCAGAACCGCAGCGCCCTGGCCACGGCCGAATCCACTCTGATGTCGGCCATGGCGGCTTACGAGAAGTCACGGGTCGAGCTCGATCGCGCCGTTGGCGTCACGCTCGATCATGCCGGCATCAGCATCGACGATGCCGCCAAGGGCCAGGTCACGCGCCTGCCCAACGTGCCCTACGTCGCCCCGCGCAAGGATCTGCCTACGAACCAACCGCAGCCGCAATAGGGTCACCAGAGCAGGGTTATTTAGAGACGGTGATTCGAGAAAAAACAGCAGGACGATACCAAAGGGCGCGGCCGCAAGCTGCGCCCAGGTTTTTTCCGGCTAACAATTCTTTACAATTCCTTGTCCTTTGCGCTTTGTCGACTACCGCTAAGATGAAGTGAGGTATTCGTTTTCTTTCGCATCCAGGATGTTCGCATCCAAGATGATTCGCGCGAAAGCGTGTTTTGCTGCTCATACGCCAGGAGACTTACTCATGTCTTTGCCTCGTTCGATGTTCGCCGCGCAGCTGTGGACGCTCAACCGGGTGGCGGTCACTTTTCTGATTTTGTCCGCCTCATCATCGGGTGTCCGGGCGCAGAACGCTTCGGCGCCGCCGGCTGCGCCCCAACCGGCAAACGCACAGCCCTTCCACCTGGAGAACTATTCGCGGCCGCGCTCGGCCTTTCCGCGCGTCTTGCAGCCTTACACTCCGCGCCCGGTCGATGAGCCCAACCTGGGCAATTCGGCGCGCATTGACGCGCTCATGCATGACGGCAAGATCTATCTTTCCATCAACGACGCGGTCGCGCTGGCGCTCGAAAATAATCTCGACCTCGACATCGCCCGTTACAACCTGAACATCGCCGACGCGGATCTGCTGCGGGCCAAGTCCGGCGCCAGCATTCTCGGAGTCAATACGGGCATCGTGCAAAACACGCCCGGCGGCGGCGTAGGCGGGCTGGGAGGAACCGTGGGCTCAGGAACTGGCGGCACGACAGTTGCTGCGGGTGGCGCGGGAACCGGCACGAACGGCCTGGTGAGTTCCACGCTGGGTGTGGGATCGCCGATTACCAGCTTCGATCCGGAGCTCACGGGCACCCTGCAACTCGACAAGAACGACACGGAATCGGTGAACATCTTCAGCCCCGTCCCCATCGTCGGGCAGAACACCTACACCTCGGATTTTGCGTACACGCAGGGCTTTCACTGGGGCACGATTTTGACCGCGGGATTCAACAACACTCACGTGACCACCAACAACCCGACCAGCGTTTTGACGCCCCAACTGGGTTCCAACTTCCAGTTCAAAGCTACGCAGAATCTGCTGCAGGGTTTTGGCTTTCTGCCCAACACGCGCTTCATCCGGATCGCGAAGAACAACCGCGAGATTTCCGACGTCGCCTTCCGGCTACAAATCATCACCACCGTCGATCAGATCGAAAATATGTATTGGGACCTGGTGTACGCCTACGAGAACGTGCGCGTGCAGCAGGAGGCCCTCACGTACACACAGAAGGCGCTCGACGACGCCAAGCGGCAGGCCCAGGTCGGCACCGTGCCGCCGATTCAGGTGGTCAGTGCGCAAAGCACCGTCGCCACCGGCCAGCAAAACCTGATCCTGGCGCAGAACAACCTGCAGCTTGAACAGTTGCTGATGAAGAACGCGCTTAGCCGCAGCATCGAGGATCCGGTGCTTGCCGAAGCCGATGTCGTTCCCACATCGACCATGCAGGTACCGCAGCAGGAGCCGGTCGTCCCGACGCAAGACTTGATCAACGACGCGTTGCGCCATCGCGCAGAGCTGGTGGAGTCGCGCATCGATCTCGACTCCCGTGACATCAACAGCAAGGCCGTGCGCAACGCCATGCTGCCTACGTTGCAGGCGTTTGCCTACTACGGTGGGTCTGGCGTGGGCGGCGATCTGAATCCCCTGGTGCCCAACTGCGCCAACACCACGAGTGCTTTCTGCTTCGATCAGAAAAAGGCTGCTCCGCCATTCCGGAACAGCACCTCGGTCGGCTATGGCGGCACGCTGAATCAACTCGTGAATTCCACCGCGCCGGACAAGGGTCTGGGGCTGACGCTCGACATCCCCCTGCGAAATCGGCTGGCGCAATCTAACCAAGTGCGCGCCGAACTCGAATTCCGCCAGGCGCAAGTGCGCCAGCACCAGCTCGAAAACCAGGTCCGCATAGAAGTGCGCAACGCGCAGTTTGACGTGAAACAGAACCGCGCGGCCGTGCAGGCAGCCCAGTATGCCGTAGACTTTGCCCGCCAGACGCTGGACGCCGATCAGCAGAAACTGAAAGTGGGACTCACCACCCAAACCGCAATCCTGCAGGACGCATCAGTCCTGACCACCTCGGAATCGAATCTGGTTTCTGCCAAGGCCGCTTATGAGAAATCGCGCATCGAACTGGATCGAGCCACCGGGCTTTTGCTCGATCACGCCGGGATCGATATAACCGACGCGACCCGCGGCCAAGTCACCCGGCTGCCGAACGTGCCCTACGTCGAACCACGACAGGATGCCGCGCCGGCAGCTCAGCCGCCAGCGACGCAGCCGCCGCAAGCCTCGCAGCCGTAAGACGGGCACACCGCCCGCCTCAGGCAGGATCATGTAGAGACAGCCGCCCTCGGCTGTCCGGTCGAGCGAAGCTCGACGGCGTGGTTCGCCACGGCGCCGCACTCGACGGAAGAGTTGCTCCTAAAGACCACGCGAGGCCAATTTCCCACTCGCTGCCCAGCGTGTATCCTTTCCTCCGTGACCCTGTCCGTCGTCATCATCACCCACAACGAGGAAGCCAACCTGGGTCGCACACTACCCAGCGTGCAGCCGCTGGTGTGCGATGGCAAAGGGGAAATCATCGTCGTCGACTCCGGCTCGACCGATCACACGGTGGAGATTGCGAAATCCTTCGGCGCAAAAGTTTTTGTCGAGGAATGGAAAGGCTACGCCGCACAGAAGAATTCGGCAATCGACAAGGCAGCGGGCGATTGGATTCTCAGCTTGGACGCGGATGAGAAGCTAAGCCCGGGACTCGGAGAGGTGATTGCCCGTGCTATCGGGCCCGACGACGATTCTCCCAAGATTTCCGGGGCCTGGATCTCCCGCAAGAATTTCTTCCTCGGACGCTGGATCAGACATGGAGGTTTCTATCCGGACCGCAAGCTGCGATTGTTTCGGCGCGGCAAGGGAAGATTCGAAGACCGCCGCGTGCACGAGACCATCTGTTTAGATGGCAAAAGCTACGCACTAGATCACAGCTATGATCTGTGGGGCAGTGACATCTCCCTGATCCACCACTCCTACCCCACCCTCTCCGACTACATCACCCACATGAACCGCTACTCCTCGCTAGGTGCCGAGATGGTCGTCGCGAAAGCCAACGGCAGAGTCCGCTTCAGCGCAATCAACATCGTCCTGCGCCCCCTGGCGACGTTCCTCTACAACTACTTCTTCCGCCTCGGCTTCCTCGACGGCCGCGAAGGCCTGCTGCTGCACCTCTACCACGCGGTCTACGTGTCATGGAAATACGCCAAGGCGTGGGAACTCTCACGCAAGCAATCGCAGTGACGACGCAAGGCGCAAAGCTTCGCTCCCAGCATTTTCGTTCGAGACTTGTCCGGCCCTGGTTTTTCCAGGCGCCGGAGCGGCTCACCTTTGCGTTTGGGCCATGTCCAACACCCGGAGGAAATCTATGTCCGCGCCCAGGTTGCTCGCTCTCATTCCGTTCCTCTTCGTCGGTCTGGTGTCCGCCGTTTCCGCGCAAAGCTCGCAAACAACCGCTACTCCTCGCATTCAGCTTCAGCTCAACACCGACGAGGCCGAGGCCGTGCTCGATATTCTCGACAAGGGCGCGGCAGGCACCGCCATCGGTGATTCAGACTGGCAACGTCTCTTCACCACCGAACCCTACGTTCGCCTGAAGAAGCGCGAGGCCGGCATGCATCGCGACTTCACGGACGACGATTTCAAAACGTTCGTGTCGTCGCCGGAATTGGCGGCTCGGGCATCGTCCCTGCAGCATACACTCGACGCCTGGCGGCGAGCGGATCTGACTGCCTCGGCGAGGCGCGTGCTGGCTTACTTGCCGGAAGAAGCTTCCATCAAGGCGAAAGTGCTTCCGGTGATCAAGCCCAAGACCAATAGTTTCGTTTTCGAAACCACCACCGATCCGGCGATTTTCCTTTACCTCGATCCCGAAGAATCGGCGGCGAAATTTGAAAACACCGTCGCGCACGAGTTGCATCACATTGGCTATTCCAGCGTGCAGTCGCTGGCAGAGGCAATGCAGAAGGACCTTCCCCCGAACGTGAAGCCGGCAGTCGAATGGATGGGCGCGTTCGGTGAGGGCTTTGCTATGCTGGCAGCCGCGGGCGGCCCGGAGGTCGATCCGCACACCTCGAGTTCTCCCAAGGAGCACGCTCGATGGGATCACGACCTGGCCAACTTCAACCTGGATCTGGATGCGCTCCAGCTATTCTTTCTCGACATCGTCAACCAGAAACTGGTGGAAAAGGACAAAATCGACGAACGAGCCTACGCATTCTTCGGCGACGCCCAGGGCCCCTGGTACACCGTGGGCTACAAGATGGCCGTGACAATCGAGAAGCGCTACGGGCGGAAGCGCCTGATTGAGTGCATGCTCGATCCGCGGGAGTTGCTGGCAACGTACAACCGCGCAGCGGCCGAGATCAACAGCGTCGGCAAAGAAAGACTGGCGCTGTGGTCTCCCGAACTGATGCAGAAGATCGGGCTGAGGCTGACACAAAAGCCCTAAGCCGCCTCAATATTGTATCGACCGACCGGTCGGCCCGATCGCACTGCGGTGCCTTGCTCACATTCTCTCGCTTGCCTATGATCGAAGCAGAGTGATCGAAGCAGAGCATTGGGGTTTGCATGCCAAAGAAAGCGCCTAAGCCGCAGGTCGCCGAAAGCCCGGTTGCCGAGGTTTTCGAAAATCGCCATCCCTCCGAGCCGGAGAAGGAATGGTCCGAGAAGACGCTTGCGTCCACGCTAGAAAAAAATCTCGAGCGTCCGATCGGCGCGCCAACAGGCGTAAATCTCGACGAGCACGGCCACGCGCGCTTCACCACGATCTCCGGCGTGCCAGTTCGACGCCTGTACACGCATGCGGATCTGCCCGGGGACTGGAGCGAAGAAAAATATCTCGGCTATCCCGGCCAGGCCCCATTCACACGCGGCATTCATGCCACGGGCTATCGCGGCAAGCTTTACACCATGCGGCAGTTCTCGGGCTTCGCGTCGCCCGAGGAAACTAACCAGCGTTACAAATATTTGCTCGAGCACGGCGGCAGCGGGCTTTCCGTGGCCTTCGATCTGCCCACACTGATGGGCTACGACTCCGACCATCCCGCCAGCGAAGGCGAAGTCGGCAAGTGCGGCGTGGCCATCGATTCGCTGGAAGACATGGAGATTTTGTTCGGCGGCATCGATCTGGAGAAGACCACGGTTTCGATGACCATTAACTCGCCAGCGTCCGTGCTGTGGGCCATGTACCTGGTGGTGGCGGAGAAGCAGGGCGCCGACTGGCAAAAAATTTCGGGCACCATCCAGAACGACATTCTCAAGGAATACATCGCGCAGAAGGAATATATCTATCCTCCGGCGCAATCCATGCGGCTGGTCATCGACACGTTTGAATTCGGCTCGAAATTCACCCCGCGTTTCAACACGATTTCCATCAGCGGCTATCACATTCGCGAAGCCGGTTCGACGGCGCTGCAGGAACTGGCATTCACGCTCTACGACGGTGTGGAATATGTCGAGTGGGCAAGGCGGCGTGGACTCGACGTAGATGACTTCGGTCCGCGCCTCAGTTTTTTCTTCAACGCACACAACGACTTTTTCGAAGAGATCGCGAAATACCGCGCGGCGCGCAAGATCTGGTACCGCGTGATGAAAGACCGGTTTGACGCGAAGAATCAGCGCACTTGGCTGATGCGCTTCCACACGCAAACCGCGGGCGTGTCGCTGCCGGCGCAGCAACCCATGAATAATATTGCGCGCGTGGCGTTGCAAGCACTGGCCGCCGTGCTGGGTGGGACCCAATCACTGCATACGGATTCCTACGACGAGGCCCTGGCGCTGCCCACGGAAGAGGCTGCCCGCATCGCGCTGCGCACTCAGCAGATCATCGCATATGAATCAGGCGTCACTCAGACGGTCGACCCGCTGGGCGGATCGTACTTCTTGGAAAACCTAACCCTTGAGATGGAAAACGGCGCCTTCGATTATTTCTCCAAGCTCGATGCGATGGGCGGCATGGTGAAAGCCATCGACCGCGGCTATCCGCAAAAAGAAATCGCCGAAGCTTCCTACCAGTACCAGCGCGCGGCCGAGGCGAAGGAAAAAGTCATTGTCGGCGTAAATGAATTCGTCATCGAGGAAGAGTCCCCGCACATTCTGTACATTGATGAAACCGTGGCCCGGCAGCAAACCGCGAAGCTGAAGGCACTGCGCGCGCGGCGGTCGAACCAGGAAGTCACACACTGTCTGGATGCGCTGAAGAAAGCCGCGGCCCAAGAACCGAAGCTTGAGTCGTCCATTTCGCCGAATGGTATTTCCACCGTGAACACCATGCCTTACATCGTCGACGCCGTCCGCGCCTATGCCACCGTGGGCGAGATTTGCGAGGCGCTGCGCACGGTGTACGGCACTTACACAGAAGTAAGCATCACCTGAAAACTGCGGTCTCAAGTCCAAACAGACTGCGACCCTCCGCTTCCGCCGCGGTTTTTAGTTGCGCATGGCGTGCGCGAGGTGAACTGTCGCTTCGCCCAAAACGGGAAACACGTAGCATTTATCACCTGCATGGCGACTATCTCAGCGCGATCAAGACTATGATTTTGAGGTCGCAAATTGCGACCTCAAAATGAAAAATCCAAAGACTGCAACGCTACTCAGCATGCCGACACGCCGCGGAACTCCGATTCCCTCGGTCGAGTCACGGATTCTGTTCCTTCGCCGCCAGCGAATCATTCTCGACAGCGATCTTGCCGAGCTTTATCGCGTGCCCGTAAAGCGCCTCAATGAGCAAGTAAGGCGCAATTGCGAAAAGTTCCCCTCCGACTTCATGTTCCGGTTAACCACGAAAGAACACCGACTTTTGAGGTCGCAATTTGCGACCTCAAAAAAAGGCAGTGGCGGGCGCCGATATCTGCCGTATGCCTTTACGGAGCATGGTGCAATCATGGCCGCGACCGTGCTCAGCACCGAGCGAGCCATTCAGATGAGCGTGTTTGTTGTGCGCGCGTTCGTGCGATTGCGAGACCTGATCGCCACCAGCCGCCGACTTGCCTCCAAGGTTCACGAACTGGAGAACCACTTGGGCACACATGACTCCGTCATTCTCGACCTGATCGAAGCCATCAAGGAACTCACGGCGCCAAAGGCTCCGCACCGTCGCCGGATTGGGTTTCAATCGGCTGTGCGCGAAGCTTAATTCACAGCGCGCATTCCATCCCCCACTGCCACTGGAAATCCAGGTCCGCAGGGACTCTGGTACACTTACGCCGCATGTCAACCTCGCGTAGACGGTTTTTAGCGCAGGCTGCAGGGGCGGCAGCGGGAACCTGGCTCATGCCGGCCCTTGCGGCGGGGGCGGGGGCGGCGCCGAAATCCGAACCATCTGTCCAGTTTCCTACGGCACCACACGATCGAGTTGCCGTAGCCGCGTATCCCTTTCGCGAGTTCATCTTGGGCTGGAAGGGAGGGCACGGCAACTCTCCTGGCCCCATTCCGCCCGTGCAAAGAATGGAATTGAAGGATTTCGCCGCGCACATCGCGGAGAAATTCAATGTCCACAAGATCGAACCCTGGAGCTCCCTGTTTCCCTCGACGGACTCAAAATACCTGGAGCAGTTCCGGGCCGCGGTTGAAAAAGCACGCTCAGTTGTAGTGGACATCGCCGTCGACGACGAGTACAGCCCTTACGCCGCCGATCCCGCGGAACGCGAAAAATCGATTGCATCCAGCAAACGATGGATCGACGTGGGAGCCTCCTTGGGTTCCCCTAGCATTCGCACCCACATTCACCATGCCAAGGATTCCAAGCCGGACGTCGGGCGTGCAGCCGATTCCCTGCTTCACGTCGCGGACTACGCTCAGGCAAAAAACGTTGTGGTGCACTTCGAGAACGACGATCCGGTCAGCGAAGATCCATTCTTCATCGTTCAAGTGCTCGACAAAGCAAACAATCCTTGGCTGCGCGCTCTTCCCGATTTCGGCAACTCGCTGGCCGCGCACGATGATGAAGACTTCAACTACCGCGCCATCGATGCCATGTTCGCGCACGCCTACGGCATCTGCCACGTGAAAGACGGCGAACCCGATGCTCACGACAAGCCTGTCCACGTGGATTTAGCGAGAACGTTTGCGATCCTGAAGAAGCATGGCTACAAGGGGTATTGCTCCATGGAATACGATGCCCCAGGCGATCCCTACAAACCAACCGCGGAACTGATCGAGCAAACCATAAAATACCTTTCCTGATCTCGATCCTTGCGGGAAGTGGTTGCATTTGGGATTCTGACGCCCCACACCCTCGTCGGCGCCATCCTGAGGAGCGCAGCTTGTTCCTCGTGCGAAGCGAGGGCCTGTTCTGAGCGAAACCGAAGGGATCTCCCGCACATCCGGCCGCGGGGAACCTCTCTCCGATGTCATTGAATTCGTTTTTTGTTCGCCTATCGCCGGCCTTTTGTGGTAAACCTAGAAGCCATGCGGAAAGCCGTCAACCATCTCAAGAAAAGCGATCCGGTAATGCGCGCCATCATTGAACGTGTCGGACCCTGCCGGATGGAATTTGGTCCGCCCGAGTTTCACAGCGTGGCTGAAGCGATCATCTACCAGCAACTGAACGGCAAGGCCGCGGCCACGATTTTCAAACGCTTCGCCGCGCTGGCGGGTGAACCGCTGACTCCCGATGGCATTCTCAAACTGACTGACACGCAACTGCGCAGTGTCGGCCTGTCGAAGCAGAAGTCGGCGTATCTGAAAGACTTGTCGGCGAAGACTGCCTCGGGTGACCTGAACTTCGCGCGCTTGCCCGAACAATCCGACGACGAGGTCATCACGCACCTGACCCAGGTAAAAGGCATCGGCGTGTGGACCGCCCACATGTTCCTCATGTTCATGCTGAAGCGCGAGAACGTTCTGCCCACCGGCGACTACGGCATAAGAATGGCCATTTTCAAGCATTACCTGGATCGCCGCATACAGAAGCCCGCATCGAAGGCCGCCGACAAAAGTCGGAAAGCACCCACCAAGAAGCCCCGCCCGCGAAAGATCAAGCTGCCAACTCCAGACCAAATGGAAAAGATTGCTAAACCGTGGGAGCCTTACCGCAGTGTGGCCTGCTGGTATTTATGGCGAAGTCTCGACATTAAAACCATGTAGCTCGACATACGGGCAAATCCCTGGATCGCGTTCGGGGTGCCCCCTCCGCGACGTCTGAGGCCGGTCGCGTTACTCGATTTTCGATTTCTTACTTCTATCTTCCGCCTTTTGCCTTCTTCGTTCCGCCTTCTGCATTCGCGCCTGCTGTGATTAAATGATCGTATGGCTGATCTCAAGATCCGCGTGCTGGTAGCCAAGCCGGGCCTCGACGGCCACGATCGCGGCGCCAAGGTAATTGCCCGCGCCCTGCGCGATGCCGGCATGGAAGTGATCTACACCGGCCTGCGGCAGACGCCCGAGATGATCGTCAGCGCCGCTCTGCAGGAAGACGTACAGGTGATCGGCCTCTCGATTCTGTCGGGCGCACACAACGTCATCGTGCCCAGGGTGATGGATCTGCTCAAGCAGAACAAGATGGACGACGTGCTCGTGCTCGTAGGCGGCATCATTCCGGACCAGGACATCGACGCGCTGAAGAAACTCGGCGTAGCCGCCATCTTTCAGCCCGGCACTGCGATGGACGACATCGTGAAGTTCATCCGCGCCAACGTGAAGGGCGCCGGCGTCACCGCCGCAGGGTAATCGCGTCACCCGAAACTCAGCTGCACCAAGGTTTCAATTACCAAATTACCCGATTACACAATTACTCAATTACTCAATTCCCACGGATGCCCACGCCAAACTTCATTACCCTTCGCCAGCAACTGGACCAAACCATAGGTCCCGTACCGTGGTACTGGAAGACCCTGCCTACCTTCCAGTCTCTCTCCGGCCAGCGCTTCGTCTGGACTCATCACGGCGAAGAAGGTCCACTTGCATATGTGGTATCGCTCGGCCTTGAGCAGGAACCGGGCAAGCCTCGCCTGGCCCTCAACACTTATTGCCGGCCATTTCTTGTACCGCCGCATTCTCTCGGCGTCTGGTGTCCCGAAAGCCGCAGCATTCGCCTGACGTGCTTCGATCCCGACCAGCTCAAGGCATTCGATCTGGCCGAGATTGCCGGATGGTTCAAGCCCTCCGCCGACCGCATTTACTCAACCAGTCCGCCCCTCGCCGATTTCGAGGTCCCGCTGGCCCGGACCGCCGGCACCCACAAAATCAACGTTCCTCGTGAACTCGCCACCGTCGACGAACTCATCGTCCCCACCAGCTACAAGGCGATGTCAAACGATGATCCCGCATTCGCTCTTTTTGTCTTCTATCTGCAGGCGGGACTCGTAGAAGTTCTGCCGCAGAAGTGGTTCACGGCCGCGCAATACCGCGTAGGCCAGCAGTGGATCACCCGCGCCGCACGCGATCCCGAATCGCACCGCATCTTCGGCGAATGCTTCGGCGCCGGAACCTTCCTTCTGGAAGAAGACGGCTGCCGCCTGGCGGAGTGGATCGACCGCTCTTAGCTTCTAGCTTCTAGCTTTTGACTTCTGACCCCTGGCCCCTAACCTCCGACCTCTGACTTCCCCCCAGCGTTGCGCGCTTTCGCTCCCCTGGTATACCGTAATCAGTCCGTTCCTTCATTCATTTCACGACTCATGGCCGAACGCAACGAATCCCCCGCCCCAGGCTCCACCTCAGCCTTGAACCTGCTGACCACCAAGGTCGATCCCACCTCGGCGCGCTTCGAAGCCAACATGCGCTTTCTCGCCGACCTCATGTCCCAAATTCGCAATGAAAGCGAACAAATCTCCGAAGGCGGCGGCGCCAAGGCCATCGCCAACCAGCACTCCAAACACCGGCTGACCGCCCGCGAAAGAATTGCCCTGCTCGCCGATCCGGAAGCTTTTTTTGAGCTCGGCCTCTACGCTGCGCACGGCATGTACGAAGAGTGGGGCGGAGCTCCCGCCGCGGGCGTGATCACCGGCATGGCGCGGATCCAAACCCGGCTGGTGATGATCATCGCCAATGACGCCACCGTAAAAGCCGGTGCGTTTTTCCCCATGACCGCGAAGAAAGTGATTCGCGCCCAGAACATCGCCATCGAAAACCGCATCCCCACGATCTATCTCGTCGACTCCGCCGGAGTTTTCCTGCCGCTGCAGGAAGACGTCTTTCCCGACACTGACGATTTCGGTCGCGTCTTCCGCAACAATGCCGTCATGTCGGCCTTGGGTATTCCCCAAATCGCCGCCATCATGGGCATGTGCGTAGCCGGTGGCGGATATCTGCCCGTGATGTGCGACCACGTCCTCATGACCGACGGCAGCGGATTGTTTCTCGCCGGCCCCGCACTGGTGCAGGCCGCCATCGGTCAAAAAGTCTCCGCCGAAGATTTGGGTGGCGCCATCATGCATTCAGCCATCAGCGGCACGCTCGATTTCCGCGAACCCACCGACGAAGCCTGCCTCGCCCGCATTCGCTCCCTAATCGAGAAATGGGGCTATCGCCGGCAATCTCCCTGGGACCGCAAGAAGCCCATCGAGCCGGCCATGGCCGCCGAAGAGATTTACGGCATTTACGATTCCTCCCCCGCGCGCCCTTACGACATGAAAGAAATTCTCGCGCGCGTGCTCGATGCCAGCCGCTTCGACGAATACAAACCCGAGTATGGCAAAACTCTGATCTGCGGTTATGGACGCATCGGTGGATTCGCCGTCGGCATTGTGGCCAACCAAAAGCTGCACGCTCAGCAGACCGATCACGAAGGTCACAAACGCACCGAGTTCGGCGGTGTCATCTATACCGAATCCGCCGAGAAGGCTGCGCGCTTCATCATGGATTGCAATCAGAACTTAATCCCGCTGGTTTTTTTCCACGACGTGAATGGCTTCATGGTGGGCCGCGACGCCGAGTGGAGCGGCATCATCAAAGCCGGCGCGAAAATGGTTAACGCGGTTTCAAATTCGGTTGTGCCGAAGATCACCGTGATCGTGGGCGGATCCTTCGGCGCCGGGCACTACGCCATGTGCGGCAAAGCCTTCGATCCGCGCTTCGTCTTCGCCTGGCCCACCGCCCGCTATGCCGTGATGAGCGGCGATTCCGCCGCCGGAACGCTGGTGGAAATCAAAGTGAAGCAACTCGAGCGCAGCGGCAAACAACTGACCGAAGAAGACAAAAAAGAACTCTACGAATCGACCAAGCGTACTTACGACGAGCAAACCGACCCACGCTACGGCGCCGCCCGCCTCTGGATCGACCGCATCATCGATCCCCTCGAAACGCGTGAAGCGATTACGCAAGCATTGGAAGCCGCAGCCTTGAACCCAGACGTGGCAGAATTCAAAGTAGGAGTGCTGCAAACATGATTCACCTGTTCGCTACCATTTACGGAGATGAATACGGATTCAACGATCGCGACCAAACGATACGTAATCGCGCTGCAAGCTGCGATTTAGCTAAAGGTTAAGAGCTAAATGCTAAGAGCTAATTCCGCCAAACTGATCGAATGTCCCCGCGATGCCTGGCAAGGGCTGCAGGGCCTGATTCCCGCCGACTTGAAAGCGGACTACCTGAAAGCTTTGATCAGCGTGGGTTTCAAGCATATCGACGCCGTCTCGTTTGTGTCGCCAAAAGCTGTCCCGCAAATGGCCGACTCGGAAGAAGTGCTCAAACTGCTCGATCCTCCCGACGATGTCGAGATCATCGCTATTGTGGTTAACGAGAAAGGCGCTCAGCGGGCCATCGAAACCCAAGCCGTCTCCACACTGGGATTTCCTTATTCGATTTCCGAAACCTTCCTGCGCAAGAATCAGAACCAATCAGCGGAAGAGGCGCTCGAAGAATTCGAGAAGATTCAAAAGAAGGCCGACGACGCCGGCCTGGGCGTAGTCGTCTACATCTCGATGGCCTTCGGCAATCCCTATGGCGATCTCTGGAACACAGAAGAACTCGTCGAAGCCATCAGTCTTCTCGAAGTGGAAAACGTGCGCATGATTTCACTCGCTGACACAGTGGGCATGGCGACACCGCAGCAGATCGGCGAGATCGCCGGCGCAGTGATGGCAAAGTATGATTACCTCGAAATCGGCTTGCACCTGCACAGTCGTCCGGAACAAGCGGCCGAAAAGATTCTCGCAGCCTACAACGCGGGTTGCCGCCGCTTCGATTCCGCGCTGGGAGGCCTCGGAGGATGTCCCTTCGCCCAGGACGCGCTGGTCGGCAACATCCCAACAGAGAAAGTGATCGAGACGCTGCAACAGCGAGGAGCAGAGTTGCCTGCGCTGAAACCGTTAGATACTCTCCTGAGAGCGACTGCAGGAATCGGCGCAAAGTTTTCATCGTCGCAAGCGGCAGATTAATAACGGCTTGGTCAGCCTTTTGATGCTACAGGTTCTCTTGGTTTGTCATGCTGAGCGAAGCAGGAAGTTCGCCAAGCGAAGTTCTTGCGCAGTCGAAGCATCCCTATAATCACGACGGCGCTCGATGCAGAATTCAGTACTCGCAACCTGAATTATGGATTACAAGACGATACAACTCGCGTACGATCGCGGCGTTGCCACCCTCACGCTCAACCGCCCGGACAAGCGAAACGCCATTAGCTTTGAGCTAATTGACGATTTACTGTGCGCTTTGGAGGCAGTGGCGAAATCAGAAGCTCTCATCCTCATCCTCACGGGCGCAGGCAAGGCCTTCTGCTCAGGCATGGACCTGGAGAATCTGAAAGCGCTGCTCGGCCGCTCGCCGGAAGACAATCTGCAGGATTCCCAGACCATGGTTCGCCTCTTCCGCACCCTCTACGAATTTCCTAAAGTTACAATCGCCGCAGTGAACGGTGCAGCCATCGCCGGGGGCACGGGCTTGGCCTTGCTCTGCGATTTTACGCTGGCCGTCCCCGACGCCAAGTTCGGCTACACCGAAGTGCGCATCGGCTTCGTGCCGGCCATCGTTTCCACTTTCCTGCTGCGCCAGGTCGGCGAGAAACAAGCCCGCGACCTGCTGCTCACAGGAAGACTTTTCGGCGCCGACGAAGCCGCCCGCCTGGGATTGATCAACGAAATCGTGCCGCCGGAAAGCCTAATCACGCGCGCCCGCGAACTGGCCTCGTCGTTGCTGGAGAACAGTCCATCGTCGTTGCGCGCGACCAAGCAATTGCTCACCGATCACGCCCGCGCAGAACTCGACACCCAGATCGACGCCGCCGTGAGAGAGAACGCCGCCATCCGCAACGCCGCCGATTTTCGCGAGGGGATTTCCTCGTTCCTCGAAAAACGAAAGCCCGGGTGGACTGGGAAATGATGAGCCGGGAAATGACTTCCCATCACAACTCGACAGTGAATGAAACGAAGCTGCGCGTGCGCTACGCCGAAACCGATCAGATGGGCGTGGCTTATCACTCCAATCATCTGATCTGGTTCGAAGTGGGTCGCGTGGAACTGATGCGACAGATGGGCTTTTCCTACCGCGATATGGAGCGCGAAGACTGTCTCTTCATCGCCGTGGCTGAGGCTCATTGCCGCTATCGCGCTCCGGTACGCTACGATGAGGAAGTAATCGTGCGCACGCGGCTGAAGGATGTCCGCAAGTCGGTGGTGGTGTTCAGCTATGAACTGGTGCACGCCGAAAGCCGCGCGCGACTGGCCGAAGGCGAGACCGCTCACGTGGTAACGAATGCCGACATGAAAGTTGCGTCGTTGCCGGACAAGTACCTCAAGGCATTCCGTCATGCGCTAGGAAAAAGGGAGGATCGAAACAGGTGAGAAGGTCTGAGGTCTGAGGTCCGAATTTTGAACGCACTCCACATCAACGGCAACGATCTCGCGCTGGAAGCAGTGCGCGAAGTCGCCGATGCTCATCACCGCCGCGCCGTGCTGCTCTCGCCCGACGCGCGCGAAGCTGTCGACCGGGCACGCGCGGTGGTCGACGCGCTGGTCGCGGGCAACCAACTCGCCTATGCCATCACTACGGGCGTGGGTAAGCTCAGCGACGTGCGCATCGCCGGCGACCAGATTCGCGAACTGCAAGTCAATCTCGTGCGCTCGCACGCGGTCGGGGTCGGCGAACCACTCCCAATCGCCGAGACCCGCGCCATGATGCTGCTGCGCGCCAACTCGCTGGCCAAAGGCTACTCGGGCATGCGGGCCGTGGTCATCGACACGCTCTGCGAAATGCTCAACCGCGGCGTCACTCCGTTTGTCCCGTCCCAGGGCAGCGTCGGTGCAAGCGGAGATCTGGCGCCCCTGGCTCATCTCGCTCTGGCGTTGATCGGTGAAGGCGAATGCCTCGACGAAAAAGGCGCGCGCATTGCCAGCAGCGAAGCCCTCAAACGGGTGCAGATCAAGCCGCTGGTGCTCGAGGCGAAAGAAGCAGTCTCCCTGATCAACGGCACGCAAGCCATGCTCGCCGTGGGCACGCTGGCGCTGCTGGCCGCGGAAACGCTGGTGGATTCTGCCGACGTCATCGGCGGCATGGCTTGCGACGCGCTCCAGGGAACGGATACAGCTTTCGACGTACGCATTCACCAGGCGCGTCCGCACCGCGGCCAGATCAAGACCGCCGCGAACCTGCGGCGCATGCTGGAAGGCAGCCAGATTCGCGAGTCGCATCGCAATTGCGGCCGCGTGCAGGACGCCTACTCGCTGCGCTGCATTCCCCAGGTCCATGGCGCGGTGCGCGACACGTTGTCTCACTGCCGCGAAGTCTTCGAAACCGAAGCCAACTCGGCCGTGGATAATCCGCTGGTCTTCATTCCGAGCAATGGGGGCGCGGCCCATGTGGGGACGGCCCATGTGGGGACGGGCGCCCCGCCCGTCCACGCGGAGCACAGCTCCGCAGTGAGTGAAGGCGAAGTGATCTCCGGCGGAAATTTCCACGGCGAGCCCATAGCCTTCGCTCTAGACTTCCTGGCCATCGCGCTCAGCGCGCTCGCGGGCATCAGCGAGCGCCGCATCGAGCGACTTGTGAACCCTGCGCTCAGCGAAGGCCTTCCGCCGTTTCTCGCACCCAGTGCGGGACTAAACTCCGGCTTCATGATGCCGCAAGTCACCGCGGCCGCGCTGGTCAGCGAGAACAAAGTGCTGGCGCATCCCGCGTCAGTCGATTCGATCACGACTTCGGGCAACAAAGAAGATTACGTCTCCATGGGCATGACGGCGGCGATCAAGCTGAAGCGAGTCGTTGATAACACGCGCCATGTGCTCGCTATCGAAGCCATGGCTGCGGCGCAGGCGCTGGATTTCTATCTTCATACAGAGAAGCCGCTGAAGACTTCGAAGCGGGGCCAGGAGGCGCATGCGGCGATCCGGGCCGTGTGTACGACCATGGAGAAGGATCGCGTGATGTACCACGACTTCGCGCGGCTGGCCGAGCTGATCGCGAGCGGGCGACTGGCGGAGATTGTGCGATAAGTGCACATCTAGAGAAGTGTTCCCGCGGGAACGCTGTGGAAAACGTGCGGGGATTTTTGGGTGTAAGTCGTTTAGTTTTGATGGGCGGGTTGACGGGCAAGGAGTTAAGTTGTGGAAAAAATGTCTACTTTTGTGGACTTGACTCTAGCCGACTTGCTCCTTGCCAAGAAGTGATAGCAGAGGCCGGGCTGCGCCCGGCGGACAGCCGAGGGCGGCTGTCCCCACATTTTGAGTCGACTCCGCCGGGTTCATTCTTCGCGCAGCAGGATCATGGGATCGATCGACAGGGCGCGCTGGGCCGGAATCCATGTGGCTAGCAGGCCCAGCAGCGTCATCGCCAGAACCACCCCGCCTAAGACCAGAGGATCGCGCGGCGTGGCCTGATACACGACATACGCCAGCACGCGGCTGGCGAGAATTCCGAGCACTAATCCCGCCGCCGACCCAATCGCCAGCAATTTGAGCGGGCGCGCCAACGCTGCTTTTAGCACTTCTCTGCGCTGCGCCCCCAGGGCGAGGCGAATGCCCAACTCCCGCAGCCGCTTGCTGACCGAGTAGGCCGCCATGCCAAAGACGCCGGTCACCGCCAGCATCGCACCCATCACGCCCATCACGCCCAGGGACATGGTTGCCACCCGCGCGGGAAACATCACGACTTCCAGCAGGCTAGTCCACGTCTGGGTGTCAACGGGCAGGCCCCCGTCCAGGTCATGTAGTTTCGCTCTCATGCCGGCGGCAAGCTGTTGCGGATCGCGGTTCGAACGCACCAGCAGATAGGCCGCGCTGGTGGGCGTTTGCAGGAACGGCAGAAACATTGCCGGCTCGCTATCTTCCGTGAGACTTAAATACTTTCCGTCTTCGACCACGCCCACAACTTGTACGCGCGTTCCATTCTGCAGCTTGTAGTATTTGCCGACCGCGCTGGTCACCGAGCCCAGCATCAGGCGGGCAAATTCGCGATTTACCACGGCCACGGCGGGAGCGTTTGTGTCGTCATGCCAGGTGAAACTTCTGCCCTCCAGAAGACTGGTGCCGGCCGCCGCGAAGTATCCGGGAGACACATCGTAGCGGTAGGGCTCGGCAGCAGCGTTGGCTGGCCTGAGATCGCCGGTTTCTTCCTTGAACACGTTCGACCGGCTGGCGGCGCCGAAGGCCAAGGGAGGGTAATTGTTCACCAGCCCCGCGGCCTCCACGCCGGGAATGGTTTCGAGCGCCTCGATCATGCGCTTCTGCATGGTGGGCACATGGTCGCCGGTGTAACCGGCCATGGCCAGGTTGGCCGCGGCCAGCATGGTGTTATGCGGGTCAAAACCGAAATCACTGTGCAGCGAGCGGACTAGTCCGCGGACCGCGACTAACGAAGACGTGACCAGAACGGCGCAGATGGAAATCTGGGCGACGAGGAGCACATCGCGAAGAGTAATCCGGCGCCCCACTCTTCCGCTGGATCCCGCTTTGACGATCTCATATGGATTGGCGCGGAGCACTTGGCGCACCGGAACGATGCCGAAGAGGAATGCACTGAGCAACGAGAAAACCAAAGCCGCCACGTAGAGGGTTGCATCCGGGCTCACAGGCAGCTGGAGCGGAGCCCCGGCAAAGGGCTGCCACATGCTCAGACGCACCAACAACACCTTGCTGGCCCAAAGTCCGAGACTGCCGCCGACCAGCGACACCAGCACGGCCTCAGTCAACAGTTGCCGCAGGATGCGACGGCGGGTCGACCCCAGCGCGAGCCGCAGAGCAACCTCCCGGGAACGGTCTGCCGTGCGCGCGGCAAACAAGCTGCCCAGGTTGGCGCAGGCGGCTAGAAGAATCAGACCGGCCAGCACCATCAGTGCCGCTACAAACTCATGCACCGGACCGCCAAAAGAAGTCAGGCCCTGCCGCGAAAGAACTGTACCTCTATGACCAAACTCTTTGGCATAAGTTTTTTCGAGATAAGCGCCCACGGCGTTCACATCGGCTTGAGCCTGGACCGGTGTCACTCCCGGCTTCAGATGTCCCATGACCTCGAACACCGCGTGCTGGTTCCCGCGCGAGTCCAACTCGCTATCCCCATTTACCACGGCCTGATTGATGATCGGGATAAAAAAATCGGGAGAGCCGAACGACAGCGTGCCGCGAAACCCGGGCGGCGCTACACCGATCACGGTAAAAGGATGCTTGTTTAACTGCACGGTACGGCCCAGCACTCCGCGATCGTCCTGGAAGCGGCTGTGCCAAAACGCATAAGTGAGCACGATATAGGGCGCGCTGCTGGGGCCGTGCTCGTCGGAAGCGTGGAACACGCGACCGAGATACGGCTGAATCTTTAGCACGTCGAAATAGTTCCCGCTTGTCGCATAGCCGGTGGAAAGCGCGGGTTCCTTGCCCGTGTCAAGCCCGACAAAGGAGAAATTGTAAGCGGCCAGATCGTCAAAGCTGCGGTTGCGATCGCGCAGATCGAGATAGTTGGGATACGACTGCCACACCGGATTGTCGCCGTACTCGGTTCCGTAGAGGCTCTCCGCCTGCGGCACGTTCAGGGGGCGCAGTATCAGGGCGTCCATGAGGCCGAACACCACGGAGTTGGCGCCAATGGCTAAAGCCAGCGTCAGAACGGCGGCGAGGGTGAATCCGGGGGACTTGCGCAACTGGCGGAGCGCAAGTCGCAAGTCCTGCAGAAGGGTGGTCATGGTCGGTCTCCAGATGTGGCTACAGGGCAGTTGTGGCCACAGGGAGGGAACGGCACTTCGAGAGCCAAAGTTTCTTGGAGGTAATTTTATGAGAAAGAAGAGGGTTACGCTCACTTGGCGCATCTGGGCGGTGAATGGGATGTTCGGTTTCAGCTTAGGGTGTCCGTTAGTGAACAGGAGAGCCGCGGAGGCAGGCTGGAAACCCGCGCCCGCGGGGGCTGAAGCCCGGGTTGATTTTGGAAGCTGACGCGGCGCTGAAGCGCCGCTCTTCCACATTGCGGCCACATTGCGCCGAAGCCGGGGCTACGCCCGGTGGAAAGCCGAGGGCGGCCGTCCCCAAACGAACAGTAACTACGCTGGCTTTGCGGCGCTGCCGTCCAGGCCTAGCTCTGCGGCGATTCCCTTCATGGCTTCGATGCAGAGCGCGATGTGCTGGTCGAGGTCCACGCCTAACTCGACGGCGCCGTTGATGATGTCGTCGCGATTCACTTTGCGGGCGAAGGCTTTGTCTTTCATCCTTTTTCGCACCGACTTCACGTCGACTTCTGCCAGCGACTTGCTGGGCTTGATTAAAGCGACGGCGGTGATGAATCCGGCGAGTTCGTCGCAGGCGAAGAGGGCTTTTTCCATGGGCGTGTCGCGGGTGACGCCGGTATATTCGGCGTGCGACATCACCGCGCGGGTGATCACGTCAGGCCAGCCCCGCTCTTTCAGGATGGCGTTGCCTTTGTAGGGATGGTCGTCGAGGCTGGGCCAGCGGTCGTAGTCGAAATCGTGGATGAGGCCGACGATGCCCCAGAGGTCTTCCTCTTCGGTCGACCTTTCTCCGGTCGACCTTTTTTCGGTCAACCCAGCGGCAAAATTTCTGGCGCAGGCGCGCATGCAGGCCTCGACGGCCAGCGCGTGCTTGCGCAGGCTCTCTGACTGGGTGAACTCGGTTAGGATAGCCCAGGCTCCCTCTCTCGTGTTGACTTCGTTCATCGTGACAAATGCTCCTTGAGCTCGGACTACGGTTGATAGATCTGCAAGCTGTTGAGAACGGTCCCTTGAATAGTTGCCCAGCCGCCAATGCAATAGAGCTGCCCGTTATAAACCGCGGAAGCGGACCACATGACGCCTTGCGGGATGGGGGCGAGCGTCGTCTGCCATTTGTTCTTGGACAACTCGAACGCCTCGTTCACAGTCGCTGCTGGACGACCCAGACCATTGTTGAGGTAGCCACCCACGACATAGAGCTTTCCACCGACGGACCCGAAGCAGGGTGCCACTCGGGCCGTCGCGTCGGCGGTCCGTTCCGTCCAAGTATTGGTCGCGGCCTCGTAGCCCTCGGTGTTTCCCGTGATTTGGCTGGGCTGAGTGGCGCCGTCGGCGGCCATGATGGTGAATCCAGTAGTTAGGTTACCCAGCAGACCGGCCGCAGGGCTTTGCTTCGTCCCTAGCATCGGCGCCTCTTCGGCCCAGGCATTGGTTGCGGGATCGTAGCTTTCCACTGTCGCGACGAAGTCGGAGCTATTCACCTCCCCGCCGATCAAGTAAATTATCTTGTTCTCCACTACCGCGGCAGTGTCATACCTTGCAGTCGGCATGGCGGATTTTGCGGACCACGATTTCGTCTTTGGGTTGTAGGCCCAGACCGCGTTGCTGGCGGTCCCTCCGTCGCTGGTCCCGCCGAAGACGTAGAGGATGTTATTGAAGACCGCGGCCGACGCCCCTTCGACTGCCGTGGGCAGAGACGCGCCTGCGCTCCAACTATTCGTAATGGGGTTGTAGATTTGCGTATCGGCAACAATCGTGCTCGCGGAATTCTCTCCGCCAACCACGTAGATCTCCGCCTTGAGCACTGCTGAGGCCGCGGCTACGACGGGCGTCGGGATGGGCGCGCCACTGGTCCAAGTGTTGTGGCTGACAGCTGGAACTTGTTCCCCAACGGCCGTGGTCTGGGCTCCGCCCGACAGAGCCATGACGAGCACGATCGCTGGAACGTCCATGGCCAGCATGCTGCGGATGGAAATGATTATCCCAGGCGACATAATCTCCCCCCTCGAGGTGCCGACCACAATGTCCAAGTCGTTGCAGTCTGGTTGGCCTCGGGCGCCAAAACATTGGGCATTATGTGCCGAATCGCCTTACTTCCGCAAGGAGCATGACTGAGCAGAAGCGGCTATCCGCGGGCGCTTCAGCTCGTACCGACGTGGTCGATGGAGATTGTTACTGCAAACCGGCGTAGCTGGTCGAGAAACTCTTTTTTCTCAAAATGACAGAAATTTTGGGGATAAAATATCTAGGAAAATCGGGAGAGTGGCTTAGGGCTTCGCAGTGCAAAATCCTTTCGGCCAGTCTTGAAAAGACCAGTTCTTCAAACACCCACCGATCCCCTCCAAAACTCCTTCGGACTCAAGACGTGAACACACTTAGTAAACACCACGCGGATTCGCGGTTCATCATTGGTAGTTTGCCTTGTTCTTGCGGCTTTTGCCGGGGTTTTTCCAAGTATAGCTTTGCTCTCATCCCCGTAACTTCTGGTTTCTCTGCATTTTAACCTTGACATCCACAGGGCAATGACCGCAGATTGGGCACTGCAGTCGGAACCGTCCCCCAATGTTGGTTCCGACTCAAGATGTAAGGAAGGCCCGCTCTGGCCCTCCCACAACTCGATGGCCACGACTCTTGCCCCGGTAGATTCTAGGGAAGTCGTTCGATGCGATCACTGCCTGCTGGTTCAGTTTCGCACAACCAACAATAATTGCCGACGTTGCCACGCTTCCATGGACGAGGAGCCTGAGCCGGAGCCGATCATGGTTGCGCCGCCGGTGATGATGCCGGTGAACGGGAACGGCCGCGGCCATTTGAACCTGGCGACGTCGATCCGCTCGCTGCGGCTGCGCAACGGGCTTAGCCAGCGGCAACTGGCGGGACGCATGTCCGTACCGCGGACCTACGTGTCGAAAATTGAAAATGAGAAAGCCACGCCCACGCTCTCTTCGCTGGAGCGGCTGGCGCGCGCACTGGAGGTGACCGTGCCGGAACTGCTCAGCGGCGGAGAAAAGAACCGCCAGGACGAAATCAGCGAGTTGATGAAAGATCAATTTATCGCGGAGATTCTGCCGTTTGTCTCGCAGCTGAATGGCATGCAGATGTCGAGCATCCTGATGCAGGTGCGGGATTTGACGGTGCGGCCGAGACGCAGCGCGTAAGGGAAGCGCTCGCGGGACGTATCAAGCGTACGCGGCGGCCGATCGAATGTGGAAGAACGGCTCTTTAGAGCCGCGTCAAGGTGGAGAGGAATTGGGGGCTTCAGCCCCCGAACCAACGAGTTTACTCCGGGCAACCAGCCAACTCGATGCCGGGACCATCCTCTGGTCCCGGCTTTTTTGTTGCCTGGGATCTGACGCCGGTCTGAATCCGAAATAGATTGACCGACATCTATCCAGCATGAACCTGGAAGAGTCTGGAAGTGTATTCTCCGCTGTACCCGCCTATGCTATCCCCACGAACCAGCTAGGCGATTCTGGCTGGAGTGAGGAGTCTCAGCGGCGATCGTCGGATGCGAGCGCGTCACATGACGACTCGACCCTGCTCGACGCTTATTCGCACGCCGTCACCGGAGCCGTGGAACGCGTCAGTCCGTCGGTGGTGAACATTGAAGTGCATCAGGCTGTGCCCGGTGCGGGACGCTCGCGTTCGGGGGAGCCGCGCGAACGGCGCGGCGGAGGTTCGGGATTTATTTTTACGCCCGACGGCCTCATCCTGACCAACAGCCACGTCGTCCACGACGCCAAGCGCATCGAGGTTACGATGTCCGACGGGCGGCGTATGCCGGCCACCGCGATCGGCGACGACGCGGCCAGCGACCTGGCCGTGATCCGCATCGAAAAGCCGCCCGTGGAAGAACCCGCCCTGACCGCGGCCGCACTCGGCGATTCGCAGCAGCTGCGCGTGGGGCAGGTAGTGATTGCGATTGGCGCGCCTTACGGGTTTCAGTCGACGGTGACGGCGGGCGTGGTCAGCGCGCTGGGACGGTCGCTGCGATCGTATTCCGGGCGGCTGATTGACGACGTGATTCAGACCGACGCGGCGCTGAACCCGGGCAATTCCGGCGGCCCGCTGGTCGATTCCGCCGGGCGGGTTATAGGCGTGAACACAGCAACCATTCTGCCAGCGCAAGGGATCTGTTTCGCCATCGGAATCAATACCGCCAAGTTCGTAGCCAGCCGGCTGCTGCGCGACGGACGCATCCGCCGCAGCTTTATCGGCGTCTCGGCGCAGACCGTGCCGGTGCACCGGCGCGTGGTGCGCTTTTACGATCTGCCCAAGGAGACGGGCGTGATCGTGATCTCGCTCGAAGAAAACAGTCCGGCCAAGCGCGCGGGATTGCGCGACGGGGACGTGATTGTGGCGCTGGAAGGCCAGCCCGTCGCCGGCGTGGACGATCTGCACCGCGTTCTCACCGATGTGCGCGTGGGCGTAAGCTGCTCGCTCACCGTGCTGCGGCATACCGAGAAGCTCGCACTGCGTGTGGTGCCGGAGGAGGCGCAGTAAGCGGCCCGGCCCCTCGACATCAGCACGCCTAGAAAATCCGGAATCTCAGAAGCGCACCACAATGCCGGCGGAGAATCGCAGGTTGTTTTCTTTGGTCGCGAGGTTGGGAAACAAGTTCGGGCCAAACGAGGAACCATAGAATTCCTTCAGATTGTGGCCCGCGTAGTAATAGTCGAACTGTCCCAGGCGCACCGAGAAACGCGGGTAAACTTTGTAGTCGAGCCCGCCTCCCACGGCCACTGCGGGGGCCCAGTCGGTTACGAATTGGGAAGAGCCGAAGACGCCGGGGATGGAGCCGGCATCGATGTGTTGGCGGTCGACGCCTCCCAGCACATGCACGAAAGGCGTAAATTTTCCGCGAGTGGAAGAGATCTGGGGCCCAAACAGAATGGAATACTGATTAGCGTTTGGCAGCTGACTGAGTTGCAGGTTCGAAGTGGGAAATGCCGTGCCGGAGTGCCCGGCAAAATCGACCACGGCCCCCAGCCAGTGATTTACGCTGTATTGCACTTCGGCATTCCAACCGCTGTAGTTGGAAGTGATTCCAAGCGTGCCCGCGGGCTGGCGCAGAGCCGAGTTCAGGGCAGAGGCGGTCAATCCGCCATTGTCGGCATGCAACAGGGAATAACCGCCAAAAACTTGCATTTTTTGGCTTGAGCTTTGCGCGACGGCTGGCGAACCGGACAAAATAAAAACAAACAAAATCATCAAAGCAATTGCTGCCACGGCGAAGCGGGTCATGATCCGGCGTTCTCCCCTATTTAAGATGGCGCTGCACGGCGCATTAAAGCGCCCTAGATGAATATACCTCCAGGGAGGCCTCAAAGCGCGGCCTCGCGCCCGTAAAGAGAACTAGGAAGATACATTCCGCGATTAAGTTGTAAGGGGAATCGGGAAAAGGGCAAGATTTGTGCGACTTTTTGACTCGCGGATTGGTTTTGTGAGGTTCGCTGCTTTTCTGTTGGCATTCTGAGCACCCGCTTTCGTGCCGGTTGACGGCTCGCCGCCTTCCGTACTAATCTGCGTTTACACCGGAAAGGAGGTGGTCGAATGACAAGTTCTGATTGTTGTGGCAGTTGTTGTGGGAGTCTAAGACCAGGTGAGGTGGCTGAGACTTAGAGCTGGTTGCTCTAAGCGGGGCTTCGGCGCAGTAACGATGGAACGGCGCGCCTCGAAGCTACAGCCCGCACACTACCGGTGAATAAGGATTGCGCGCCTGACTTAGGTCGGTCAGGAGGCGTCGATTACGTAACCCGGAGTCGCCGTGAGAGGCCACGTAGAGTGACCACCTCTTGGTCAATCCCAAACAGTCCGCCGGACGGCCCGCAGGCCATCGTGTCTGCGGGCCGATCTATTCTTGGGCACAGATTTTCGCGGGTGAACCCGATCATCCCTTTCGCGTTTCCTCTGGGCTGACGTATGATTCTCCGCCATGGCGAGGATCGACCCTGAGCAGGAGCGCCGCCGGCTGATCGACTTTTACACCGGCCAGATGGACGGTGAACTGGAGAAAGTTGCCGGTCAGGCTTATGAACTGACCGATCTTGCCCGCGAGGCCCTGCAAGCCGAGCTAGTCCGGAGAGGCCTGACTGCGGAACTCGTTGAAACCGCGCCGGTGGTCGGGGATAAAGAGTTGCCGGGCGATCCGCCTCCACCGGAGCCTCCGCCGGCCGAATCTGCTGCCGCCGACGGCGAACTCGAACTGCGGGAATTGGTAACCATCCGCAAGTTCCGCGATCTGCCCGAGGCGCTGCTGGCTAAAGGTAGCCTTGAATCGGCAGGGGTCGAAGCCTTACTGGTAGATGACAACATGGTACGTCTGGACTGGTTCTGGTCGAACCTGATGGGCGGAATCAAATTGCAGGTGAACCCGGAAGACGCTAAAGAAGCAAGCGAGATTCTGAACCAGCCAATTCCAGAGGGCTTCGACGTGGCGGGTGTGGGTGAGTATCAGCAACCGCGTTGTCCTCGTTGCCAGTCGCTAGACGTGAATTTTCAGGAACTAGATCAGCCGGTCGCTTACGTAACCGCGTATTTCAACGTGCCGATTCCATGGAAGCGCCGCGCATGGCGTTGCCACGCCTGTCACACCGAGTGGGAGGACGTCGAAGGTCAAGACACTGGCATGGATCAGTCAGATTGACGCTTCACACCCCCCACACGAGTATCGCTCACGAGCGGCTAGCTGGAGCCCGAAAGCTGAAGCCCGAAGCCCGCCCCTAAGGCGCTTCGATCAACTCCATCTTGCCCTCGCGCGTTCGGTGCAGGATCATTACTTTGCCTTTGGGATCGCGGAAGACGAAGACATCGCGGTCTTTGAAGTGGGCCTCTTTGATAGCTTCTTCGAGAGTCATGGGACGCATGGCAACGGCGTCGTCGGAGCGCACAAGGTGCACCTCGGTGGTTTTGGCCACGGCGGGATATTTGTGCACCACCACGGGCACCGCGGTTTTTTCCGAGAGGCCGACTGTAGTTTGCAGGTCTTCCTGAGGCAACAGCGACGGCGAGTCGCCGTTCCACTTTTTGACTTCTTCGGTTTTGCGGGCCGAGCGCTTCTTTGACATCCAGCGGGTTTTGTATTTCACCGCCTGTTTTTCCAGATGATCGAGCGCTTCGCTGACGGCGACGGTCATGTCCTTGGCCTGCGCCAGGCCGACCAGCGGTCCGTTGCGGGGGCTAATGGTGATTTCGGCTTTGTGGCGGTGCTTTTCGACCGCGAGAATGACTTTGCTATCAAACCGGTCGCCCAGAATTTTGCGGATTTTTGTAAGGCCGGTTTCAACTTCTTTGCGGATGGTGGAAGTAACTACGTAGTGTCTGCCAGTGTATTCCACGTTCATGAGCGCCCCCTCCGGAAAGTTCGTTCTATCGAGTTAAGTTGGGCACTGCAATCAAATCTCAGAGGACCGAAGCCCCTGTTGCGGTCGTTGTTCCATGATCACCGTCACGGATGCGCTTGAGTCGAAATACATGATGGCCGTCGGGCGGAGCGCTGCCAGCCACGGTTTGCGGTTCAAACCCTTGCTTCTGGATTGTTATCGTGTATTTTGTGCTGGGAGAGCCGCTGATGTACATGAGGACGAATGCGCCATTGTTCGCCGTTACCCGTTTAGTTGTTATCGGCGTAATCCCCTCATAGACTGGCGTATCCAGGTTAAGAATAACCTCTACATCGTTGATGGGCGTGCCGTCCTCGGCGCTCACGACTCCGGTAACTCCGAACCTATAATCATGATCGCGGCGCACAGCGCGGCCCGCTGCTACAAGTGCACACCCAAGCGCAAGCAATGCCAATGGCTTGTTCTTCAATGCGCGGTTGCGTTCCTTCATATCGTCCGAATCGGCACGACTGAAGCCGTGCCCTTCCCGTTTATTTCTTCACTCTGCGCTGGTGCGTGCTCGGGATGCGCATGTCTTCGCGGTATTTTGCCACCGTGCGGCGGGTCACCTGGATGCCTTGCGATTGCAGGATGCGGGTGATCTGCTCGTCGGTCAGCGGACGGCTGGGATCTTCTTCGTCGATGAGCTTTTTGACGCGGCGCTTGAGGATCAGCAACGATGTGTTGCCGCCCTCGGGCCCCTGCACGCTCTCACTGAAGAAGTAGCGCAGCTCAAATACGCCCTGCGGGGTATGGGCATATTTGCTGGCCACAGCGCGGCTTACCGTGGAAGGATGCACGCCGATTTCTTCGGCCACCTCCTTGATCATCATGGGTTTCAGCTGGTCGATGCCTCGTTCCAGAAAATCCTGCTGGCGGGCGACGATGCAATAACAGACTTTGGTGATGGTCTGTTTGCGCTGCTCGATATTCTTGATGAGCTGGATGGCGCTCTTGTAGCGCTCTTTGACGTAGTCGCGGGTAGTCTTGTCGTTGGTGCCGTCGCGTGTCACCAGCTTCTTGTAAGCCGGGTTCAGACGAAGCTGGGGCAGGTCTTCGTCGTTCATGATCACCAGCCATTCGTCCCCGTGCTTCACGAAAGCGACGTCGGGTTCGATCAGCCGCGGCTGGGTTTTGTTGTAACGCAGGCCGGGGCGGGGATCGAGCGTGCGAATGTAGTTGAGCGCCTGTTCGATCGCTTCTACAGGACGTCCGATCGCTTTCGCTATTTCTTTGTGCTGCTTGTTCTGCACCGCGCGCAGATGCTGATCGACGATGGCGGTGGCATCCTGCAGAACTTGCGCCGTGCCGTTGCCGTTGGTTCCTCCGTTTTTTTCTCCGTTTTTGTGCAAGGCAAGCTGCTGCTGGTGATAGCGGAGCTGGTAGTGCAGGCATTCGCGCAGGTCGCGGCAGCCCACGCCGGGAGGATCGAGCTGGCGGACGGTCTCCAGGGCTTCCTGCAAGTCGGCGGAGGAAAATCTTGGCGTCAACGGCTGAGATGGCGCCGGCGGCGCAGGTTCGGGAGCAGGCGCGACGGCGGCGGCAGCGTCTCCGGATCGCACGGAAACGGAAAACGACGCGATCGGATCAGGGTCGGCAGTGCTGGCTTCCGCGGCAGGAGAAACTTCATCCGCAGCGGTCGGGTCGGTTGCGGTTCTGAGCAAAACGTTCTCGGCCAGATTAGTTTCTGCCCCGCCGGCTTCGAGCAAATTTTCGCCCTGGCCAGGCTCTGCCGACCCATTCCCAGTCGAACCATCCTCAGCCAAACCCTCGGCCAGAAGTTCCCCGACGGCAACTTCTTCGGCCAAGCCCAGGGCTTGCGCCTCGCTCACAATTTTCTTGGCGGTGACGGCATCGGCTTCGGCCGAGGCGGGCGGCGCGACTCCGAGCAACTCGTCGTCGCTGGCGATCAGGTATCCGTCTTCATTCAGATTGCCGACGATCAGTTCGGCGGCTTCCCGTACTTCCTTGCGCAGGCTTAGCGCGCCCAATTGCCAGGCCAGATGATCGGTGAGATTGCCGGGCTTCGATAAAAAATTCTCGAACGACGGCCGCTCGATCTCTTCCATCTCGCCGCGGCTGCGGTAGCCGGGATCGAGGTAATCCTGAAAGAACGAACCGAAGTCGATCTCTTCGAACGGATCTTTCTTTTCAACTGCGGTGATCGGGTTCTCTTCGGTGGAGACGGTCGCGGCGCGGTCGCGGTCTGCCTCTTTGCCTCCAACCTCATCAAGCAGTGGGACCGACTCCTCGAGTTCTTCGAGAACCGGGTTCTCCACCATCTCGGTATTGATCATGTCCTTGAGCTCAAGCTTGTTGAGCGCCAGCACGGAAACCATCTGCACCAGTCCCGGAGTGAGGATCTGGCGCTGCGACAGCTTGACGCTCAGTTTGTGCTGCAACATGACCATAGGAAACCCAGTGGCTAGTTGCTAGTAGCTAGAGGCGTGTTTACTAGCAACTAGCAACTAGTCACGAGCCACTGCCTTTTCACACCAGCGAGAAACTTTCCCCCAAATACACCCTTCTCACTTCCGGATCGCCGGCCAACTGTTCCGGCGCGCCGTGACGGAAAATTCTGCCGTCATCGATGATGTAGGCGCGGTCGGTCACCGAAAGCGTTTCGCGCACATTGTGATCCGTGATCAGCACTCCGATGCCGCTCGATCGCAGGCCGCTGATGATCTTCTGCAAGTCGAGCACTGCAATCGGATCGATGCCGGAAAACGGTTCGTCCAGCAAGATGAATGTGGGATTGATGCACAGGCAGCGGGCAATTTCCACGCGCCGGCGCTCTCCCCCGGAAAGGGCATATCCGCGATTCTGGCGGATGTGCTCCAGCCCCAGTCCATCGATGAACTTTTCCATCTTCTCGCGGCGCTCGTGCCAGGAAATCGGCTGCGCTTCTAACACCGCAAGGATGTTCTCTTCCACCGTAAGTTTGCGAAAAACCGATGCTTCTTGAGGGAGATAGCTGATGCCATACTGACGCGCCCGCAGATACATGGGCACGTCTGTAATGTCCTGACCGTCGTACAACACGCGGCCAGTATCGGGAGGGATCAGGCCAACGATGGCGTAAAAAGTGGTCGTCTTGCCTGCGCCGTTAGGGCCTAATAAACCAACAACTTCGCCCTGTTCGACCCGCAGGCTGACACCATTCACAACGCGGCGGCCACGATACGATTTGCCAATTTCTTCCGTGGCTAAGGTACGCATTTAACTTGCCAATTACCGGGCCACTCGCGTTTGAGTTACCACAGGAGTACTTGCTGCGCCTTCTACCAGCACCCTATCATCGGCTCTGAAGAAAGTCAACGAAACCCCCGTAATCTTGCCTTGTTCGGCATCAAAAATGCTAGGCGGACCGCCGGTGAGCACGAACTTGTCGTCGGCAGTGGTGTAAACCAGGGTTTCGCCCTCCGCGCGGCGGTTGGGCTGCTGGACTAATACGTGGCCCTGGGCGACCACGCGGTCAACTCGGCTCTGCCCGGTAACTGATTGATGGTTAACACTTTGGCTTGCAGTTGAGCCCGCGCTTTGGTTGCGAGGAAGAAGATAAACGTCCATGGTTTGCGAGGACGCGGTGAAATCGGAACTTTTCGCGGAAACGCCCCCTTCGTAGTGCGCTTTGCGCTCAGCGTCGGCGTAGCTGAGCTTGGCAGCGGTGATGGCCACCAGGCTGGGTGGCGCTGACTTCCCGGCAGCGCCTGGCTTTTTCGGAGGTTTTGCCCGGCTTTCTCCAACCTTGGATTGATCCGGTTGAACCAAGTCAGGTTGAACCAGGATTGTTGACACTGGCCGGGCTGGGGTTCCCTGGGCCAGGAGCGACCGGTTCTCCCGATCAAACTGGATGGTGGGGGCTTCGACGACGTTGGCGTCCTGCCACAGGCGGGCGCCCCCGGAGTAGACCGCGATCGCGGGATGGTTGCGGGCGGTCATGCTGCGGGCAGTCACGTGAATCGGCGAGGACGAAGCCAGAAGCGAGCCGTTGGGCTGCTCCTGTAACTCGCTATAGGTGCTCTTCACATCGCCGTCGGCCAGGGCTTCGCCGGTGGTGCGGTTGATCCGGATCGTTTTTGCCGTTGTGGCCATGCCGCCTTCGACGACGCGCGGACTGCCGGATAGCTCGAGCATTTGATCGACGGGAGTGTAGCGGGCCTGCCCAGCCCACGCTTGGGTGCGCTTATCCGGGCTCTGGTCGTCCGCATACGTGATGTTTCCCTGCTGGGTGACGGCAGCAATGCCTCCCCGCGGGAGGAACGTGGCATCGACGGCTTCGCTGGTGCTGACCCTTGTGGGCTGACCCGGGGCCTGATTGACGATGCGGGCGTTGGGCGAGCCGTGGATCGCGGTTAAGCGACTGGCCCCGGCAACTGTGTCGAACTTCGCGTTGAACTTGCCGGCGGTGATGGTGGTTTGCGACGGGGCCTGCGTGGTGCTTGAGGTCGAAGTTTGCAATGTAGCGATCGAGGCTGGAGCGGTTTGGGTGGGACCGGCGTGAGCTGGAACTTGGGCAGAAAAAATTGTGATTTGCGCTTGGCCCGAGGTTTCGGCGTGATCGATGAAGCGGCCGTCGACCAGGAAGAAATCTACCGCAGTCGCCGCGAGGACAAAATCCTGCGGGCCGGTGGTTTTGGCTGCAGCCGTCTCGTGACTGGCTGCGGTCTGGGTCAACCGCACGTTGTCGAGGGCATGCACCTTCTGCAGCTGGTTCTGGCCGGAGTAATCCAGGACCACCCGGCCAGCGCTGCCCAGCATCGGTTGCGCGCCGGCGCGTTCGAATTCCACATGGCCGGTCAGGGTTGCGGTACGCAGCCGATTCTGTTTGCCCGTCAGGAGGAACTCGGCTTCGTCGGAGTGGACGTGCGTCTGAGAGGTCTGTTCCTGGGCTGAATCGTGACCAGCTACTGATGTGGTTCCGGCATTGTTCCGGTGCGCGTCGTTGCGTTGCGCGTCGTTCAGTTGCGCCTCGACGTTGCCTATGGCCGCAATTCGATCCACATTGTTGTCAGCGCTCAGAAATAGTTTTGCCTGATCGGCCTGCAGGGTTTCATCGCCCCGACGAAGATTCGGATGCTCCAGCAGAATCTCTCGCGGCTCGCCTGTGATCAGGCCCTGCGAAGCTTCGATGATCGAGGGGGCGTCTCCTGGCGTTTCCAAATGTACCTGGGATGCCAGCGTGAGCGTATTGGTCTTGCCCGCATACTGCACACCCACGGCCGATCCGGCGGCCTGGGAGGTGCGGAACTCGACGCGGGCAGCGGTGGTGGCATTGCCGGTCTCGCGGTTGAACACAAGGTCGCGCGTCTTAAGGTGAATGGGGCTTCTGAGTTCTTTGGGGATCGATTGATCGGGGTTGGCGCGGCCCGAGGGATTTGCCTCCAAGTCGATCTGCACGTCGCCTTTGGCGATGACGTCGCCGGACTTGGGATCGTAGCTGAAGTCGTCGCCGTAGATGCGATCGAAGCGCGAGGAATCCCGCCCGTAAAGCACGATGCTGACTTTGTGCAACTCGGTGCGTCCGTTGAGCTTGAATTCTTTGAGGTCGCTGGCCTGGATGGTGAAGAGCGTGCGTTTGCCATCGGACTGGGAATACTGAAAGCCGGCAGCGGTTTGCTTGATGTCGTAGCCGATCTTGCCGGGGATTCCTTTCAGCACGTTGCGTTGCAGCAACCGGACGCGCAAATACATGCCCGCGACTACCAGCGTGAAAATAACCGCGATCGCCACCAGCCAGCGTCGCAAACGGTAGATGGGGAGCGGCATGGGTAAGTTCAGTGTAAAGCAAGGGACGTCGGACTTCGGACCTCAGACCTCAGGAAAGCGCGCTTTGGCTGAGGTCCGCAGTCTGACGCCCGAGGTCGGTTTCCAGCCGGAACCTCGTCTACACTTGGATGCAATGAACGCGACCCCGCCGCTGCTGGAATTCAAGAACATCCGCGTGATGCGCGGCCAGACTGCCGCTCTGGACGACTTTAGCTTGCGGATCGGGGCAACCGAGCACGTCGCCATCCTGGGGCCGAACGGCTGCGGCAAGTCGACGCTGATCAAGACGATCACCCGAGAATGTTATCCCGTGGTGCAGTCGGATTCGTCGATGACGATTCTGGGCGAGGAGTCATGGGACGTGTTCAGCCTGAGGGCTCGCCTCGGGATTGTTTCGAACGATCTGATGGCGTCCTGCACCAGCGACGCGAACGGGCGCGACGTGGTGCTGTCGGGCTTCTTCAGCAGCATCAGCATTTTTTCGAATCACACCGTCGATCCAAGACACCAGCAATTGGCCGACGCCGCGCTGGAGCAGTTAGGGATTTCGCATCTCGCCGACCGGCCGGTGTGCGAAATGTCTTCGGGTGAGGCTCGGCGCGTGCTGATTGCGCGAGCCCTGGTGCACAATCCACGCGCGCTGTTATTCGACGAGCCCTGCAATTCGCTCGATCTGGCGGCGCAGCACACGGTGCGGCAGGCCATGCGCACGCTGGCGAACTCGGGGATTGGAATTATTCTGGTGACCCACGAACTGCCTGACATCGTGCCCGAAATCCAGCGCGTGGTGCTGATGAGCCGCGGACGCATCGTTGCCGACGGGCCTAAGGAAGAAATGCTGCGAGTGGAGCGGCTTTCGGAGCTGTTCGGAGTGAAGGTGGATCTGGCGCGGCGGGATGGGCACTATCATTTGTGGTGAAGGATGGCGCACGCTAGCTGCCGATGTGTAGCGCCGGCATCTTGCCGGCTGTCACGAAGGCGTCCTCTCTCTCGACGCGGCGGGCGAGGACGCCCGCTCCTTCGACTCCGTTCAGGACAAGCTCCCAGCCGCCGGGACGGCGGCGCTACTTTTAGAAGCTCTGGTCCACGCTGACTTCCTCGATCATGCGATCTAGTTCTACGCTGGCTTTGTTTTCTTCCGCTGTGAGATCGCTGGACTCCTTGCGCAGGGCTGCGAGGCGGCTTTCCTGCGCGTCCAGTTGACCGACGTAGCGCTGCAGCAAGGCTTTTTCTTCGGAGCTTCCCTTCAACGCCTTCATGTTTTCGCGGATGCGATTCTGGTCGGCAGTGATCTGATCTCCCTCACTCTTGCGCTGGAATACCTGGGCGGTAAGCTGGTTGACTTTGTCCTTCTGCTTCAGGATGCGGTCGAAGGCCTGCTGCATGGCGGGAGTCATGCGCTTCTGCTCCACCAGCAGCGCCACTTCGCTGTCGTCGAGATTGGTCAGCGCGTAGCGGGTTTCTTCGGGGTGGATGGATTCGACGGTCAGCTCCGCTGTTTTCCCCGCATCCACCGGGACGCGGAAGCGGAGGAACGACTCGGTAGTTTCTTCCGGTTTCGGCGTGGCGGGCGTGAGTTGCCATCCTTCTTCGGCGGGATGCTCCACGACGATTTGCCGCGAGTCGGTATCGGCGTTGCGAATGGTGTATTTCGTAGTTTTGCGTTGCTCGCGGGTCAGCTGCATGATGCCTTTCGCGATGCGCACCCGGCTGTATGGCTTGTCGCTGGAGTCCTCGGCGTACTTCACGTGCACCGCGGCGTCGCCCGCGTAAGAAAGCAAGCGCCGCTCATCGGGATGGATGGTCTCGAGGACGCCTTCGCCGGCGAAAGTATCGGCTTCGAGCACGTTGAACGAACCAGAATCGAGAACCTGGCCGCTCGTGTTCTTGATCCACAGAGCGCGAAGCGGAGCCGATTCCTGGTTCCAGAGCGTAACCTTCTCGGCCTCAATGTGCGCCTGCAGGATGGGGACCAGCGCCGACTGATTCTTGCCGATGGTGATCTTCTGCTTGATCTTGTATTCGAAGAAATCGCCGGCGGATTTGCCTTCGGCTTCGGAACCCTGCTTTTCAGCTTGACTGGCGAGTTCCGCCTCCTCCGTCTGCATCGTGGTTGCCCCGGCGGTTACTTCTACGGTTTCAGCGGCGCCTCCCAGGCTCAGGGTGGCGTCAATCTCGTTATTGCGGCCGATGCCGAGATAAACATTGCTCAAGTTGAAACGCTGGAAGCCGGGCATGATGACAAACAAGGCGGCGTTGCCAGCCTGCAGATCGCCGAAGCGATAGTTCCCACGGGAATCGGTGATGGCGACCTGCGACACTCCCGTTTCTTCGTTGCGGACCGTGACGCGGGCGCCGGGGACGGCGGCGCCGCTCGGATCCTTCACGACACCCGAAAGACTGGTTCTGGCGTTGGACGTACCGGGAGGCAGTTGCGCGAGGTCGGTGAAATTGCGGCCGTTCGCGCCCATTTGCTCGGTTGCGTTTACCCCAGTGTTCACCGTAGCCTCGTGCGACTGCGGCGTGAGCATCACCGACTGGGGCAGCGCAATCACCGGTCGGCGGGCGTAGAACGGCTGTGAGATGTCTTGAATAAAAGACTGCGGCGCGCCCGCGACCAGGGAAAGTTGAACATCTTTCCAGTCTTCGCCGATGGTGTTATCGACGATGCCCCAGCCTTGCAGCAGCGGCTTTTCGCCCGGCTTGTCAGGGAAAAGAATGCGGTATGTACTTTTCCAGATCGGCACCTCGCTGATGTAGCTGACGAAGATATCGCGGTCGCCGGTGCCGGTTGCGGTGAGACTCATGCGGCGCACATCGCGGGCGCGGGAAGATCCGATGAGGCTGAGATAGCGTCCGACTTCGTCGGTGAGTTCGCGCTCTGCGATGCGCACGGAGACGCCAGCGCTGAGATCGAAGTTCCTCATCTCGCCGGAGTCGGTGACGATCGAGAAGCTGGTCACGTCTTCGAAATCATCCTTGGAGCGCTGCCGGTGGATTTTCTCCACACTGAGCAGTCGGCCAGCCGCGGTTGCCGAGCCGCTGCGCACTTCCACGCGCGCTCCACGCAGCGCCGTGAGATATTCCACCTGCGTGATCTGTTCGCCGAAGGGCAGGCGCAGAGATTTGAGGCGTTCGTCGAGCGGAGCGATTGAGTTGTAACGCACCGAGGAGACGCGCCCCTCGCCCATATCGACCGCGGTGAGCGACTTCAGCACGTCGTTGAGTTGTGCGGTAGTGAAGTCGATGCTGAGATCTTGGGTGCCGTGAACGCGGGTCGCGTGCTCAAAGTAGCCGACGCCATTCTTGTAGAGCACGACGCGTTTGACCGGCAGCCGCGAGGAAGCCTCGGTGGACACGGCCGCGGTTGCGCTCGGCGATGGTTGAGGCTTGGGCTGATCGGGCTTCTTCTGAGCAAAACTATTGGCGGCCAACAGAGTAACGAACAGGGTGAGGAGAATTGAGTGGCGCATGGGGACCCTCCGATTCTGTTTGGGTAGAACCGGAAGTCTAGCACCGGGTTGCTTGGGGAGGCGTGAGTTTGCGGGGAAAACATCGGCGGGAAACCCGTGTCTGGCACGGTTTTTCGCGGAATCGATTCAGGGAAACGATTCAAGGAACTGCCACAGTGTTTTTCATGGCAGAGTTGGAAACCCCGTTCGCGGTGTCGCGGGCAGGAACTTTCAGGTCGCGCAGGGAAAGTTCCAGGCCGCCGTACTCGGGATGGTCGTTGTGGCCGATGGTGAAGGCGATGTCGATGGTGTCGCCGGTGAGGAGCGGGGACTGCCGCAGGCGTTCGGCCATGTTCCAGGCCAGGGCGTCGATCGTGATGGAGCGTCGCCACACGGCGCCTGAGTTTCCGGCTTCGGTGTGCCGGTTGTTTTCCGCAGCTCTCAGATCGCACTTCGGGATCGTGGCGGAATCGGGATGGCAGCGGGGCGCGGCCAAGATCGCGGCCTGGGACAGGTCTTGGCTTGCATTCTCTGTCGATTCGGGAGCAGGGTCGAACGCGCCTTCTGCCGCGGGCGGCACCGGCGGGGCGCCCGTGCCCACACGAGCGGGGATGGCGCCGGCTTGCAGCTTTAGTTTGATGTGTTTTTCTTTCAGAATGCGGGGCGGGGCGGTGAGCTTTGCGCCGCGCGCGGAAAAAACTGGTTCGGGATTTCCCACGCCGTAGGGTTCCAGCAAGCTTAGAGCACGAAAAAGGGCGGGCGTGATTTCGTCGAAGCGCAGCTCGGCGTCAACTTCGAGCACCGGATCGAAATCTTTGAGCGTTAGCCGTTCGCGGGCGAACGCGTCCAAGCGAGCGCGAAGCGGCTCGATGTTGGCCGCCGGCATGGCGAAGCCGCAGGCGTGGGCGTGGCCTCCGTAGCGCGAGAAAAGATCGCGGCAGGATTCGACCGCTTCCAGCAGGTGGAAGGCGCGAATCGAGCGGCCCGAACCAAACGCCTCCTCGCCGTCTCGTGAAATCACCAGCGTGGGCCGGTTGTAGCGTTCCACCACACGCGTGGCTGTAATGCCGATGACGCCCCGATGCCATCCCTCGCCATCCAGCACGATGCAGTAGGCCTCGCACAGGGCGGGGTCGCCGCTGATGCGTTCTTCGAGCGAGCGAAAGATGCGGCGCTCTTCTTCCTGACGTTCGGTATTGAGATGGTCGAGCTTGGCGGCGAGTTCACGGGCGCGCGCGGCGTCTTTCACGCTGAACAGTTCGATCACGTCGCGGGCCACGTCCATGCGTCCGGCGGCGTTGATGCGGGGCGCGATGCGGAAGGCGACCTCGGTCGAGGTGGGCGGACGCTGGCTGGAAATCTGCGCCACTTCGAGCAGCGCCTTCAGCCCGGGATTCACCGCGTGACGCAATGCGTCAAGGCCGAGTTTGGCGAAGACGCGATTCTCGCCGGTGAGCGGAACGGCGTCGGCGATGGTAGCGATGGCTGCGACTTTCATGAACGACAGCAGCAGCTTGTTCTGATCTTTCGCGTCGAGGCGGCGCTGCATCAATCCCTGCACCACCTTGAAAACCACGCCCGCGCCGCAGAGCTGCTTGTAGGGATATTCGCAGCCCGCCTGGTTGGGATTCACCACGGCCAGCGCTTTGGGCACGCCATCGGGGCCGGGCAAGTGATGATCGGTGACGATGAGGTCCACGCCCAAGCGGCGTGCCGTCTCTGCGGGGGCGAAGGCGCGAATGCCCATGTCCACGCTGATGATCAGCCGGATGCCGGCCGCGGCCGCGCGTTCGATCACGTCGTCGCGCAGGTCGTAGCCTTCACGAATGCGGTGCGGCACGTGGAAATCGGCGGCACCGCCGCACAGTTCGATCGCAGTCTTCAGAATGATGACCGCCATGGTGCCGTCGACGTCGTAGTCACCGTAAATGAGGATTGGATCTTTGCGTTCGATGGCGGCTTCGATGCGGTCCACAGCGGCGCGGAGGCCGGTCATATGTTCGGGGAGATGCAGATGGGCGAGCGATGGCGAGAGGAAGCGGGCTGCAGCATCAGGATCGGTGATGCCGCGCATGGTTAGAAGGCGAGCCAGGGTCGAGGCGAGACTGGCGTCCTTCACGCCAAGGCCTGCATTCGAGCACAATTCTCGGGCGAGAGATTCGATATGCGTCGCGTTGGCGGTCTTAGGAGCCCATTTCATCTCTGCGATCCGATTCGCAAGCACATGGGTGATCTGGAAGTTTCGGGCTGGTCAGGGGGTGTGCTGGTGTCGACGAGAACCCGCCGAGCTTCGCTCGGCGACCGGGTCAGGGACCGATCCCACACATTCCGCGCCGCATATTGGTTTTAGCTTTCTTCGTCCTGGCCGGGTTCGTCGATGGCGAGGCCGCCGAATTCGTCGGAGACTTCGAGCAGGTGCTGGTAGCGTTCATACCACTCGGTGCTGACTTCGCAGAGGAACATCGAGCCCTGGTAAGCCCACCCCAGCTGAAGAAATCCCACTTTGCCGGCGTGGGCGCGCAGCCAGCGCGCGTCTTCGACATCTTCGTTGTCGGTAAACTCTGAGGTGGAAAGTCGCTGCACCAGTTCGTCGAGTTCGGTGCGCTCCAGCGTCCAGGAATGCATGGTGAGGAAGGCGGCGCCGGCGGTCTTGGCCAGTTCCACGAAATCCTTCCAGCCGTCCGGGTTCCCGCCCGTCTCCCACATCACGCACTGCACCTCTTCGTAGTCCACATAGCCGTGAAAGCGGCGCATGCCGTGGCCTTCGACGAAGGCAATCATGTCGTCTTTAATCGTGGAGAGGTCGTCGGGAATGGGAGACATAGGAAATGTTGGCTAAGGCAGCATTGTATTCTGTTCGCGGGTTAGGTGCCAGCGGTCGTGAGACACGGCACCGCCATGACCCCCTCTGTGTATACTCATGTGCCATGAAATCACGTAATTCTCTCGCGCGACTTTTCGCGCTGTCCTTTGTGATCGCAGCCACACTGAGTTTTACATCCCTGGCGCAAGGGCAGGTTCCTAATCCCTCCCGTGCGGCTCACGTGCTTGACTCGATGCCCCACGCCAAGACGATCGACCAGGTGGCGCTGTCGCCAGACGGAACTGAGGTCGCCTACATGGTGGAGGGAGAACTCACGGTGCTTGCGTTGGGCGGCGGGGCGCCGCATTCGATTTCTGTCGAGGGAAACCTTCCACTGCGCGAGCTTGCCTGGTCGGCAGACAGCAAGCAACTCGCTTTCCTGGCGGACCTTCCTGGCGACATTCCCGCGGCCCAACTTTGGACTGCTGAGGTCGACGGCGGCGCTCCGGTCAAGCGCGCCGAACTGAAGGGCTACGCCCAGACTCCGCGGTTTTCTCCCGATGGATCGAAGCTCGGGCTCCTATTTATTGAAGGCATGCCGCGCGTGGCAGGGCCGCTGCAGCCGATGACACCGCTGGCCGGAGTCGTGGACGAGAAAATCTACGAGCAGCGTCTCGCGACCGTTGATCTTTCAAAGAACGATCTTCGCAAGAACGATCCGGGCAGCAACCAGTTGACTCAAGTCACGCCCGCGGACATTTACGTCTATGAATATGATTGGGCGCCCGACGGGCAAAGCTGGGCTGCGATTGCGGCGCACGGCAATGGCGACGCCAACTGGTGGGTGGCTCGACTCTATCGGATCGGCGCACAGACGGGTGAGATGCACGAGATCTACAAGCCGAAGCTGGAACTAGCCGACCCGCATGTTTCTCCTGACGGCAAGAACGTGGCATTCATCGAGGGGCTGATGAGCGACGCGGGCCTGACCGGGGGCGAAATTCAGGTGATTCCGCTGGCGGGTGGAGCGGCGCGCAATCTTACTCCGGGCATCAAGGCGTCGCCCTCGGCGTTGACGTGGTCGGCCTCGGATCGCATCGTCTTCGCGCAAAACCTGGACGGTAACTCGAGCTTCGCAACTGTTGGCATCAATGGGGGTGCGCTCCAGACGCTCTGGACTGGCGAAGAACTCACGGGCGCGGGCAGCGATGGCTGGGAGCCCAGCGGGTCGTTCTCTCGCGATGCATCCTCGCCCGACAAGCTAAGGATCGCTGTGGTTCGTGAGTCGGGAAGCACGCCGCCGGAAATCTGGGCGGGTGCGATCGGCAGATGGAACCAGGTAACTCATCTGAATGCCGACGTCAAACCCGCGTGGGGTGAAACCCGCAACGTGCACTGGATGAACGGAAGCACGCGAGTGCAGGGATGGCTCACCTTGCCCAAGGATTTCATTCCGGGAAAAACTTATCCGCTGGTGGTGAACGTGCACGGCGGACCGGCGCACGCCTGCACCTCGCACTGGGATGCGGGCCTCACGGGAGCGGAAGCCGCATTGGGCTACTTCGCTCTGTGTCCTAACCCGCGCGGTAGTTACGGCCAGGGCGAAGCCTTCACGCAGGGCAACGTCAAAGATTTTGGCGGCGGTGACTACCGCGACATCATGGCCGGCGTGGAGGCGCTCGCACAGCAGTATCCAATCGACCCGAAACGCATCGGCATCCGCGGCCACAGCTATGGGGGATACATGGCCATGTGGGCGGAGACGCAGACCACGCGCTTTGCCGCGGCGGTGGCGGGTGCGGGACTCTCCGACTGGCTCAGCTACTACGGCTTGAACGACATCGATGAATGGATGATCCCGTTCTTCGGCGCTTCGGTGTACGACGACCCGGCGGTGTACGCCAAGAGCGATCCCATGCATTTCGTGAAAGCGGTGAAGACACCTACGCTGATTTTGGTGGGCGATCGCGACGGCGAAGTTCCCATGGAACAGTCCGTGGAATGGTGGCACGCGCTGAAAGCGATGAACGTGCCCACGACGCTGGTAGTTTATCCCAACGAGGGGCACATGTTCGTGAAACCGGCTGACGCGCGTGACTACAACTTGCGCGCGCTGGAGTGGTTTGACGGGTGGTTTGCGAAGGCGGCAGGGCACTGAGGCGCGGCTTTTTCTCACTGAAGGCTCAGCGAGGTTTCCTGTCCGGGTTACGGTGTCTTGATCCTCTTTGCAATCTCGGGACCCAAGCGCCGGAAATGCTGCAGGTTCCACGTGTAAATCACTTCCGCAGCGGCCTTCCTTGCGCAGCGCGCCAGCAGGGCGTCGTAGAGCATCCCACCCACAATGCCCACTCCTGCAGCTTCCCGAATCGCGGAATAGTATTCACGGCTGTCAAGCGTAATCAGCGACAGGTGTTCTTCGATGGCTTCGAGAAACAGAAAGACTTGTTCCCCGCTCAAACGGTTTCCGGGCAGGCGCGTAAGAACCGAATACAGTTCCGCGAGACTGTGCGCGGCGCAGCAGGCTTGCTTCTTATCAGCAGCTACGAAGGCTGCCAGGCTCGCCTCGTGGTGCTGGTGGTCTTCCATGAAAACCGGAATCAGCACCGAAGTATCGAAAAACCACCTCACCGAGTCTTTCCCCGCTTGCGCCGGACGACGTCGCGAGCGCTGATATCATGCCCACGCAGATTGTCACGGTCGCGCTCTCGCCGAACCTCTGCGATTGTCTCGTTAACCGTATCGAGGGAAAGCGGTTGGCCCGTGCGGAATACCCATACTCCGCGCTTCTTGCGCAAGGGACCATTTCCACGGATCGGCCGCAGAACAATCTGATCTTCCGAGCTTTCCAGCTCCAGTGAATCACCCGGGCTCAATTGCAGTTCGTCCCGCACCGGCTTGGGCAATACGACCCGTCCCGCCTTATCCACCGTCAGCACGTTTGTCATATCTGACATTATATAATGCCATTTGGAATCTGTAAATGGCATTCCGATCTTTTGGGCTATCGTGGCACGACGACGCCTTTCATCGAAAGCCACATGAAGTACCCGGCAAGAACGAAGCTCAAGAGAGCCATCGTGATCGGCGCCCTTGACCAATTCCTCCCTGGTGCTATTCGCCAGTATTCGCGATAGAGGGCCCAGTCCTTGTGTGTGCGCCAGGTACCAACTTGGTGGCCGAGCGAGCCCATCCGGTCCAGTACTAAGAACGCAAGGCCATTGGCTAGCCCACCGAGTAGCATGGCCGCCCCAAAGTACGGCCACCGGATGCTCATCAGCAACATCTTGAACACGTTTTCCCTACGCTCCCCGTTTCCCCTTCAACTCCGCCAGCAACTGCTCGATGCGGTCTTCTTTCTCCAGCGCGGCCAGGCGGTCGTCGATGTTGGACGCGGCGATCTCTGACTTGGCCTCGCTCACTGCTTCCGAGTGTGCGACTTTGCGCTTCATGCGGTCGAACGTGGCCGCCTTGGAGCTGTCGCCCATGGCGATGCGGGCGTCGCTGGCCTTGGTCACGGCGCGGGCGCGGCGCTGTTGCGCCATGAGCACGTCGGACTTGGCTTCGGCTTCGGTCAGCTTCTGCTCAAGTTTGCGCAGAGCAGATTTCAGGTTTTCTACCTGGGCCTTCTGGTCGGCCACCTGCTGCGTGAAGTTCTCGCTCAGTTCGCGATAGCTTTCCACGCGCTGCAGCGAGGCGCGCGCAAGGTCGTCTTCCTTCTTGTCGACGGCAAGTTCGGCCTTGCGCATCCACTCCGCAACTCTGTCGGCGTTTTCTTTCTGCTTTTTTTCCAGCAGATGCTGGTCGGCGATGGCGATGGCCACCTGCGTCTTCACCTGCAGCAACTGGTTCTGCATGTCGAGAATGACCTGCTTGATCATCTTTTCCGGTTCTTCAGCCTTGTCGATCAGGTCGTTGAGGTTGGCCCGGACTAATGTGGAAACCCGCTCCAGTAATGCCATGGTGGACTCCTTTTTTGGCTTCTAGCTTCTAGCTGATAGCTCTTAGCTTCTAGCTACTGCGCTAGTTTCCTGCTGCTAGTCTCTCGTTTTCATTTCGGCGCTTCATTTCGTGTGTTTGATGGATCTCCGCGCACTCGGGACAGTCGCGTCGCCCGCCCCGGACCGACGCGCCCAGCACCATGCCAATCGCGATCCCGACGCCCAGCCAGATTGCGATATGCCCGGCCATTACTCCGGCGACCGCCCCCAAGGCTGCGCCGAGCGCTATACCTAATCCGGTGAGATTCGATCTGTTTGCCATCGCCTTACTCCAATTCCGGTACCGCTAAGTTCCGCCTCGCTTTGCTCGTAGGGACAGCCGAGGCGGCTGTCCCTACGCGAGTTCGTCCTTAGGAGAGCATTGCTTACTTCTTCGGTCCGTCTCCTGCCTTCGGTGCATCTGGCTTCGGGGCTTTGTCGCCGATCTGCCGTACTTTGCCAAGCAACTCGGATAGCGGCATGCCGGAGAGCGTTTCGAACAGCGCCGGCACTTGCGCCGCCATCTTGGTAATGTCGCCGGTGATTTTGTTCATCCCGGATGCAGCGCCGTCACCGGTGGAAACGATGGTGATCTTGTCGACGTTGGCCAGCGGAGCGGCCAGTGCCTTCACCACTTCCGGCATGATGGCGAACAGTTTGTCGATCACTGCCGCCTGGTTATATTCCTGGAAAGCTTCGGCTTTCACGTTCATGGCCTTGGCTTCGGCTTCGCCTTTCTTGAAAATGATTTCGGATTCGGCCTCGCCCTGCGCCCGAATCGATGATGCCTGGCCTTCCGCTTCCGCGATCAGCCGCTGCTTTTCGGCGGCAGCCAGAGTCTCAATCCTCTGACGCTCGATTTCCGCCGGCTTCAACACGGTGGCGATCAGTTCTTTTTCGCGCCGGTTAATTTCGGCTTCCTGCACCTTCACCTGCTGCTCTTTCTCGATCTGCTGCACCTTCACCTGCTCGGCGATCACCTGCTGCTGCATGATGTTGGTCTGAATGTCGTACGCCTTGTCGGCTTGCGCCTGCTGCCGCTTGGTGACTTCCAGGTATTGCGCTTTCTTGATTTCCAGGTCGCGCTGCGATTCCGCCTGCTTCGCCAATGACAAAGTTTCCGCCAGCACCCGCTCCTGATCGGCCTGCGCTTTGGCCACAGCAGATTCCCGCTGGGCCAGTGCGCGCTTGATCGCGGTGTCGCGGTCGGCTTCGGCGGTGGCCACGTCGGCGTCGCGCTTGATACGCGCCACGTCCGGCTTACCCATGTTGGTGATGTATTCGTTCTTGTCGCGCACTTCCTTAATCGTGAACGAGATCACTTCCAGGCCCATCTTGTTCATGTCTTCCGCACAGGTTCCGCGCATGCGGTCGGAAACCATTTCCGGCTGCTTCACGATTTCTTCCACCGTGAGCTGGCCGATGATGCCGCGCAGGTGTCCCTCCATCACCAGGCGGATCAGGCCTTCGCGCTCCTGATCGGTCTTGGTGAGGAACTGCTCGGCCGCCGTCAGCACCGATTCCCGGTCCGACTTCACTTTGATCTGGGCCACGGCTTCGACCGTCACCGCAACGCCTTGCTTGGTGTAGAGATCCTGTTGCGGCGCCACATCGAACGACATCAGTTCGAGGGACAGATCCTTGCAAACCTGCACCATGGGAAACACCAGCGTGCCGTGCCCCTGCACCACCCGCGTTCCGCCCAAGCCATACACGATGAGCGCCTCGTGCGGCCCAGCTTTGCGATAGAGCCTGGCCATTCCGCTCATCAGGAACAGGATGACCATCACTCCCAGCCCGACAAAAATCCAGATCGTGACCATCGACGACAATCCCAATCCCATAACGCCTCCTGTTACAAATGCGTCAGTTACGAATGCAGTAGAAACTTCGTTGCGCCTGAGTTACGTACCGCCGGGGAGCCTGGGCCCACCAACTGGGAATGGGCGGGCGGCGGATTCAGGTTCCACTCGACAATCGAGTGGTTTCCGAACCACAAAAACGCGAGCACCACATAAGAAAGCAACAGAATCGGCCACGACGCCTCCGGCTTCATGGCGCGTGCGATCAAGGCGGCAATCGTGAACAGAAGCAGCATTACCGCCATGATGCCAAGCCCCAGCATCAACGCACCTTCGCGCGAGGTGTAGCCGTTGGGCTGCCAGCTGGCGTCGAAGTGGACGGCCATCCGCATGGGCAGCCGGTCCCAGACTCGCCAGTACTTGAGCGCCGTGACCGGCAGCGCCAGCCACATCATCCAAACCAGCGGTTTATAGAAATCTCGCTTCATGTGATCTCCAGGCGCAACGAAGTAGACAGCGGCCTCTTAAAGTTTTGTCACTGCTCTTCACCCGACATCTCGCTCCACAGCTGGACGTAGGCAATTCCTTTTTCGTAGCGCGTGACCACGACTTCGGTTCCCTTAGCGATGGCGCTGCCGTCTTCGCTGCGGGCCCCGCAAACGCGCCGGGTTCCGACTTGCGAATAGAGCAGTTCGCCGGTTCCGCCCTCACGAACGGGGCTGGAAATTTTCCCCAGTACCCCCACCATGTCGTAATCCGCGGCATTCATGTTTTCTTCGTCCGACATGAGAACCTTGCTCAGGAAAAGAAAAATGATTCCGCCACCCAGCAGTCCGCTGAACACGGAAAGCGCCAGGCCCATGCCAACCCATAGCGTGGAGTAGCGCGTCAGCAGGTAGCCAGTCCCACCGAACCAGGCCAGGAACGCAGTCAGCGTGACAAAGTTAAAAGGCGACACGCCGCTGCGGCCTGACTGCGAGACGCCAGCCCGTGCACCCGCAGCATGGGTAGCGCCAGCGTGCGCTCCGGCTGCGGTGTGCGCCCCACCGGCCACCGGAGCGTGCCCGGCTCCGAGAGGTGCTGACGGCAGGTGCACCCCACCCGCGTGCCCGTGAAAGTGCGGCAGGTGCAGGCGTCCGAAGCGCGAGCCCCCGAAGACGAAAGAAAAAAAGCTGAAGCAGAAGCCGGCCGCGAAACAGATCAAATAAAAATCTGACCAGTCGATCTGGGTTGAAGTCATCGGACTCGCCTCCCCTCCGCACCGGCAGGACGGTGGTTATGATTGGCCATCGGTTCCGGCCGCAAGGCTTCGAGCAAACGATCCGCCAGTCCCGGCGTATCGAGGATCGCTCCCAACAGCAGCAAGCAACGGCGCGTATCTTTTTCGCGCGCGGCCTTGATCAGCACATGGCTGATTTCGGCGTCACTGGCAAACTTCTCCGAACCCTGCAGCAGCCAGACATCAAGCTGGCCTTCAGTGGTGCGCAGGTCTGAAGTCAGTTCCGTATGGTAGCCCTCGGGATCATCGACCAGAAAACCGGGATGCACCTTAAAAAACTTCGCCAGCAGAGCGCGCGACGACTGCGTCATGTGGGGCCGCGCCCCGCTTTCAATCTGCGACAGATACGACTGGCTGATGGACGCTCTTTTAGCGCGGCCGCGGCCCTTGCTTGACTCTGCGCGCAAGGCGCGCACCAACTCCTGCTGGGTCATGGGACGGTCCAGTCCGCGCAGCGACCCTTCTACCTCGCGCAGGTAGCGGATTTTCTCTCCCAGCTTCATATTTCACATCGCCATACGTATATTGCAATCTGTAATTATTGTCAAGAGAACAATCTGGCTCATTTTCAAAGGCTTACGGCCACGCGCGTCGCGAAGTCTGGCGGGAGGGACCAGTTCACCCCGCCACAGCCAGGCAAGCGCCTGGCCGGGCTGCATGCTAAACTTTCGCCTCGTTCCCGCAGGAAGGTTCCGCAGGAGGCCCCATGTCCCGGCTCGCACTGGCAGGAATATTCTCGTTCGCACTGTTGGCCGTTGGCGCATTTGCGCAAAGCCCGGATGTTGTCGAGCCTGGCTCAGCCGAGGCCATCGCGGCGGCGACGACCGATCCGCATTTTGTTTCGCCCTGGGTCGCGTATGTTCCGCAGTCCGAGAGCGTTCCGTCCCCGGAGAAGTTTCTGGGCCGGATCATGGGAGCTCCGGGCGAATTGCTGGGGACGGAGAAGTCCTACGCGTACGCTCGCGCCCTGGGGGCGGCGAGTCCTCGCGTGCGGGCGTTCACGATTGGGCATAGCGAAGAAGGCCGCGAAATCCTCATGCTCGCCATCGCGGACGAGGCCGGCATTCGTGATCTCGATCGCCTGAAAGCCGCCACCGCCGCCTTAGCCGATCCGCGCCGCACCGATCAGGCAGCTGCCGAAAAATTAATCGCAACCGGCCGCCCGATTTATTACTTCAACGCCGCGCTCCATTCCGATGAAACTGGATCCACCGAAGCCATGCTCGAACTTGCGTATCGCCTGGCGGTATCGGAGCAGCCCATGATCCGGCGCATCCGGGAACAGTTGGTCGTGCTGATCAATCCCATTTCGAATCCTGACGGCCGCGACAAAATGGTGGACTGGTTCTACCGCTATCTCAAGGGCAAAACCGACCGCAACACTCTGCCCCGCCAATCGCCGCCCTACTGGTCGAAATACACTTTCGTCGATATCAATCGCGACACGCACCAGCAGACGCACGAGACTACAAAAGCCGTTCACCGCATGTTTCATGAGTGGCATCCGACGGTGGTGCACGACCTGCATGAAGGCTCGCCCCTGATGATGACCTGGAACGGCACCGGGCCCTACAACCCGAACATTGACCCCATCACCTACACCGAGTTTCTAGAACTCAGCTTTCACGAAGTAGAAGCCATGACGGCGATGGGCATGCCGGGGGTTTCGACGTGGAATTTCGGGGAGGCGTTCGCGCATCTCTATCTCGATTCCGTGGCCATGAATCACAACAGCATAGGGCGTGGTTACGAGACGTTCGGCAATGGCAGCGCGGAAACCGAGAAGCGAGCGGTTTCGCCAGGGGCGGCGACCATGGAGTGGTATCGCCCGCTTCCAGCGCCGCGAGAAGTTACGTGGTCGGCGCGTGACAATCTCAACTATCAGGAAACGGGGGCGTTGGCTGCGCTGGATGAATCGGCCAGCCACGCCAAAGACATGCTGCGCAATTTCTATAAGAAGGGATGGGATTCATGGCGGAAAGGGTTGACGCAGCCGCCTTATGCGTTTTTGATTCCTGAAGATCAAGGCGACGCAGCGCGGGTGGGGCAGATGGTGGGACGGCTCATGGACCAGAAAATCGAAGTGTCCCGTGCGAAAAATCCAATCCATCTCAAGGAGGGCGACTTTCCCGCCGGCACCTACGTGGTTCGCCTGGACCAGCCATATCGAAATTATGCGGTCGATTTGCTTACGCCGCAGCATTACCCCAAGAACGGAGAACCGCCCTACGATGACGTCTCCTGGGAGCTTCCCGCAAATTACCATTTGCAGGCGATTCCTACCGCTGATCCATCCATCCGCGAGGCTGCGCTGACTCCGCTGACGAATGCTCCACACGCGGTGGGACGCGTCACCGGCGCCGGAACTGTTTATTTACTAAAGGACACCGGACAGGAATCATTTCTCGCCGCCCGTTATCGCTTGTCCAGTTTCGAGATTCAAATTGCCGAAAGGGAGTTCGAGGAAGGCGGCACGAAATTTCCGGCCGGGTCGTGGATTCTAACCAACCAGCCCGGATTGCACGACGCCATTCAGTCCGCAGCCGAGGAACTCGGGCTCGATCTCGCGCAAGTGGCGGCTTCGCCCGATGTGCCATCCCATAAAGCGCCAGCGCCGCGCATCGGCGTTTGGGTGCCGTGGGCGGACACCGATTCGATCGGCTGGATCCGTTACTCGCTCGATCAGCGCAAGGTTCCTTACACGTATTTGCGCGACGAAGACATTCGCGCTGGGAATCTGAGCGCTCGCATCGACGTGCTGCTTTACGGACACGTGGATCTGGAACTTGCGGAACAGATTGAGGGTCTGCCAAAAACCTGGTCGCCGATGCCTTTCAAGAAGACTGCGAAGACGCCGAGTTTCGGAACCCCCGCGGAATCCGACGACATTACGGGAGGAATCGGCTATGAGGGACTCGCGCAGATTCAGCGATTCATCGATGACGGAGGTCTGATGGTGACACTGGGAAGCGGCAGCATGCTGGCGCTGGAAGGCGGACTGGTACGTTTTGTGCGGCGGTCTTCAGGAGGCGTTCCGCGCAGCGCGGCGGGCGGCGGTAGCGCCTCGTCAGCCGCATCGCAGCAGGCGGCTACGCGAACGCCCGGAGCCCACGTTCGAGTTACTTTCGATCGCGCCGATCATCCCATTGCGTACGGCTATCCCGCGCACACTTACGTTTTTCGGCAGAACTTTCCGCTGTATAACATTCCGCGCCGCTGGCTGCGTATGGCCTATTGCACTACCTGCCTGGATGGTCCGGAAGACCGCAGCGGAGTGGTGATGGAATGGGGCGACACCGATGGGAAACCGTTCGTCGAAAGCGGGCAAGCGTGGGGAGAAGAGAATCTGATCGGACGGCCCGCAATCCTGGACATGCCCGTGGGGAAGGGACACGTCGTTTGTTTCAACTTCAATCCAATGCACCGCGATTTAAATCGCGGCGATCAGCGCCTGCTCTGGAACGCGATTCTGAATTGGCAGGCGATCGTTGCTGCGAAGGCGCAACCCGCCAACAGCTCGGGCCCGGCGCCCGAACCAGAAGACTAGAGGAAGGCGAGAAGAAGACTAGAACGAGTGCGTTGCCTTCGGACCGCTCGGGCCTTTGCAGTGGGCTGTTTTTGAGCAGCCCACTACGCGAGCCTTCGTTTACTGCTTGCGGCCGTTATGCTTGTCGCGGTAGATCTGGCGCGATTGGCGGTTCTGCTGGCGGTTGACTTGACCGCGCTCCTGCGGAGTCAGCTTGCCTCCGTTAGCGGCGCGGTCGTTGTGCACTTCTTTGTTGATCTTGGCTTCGTTGTTTTCCAGATGCGCAGTTTCGCCGGCAGTCAACTGGCCGCTCTTGACGCCCTGCGCGATGCGGTTCTGCTGGTTCTCGGCGCGCTTGCCCACTTCGCTTTTGGGGTCGGTGTTCTGCACGGCCGAATTGTGCTTGTCGTTATAGATCTGATTCGACAGCTTGTTCTGCTGCTGATTCAGCGTGGACTTGTCGGCGGCGGTGAGCTTGCCGTTATCCAGCTTGCGCATGTCGTGTTCTTCCTGGTTCAGGCTGGATTCCTTCTTCTCCAGATGGCTGGTTTCGCCGGCTGTGAGTTGGCCGCTCTTCACGCCGTTGGCGATGCGGTCCTGCTGGTTTTCCTTGCGCTGGTTGATGCTCTGTCCGGTCACGGGCGCGGACGCCGGAGCGGCGCCCTGGGGGTCGCTGGTTTGGGCCACAACGGGCAGCACAAAAGCCGCAAGGGCTGCGCTGCACAGGACTGCTTTGAAGCGGGCTGCGTTGAACACACGAATCCTCATAGCGTTCTTCATGGAACTCTCCTGGGTTGCCTGAATTTGGTTGAGCTTTTGTAGAACGTCGACCTTAGAACGTCGTGGCCACTCACGAGGAAGAAACCCGGAGTGTAAAGAAATGTTGCAAACTTTTATTTGGCTTTTGGTGAATCACTTAGGGGCGGAATGGAGCTACTGGAGCGGGGTTCAGGGGCAGGTGAGCGCCGCGAGACAGACTTCTAGAGTCCCGCTTCGATGCGGGAACGGGGATCGAGATAATCGCGCAAAGCGTCGCCGATGAAGTTGAAGCTCAGCACGGCCAGCATCACCGCGAGCGCGGGAAAGATTACAAGATGGGGTGCGTTGAAAAGGTAGCCGCGTCCATCGTTGAGCATGGCTCCCCAACTGGCCGTGGGCGGAGGTACACCCAGACCGAGAAAGCTCATGGTGGCTTCGGCGAGGATGGCTCCGGCCATGCCGATGGCGGACTGCACCACGACCGGCTGAATAATGTTAGGGAGAATGTGGCGGACGATAATGCGCAGATCGCTGGCTCCTAGGGCGCGTGCAGCTTCGACAAATTCGCGTTCGCGGGCGGCGAGCACTTGTCCGCGAACCAGGCGCGCGTAGCCCACCCATCCGCCGAGTGAGAGTGCGACGACAAGATTGAAGATGCCCGGCCCGCGGAAAGCCACGAAGGCGATAGCCAGCAGGATTCCCGGGAACGAAAGAAACGCATTCATCAGCACGATGTTGACGAAGCGGTCGATAGCTCCTCCGTAATATCCGGCGATGGAACCAATGATGAGCCCGAGCGCGAGCGACGTAAGCACCACGCAACTGCCGACCAGCATGGAGATGCGCGCGCCGTAGACCGTGCGCGAAAGAATATCGCGCCCGAGTTCGTCGGTACCGAAGAGGTGTGCGCGTGATGGAGTGTCGAGGCGCGTGGGAAGGTTGATTGCCGCAGGGTCTTGCGGAGCGATCCAAGGTGCGAACACAGTCAGGATTACGAAGATGCCCACCAACACCACGCCTGTGGCCGCGAGCGGATTGTGGCGGGCATTCCCCGCAACCCGGCTACGCAACGAGATGGCGACAGTCGACAAGTTATGTGTGCCGGATTTAGGCGTGGGCTTCGGTTGGCTGCGCTATCCGCCGGACACGGATTTGCCCTTCGCGCAGACGGGTTCGAGCGATGTCGTAAGAGGATTGCATTCGCATGAGCGTGTCCATTTTCACTCCGAACGCTTTTTCGATGCGGAGAGCCATGTCGCCGGAGAGGTCGGCCTTACCGTTTAAAAGACTGGACAAAGCGGGCCGGGAAACTTTAAGCGCCGCCGCCGCGGCGGTCACGGACAGACCCGCAGGCTGGATGATCTCGGTCCGGATGAAATCTCCCGGGTGAGGCGGGTTCTTCATGGGCATTGGTTCTCTCCTTGATGCCTAGTGGTAGTCTTCCAGATTCAATTCGCAGATTTCACGCTCTGCGACATCGATGCGGAACGTTAAACGTTGATTGCGCGTGAGACTAAGGCTCCATACTCCCTTGCGGTCGCCCGTCAAAGTGTGCGCCTTCCATGCGGGCAGGGAATACAATTCTTCGGGGCCCTGCATGTTGTCGAGAAAAGCCAGCATCTTGCGAAGTTTACCCGCCGCCTCGGGCGGAACGCCTTTTACATTGTCTTCCGCGTAGAGCCGTTTCAGGCCCTTGTGGGCGAAGCTCCGAATCTTCACTCTTCAGACTGTAGCCTGTGGCTTAACACTTGTCAACGAGATTCGGGAACTCGCCAAAGAGCGCGCTTGCGGCTGAAGACCAGCCGGTCGCAAGTGACTCGCATTCTCGATCCGAAACGCGACATCACGCTGTCGAGTTTGCAGCGGGCGGCGGCTCTGGTGGGGCAACGGGTGGTGATTGAGTTGGTGTAACGCCCACAGTCAGGCCACTCTTTAGCTGGCTAGCGCTGCTCCCTCACCTTCAATCAGGGCAAGGAGGCGGTCGTATTCTTCGACAAACTCTTGAGACCGCCGGACGCTCTCGATGACTGATGCATCTACCGTTCCTGGCCCGGCTCCAAACGTTCTGTCAAAGTGTTCGGCTCTTATTTCCTTGATTATCGCGATTATCTCCTTGCTATTCATGGTTTCCTCCAACGACAGCGTGACAGAATCGCCAGATAAGAAGCAACTGGATTTGTCGAAAAGATCGCCGAGCAGCCTACGGGTGGAATGGACTGCTCGTCTGCTTGCTCGGGTCTTTTTCTTTCGCCACGCGATAGAACCGCGCCGAGGGCATCCAGAAGACTCCCTCTCTTAAGTCGAGAGTGAACCGCACGACAGGGACTTCCCTGTGGCCCAATTTCCTGACTTCCTCGTTAACATCGGCGAACGCAACGTGCCCCGCGTGAACCTCGCACGGCTCGGCGTCGTCTTGTTCCTTTCCCTCCTTGTAGGCGATGCCGTCCATTGCGAAATCGAAAAACTTTGAACGAGCCGGAATTGCAGCTCCCATCATAGATTTGCCCTCCGACCAAAATATGAACGACCATCCCAGCGTTTGTCCACTTCGGGCGTGAGAATGTTGCTGGTTTTTCGCTATAGAGTTATGCTTCAGGCCATGAGACGGGCGATTACATTCATCGTAGTCCTGACTCTCCTGCCCGCTGCCATTGCCGCTAAGGTCCCAGCAGACGCATGGCAGACCGGCAAGCTCACGGACACCTCTGAGAAATGGCATTCTCGGACCGTAGGAACGCTGAACAGCAACGGCGGTCTGCTCGTTGGCCGCGATTATCCGATCGTCCGATACGTCATTGAAACCGACGCCTACACTTACGAAGGCGAACTGGCGCTCCGGCACCGAAGGGACCCGAGGCCGTCCCTCACAGTCAACGGGCCAATCAAGTTCGCCGTCGTCAAATCCGACCTCTACATCCAAGACGAGCAGGCTAAAGAATATAAGCTGGTTCTTGCGAAGAAGACGCTGAAGACTGCCTCGCCACAGCCCGCCGAGCAAGAGTAGCGTGCGTGTTCTAGCGAGTCCAACCTATTGCCGAATCCTGGGGTTCGCCACCGAATACAGCACATCTGTCAGGAAGTTCACGGCGACGTACGTCAACCCAATCGCCAGGATGCAGCCTTGCACCAGGTAGTAGTCGCGGGCGGAGATGGCGTCGATGGTGAGGCGGCCGATGCCGGGCCAGGAGAAGATTTTTTCGGTGACGATGGCGCCGGCCAGCAGGGCTCCGAATTGCAGGCCCAGCACGGTTAACACCGGGATCATGGCGTTGCGCAGGGCGTGGCGGTAGACGACGGCGCGCTCGGGCAATCCTTTGGCGCGGGCGGTGCGGATGTAGTCCTGGCTCAACTCTTCGAGCATCGAGGTGCGCACCATGCGGGTGAGGATGGCGGCCATCGCGGTGCCCATGGTGACGGCGGGCAAGACGAGATTGGCGAACGAGCCTGCGCCGGAGACGGGGAGCCATCCCAGCTTGATGGCGAAAAGAAGAATCAGAATGGGGCCGAGCGCGAAGTTGGGAAATGACAAGCCGAACAGGCTGACCACCGAGAGCAGGCGATCGTCCCAGCGATTGCGGCGCTGCGCGGAACGCACGCCCGCGGGAATGGACAGAATGATGGCGATGAACAGCGACGCCAGTGTCAGTTTCAAGGTGTAGGGATAACGCTGCAGCACGAGGCGGGTCACGCTCTGGTTGTAGCGGAACGATGGGCCGAGGTCGCCGTGCAGCACTCCTTTCCAGTAGCGGAGGTATTGCTCTCCTAGCGGAGCGTCGAGGCCGTAGGCGTGGCGCGTGGCGGCGATGTCGGCGGTCGGCGCACCTTCGCCGAGCATCTGCTGGATGGGGTCTCCGGGGACGAGATGGATGAGCAGGAAGACGAGGCTCACCACGAGCCAGATCACTGGCAGGGTGTACAGCACGCGTTGGAGGACACGCAGCATCGGGCTTCGGGCTTCAGCTATCGGGCTTCGGCGCTGCTACTTTAGCGCAGGCATGATTGCGATGTCCTGAGGCTCGCTTTCTAATCTATCGCGGCGCTAATAAGCACTGATTTGCCGTAGCCTGATAGCTGAAGCCCGAAGCCCGCACTTCAGTCTCCCGCGCTCTTGGCCGCTTCGGCTTCGCCTTCCACTTTGGCAGCCTTCTCGATTCTTACTTTCGCGATGCGGTGGCCTTCCAGTTCTTCCACGGTGTAGCGCCAGCCTTCGTATTCGAAGGATTCGCGCAGGCTGGGAATTTTCTGCAGGCGGGCGAGGATGAATCCTGCCAGGGTTTCGAAACCGGCGTCCCGCGGTAGGCTTAGGCCATGTTGCGTTTCCAGGTCGCGAATGTTGACTGATCCTTCCAGCACGAGCACGGAATCGTCTTCCAGCGCCGGATCGTTGGGAGATACATCGAATTCATCCTCGATACTGCCGACAAGTTGTTCGAGGATGTCCTCGACCGTGATCACACCGGCGGTCGAGCCGAATTCGTCGACCACCACGGCGAGATGGCGGCGGCGTTCCTTGAATTCAGAGAGCAATTCCGCGAGCACTTTGGTTTCGGGCACGACCAGCACGTCGTGGATGATCTGCCCGATCTGCATGCGGGAAATGCGTGTGGCAGTAGTCTGGCCTAGATTGCTGAGGCGGAGGCGCATCCAGCGCATAAGGTCTTTGTAATAAAGAACGCCGACGATATGTTCGGAACCCCGCAGCGGGTCGTAAACTGGAATGCGGGAGCGCTGGCCTTCCACCACGCGGACGAGGGCATCGTCGAGCAGAAGATCGGAGGGCAACGAAAAAATGTCAGGACGCGCCACCATGACTTCTTTGACGGTAACGTTGTCGAGTTCGATGGCGTTGTGAATCATCTCTTCCTGAAATTCGGGAATCTGGCCGAACTGCCGGCTGGCGGTGACGATGAGCTTGAGTTCGTCGGGGGAGTGGATTGCGCCCCGACGCCGCGTGTCCTGGGCACCGAAGAGACGCAACACCAGGCCTCCGGAACGGCGCATCAAGAAGAGAATGGGCGAGGTGAGGGTGAGGAAAGCTTCCATGGGCGCGGCCACAGCCAGGGCGATCTGCTCGGCGCGCTGCAGGGCCAAAGTCTTGGGTACGAGTTCGCCCAGGATCACGTGCATATACGTGATCAGGCTGAAAGCAATGACGATGGCGATGGTGTGCGCATAAACGGCCGCGTGGGGCACGCGTTGCACATAGGGCATGCCTTCCACCAGGCGGGCGACCATGGGCTCGCCGATCCAGCCGAGGGTCAAGCTGACCATGGTGATGCCCAACTGAACGCCGTTTACCACTTCATCGAGATGGGTGTGGAGGCGCTGCACAATGCGGGCGCCGATGCGTCCGGAGGCGATCAGCTGCTGGATGCGTGTATCGCGCACGCTGACCAGCGAGAACTCGGCGGCCGCGAAGAAGGCGTTGGCTGCGACCAGGAGCAGGATCAGAAAGACCCGGAGCAGCACAAAGGCGATCATGGAAAGCTAATTCTAACATTTCAAAGGCAGTTGCTGGAGCAGTAGCCAGGGGTCAGAGGTCAGGGGTCAGTGAGTGCGCTGTGACGCAGAATTCGACGCTAACCCGCTATCCTTTTGGGAGGTTACTGGTCTAAACGACAGGTGGCATTGGTCTTGGCCAGCGCCGCCAGATGTCTTCAAGCTTTCCCGTAGAGCGTTTTTCTGCAATTCGCTGGAACAAACATCAGTCTGGCGCCGTATCAAGGAGTGAGAGCGGGGGGTACGGCTCACATCTCCAGTAGGATCATCCAATTTAGGAGGCGTTGTGAACGGAAACGGAAATCATAAGAAGAAGCGCCGCAAGCTGTTTATTTATGGCGGCATTGCACTGGGAATCGTCCTGCTGATCACGGTGGGCGTGTTCGCGGCCACGCGCGGCGGCACCAAGATTGACCCATCGAAACTGGCAAAAGTGGAAAAGGGCGACCTGGCCAAGAGTGTGGTGGCCACGGGCAAGGTTACCCCGATTACCAAGGTCGAAGTGAAGTCGAAGGCCAGCGGCATCGTCAAGAAACTGCTGGTGGACTACGGCGACCACGTGAAGAAGGGGCAACTGCTGGCGCAACTCGACAAGATCGAGATTGAGGCGCAGGTGGAGCAGTCCAAGGCCGCGCTGGAAGCCGCGGAAGCCAATTTGAACAGCACGCAGGCCGACTTCCAGCGCGCCAAAGTGGACGCCGAAGGTCCAGATGTGCCGCTGTTGAAGCGTGCCTACGACCGTGCCACCGGCATGGCAAAAGATGGAGTGGTTTCCGCCTCGGCCCTCGACGATGCGGAAAAGAACTATGAACTGGCCCTCAACAAGCAGAATGTGTCGAAGGCGCAGGTCACCGTTCTGAAAGCCAAGATTGCGCAGGCGCAGGCACAAGTCGCGCAGGATCGCGCCAACCTCAAGCAGTTGGAAGAGCAGTTGAGTTATACCGACATCGTTTCGCCGATTGACGGCATCGTGCTCTCGCGCGATGTGCAGATGGGCGACGCGGTCAGCTCGATTCTTGTGCTGGGTTCGTCGGCCACGCTGGTGATGAATCTAGGCGATACCAGCGAAGTCTACGTAAAGGGCAAAGTCGACGAGAGCGACATTGGTAAGGTTTATCTGGGCCAGGCCGCGCGCATCAAGGTAGAGTCGTTCAAGGACAAGACCTTCAACGGCAAAGTCACCAAGATTTCGCCCATGGGGGTGGAGAAGGACAACGTCACGACCTTCGAAGTCCGGGTGTCGATCCAGAATCCAGGCGGCGAGCTCAAAGCGGAAATGACCGCCAACGCGGAAATCATTCTGGACGAGCACAAGAACGTGCTGCAGATTCCCGAAGGCGCGATCCTCTACGACAAAGACAAAAAAGCCTCGGTTGAAATTCCAGACCCGAAGGGCAAAGAAGGCAAGACGAAAGTTGCCGTCAATATCGGGATCTCGAACGGCGCCAAGACTGAGGTGCTCAGCGGCTTGAAGGAAGGCGATGAGGTAGTACTGCAGTAAACGTCGGCTTCCGGCTTCCGGCTCTCGGCTTCCGGGTTGAAGAAAAATGTTGAATGTCCGAAAGCCGGGAGCCGGAAGCCGCTCTGGGACCTGACATGACTCTCTCCGAAATCCTGCGCCAGGCCTTCGCCACATTCCGAGCCCACAAGATGCGAACTTTCCTCACGATGTTTGGCATCGTGTGGGGGATCGCGTCGGTGATTATTCTGGTGGGGCTGGGACGAGGCTTCAGCGTCGACCAGAAAAAGCACATGCAGACGCTGGGCAAGGACTTGGTCATTATGTGGGGCGGGCGCACCAGTTCCCAGGTTGGCGGGCGCGCGGCCGGGCGCGAGATTCAACTCAATGTGGATGACGCCGAGCTAATCCGAAACGATTGCTATCTGGTCAAGAACGTCAGCCCCGAGTTGCGGCGGACGATTCCCGAGGTTAGCCAGTTCAACTCCGCCAGCCGCGGCGTGGTGGGCATGTGGCCGTCGTATCAGGATTTTCGGTCGCTGTTGATCAGCGAGGGCCGGCTGATTACCGATGATGACGAGCAAGAAGGCCGCCGTGTTGTCGTGCTGGGTTCGAAAGCCTACCGGCAACTCTTCCCGGGTCAACCCGCCATTGGCGCGAACCTGCTGATCAAGAGCGTTCCTTATACGGTCGTAGGAGTTCTGCAGGAAAAGAAGCAAAACTCGAACTACAGCGGTCCGGACAACGATTATCTGTTCGCTCCCTATTCCGCCGTGTCGCGGGATTTTCCTCCTCCGGAAAAAAAGGGCGCGGGAATTGTGCGCGGCTACCTCGACGATATTGTTTTCGAGGTTGGTGACCCGGAGGAGCATGAAGCGTCTGTATTGCAGGTGCGGCGAACGCTGGCCCGCGTGCACCATTTCGATCCAATCGACAAAGACGCACTGTTCATATGGGACACCATGGAAGGCGCCAAGCTCCTGGATAAAATTTTCGGCGTGGTCACAATCTTCTTCGGCTGTGTCGCCATCGTCACGTTGTGCCTGGGCGGCATCGGGGTGATGAACATCATGCTGGTTTCGGTGACGGAGCGAACCCGGGAGATTGGCACGCGCAAAGCCATGGGCGCGACCAAGCGCGATATCCTTCGGCAATTCTTTGCGGAGTCGGCCATGCTGACCATCGTGAGCGGAGTGCTCGGGCTTTCTTGCGGCGTGGGGCTATGCGCCGCGATGGAGGCCCTGCCCTTGCCCGACTTCGTGCCCCATCCCATTGTTTCCTGGATTTCGATTATCGCGTCGATTCTGACGCTATCTTTGATTACCGTGACCGCGGGCATGTATCCCGCCCAGCGCGCCGCGGAAATGACACCTGTGGAGTCACTTCGATATGAATAACCATCACAGCTCTTGCATTTCGTCCTCTGTGCCGGCCCGCTTCGCAGGACTGGCGATCGCACTGGCCGTGTTTTTCGCCACCACCACAGCGTTTGCTTCCACGCCCCAGGGCACGTTCGAGCGCACGCTGCAGGTGACCGGACCGGTGGATCTGGAAGTTCTCACCCACTCGGGAGACATCACGGTAAAGAACGGCCCTGCGGGCTCGGTATTTATTCGCGGCAAGATTTATGTGGGCGACCACTGGCTGCGCGGAGACCGCAAGCCCGATGTCACCGAGATCGAACAGCATCCTCCCTTGCGGCAGGAAGGCAATAGCATCCACATCGATTACGTCGACGTGCATGACATCTCGGTTGACTACGAAATTACCGTGCCCGCAGATACGGCGTTGCGCGCCCACAGCGGCTCGGGAGACCAGAACATCGAAGGCCTGCACGGCAACGCCGACTTGACCAGCGGCTCCGGCGATTTGAGGTTGCGGGCGCTCGCGGGCGAAATCCACTTGCAGACCGGCTCCGGCGACGTGCGGGCGCGGGAAATTTCCGGTCCGGTACACGGCGGCACCGGCAGCGGCGATGTCGAACTGGAAGAAACCGGATCGGGTGACATTGATCTGCACACTGGCTCCGGCAACGTCACTGCCCGCGGAGTTCAGGGAGCGTTCCGCGCCGAGGCGGGTAGCGGCGACATCACCGCCGAGGGCACGCAAAGCGGATCGTGGGACATTCACACTGGATCGGGCAATGTGCACGTTCGCCTGCCGAAGAACGCTGCTTTCGAGGCCAGGATTTCGACTAGTTCCGGCACGGTGGATATTGACGCGCCGGTCGAGATGACGGTGCAGGGCCGGGTGCAGGAGAGCCGCAAGTCGATTAACGGCAAGGTTCGCGGCGGAGGACCGCTGCTGGCCGTGCGCACGGGTTCGGGCGATATTCACGTGGAGTAGAAAGAGCAGTTGCTAGTGACTAGTGGTTAGTAAATCTAGAACTAGCAACTAGCAACTATCCACTAGCAACTAGGTTCTCACATGTTCCTGAAGGAACTTATCTCGCAAGGCTGGCAGGCGCTGATGCGCGACCGGATGCGCTCGGCGCTCACCATGCTGGGCATCGTTTGGGGCCTGGCTTCCGTCGTGCTGCTGCTGGCTTACGGCCAGGGGCTGGGCGGTTGCGTGCTCAACGCCTTCTTGAACATGGGCAACAACGTAATCGTTCTCTGGCCGGGGCAAACCAGCCTGCAGGCCGGAGGCCAGCGCGCCGGCAAGAAAGTGAACTACGAATACGAAGACGTGGAGGCGATCCGCGACGAAGTTCCCATTGTGCGCGCGGTGAGCGGCGAGATTGACCGCGACTTACCCTTCAAGATCGGAACTCGTGTGGTTTCGCTCCAGGTGCGCGGCGTCGAGATGCCTTACGGGCAGATGCGGAAGCTCATTCTCGACGACGGCCGCTATTTCAATGAAGGCGATTTCGCCGACCACCGGCGCGTAGTGATCCTGGGTTATGATGCGGCCAAAAAAGTGTTCCAAGGCGCTCCCGGCGTGGGCCAGCATTTGGAAATTGGCGGGCTGGATTTCGAAGTGATCGGGACCATGCGCAACAAGATTCAGGATTCGATGTACCAGGGACCGGACAATGAAAACGGGTTCATACCCTTCGGGCTGATGCGCGACCTGAAAAACATTCGCGATCCCGACGAGATCATCATCCAGCCCACTGCGGCCGAGTTGAACAAAAAGGCGTTGGCAGCGGTGCGCGAGGTGATTGCCCGGCGTCACCACTTCGATCCCAAGGACGACAAAGCCACGCCCGAATGGGACACCATCGAAGACCGCGCTATGATCAACGCGTTTTCTATGGGCCTGCAGGCGGTGCTGGGACTGATCGGGGTGGTCACGCTGGCCGTGGGCGGCATCGGAGTGATGAACATCATGCTGGTGTCGGTGACGGAGCGGACGCGCGAGATCGGGCTCCGCAAGGCCATTGGAGCGCGGCCACGGCACATCCTGGTGCAGTTCCTCCTGGAAGCCCTGGTGCTGACTTTTGTTGGCGGATTGATCGGAATGGCGGTCGCCGAGGTGCTCACCTGGGCAATTCCGCCCATGCCGTTGTACGACGAGTTCTACAAAACCGCCGACCACGAGGGCGCGATCTTCCTGCACGCCTCGATGGGCGTGATGCTGGCGTCGTTCGTCATTCTTTCGCTGGTCGGCATCGTGTCAGGATTTTTCCCGGCGTTGAAGGCGTCGCGGCTGAATCCGATCGAAGCCCTGCGGTATGAGTAATGGACCTAGCTGTCTGCGCCAATGACCGCGACCGCTAGCTTCGAGAAATACTTGCTACTCCCAACGAAACACCTTCGCCGAGAGCGCGGTGCACACGATAAACCCAACGGCTAGCGCTGCCACGTCGCGCGCGTGCGCCCACCAAGCGTCACCCTTCCAAATGCCTTCGAGCAGCGATACCGCGTAGGTTAGCGGCAGAACTCTTGCCACCGCTTGAGCCGCGGGCGGCAGCGATTCAACCGGCACGAAAAGTCCCGAAACAGCGATCATGGGGTACATGATGACGGCTCCAATCGGCTGCGCAAAACGCGCCGTGGGAACAATGCTGGCAATGAGAAAGCCGATCGACAGAATGCTGCAGGTGCTTATCAAGAGCGCAATCGTGAACCCAAGCAATGGAGCATGAATCCCCACCGGATAGTAGCGCTTGCCCGCCAGCACCATTAAGGCCAGTGTGGCCGCGCTGAGCAGCAGCTTTACGATCACGTGAGCAGTGAGAATCGTCTGGGGGCGCAGCGGAGTGGCGCGGAGTCGTTTGAGAATGCCCCCCTCGCGGTAGATCGAAATGATCGTGACCAGCGACAGCACGGCGCCGATGGCGATCAGGACCGTAGTGAGCACCGGTAGACCGACGCTCATAAAACTACTCGCCGCAAGTGAGGTCGGCGAGACTCTGCGGCCAAGCACTCGACCCACTACAAGGAACATCAAAACGGGGATCACGATCGTTCCGATCGCCCCCAGGGGCTCGCGCATGAATATCTTGATTTCGATCCAGGTCAATTTCCAGAGTCCACGCAGCATCATTGCCATTCCTCCGTAAATCAGCCTCAGTAAATCAGGCCTCAGTCGCGAATCGAGTGACCGGTCAGTTTGAGAAAGACGTCCTCAAGGTTGGGGAGAATCGTGCGGAAGTCCGTGACCCGGATCCGGTTCTCGGACAGACAATGAATGACCTCGGTGACGAGATCGTCGCCGCGACCCCGAATCGTGTACTGGGAGTTGCTTCGCGAATCGCTGGACGAATTGTTAGACGAGTTGTTAGAGATGACCTCCTCGACTCGCGGGATGGCTCGAAAACGCTCCGCAGCGGTTCTGTCGTCTGTGGCGAGGACGACGGTTCGCTCCGGGCAATGCCGGTTCACCAGGTTCGCCGGGCTGTCGATGTCAATGATGCGTCCGTGTTCGATGATGGCCACCCGGTCGCACAAGCGCTCGGCCTCCTCCATGAGATGAGTGGTCAGGAAAACCGTCTTACCGCGCTCGCGGATGCCGCGCACCAGGTCCCAGATGGCGCGCCGCGCCTGCGGGTCCAGCCCGGTGGTGAGTTCGTCGAGAAACACCACCTCCGGATCGTTGATCAGCGCCAGCGCAATAAACAGTCGTTGCTTCTGGCCACCCGACAGGGTCATGAACCAGGCATTCCGCTTGTCGATAAGGCCAAGCTGTTCGAGCAACCGTTCGCCGTCGATCGCTTTCCTCCGGTAAAGAGAGGCCCAGAGGTCCACCGCCTCCCACACCTTGATCCGCTTCTGCAGCTGTGCCTGCTGGAGCTGCACGCCAATCCGCTCTTGCAGCTTGTAAACGTCGCTGAAGGGATCAAGCCCCAGCACCGAGACTGCGCCCCGGTCGGGCGTGCGCAGACCCTCGATGCACTCCATCGTTGTCGTCTTTCCCGCGCCGTTGGGCCCGATTAAACCAAAGATCTCACCATCATTGACCTCAAACGATATCTCGTCGACCGCCACGGTAGAGCCGTAGGTTTTGCGGATTGCGGAAACTTGAATGACTGGACGCATGATCGGTTGCAAAAACTTGCAGATTTGGCGGGATGGCCGATACTTCGTTGCCGGACACCATACTAACCGACTCAGTTCATTGGGTGGCTCGTTTGCTTACCACCGGGCGAAGCCAATGAATCTTCGACTCAGCGTTAGTTCTGCGATCCGGGTGAAAAGTGTTTCACATTGACACGAAAACAGATTGGTGGGACAATCGGCGGCCGTTTGGGGACAAAGGAGCTTCCAATTGAGATCAGCACCCCGTTTTCTCCTAAATTTCTTGATTTCTCTCGTGGCATGGGCAATCCTCTCCCCGGTTGCAGCCGCCAGCACCGATTACCCAATTCCCCCTGGTCGCGCTAGCTGGCCTTACGGGATGGTGGTTGGGCCTGACAATAACATTTGGTTTGTTGAGTTGGGTGGACAGAAGGTGGGCCGCATCACGACGGCCGGAGTGATCACGGAGTTTCCGGTCCCGAATGCGCAGGCGCTATATGGAATTGCCAGTGGACCGGACGGAAATTTGTGGTTTACCGATACGATGGCCGGCAAGATTGGCCACATCAGCACCAGTGGCACCGGCATCGTGCAGCATTCGCTGCCGGCGGGAGCTTATCCTCAGGGCATCACCACCGGACCGGACGGGAATCTGTGGTTTGTGGAACAGAAGCAGACGGGGGATTACGAGATCGGCAAGATCACAACAGCGGGCAAAATCAGTTCCTATTCCACCAAGGAGAATTTGGGTACGTTTCAGGTGTATTCAGCGCTCGGCTACAACTTCGGCCAGATTACAGCGGGACCGGACGGAAACTTGTGGTTCGTCAATCCGCAGAACGCACTCAAATCCCAGGTCGGCAAGATTACGACGAAAGGCGTGATCACGTTCTATACCCTCGGTGACTTGCCCCTGGGCATCACGTCGGGGCCGGATGGGAATCTTTGGCTAACTGAGTTGTCGCACGTGGCAAAGGTGACGACGGCGGGCGTGGAGACACCATATGCCTTGAAAAGTGGACACGTGGGATACACGGGAATTGTGACCGGGCCGGATGGGAACATATGGTTTACCGAGTTGACTAACGGCGTGGGCAAGGTGGTGCCATCGACGGGTGTGGTAACAGAATACGCATCCTTGTTTCCTACCTTCGAATACCCACCATCGATGGTCTCTGGACCGGACGGGAACTTGTGGTTCACGGGGCCGGTCAGCAGCAATATTGGCCGCATGACGACCGCAGCCACGGTGACCGGCAACTTTTCTTTGAGCGCCGGTGCCATCTCTGGTTTTGACACCGCCGGCCCAGATGGCAATCTCTGGTTCACGATGAGTTATCCCGCGAATGGCGTTGGCAAAATGACGCCGGAGGGTGTGGTGACGACCTACCCGCTTCCCACGGCTGATGCCGATCCTGTCGGAATTACCGCCGGACCGGATGGGAACTTGTGGCTTATCGAGTCGAATGCGCAACAGATTGCAAAAGTTACGGTATCGGGAGTG
>DATGHF010000009.1:0-2862 GCA_035308125.1 Candidatus Sulfotelmatobacter sp.
TCGATCGTCGCGAACCTGCTCCTAGACTAGGTCCTCGACCGCTTGAAGGGGTCGATGCTGCCAGTCGATGGCATGCGACAGTGCCGGGAGTGCAGGATCACGAACTCTATCGGCGCATTCTTGGAATGTAAGCGGCTCGTCATCCGCCCTTGTGCCTCGACGCGCGATGTGGTTTTCGATTGATTTCAGGGTTGATTGGCGGCCGCTGCGAGGGCCTTCCATTTGTGCGGCAGTAGCTCTTCGATTCGGTTGATGGGGTGTGTCGCTATGCGTGACAGCACATCCCGGAACCAGGCGAATGGCTCGACTGTATTCCGCTTGCACATTGCGATGAAGCTCATCAAGATGGCGGCCGTTCTGCCGCCGGCGTCGCTGCCAAAGAACGTCCAATTGCCGCGACCAATGGCGATGTCCCGGTTAGCTCGCTCCGTAGCGCCATTGTCGATCTCCAGATCGCCATCTTTCAGGAAGCGCGTCAGCGCCTCCCACTGATTTAGCGCGTACCGCACAGCCCTGGCGGCTGGACTCTTCGGCAAAACCTCGTCGCGGATCTTGAGCAAATACTGGTTGAACTTCTCCACCACCGGGCTCGACAACCGCCTCCGTAAACCCAGCCGTTCTGCACCGCTGAGCCCACGGGCGCGGTTCTCCACCGCGTACAGACGCGCGATCAGATGCAGCGCCGGACCCATGTGGGCTTGATCCGAGTCCAGCGCCTTAATGAAGTACCGGCGTGCATGCATCATGCACCCGACCTCAATGAGCCCGCGGGCTGGTTTGAAGAACGCATCGTAGACCGAGTAGGCGTCGGCCTGCAGATATCCGGTATAGCCTTCCAGAAACTTCGCCGGTCCATCCCGGCCTCGCGTCGCCGTGTAGTCGTAAACCACCACCGGATGATGGACATCTCCGACATAAGGCCAGATCCGCCCAGTCCGCGCAAAGGTCAGTGACTGGTCTAACACCTTCACGCCAGTATCATCGGTCCCGATCACTTTTGACTGGAATAGAACTTTCTTGGTCGCACTGTAGAGCACTTCCAACCGATCTCCGCATTGCGCCATCCAGCCGCCCATCGTCTTGCGCGAGATCTTCACTCCGTGGCGCTCGAAGATCTTTTCCTGCCTATGCAGTGGCAGATGATCCGCGAACTTGGAGACGATCACCTGCGCCAACACGCTCGCTCCCGCCGTGCTCTTCTCAATCGGCTGCGCGGGTTTGTCCGCCCTTTTCATCGTGCAATCGCAGGCGTACTTCAGCCGCACATCCTCAATCACCTTCATCAGGGCGGGAATGAACTCGTATCGTTCGCTGGTTTCCTCGCCGACCAGGTGCAGATCTTTGCCGCAGCAGTTGCAATGCTTTTCCGACGCCGCCAGGTCGTGCACCACTCGCTCTCGAACCAGATGCCGCGCCAGCGGCTGTCGTCCGCTGCGCTTCTTGGTCTCCGGTTTCTCCCGCTTCTGTTCTTCTTCGGCGGGCGGCTCGGCGCCCTCTTGCTTTTCTTCCTCTTCGTCCGGGTGGTTGGCCTTCCAGAGCGTCTCGAACAGCGCCAGTTGATCTTTCGATAGCTGCTCGCTCTTACGGTTGCGTTCCGCATCCAGCAGTTCGCGCAGCAAGCTCCGGTACTTGTCCTTTTCCGAAGTCTCGTGTTTCAGCCGTTCGCACAACTCGGCGACGAGTTTCTGCAGCTGATCGATGTCCTTGGGCAGCGCGTTGGGATCGACACTGAGCACGAGCGTGCTTTCAGAATAAATTGAAAAGAGCTCCGCTTCAAGTAAAAACAGATGAAGATAGAAATGTTTTACTCGTTCTTTATCTGACCGCGCGCTGATACCGCTTTCGACGCGTAGCGCTGCTCAGATCGATGCCACTGAGCAGTGCTCCCAGTTCTTCGACAGTGATCTCGAACCGAGCTTCGCCGGGCTCTCCAGAGGGAATGACATACGTGCCTGCCTCAAGCCGTTTCGCCCAAATCGCAAATCCGTCACGGTCCCAATATAAAATCTTCAGCCGGTCGCGTCTCTTGTTGGCAAACAAGTACAAGTGGCCGGCGAAGGCATCCAGCTGCAGGTGATCTCTCACCAGTGCGTGAAGTCCGTCAAAGCTCCGGCGCATGTCGCACGGGTTCAGACACAGGTACACGCGCACGCTGGCCGGCAGGTGTATCATCCCCGCATGACCTCCAGCACCATCCGCAACGTCGTCGCCGCCACCTGGTCGCCGATGCGCAGCCGCTCCCCGTTTCTCAGCACCAGTTCGAGTGCGGAATCCAGGCTGCCGGTGGCCGCCGGCACGGCTTCCAGCAGCGCGAATTGCACCGTGTCACTTTGCCGCAGCCGCTGACGCCACTTGTAAAACGAATATTCTCCGATTCCCCGCTCGCGACAGAACGGCCGTGCCTTTTGCCCACTGGCCTCCTGCTCGGCTATCAGTTTGCGCCAATACTTTCGTCTGTTTTCTGCCATCCCTCCAATATCCCGCTCCGTTATTCGCCAGCGGAAGGGCGGTTCACCAGTCGCTTACTTGCGGATGAGCCGGGCTCCCGATCCGGGAGGCGCTGCACCTGGAGGATTAGCAGGGGCTGGCCCTGAACGATCCTCGGCGCGGAGTGTTCGTCGTCAGGCTGGAAGGGGAGGATCTGCAGAAGATCAACAGCCTCCGCGCGGCCGGCCCGCGACCAATTGCTCGCTTTTGCTCTTGGCCGAGCTGTGACATCCTCTACCCGGCGCAGCCCTCTTTCCGGCTTGCCCAGCGCCCAGCCGTCATGTCCGTATCATTTACTAATCTAATAGACCATCGTTTTGGCATGATGCAGGGGAGCAACCACGCCATCAGGACCAACGGCGAGGATGTCATTCG
>DATGHF010000010.1:0-47465 GCA_035308125.1 Candidatus Sulfotelmatobacter sp.
TTCGCTGCGCCGCCTGGACGAAGCGCTAAAGCTGAGCCCACAGCTGCGGTATCAGGCGCGTAATGATTCCGACTTCCACAACCTGGCCGAGGATCCCCGCTTCACGGAGCTTTTGTATCCGGATCCCGGCGCCGATCTGGACTCGCCCGATGCGGGTTTCTCCGAAGACGAACCCGTCTAGCTCCTGCCTGCAAGGACGACTCGAATGGAAACAAAAACCAGGACCTCCCCGATGGCGGAGAAAAGCCCGCGCGACCGTGGAATGCGCGTGGTCGCTATCGGCGGCGGGACCGGGCTTTCCACGCTGCTCAAGGGCCTGAAGCGGTTTGTGCTTTCGCCGGCTGAAGTTCCAACCGGATTGTCCGACTCGGCCGTGATCCGCGATCTGTGCGCGGTGGTCACCGTCAGCGACGACGGCGGTTCGAGTGGCCGCCTGCGCAAAGAACTCAACATGCTGCCGCCCGGCGACATTCGCAATTGCATCGTCGCACTCAGCGAGGATGAGGCCCTGCTCTCGAAACTCTTCCGCCATCGCTTCGACAAAGGCTCCGGCCTCGAAGGGCACAGCTTCGGCAACCTGTTTCTCGCCGCACTCACTTCCATCACGTCTGATTTCTCCGAAGCTGTGCGCTTGTCTTCCGAGATTCTGTTAACCCGCGGACACATTCATCCCGCGACCACTTCCAACATCGAACTTGAGGCCCTGATGGAAGATGGCACCCGCGTGCGCGGCGAAACCAAAATCACCGCCAGCAAAGGACGCATCCGCGAGCTCTTCCTCGTTCCTCCCGACGTGCAGCCCATGCCGCAGACGCTGGAGGCCATCGCCCATGCCGACATGATTACCATCGGCCCGGGATCACTGTTTACCAGCCTGATTCCCAATCTGCTGGTGCACGGCATCCCGGAGGCCATCGTGGCCTCGCCGGCCATCAAGGTTTACATCTGCAACCTGATGACCCAGGCGAACGAAAGCCTTGACCTCACGGCAGCCGATCACATCCGCGCCCTCAACCGCCACGCCCAGCAGCAGCTTTTCGACTTCGCTCTCATCAACCGCACTCCGGTTTCTGCGGACCTTCTCGCCAAATACAAGCTGGAAGGCGCGTGCCAGATCACCAACGATCTCGACGCGATCGAGGCGCTCGGCGTGATCCCCGTGCTCGGCGACTACCTCGAGCAAGCCGGAGTCGCCCGCCACAATACAGCCCGCGTTGCCCGCGATCTGATGGAACTGGCGGCCCAGCGTCCTGCCGGGCGGGATTCCCGGAGCGACAGTCGCACTCAGACCCCTGTTCGCAACTGATCCCCGCCGTGGCCTGACCGCCCGCCGAGATCCCCGCCAGGGAACTTTTCTGCCCGCGATTCCGCAACTCTAACCGTGAGGCAGCCATGAAGACCTATTTCAATCATCTCTCGCCGACGGTCTGGGCCTTGCTCGCGATTCCCCTGGTCGCGGTCGCCTATCCGGTGGTTATGATCGCGATCCCGGCAGTGTTGCGGGCGGTCGTGCCGGAAACGGTGAGAGCTGTGTTGAGCATGCTGTGAAGAACGGCTGTGCGCCTCGCCCCTCCTGACACGCCCTCGCGACAAGCGGCTAGAATGTCACCACGGGGATACGGAGACACGGAGAAAAGCTCCTGAATCGTTTTTAGATCCTTCCTTGTGTTTGCATTTTTCTTCTCTGTGTCTCTGTGACTCTGTGGTGAAAACGCGTTCCGAACTCTGCCGGTGGAAAGACAGGGGCAACGAGAAAACGACAACGTGAAAGCGACAAACAGAACGCAGCCCTCGCGCACCCTCCGCGCCCGAAACTCCTCCGCCGCTTCCGACGAGCTCTGGATGGAAGAAGCCCTGCGCTCCGCCCAGCGCGCGCTTCAAGCGGGCGAGGTTCCGGTCGGGGCAATCGTTATTTGCAATGGACGCATCGTGGGCCGGGGGTGGAACCGCAACATCATCGATTCCGATCCTACCGCCCACGCCGAAGTTATGGCGCTGCGCGAAGCTGGCGCCACCATCGGCAATCACCGTCTAGGAGAATGCGAGCTGTTCGCTACAATTGAACCATGCGCCATGTGTGCGGGCGCACTGGTACATGCCCGCATCCAGCGCCTGATTTACGGCGCCGACGACCCCAAGGCGGGTGCGGTGCATTCGGTTTTGCAGGTGCTGAATCACCCGCAGCTGAACCATCGCATCGAAGTCCGTGGCGGGGTTCTCGCGGGCCGCTGCGCGGAATTGATGCAGACGTTCTTTAAGAGCCGTCGTTAGTGAATGCTCGTAAATCCTTGAATGCAATCGTGAAACATCCCGTGATACGAATCACCCCCAGGAGTGCGGGCTGTCACTGCGGCTGCTTCGTGGAAGCCCAGAATTATGAACGGTATATTAAACAGCTTCACCTACGGAGGTAGGACTATGACTCCTGTATTGACATCGCACGGAATTAAAGCTCCCGGGGATTACCTTCAACAAGTCATGATCAGCGTGAAGGCCAAGAACCCGGCCGAGCCTGAGTTCCATCAGGCGGTGCAGGAAGTGTTCGATTCTCTACGGTTGGTTCTCGGAAAGCATCCTGAATTTCAATCCGCGCGTCTGCTCGAAAGAATTGTCGAGCCGGAGCGCGTCATCATGTTCCGCGTGCCCTGGTTTGACGATCAGGGAGAAATTCAGATCAATCGCGGTTTCCGCATCGAGATGAACAGCGCCATCGGCCCCTACAAGGGCGGACTGCGCTTCCATCCCTCGGTGAACCTTGGCATTTTGAAATTCCTGGCGTTCGAACAGGTCTTCAAGAACTCGCTCACCACGCTGCCCATGGGCGGCGGCAAGGGCGGGTCCGATTTCGATCCCAAGGGCAAGAGTGACAATGAAGTGATGCGCTTCTGCCAAAGCTTCATGACCGAACTGGCGCGGCACATCGGACCGGACACCGACGTCCCGGCCGGCGACATTGGCGTAGGCGGGCGCGAGATCGGTTTCCTGTTCGGACAATACAAGCGTCTGCGGAATGAATTCACCGGCGTCCTCACCGGTAAAGGCCTGGCGTGGGGCGGATCGCTGATTCGTCCCGAAGCCACTGGTTATGGCTGCGTGTACTTCGCCAGCGAAATGCTGAAGAGCAGAAAAGATTCGCTCTTTGGCAAAATCTGTCTGGTATCGGGCAGCGGCAACGTCTCGCAGTACACCATCGAGAAGCTGCTCGATTTCGGCGCCAAGCCGGTAACCGTGTCCGATTCGAACGGCGTGATCTACGATCCCGACGGCATCGACCGCGAGAAGCTGGCCTGGGTCATCGAACTGAAGAACGTAAAGCGTGGACGCATTCGCGACTATGCGGACCAATACAAAAAAGCGATCTTCATGCCCACCGACATCAAGCTGGAACACAATCCGCTGTGGAACATCAAAGCGGAATGCGCTTTCCCCAGCGCCACGCAAAACGAGATCACCGCAAAAGACGCGGCGAATCTTATCAAGAACGGCATCAAGCTGGTTGCCGAGGGCGCTAATATGCCCAGCACTCTCGACGCCACCAAGATGTTCCTCGACGCCCAGATCCTCTACGGACCAGCCAAAGCCGCGAACGCCGGCGGCGTGGCCACGTCCGGACTCGAGATGGCCCAGAACAGCGCACGCCTGAGCTGGACCCGCGAGGAAGTCGACGATCGTCTGCACAAAATCATGATCGCCATCCACCAGAACTGCTACGAAACCGCCGAAAAATACGGCACGCCCGGCAACCTGGTAAACGGCGCCAACATCGGCGGCTTCCTGAAAGTAGCCAACGCCATGCTGGACCAACGTTTGGTGTAGAGAAGAAACATGTGGGGACAGCCGCCCTCGGCTGTCCGGCCGGGCGAAGCCCGGCAATGCATGCAGTAACACAGAAGCCGGGTGGTTCAACTCCACCCAGCGGGTGCCCCATCTTTGCCGCGCTCTTTGCGGCAAAGGTGGGGATTTTGATTTCAGGAAGCGCCGCAGAATCCACCCGCTCTACGACGCCGTACCGGGCGAACCGACGTTGTAGCCCTCGGCCATCGCCCGCCGAAACTTCTCTCGCTCCTCCGGGCTCATGTTCCGGCACGGCCCGCGCCATCGGCGCCCACCATGTCCGCCCGACCCTCCGTGGTGCAGTCCGCCGAACAGAATCCGGCACAGCGCCAGCAATCCCAAAGCTTGCCAGAAGCCAAGCGCGCGCCAGCCGAACAGTGGCGGAAGCAGCCAGTTCCACAGGTGCATCACCACCTCGCCACCGATAAAGATAAATAGCGGAATCGCGACAATCGCCAGCGGCGCGATCCAAAACCATTTCTTTTTCATATTCATTTTCCCTTCATTGAGAGTCGTCGTGCATTCCCCGCGAGATCCTTCGCTCCGCCTGAAAAACGGCTTCGCTCAGGATGACGCCCTCTACGACGATTCAAATTCCACCAGTGCCCTCATTTCGTAAATTCGTCATACACGCGCTGCAATCGCTCCCGCAGATGCAGCACCGCGTACCGCTTGCGTGACAGCAGCGTATTCACGCTTTCGCCGGTCTCTACCGACAACTCCTTGAAGCTGCGTCCTTCAAACTCGTGCGCGATAAATACCGCGCGCTGTTCCCGCGGCAGTTCGTCGAGCGCCCGCTCCAGCTCATCGAGCAACACATGGCGCGCGTAGATCGCCTCCGGCCCAGCGTCCGGCGATGGCAGCAGACCTTCAAACTGCAGCAACTCGCCTTCCTCGTCCGCCGGCTCCAGGTCGCTGAAGTTCTCCGGCTCTTTCTTGCGGAACAGATCGGTAATGCGGTTCCGCGCCACGCGAAACAGCCAGCCGGTCACGTGCTCGATCGGCATCAGCAGACGGTTCGCCTCCACCAGCCGGTAGAAGACGTCCTGCAGGATGTCCTCTGCATCCAGCGGATCGGACACGCGCCGGCGAATGAAGTTGCGCAGCCGCGACTGCTCCCGCTTGACCACGTCAGAAATGCGCTGGTCCTGTTCGAGTGCCATCCGCTCGCGTGCCATGTACTTCGGGCTCGCCGCTTCGGTCATCTACTGCTGTAGACGAATCAGCGGTAGCGGATATTGTAGGGGTGGACAAGAAAGTGAGGAGCGCGGCCGCCGGGGTGCCACATCATTGCCGCGTTCTTTGCGGCAAAGGTGGGAATTGTTACTTTCAGTTTGCTTGTCTAAATAAACCTCTCGCTCATGTTGTGCCCAGGCAACCATTTTGCGGATTGCATCAGGAACTGTGCCAGTTTGCTCCAAGCGCTTGATTCGCGGAGGTCTCCACAGCTCAAGTCCTGTGCAAATAATTGCCTGTATGTTATTGATAACAAGCTATATAAATATCGCATGTGAATCGATTTAACTGCCTCGCGGAGCAGGTCTGCGAGGCCGTCAACCTTCGGCATCAGCCAGTCGATCAAATCGCTTGCACGGCGCTTGCAACCTCCGCGCGGGGCATTTGTGAGAGCGAACAGCAGGTAGTTTTTTCGCGGGCACCGCAACGGTTGCGCACGAAGGCCGTCGAGCTTCGCTCGACCGGACGGCCCCTTCGACTACGCTCAGGGCAAGCTCGGGGGAAGCTATCCCCACATGAGTATTGAAGCGATCCCCGCGAGTATGATTAGCCGTTAGCAACCCCATGTCCCTCCGCACCACGGCCGAGCCGATTCTCGACGCGGAAGAGCGCTTTGAAGGCTTCGAGAACCTGATGCCCTTCAAGGTGCAGAATATTCTTCTGGTCTCGAGCCTCTACGATTCGTTCATCCTGCGCGAAGATGGACGCCTCAACGAACTGCTCATTGACGAATCGCTCGAACTGAGCCTGCAGCACATCCCGGGGATCACGCACGTTTCCAGTTGCGCCGAAGCGCTTGACCTGGCCAGTCGTAATCCGCAATTCAATTTGATCGTGACCAACCTTGCGGTGGGAGACATGAACGCCGCCCAGCTGGCGAGCGAAGTCCGCCGCGCGGGACTCGACGTTCCCGTGGTCGTTCTGGGATACGACTATCGCGAGATCAAGAATTTCGTAGCGCGCAATCCGTTGACCGATGTTGAGCGCGTGTTCTTGTGGCAAGGCAATGCGCGCATCCTGATCGCCATCGTCAAGTACATCGAAGACAAACGCAACGTGCTGCACGATACGCGCGCCATCGGCGTGCCCGTGCTGCTGGTCGTCGAAGACAACATCCGCTACTACTCGTCGTTTCTGCCGGTCATCTATACCGAGCTGATCAAGCAGTCGCGGCGCGTGATTCAGGAAGGCATCAACGTGGCACACAAGCTGGTGCGCATGCAGGCGCGGCCCAAGATTTTGCTGAGCTCGAATTTTGAAGATGCGACGCGAGTGGTGCAGGAGTATCGCGAATATCTTTTCGGAGTTGTTTCTGACGTGGAGTTCCCGTGGGATGGAAAGCTTAGCCCAGACGCGGGTTTCGAACTGGCGCGTCTGGTCAAGAGTTTGGTGCCCGACGTGCCAGTGGTGCTGCAGACCAGCCGCACGGAATTTCGTCCGCGAGCTTATGCCGAGGGCTACTCGTTTCTTCGCAAGCGCTCGCCGACGCTGCTGAAAGACCTGCGCCGGATCCTGACCGACAACTTCGGTTTTGGCGATTTTGTATTTCGCATGTCCGACCAGACCGAGGTCGGGCGCGCAAAGGATCTCAACGAACTGGAAGAGAAGTTGCAGACCGTGCCCGCCGAAAGCCTGATGTACCACGCGCAGCGCAACCATTTTTCACACTGGCTGATGGCGCGTACGGAATTTGCGCTGGCGGCGAAGCTGCGTCCGCGGAGAGTTTCGGACTTCACCGGGCCGGAACATTTGCGGCGGGACCTGATCGACTCGATCGCCAGCTACCGGCGGGAGCAGAGCGAGATTCTGATCGGCGATTTCAAAGCCGATACATTCAAGCCTTCAGAATCAGGCTTTCTGCGCATCGGCTCGGGATCGCTCGGCGGCAAGGCGCGGGGCCTGGCGTTCGTTCGCCACTTCTTGCGCACGCGCCGCATCACGCGCCGCTTCTCCGGCGTGCGCATCGCGGTTCCTCCGGCAGTGGTTCTGGCGACCGATATGTTCGACCAGTTCCTGGCAGAAAACAACCTGCAGGATTTCGCGCTGCACTGCGACGACGATAACGAAATCTTGCTTCGCTTCCTCGATGCCGCTCTTCCCGCCGCGCTGCAGGCTGACCTCAAGGCATTCCTCGAAGAGGTGCATTACCCGCTGGCGGTGCGTTCCTCCAGCCTGCTCGAAGATTCGCAATATCAGCCCTTCACTGGCGTTTACGAAACCTTCATGTTAGGCAATCAGGGCGGCAAAATCGGCGCGCGTCTCGCGCAACTCAGCGAAGCCATCAAGCGCGTCTATGCCTCTACTTTCAGCCAGCACGCCAAGGCTTACGTGCGGGCCACACCTTACCGTCTGGAAGAAGAGAAAATGGCGGTCATCCTGCAGCAGGTGGTGGGGATGAAGCATGAAGCGGCAAAGCAGGAAGGAACAAATCTTGAAGCAGCAAGGCGCGACGGGGAAAAGCATGACGCCCGCTTCTATCCGGATTTTTCCGGAGTCGTGCGCTCGCACAATTTCTATCCCGTGCCGCCCATGACGTTCGCCGATGGCATCGCGGCCGTGGCCCTGGGCCTCGGCCGCACTGTTGTGGACGGCGGCAAATGCCTCATGTTCTGTCCGCGGTATCCGCGGAATCTGCTGCAGTTCTCTTCCGTCGAAGACATTCTGGCGAACACGCAGTCGGAATTCTGCGCTCTGGAACTGGACAGCGTTTCGCGAGGTCCACTTCATCTTCGCGAAGCCCGCTTCGGATTGAACGTGGCCGAGGCCGACGGCACGCTCGACGCCGTTGGCTCAACCTATTCGGCGGACAATCATGCGGTGTACGACGGCCTGAGCCGTCCGGGCGCGCGCATCGTAACGTTTGCGCCCATGCTGAAACATGGTTTGTTTCCCCTGGCGACGATACTTGAGCTGCTGGTGAAAGCTGGAGAAGACGCGCTGGGCAATCCGGTGGAGATTGAATTCGCGGTTCGCTTGCCGCGCAGTGCGGAGGAGTCCGCGGAGTTTGGGTTTCTGCAGATTCGTCCGCTCACGCTGGCCCGTGATCATCAGGATCTTTCGCTGGCCGGCGTGGATCCGGCGCAGCTCATCTGCCAGAGCACAAAAGTTCTGGGTAACGGCCGCATCGACAACCTGTGTGACATGGTCGTGGTCGATTCCCAGCACTTCGAGCGCAGCCGCAGCCAGGAAGTGGCCAAGGCTGTGGCCCACTTCAACGCCGTGTTGAGCGCGGAGAATCGTCCTTATCTGCTGATTGGCGTCGGGCGCTGGGGGTCGAACGATGCCTGGCTCGGCATTCCCGTGGAATGGGACGAAATCTCCGGAGCTCGCGTGATCGTGGAAGCCGGATTCCGCGATTTTCGCGTGACCCCGTCGCAGGGCAGCCATTTCTTTCAGAACCTGACCGCATTTCAAATCGGCTACTTCACCGTGAACCCAGACGCGGGAGAAGGTTCGCTCGATTGGCAATGGCTGAATGAGCAGCCTGCCCTCGCCGAAGAAGGTTGCGTAAGGCATTTGCGATTCGCAGAGCCATTCCGCGTGGTGATGAACAGCCGCAGCAGCGAGGGCGTAATTTACAAACCAGCCACATCCTGATCCCCTCGCGCTTGTGATTCCGGCTGTGTGATTGCCGTCACTCTGCCAGGCGACCGTTATCACGGCCAGTGCGGGCATCGGGCTTCTAATTTAGGAAGAACGCATGTCCACATTTTGGAAATCGCGGTACGCCCTGCGTACGCTCGGGATCAAGAGCTCCGCCATCCGCGAACTCTTAAAAGTCACGCAAAGACCTGAGGTAATTTCCTTCGGCGGTGGCTTGCCGGCGCCGGATGTTTTTCCGGTCGAGCGCTTCGCCGAGGCTTGCCAAAGGGTTCTGGCGGAACACGGCGCCGAGTCACTGCAATACGGCGCGACGGAAGGCTACCAGCCGCTGCGCGAGATGATCGCCCGGAACATGGCACGCTACGGAATTCTTTCCAGGGCGGAGAACGTTCTCATCACTTCCGGCTCGCAGCAGGCGCTGGACCTGATCGGCAAACTGCTCATCAATCCGGGCGACAGCGTTCTGGTGGAGGCGCCCACCTATCTGGGCGCTCTGCAGGCCTTCAACGTCTACGGGGCGCAATATGTTTCCGTGCCCATTGACGAGGATGGCCTGGTGACCGCCCAGCTGGAATCGCGTTTGCGCGCAGGTCCAAAGTTCATGTACGTGCTGCCGAACTTTCAAAACCCGGCGGGAGTGACGCTGTCGGAAGGGCGTCGCCACGAGTTGATCCTTTTAGCTGACAAGTATGGGATCCCCATTATTGAAGACGATCCTTACGGACAGTTGCGGTATGAGGGAGAGCATCTGGCGCCGCTGGTGGTGCTGGATCGCGAAAACCTGCGGCGCGACAGCGGCTTTGCGCTGGGCAACGTGATTTACCTGAGCACCTTCTCCAAGACGTTAGCCCCGGGCATCCGACTGGCATGGATTGTGGCCCCCGAGGACGTGATCGGAAAGCTGGTGCAACTGAAGCAGGCCGCCGATCTGCATACTTCCACTTTCAACCAGTTCGTGGCATACGAAGTGGCCCGCGACGGCTTCCTCGACCAGCACGTCAAATTGATTCGCCAGGTTTACCGTGAACGCCGCGACGTCATGCTGCAGGCCCTGAAGGATTTCTTCCCTCCGGAAGTGACGTGGACTCATCCCCAGGGCGGACTGTTCCTTTGGGTAACCATGCCGCACGGCACCGACGGCCAGGAACTTTTCCAGGCAGCCCTCGCGGAAGATGTGGCTTTCGTACCCGGCGATTGTTTCTATGCCAGCGATAGCGAAGAAGGTCGCCGGCACATGCGCTTGAACTTCTCGTATTCCAAACCTGAGCAGATTGTGGAAGGGGTCCGCCGTTTGTCGCAGGCAGTGAAGACGCAGCTATACCACCAGCACGCCTGCGTGTGAAACTTAGTCCGATGCTGTTCGCGACGCCATTCCCCACATGGGGGAACGGATCAAGGCGCTGCTCTCCGAAGTCCTGCCAACAGCTTCCCTGATAAAATAAAAAAGTAATTAGTGGCGCGGAGAGATGGCCGAGTGGCTGAAGGCGCGCGCCTCGAAAGCGTGTATACCTTTACGGGTATCGGGGGTTCGAATCCCTCTCTCTCCGCCATTATTTTGGTTTCTGCCATCTGCAGGGCCTGAGCACAACTCACCACCAAAGTCCTCATCATTTTTTCCGCGCAGTGTTAGCCACGCCCACTCTAAGCGGGCAGACAGTGACCAAGAGAACTGGCGGCAGGGCCAGGGTCGCGATCCATGGGATTACGACGTGCTCGGTGTGAGTCTGTTGCGGCTTCCTGCAGGTCAATATCCACATTAAATCTGGGTATGCTCAAAGCGTTTTCTAGTTATTTCGCATCACAATTACTAGCTAACACGACCGGGAGAATAGAATCCAGTGATGAAACTGGGGCGCTTTCGGCCAATTCTCCGAGCCTACGGCCTCTCGATTGCCGTCTGGTGCGGGCTTGCCCTGCTGACGGGTGTGCAGTATCGCATTTTCGATAAGGAAATGAACATACACTCGTCGCTGTTCGACATGCTGCTGCTGGCCGAGTCTCGGGGATTTGCGTTTGCGCTGTTGACGCCGCCCATCTTCTTTCTGGCTCGCCGCTCCATCGACGGTACGCGCAACCGGTTTCGTTACATTCTCGGTTATTGTCTCGGAGTCGGGCCCTTCATGGTGCTTTACGCCTGTATCCGATGGGCCGTGCTGCCTCCCTGGGATGCCGGACTGCAACAATATGTTCCCAGGTCTGCGCATGGACCACTCGTGCTGATTCACCAGGGCTTTGCCGATCAGATCACGATGTACATCGCCATCGTAGTTGCCGCCCATGCCTACCAGTACTTTGAAAAGGTGCGAAAGCAGGAAATAGAGAAATACGAATTTCAACGAGCTCTGGCCGCCAGTGAGCTGCAAGCCCTCAAGATGCAGCTTCATCCTCACTTTCTCTTCAATACTCTGCACGGCATCTCGACCTTGATTGACACCGATCAGGCCAGCGCGAAAGCCATGGTGGTGAAGGTGTCCAGCCTGTTGCGACGCACCCTGGAGCACAGCAGCTCTGACCTGATTCCGCTGAGTGAAGAACTCAAGTTCGTTCGGGAATATCTCGACCTCGAGCAGATGCGCCTGGGACCGCGCCTCACCGTGGAGTGGTCGATCGAGCCCAACACGCTGCGAAATCTGGTTCCCCAGTTGATTCTTCAGCCCCTGGTAGAGAACGCAGTTCGGCACGGGGTGGCCTGTTCGCGAGAAGGCGGCTGGGTTGAGATTACATCCCGGAAGCGGGAAGGCTCGCTTGAACTTCGCATTCGCAACAGCCTTGGCGGGAACCGCACAGCGGGCCTGGGAGTTGGGCTCAAGAACACCGATGCTCGCCTGCGGTATCTGTATGCGGACGAGGCCACTTTTGCCTTTGCCGATGAGGAGCAAACGGCCGCCGCCACGCTTGTGTTACCGGCGTTAGGTTCCAATCCAGGCCAGTCCGAGAGTCCGAACTTGGATCTTGAGATTTTGGACCGGGGACGCTTGGCTTCGCCCTAGCTTGGACAGCCGAGGCGGCTGTCGCCACATGGATGGAACCGGGATAGACGAGGGAACCCATGCGCGTGTTAATCGTAGATGATGAGCCGCTGGCGCAAACCGCTTTGGCCAACGTCCTGTCGGCAAGGAACGACGTGGAGTATTTCGATTCAGCCAAGGATGCGATCGAAGCTCTGGAGAAACTCGCGACGGATTCCTATGATGTTTTGCTGCTCGATATCAACATGCCGGAACTTTCGGGCACCGACCTGGTCGATCGTCTGAGGACACGAACTCCGCCGCTGCCGTCGATCGTATTCGTAACCGCGCACGATGAACATGCCATCGCGGCCTTCGAACAACACGCCGTCGATTACGTTCTAAAGCCATTCTCGAACGAACGCATCAGCGAAGCCCTGGACCGCGCCTCTCGCAGGGCGGAAGGCGAGCGCGCCGCGAAACTGATCGAGGCCTTGCCGCAATTACAGAAGCTTTCTCGTCCGCGGTACTCGAGAATCGCGATCAAAACCAAGGGAAGGATTCTGTTCATCAATCCCGGCGATGTAGTTGCGGTGCAGGCGGAGGGGAACTATGTGTTGTTGCAGCGGGAATCGGGTTCCTATCTGCTGCGTGACTCCATCTCGGAACTGGCTGAGAAGCTCAAGCCTTATGGATTCATCCGCATCCATCGATCCGTTCTCGTGAATACGCTGTTCGTCGAAGAGATCAAACCATATCCGACGGGAGAATATGGTCTCCGGATGAGGGGTGGGAGAGAATATACGGTCACGCGCACTTATAAAAAGAACCTTAAGTCGCTGGCCGAGTTCTGGATCGGGACAGACACCTTTCTCGCCGACTAGTTCACTTCGCAGCCAGCAGCTTACTCATCTTGCGGACGGCAGGAGCGACCTCCATCACCGCGGTGCTCCCAAAACCCAGGATGAAGCCCTGTCGCGGCGTCGCACCCATATAGGAAAGCGAGAGAGGCCACAGCCAAAGATTTTCGCGGGCTGCCCGGTCGGCGATCTCCAGATCGCGGCTTCCCTGCGGCAGCGTTACGGTCAGATGCATACCAGCTTCGCCCCCGAGCACTTCAACCGTGGACCCCAGTTCCCGGGTGAGACTCTCTACCAGCGCGCTCCTTCGGTCGCGGTAAAGAACCCGCATCCTCCGAATGTGGCGCGCAAAGTGCCCTTCGCCAATAAACTCCGCCAGCACTTCCTGATAAAAAGTGGGGGGAGCGAGATCCATCACCCGGCGAACCGCCTGAAAACGCTCAGCCAGGTCGTTTGGAACCACAACATAGCCGAGCCGCAAAGATGGAAACAAAACTTTACTGAAGGTGCCGATGTAGATGACGCGGGCATTTTTGTCCAGACCCTGTAAGGATGCGATCGGCATGCTCTCATAGCGGTACTCGCTGTCATAGTCATCTTCAATGATCCACGATCCAGTACTTTGTGCCCAGTCCAGTAGTTGGAAGCGCCGCGAAGCGCTCATGGTCACGCCCAGCGGAAATTGATGCGATGGCGTGACGAAGGCCGCCCTAGCCCTCCGCGCTCGCTGGATGCCGGCCGTCACATTCAGACCCTCCCCATCGACCGGAACGGGCACAAGATGACAGCCGGTCAGTGCGAAGATACCCCGCGCCAGGCTGTAGCCCGGCTCCTCCACCCAGACGCGGCTCCCCGGGTCGAGAAGAACTCGAGCCGAGATTTCCAGAGCCTGTTGAGAGCCGCTGACGATCATGATTTGCTCTGCTTCGCAGCGCACCGATCGCGAGGTTCTCAGGTAGGCGGCGAGCGTTTCCCGCAGAGCTTTCGATCCTGTGGGGTCGCCGTAGTGGAACGATCTGGCGTCCATATTTCTGCAGCGGCGCGCCACCAGGGCTGTCCAGATCTGGATTGGAAACTGCTCAAATGCTACCTGCCCCACGCCAAACGCTCCCAAACCCATCCATGAACGCTTTTCCAGACGCGGAAGAATTGAGCAGCGGCTCGCCACCTGCCGGCTTCCGCCACTGGCAGCGAATTCGGCCCCGGCGAGTTCGCTCGGCGTGAACTGTTCGGGCAGCGAACTGGAAACCACCGTTCCTGCGCCGACGCGGCTTTCGAAGTAGCCTTCCGCCAGAAGTTGGCCGTAGGCGTTCAGAACCGGGAACCGCGAAACTCCGAGTTCGGAAGCCAGCACTCTGCTTGACGGAATGCGCTGTGCCGCGCGCAGGCTGCCGGAGACGATCGCGGTGCGATACGCCTCATAGATCTGCCGGTGCAAGGGCTTGCGGTCCTTGCGGTCGACCGCGATCATGGGGAGGAATCCGGATGCAACTCGCTTCATTCCGCGAATCATAATGGTCATGCCGAAATCGCGTCAAGTGGGTATTGCCAGCGACCACTATGAAGGTCACTCTGGTCATAAGCAATTTCCGCAACGCCCTCCTCAGGGCGTGGAGGCGATCGCATGAGTTCCACCACCGAACTGTTTCATGGTTTCATTGATGCATCCGCCCAGGTCGAGCGCGCCTGCCTGGTTGAAGACATCGCACCTGCTGCCGTCTTTCCGCCCGGGCCGGGACCCGCAGCCAGCGTCGTCGATTCTTTGTTGCGGGGAACGACGCTGGCCGGGCCCACGCCCGCACGTATTGCAATCAAAGCCAAAGGCAGGATTCTGCTGATCGAGCCTGCAGATGTGATCGCCATCGAGGCCAAGGGCAACTATGTTTTGCTGTTGCACACCTCAAGGTCGCACCTGTTGCGCGAGTCGATCACCACCATGGAAGAGAAGCTTGGTCCGTACGGGTTTGTGCGCATCCATCGATCGGCGCTGGTCAACGCGGCCATGGTCGAAGAAATTCAGCCCTGGCCCACGGGTGAGTACGTGCTGCGCGTGAAAGGCGGCAGGGAGTACACGGTCACGCGAACCTACAAGAAGAATCTGCAATTGCTGGCGCAATCGTGGATCGGTATGGACGGTTTTGCGATCGACTAGAACGTGGCGTGCTTACGGGATATCCGCCAGTTGGCAATTATTGCCGAAAGTGTAGGAGTGCAGCCCTAGTCCTGGGCTTTCCGGCTGCAGCGAGATCAGGTGAGCGCTAAACGCCGGACTGCGCACCAGATAGTACATACGCGAGCCGGTCACGTCGATGAAAGCGCCCTTGTCATCAATTTTAACGTCTGCGCCGGCGCTGTCCTTGGGCAGGGGACTGCCATCCTGAAACAGGTTGACGCGAATTGGCTTCTCATTCTTGAGGCTGAGAACGCTGTAGAGCGAGCGCCCGTGATAACGCAATTCGGCGGCCGCGCCGTGACCGTCTGAAATCACGCCATCGCCTTCCACCTTCCAGCGGCCGACCAGCATCACTCCCCCGTCGGGAGGCGAATGCGGCGGCTGGAAATCGGCCTCGTCGCCGGCGTGGTGCCCGGCCAGATCTTCGACCGCGCTGCGCCCGTAGACCTCGCCGACGAATGTTTCCTCACTCGGCACTCCGCATTCCGGTCTTAAGTTGTTCTCGTCGGGATCGGGTTCGACCTTCATCACTTCCTTGGCCAAATCGGGATGCGCCGCCACCAGCAGTTCGCGGATCTTGGCCTCCATCTCGCTGTTATGCGATTCCCCGAACACCTTCATGACGATGTTGCCTTGCGCGTCCACGAGGAAGCGATCGGGCCATCCCTCGACCGCGAATGCCTTCCACGACGTGCCTTTCTGGTCGGCAACCACCGGCCAGGGCAGACGAAAGCGCTGCGCCGCGGCGCGCACATTCTCCACATTGAATCCGAAATTGAATTCGCCGTAATGCACCCCGATCACGTCCAGGCCGAACTGGTGGTATTTTCCGTACCAGCGTTTGACCACGCCGAAGTCGCGAATGCAGTTGATGCAGGTGTACTCCCAGAAATCGATGAGCACCACGCGCCCACGGTAATCGGCAATGTGATGGGGCGCCGGAGCGCCCTGATCGAGCCACACGTCGTCCGCCCCGAAATCAGGCGAGCGATGTACCTTCAGGTCTATTTGCCCAAGCGCTGGGATCGCGATGCAAAGCCAGAGCAGAAGGAGAGCCGCGGATACGATCCGCGGCTTCCTCGTGGCATTGCGGCCGGACACTGTATTCTCGTTCAACACGTCCCTAGAAGACGATTTTAGCCTGCAACTGGCCTTCGCGGCCCGCCGGCAGACCCTGGAAGAACGAGCCGTAGGGGCCCGTCGGAGGCGCTGCCTGGGTCGCGACATTGGCGCAGTTACCCTGCTGCGCCGAGCCTACAGGGGTCGAACACGTGGCGCCGGTCCAGTTGTGGCCTGGGTTCTGGAAGTTGGGGTGGTTGAAGATGTTGTAGATGTTCGCGCCCACCGTGATCTTCACCCGCTCGGTTGCGTGGAAATTCTTCCCCACGGTGAAATCCGAGTCGAAGAATCCCGGACCCCGGAACTGGTTGCGCAGTTGCGTCGGGAAAAAGCCCAAACCATTGGCGCTGGTAAAGGCTGCGGAGTTGAAACACTGGCTGTTTCCGTTCGTGCAGCTTTGCTGTGCATTCAGGTTGACCAGCTGCGCCGGAGTGGCCGTCCCACCGTTGGTGATCGAGGTGGTACCGTCGGTTACCGTATAAGGCAGGCCGGTGCGGGTGATGAAGTTCTCAGACAGCATCCAGCCCCCCAGCAAGCCGCCGAGCATTCGGTTATTGAAATGGAACGGCTCGGTCCACACATAGTTCGCGTTAAGGCTGTGCCGGATGTCGTAATCGGCATTGCCGTAGTTGTTCGCCCTCAAGCTAAGAGGATTGATTTGCCCCTGGATCGCGCTGGTACCGGAGGGCAGCAATGATCCGTTTGAGATTTCGTCCAGCGTGTGCGCCCACGTGTAGTTGACATTCACCACGAACCCGGCCGAGATGCGGCGAGTGTAGGTGGCGGTCAACTCGTTGTTATTCGAAACCGCGCCTGAATTCCACTCGGTGAAGGTGCCGAACCGCGAATCGGGCGTAGAGGTGGGGTAATTTGCGATCTTAGGATTGATGTTGGTAACCGGGTTGATCGGGTTCACGTTCGCGTTCAGCGTGCTGTTCGGGTAAGGCTCGTGATAGCCATGGTTCCCCACGTAGGCAACGGTGATCCTGTCCTTGCTGCCGATCGCCTGTTGCACCTGGAAGTTCCATTCCTGGTATTGCGGCGTGCGCAGTGTACCCGGGAACCCGGTGATGTTCGGTTGCGCCCCTCCCGCCGCCAGCAGTTGCTTCATGGTCAAGCCGTTGGCGAGCGAGGGAATCCCCAGCGCAGCGTTTCCGTTCCGAATGGTACTCACCGTGGAAGCCACGGTAGCCGCAGCTCCCGCTGAATCACCCCAGGCAACGGAGCCGGCACCTGTAATGTCTGGCCCGAATAAGTTGACTCCTACCAGGTAGGGGACGCTGACGAACGAGTCGGTGATGAAGCCCGGGAACGCATCGTAGAAAATCCCGAAGCCGCCGCTGACCACGGTTCTGCTGTTGTCTCGCGGCGACCAGGTGAAACCAAAGCGCGGAGCCCAGTTGATGCTGTCCACCGAGCCGAACGCATCCTTGCGCCCCGTGAGCAGAGCCTTGTTATACGGGGTGTCTATGCCCTGCGTTTTGATCCGATAAAACGGCGCGTTGGGCAAGGTGAAGCAATTCGTGTCGCAGGTGGGATTGAAATTGTGCTCCGCGCGCAGCGCGAAGGTCAGCTTCAATCGGGGCAGCACCGACCACTCGTCCTGGCCATAAACCCCGAAACCACCCGTGTTCATCGGCGCCGTGGGATGCAGCGGGTTGTTCTGCGCGTAGATCGACGCATTGCCCGTGAAGAAATCGTTGAGCCCGGCATAGACCAGCGGGGTCGTCAATTGGGAAGCGTCGTAGTTGGTAAGGTCGTACCGCCGGAAGTTGACGCCCGCCTTCACGCTGTGGCGTCCCATGGTCTTGGCAAAATCATCCACCAATTGCCACTGCGTCACATTCCGCCCCGACGGGAAAGCGTAGTTGAGGGCGTTTAAACCAGTCGCCGAAGGCAGCCCAAACGGACTTGAAACGCCCACGGTCGTCCCCAGGTACATGGCGTAGGGAAACGGCGACGTGGCCGCGCTCGTGTTCTCCACGAAAATTGCGCGGTAGTAGCTGATGGCCGCGATGAACTGGTTGGTCGCCGTGCCGTTAAAGGTGTGCGACCAGTTCAAGCTGTTGTTGTATTCCGGCTGGTAGCTTGCGGCTGAAAAAGCCTTGGAATCGATCGGGTCGGCGTAAGTGGCCTGGGTTCCCGTATCAATATCAAAACGGAAGAACAGGCGGTCCTTGACTCCGAAATTCTGGTCGAAGCGGCCGATCAGCAGCGTCTCTTTCGCGGGCAATGCAGGGCTCGCACTGTAGGACTGAATGCAGCTCCCTGCTGCCGTCGCCGTCGGCCCGCCGTCGATCGTTCCTCCGGTAAGCGGATCCCCGCAGGTTCCAGGGAGCGCAGTGCCATTGCCGAAGCCGGGCGCAGCCTCCCAAATCCCAGCCGCCTTCTTGTACGTGGCGATCGTGTTGGCAGACGCGCTGGCGCCCGGCAGGCCGATGTTCATCGTGTCGTTCAGGAAAGCTGTGGTCGGCGTATACACGGTTGTCGTCGAAGGCACGATGTAACGAATCCCCTCGGTGTCGATAAAGAAGAACGTTTTGTCTTTCTTGATTGGCCCGCCAAAGGAGGCCGCCCACTGGTTGTTGTTGGCAAAAGGACGAGGCTGTGCCGGCTGAAAGAAAGTGTTGAACCAGTCGTTTGCATCCAGCAGCCGCCCGGTCCACTGGTACTGCACGTTACCGTGGTAATTGTTCGTGCCCCCCTTGCTGACCATGCTGACCTGGGCCCCCGCCTGTTGTCCGTATTGGCCGGAGTAGGCGTTGGTGATGACCGTGGCTTCGTCAATGCTGTTCTTGCCCAGCATCAGGTTGGTGGGGCCCGAGTTATTCAGATTGAGGAACGGATCCATCTGATTCTCGCCGTCCACGGTAAATACGTTCGAGGTCGCGGGCAGGCCGTTGGCGGTAAAGTTGCCGTACATGCCGCCGCTGTTCATGACCACTCCAGGCGCGGTGTAGGCTACCGCCGTCAAGTCGTTGCCGCCATTGGGCAGGTTCTCGACCAGGTTGCGGTCGAAGGAGGTGGACATATCCGCCGCCTGGGTATCCAGCAGCGGCGGCGCGGCGGAGACCTCAACCGTGGTGCCGGCCGCGCCCACTTCCAGCTTCACATTCACGACCGTTACCTGACCTACGTTCACCGAGGCCTTACCGGCAAACTGCTTGAAGCCGGTGGCAGCGACTACGACTTCGTAGTTGCCCGGATCGGTCAGTGGGAACTGGTAAATGCCCTGCGCATTCGTGGTGGTTTGGCGCGAATAGCCCTTATCCAAGCTTTTCAGCGTGACCGTGGTGTCGGCCACAACCGCATTGGACGCATCCGCGACGGTGCCGCTGACGGCGCCCTCGGTGGCGCTCTGCGCCCGCAGCATCCCAGAAAGCGCGAGCATCGCAACAGCCATCAGAACAAGTAGCCTGATCGAAATGTTATGTCGCATTGTTTTTCTCCGCTGACTGGACTGTTGTGATGCAGCCTCGTGACCATCTCGGCCGCGGTTTCGGCTCTGAGTTACAACAAAACAAAGAAGAGGTGCGGCCCTACAAATTGGAATAACGGAAAAACGTGATTGAGATTTGTTCTTGGGGTCGCTATCCCGGCTTTTGCGCATCAACTGCAGCCGCATCTACCAGAAAGAGAATTTCGGGGATGGAGACCTACAAATATTCGGAGCAACTGGTTCCGTGAAACAAATTGTCGGTAGTGTTACGTTAGGTTCGGCACTCGGAGTTCGCCAACGCGTACTGGATGTAAATTCAGCCCCTTATCTGCTATACTGTCGTTGACGCTTTTACTGCGGTTTGCTCGTCACGCGGTGGTCCTTGGGCTAGCTTCGCGTTAGCCTGCTTGGATCAGATTCATCTCCGCTTTTCCTGCCTGCCGTCTATTTCAGCGCCAATCTAAAATGCGAGCGGCATGAAAACTACAGACGTGTGTCTGAGTGTGTGTGACAACAGGCCCCTCCAGAAAGAACAAAACTTTAATGACTACATTCACCGAACTGCCCTTGTCTTCTGCCTTGCAGCAAAAGCTGGCGGCAGCTCAATTCACCACCTTAACCCCCATCCAGGAATGCGCCATTCCTCCAGCCCTTGAAGGCAAAGACGTAATCGGCACCGCTCAAACCGGCACCGGCAAAACCCTCGCTTTTCTGATTCCAGCCATCGAATTGCTGCGGCGCGAACCCTCGCGGAACGCCAGCGTGCTGGTCTTATTGCCCACGCGCGAACTGGCCATGCAAGTCCATGAGGCCTACGAAAACATCCGCGACAAAGCCCTGCCCCGGGCGGCGCTGGTAATCGGCGGCGTATCGGAAAAGGCCCAGATCGACGGCCTGCGCGCGGGAACCGGGCTGGTCATCGCCACTCCAGGCCGGCTACAGGATCTGATGGATCGGCGACTGGCTGACGTGCGCCACATCAAGATGCTGGTGCTCGACGAAGCCGACCGCATGCTCGACATGGGCTTTCTGCCAGCCATCCAGCGCATTGTTTCCGCATTGCCGACTCGCCGGCAGACCCTATGTTTCTCGGCCACTATGGAACACTCGGTTGCCCGGCTGGTGCATGAATATACGCATGAGCCCGTGCGCGCGGCTCTGGGCTCGGTGCTTAAGCCGGCCGAAAGCGTTCAGCTGACGGCCTACGAAGTGCGCCCCGGCGAAAAGCTCGACGTGCTGAGGCAATTGCTGTACACGAAAACCGGCCAGACCCTGATCTTCGCCCGCACCAAGCGCGGCGCGGAACGGCTGGCGAAGACGCTGGCGCGGGAAGGTTTCTCTGCTGGTCTCATTCACGGCGGCCGCTCGCAGTCGCAACGCAACGGAGCTTTGAGCGGATTCCAGGATGGCCGTCACCAGATCCTCGTCGCTACCGACATAGCGTCGCGCGGCTTGCACTGCGATGACGTCGCGCACGTCATCAACTACGACCTGCCAAAGATGGCAGAGGACTTCATTCACCGCGTCGGCCGCACCGGCCGGATGGGATCCCAAGGCCACGCCACCACGCTGGTCGCCGCCGCAGAGATCCTGCAACTGCGCGACATCGAGCGCACCCTGAAGCTGCGCATCGAACGCAAACAGATCGACGCATCCGGCGAAGAGCGCCCGAAACCAGTGATCCAGAACACCCTGGCTAGCCGCACCCTAACCGCGTTGCCCGGCGAAGTCTTCGTGTAACGAATGTGTGGGGCGGGCACGCTTGCCCGCCCGCCTTTGACTTTGCTTTGACCTCGGACCTGCGTGCACTTTCCGAAGTGTGCCCCGTCCTTAGTTTCTCCGTCCTTTGGAGAAACAGAGCGGGGATTTTGACAATCTTCCCGCCGCGGATGGTGTATCCTCGTGCCCTTCGACTCTCAATTCTCCCATTGAGGAAAGCCGTGGCCACAGCGAAGAAAACCTCCGTCAAATCTCCTATAGAAGAGCTCTATGATCGCCTCGTCGCCACCAATCCCAAGATCGAGCGCAAGGGCGACGCCAATCCCTACACGTCCCTGAACGGCAATATGTTCACGCTTCTACATCAATCGCGTCTGGCGATCCGGCTCCCTGAAGACAAGCGGGAAGAATTTCTGAAGAAATACAAGACAACTCTGTTTGAGTCTTACGGGACGGTAATGAAAGAATACGTAGCGGTTCCTGAGGCGTTGCTGCGCAACACGAAAGAACTGCAGAAATATCTGGACGTGAGCTACGAGTACGCCAGGACGCTGCGGCCCAAGCCCACCAAGAAGAAATCCTGATGAGGGGCGCTTTTGGGCGGCGCAAAACTTTTAGCGCTGCGATAAGAGCATCTCACTGCGAGCGGCGGCAGGCGCCGAGGGGCGCAGTTGCGATGCTTAGTTTTCCGGCCGCCTAGCGCTCAACCTAGCGCTCAACCCCGTTGCCTCTGTCAGCGGCGGGTTCTTCGGTTGGCTCTTCCACGCCAACATTGAACAGCGCCGCCTGCGCCCTGGCGTGCTCCTGCAACTCGTCCATCTCATCGACGCTGCCTTCCGGCTTCTCTTGCTTGCGCTGGACCCGGCGCTCGGCTTTGTCCCGCTGTTTCTGCTGCCGCGTTTGTTCCTTCTGACGCTTGGTAAATGTCGATCGGCCTCGTGGCATACCTGGTCTCCCAATCTCGATAGTTTCTCATCGTGCCCGGCGAACTGCGCCGCCAGACGAATTTCCTGTCCCAGCCCCGAAAGGCCAGCGCAAAAACCTACCAGCGCGGCTCTCTCGGCTGCCGGGCGTGGCCCTGGTAGTCATCGCGTCCTCGTCCCCCGCCACCGCCGCCGCCAAACCGCTGTCCTCCGCCGCTCTTGGGCCGGTCGGTCTTCGGCTTCGCCTCGTTGATGGTCAAGGCGCGTCCCCCCAGCTGCGTTCCGTTCAACGCCGCGATAGCCTTCTCGGCTTCGCCCGCGTTGGTCATTTCCACAAACCCGAAACCGCGCGCCCGGCCGGTTTCCCGGTCGGTGACGACGCTTACTTTTTCCACTGCTCCGTGGGTCTCAAACAGCGTGCGCAGCTCCGCCTCGGTTGTGCTGTGGGGTAGATTGCCAACATAAAGATTCTTCATTGCATTTCCTCTCTAAGCAGTTGATCCAGGGTGCGCGGTTCGTTGGGCCGCTTCGACAACCGTATTTCAGAATCGCGCGGCGGCGCCGGCCTGTCTTGTCTCGCCTTGGTTCGCGCATGAGACAGCGAACGCACGGCGGAAATCCGTCGCGAAGCTTCCAGGATTCCCCAGCGTTGCCCCAGGTCGCCAGAAATGTTTGCCGCCATGGCAGCCTTCACGTCGCCAGTGTTGGTGTAATCCCCATTCCTGCGTACGGACGGTTCGTCGTCTGCGACGGGCAGATGGGCCAAAAAATCCGGTCCGCCGACCAGAAAGGCAAGCGACTGGGGCGGCGTAGCGTTGCGAACGTCTTCACAAAACCTGTCGCGATGGCCCAGGTCGTTCTCCACGTTCATCAAAACCAGATTATAGAGAGACGCCCGCCACCACGAACGTGCTTCGCTGATGTCCGCGGCGCAGTCCACATCCACGCCCAACTTTCGCATGGTTTCGGCGCGCAGATCGCGGGTTGCCGGCGATGCGTCCACCAGAAGAACCCGCTTCTTTTTGAGCACATTGGCTACCGGGTCCAAAAGCGAAGCCGCAAGCAATGAGGTTGTCATTCCGCCACCGCCTTGGTCCTCGATCCGGCTGGCGCCACGGGCTTGGGCGCTCCCAGGCTCTTCAAGAGTTCTCGATTGCGGTTTCGCTTGGCGATCTTCTGCTTCCGCTCCCGGTTAAATCTGGATTTGTCGCCGTTGATTCCGGACATAGTGAACTCCTGTGATTCGGGTTAGTGGACGAACCGTACCAGCTGCCACAACACTCCCTAGGGAGCAATTGCGCCTACGATGTGCCGGATTTTCCAAATACGAGAGGCGAAACCGCGAACAGCGCCAAAGTCGCCATGTCGAGCGTGGAAACCAGAGCGGTGGAGAACTGGCCGCTCCGGAATGGCGTGAACACCCCCAGAACCACCAGGAAAAGCAATCCCATCACCACCTTGTGAGCGGAAAGAGCCAGGGCCGCCAACACAATCGCGCCCAGAGAAACGATGATTCCCACCGCCACGCGGTAGTCCGGCGAGGAACGCCACAAGACGGCCGCAGCTAGCGTTGCCACCGAGAGCAACGTTACGACCTTCCTCAAAATGCACATCTTTGGCATGAATAGTCGTGTACCGCCGGGATGCAAAGTGAAGCAGAGCGTGAGGTATGAAATGAATGGTTCGGGATCTCGCGCGAGTCCAGCTTTAACAAATCCAAGAAATACGCCTCTCGATCTCTCAATCGCGAAGGCGCAAACTATTAGTGAAGTGTCTTCGAGGTTAAGTAACTCCAGTATACCCTGACTTTGAACGTTCTGCCGAAGCATCTCTCGGCAGTGTGGACACGGGCCAAGACCTTTGGGTTCGCAACCTTAGTTTTCCCTTTTTGGTGACGGTACTGTAGCGACAGCCGCCTCAGCTGTCCCGCGTGGGCCAAGCCCCGCGGAGTCCTTAGATTCAGCTCCTGCCTCGCAGTTGAAGAGCCGCCCTCTTCACTTTCCCAGAATCGCCTCAATCTGCCGCAAATGATTCAGATCATGCCCCGCGAACATGCGCACGATATGCTCAATCGATTCCTGCCCGCGCTCGGAGTGCATACCGTAGTGTTTCCACTGCTCCGGCGTCAGGGATTTCAGCAGCGCAAGATTCGCCTCGCGCACCGCCCGAAACTGCTCCACCGACTTCCGCGGATCGCGCTTCGCATAATGTCCGCTGATCACCCACGCATCCTGATCAAAGGCCGCGATCGCAGTCCCCGGCGCACCCAGAATCAGCCGCATGCGGAAACCGCCGACAATCTCCGCTTCAGCAAGGTGCGCCAGAATCTCGCCTACCGACCACTTGTCAGCCACCGGACGCTTCCGCAATTTGCTCGTCGGCACGCCTTTGATCAGCCGCTCCAGCTTCTTCGCCGTCGCCGCCTGCACCGCCAACGGCTCTTTCCCTTCCATGTATCCAACCACCCTCTGCGTATATTGCTGCGGCGTTTCCTTCATTGTTCCTCCCATGCTCGTGTGGGGACGCGCACTCTTGCCCGTCCCGCCTATGCTTATGTGGCGACAGCCGCCTCGGCTGTCCCGCGTGGGCGAAGCCCCGCAGAATTCTTCCCTACGCCCCCGTCCACTAGCTACTCCGCGTTCTTCTGCCCCGCCGTAAATACCGTCCACGGCCCCGCCTTCATATCGTGCAGCAGCGGTTTCTGCCACGCATATTCTGGATGCTTCTCCAGAAAATCCGTCGCAAGAAAATCCGCTCCACAGGGATGCCCTGCCCGCGCCGCGAAACTCATCTTCGCCGCCATCTTGCTGTCGGTGGCCTTGCCCTGCACCGCGCCGCCGGGATTGTACGGGGCCCACTCCCACTCCTTCACGCCGCGCGGCGAGACCTCGACATGGCCGCACAGCGAGCGTTCGTTGGGCTGGTTCTTCACCGTGCTCCCACCCACTTTGTCGAAGCTGTCAAAGTGATCCGACAAGAACTGCTCGGCCATCTCCACATCAATTTTGCCCTTCGACTGCAGCATCAATTCTTCCCAGCGCGCATGCCGCGCATTCGCCGACGACGAACCATCATTCACATCGAAGCCCGCGGTCTCCTGGCGGATCAGCTTGGGATCGCGGGCAAAATTCGAACTCACAAAATATCCGTCTTTCGTGCGCCACAGCGGAGTGTTCTTCAGTCCAAGTTCGAGATAGGCAATCTCACCCGTCTTGCGGTCGCCGATGAGCCAGTCGTTGGCATACCCGCCATTGTTACCTTCTTTGATAATGCGCACGTAATCATTAATGCTCTTGGCATACTGCAGCGCCTTGCGGGAGCGCATGAACTCCGGCTTGCCATTCGGATCCCAGCCTTCGAACTGCGTGATCGTCGTTTCCGTGATCAAAATGCCGTCCGCGTTCACGCCGAAATCGTCATCGCTGGTGATGACGCCCGGAAATCCGTCCATCAGAATGCGGCTGCCGTATTCCGGAACGATATCGAAAATGACAACCCAGCGCTCGCCTGCCAGGTAACTGGTCCAGTTATTGTGCGCGATCACGATCTGATGATCTTTCGTGTAACTCCCGGTCGCAATAAACGCGCTGCAGTTTCCCGGCGCAACCAGCTTCGGCGACTTCCCCGACTTGTTCACCGCCTTCTTGTTCTTCTTGTTCAGCCACGGTACGTAGTAGTCGGGGACTTCCTCGAAGGCATTCAGCGCCACAATGTCGTACACGTCCAGGTTCACGCCCTGCGATTTCACGCCGTCGGCAATGCCCTGCAGTTCCTGCTGATACTCCGGATCAATGTGCGGCCAGAGCATGTCGCGCGCCGTGGTGCGGAAGAATTCCCAGTCGCGCTGCGTGGCGTGAGTATCGAAAAGCTGGATGGCCGCAAACGCATCCGCAATCTCGGACGCCAGAAGAGATCCATGCTGGAACCCAATCTCCGACGGCGTCCCTTCCAGGTGGACATACGTCCACCCGCCCCGCTGAAAGCGGTACGCCTTTTCCAGCCTTGGGTCAGAAATCCCTTGCTTCGAAGCGGCCGCCGGCCAGACCGCCCCGACAACCAATGCGCAAACCGCAATCGCAAGCATGTATTTCCCTGCCACGTGCGCCGGAGAATAGGTTTGTTCGTGGTTGGCCGACATGAGTTCCCCCATCAAACTTAGCTCGGAGTCATCAACTTTAACATGCCCCAAGATGCGGCTAAATATCCGTCCGCGGCTCCGGATGCCGGCTCAAATACCAGCACGTGCTGTAGCTCGCGTGCGGCAGCAAGGCGTGAATGCAAGTTTGCGGCTGCGGCTCCTGAAAAATAAACTGCGTCTTGCCGCTCTTCTGCGCCACCGCGTAATAAGGCTGGACGGTCACCGACCCGTAAGGATTCCAATTGGCCGCGACGCGAATCCGAAAGACCGCATCATCCAGACCATAAACCACGGCCGCGAGCCCGGCCAAACCCAACACCGCAATCTTAAGAGCCCGCTTCAGTTTCCGCAGCAGCATGACGTTATAACTTTAGCAGGACGCAGGTTGCTGGTTTGCTTCGAGTTCCTTAGTGTCCCTCGTGGTTGAGTCGGGTTCCTGCCGCTAAACCCGCCAAATCCCCGGGCAGTGGCTCAATTTGAATTTCTCTGCGCCCTTTGCGGACTTTCTTTGCGATTCCGGCGGTTAAAGGCTTTATGATTTGCCCAAGAGCAAGACCCTCTAACCGCAGAGTTCGCAAAGGAAAAGCGCAGAGAGCGCAGAGGGATTCAAATTGCGCCACCACCAAATCCCCCCGTCCGCGTTGACAATTCCCCGTCCGACAGGCAAACTACCGCATTCCCTGGAAAAGGGCCTCCGGCGAGGACCTGACGGCGCAGCGGAATCAATCAGCGGGCGCCTGGCCGGATCCCGATCCTTCCTTCATCTATGGGCATGACCGAGCAGAGGGTCTCATACACGCTGGATTCCACGCTGCAAACGGTCGACAGCGCCGAAGAAAAGGCTACCCTGATTGCCACGGAATTGGGCTTTGCCGAGGATGAAGTCATGCAGATTTCCATGGCCGTACGCGAGGCCGCCGTCAACGCCGTTCTGCATGGCAACGCCTATGCTCCGGACAAGAAGGTTTTTTTGTCCTTCGAGCGCACCCCGGAGAATCTGGTCATCACCATTTGCGACCAGGGCTCGGGCATGGATCTGGGCCGGATTCCCAATCCTCTGGCCCCGGAAAATCTGTTGAAAACGTCCGGGCGCGGTATCTTTCTTATGCGCTCGTTTATGGATGTCGTAGAAATTCGCCCGTCTCAAACGGGCACCGAACTCAAAATGATCAAGCACGTCCACGGTCCATCCGCGGGCGGCAAGGAGGCTTCCCAGTGAGCATGAAGATCAGTACCCGGCAGGTGGATGGCGTCACAATTATGGACTGCAGCGGCCGCATCACCTTGGGCGAAGGCAGCGTCACCTTGCGCGACACCGTGCGCGAGTTGCTGGCTAAAGGACAGAAAAAGATTCTTCTGAACCTGGCCGAAGTCAACTACATTGACAGCTCCGGCATCGGCGAGCTGGTCAGCGCCTTCACCACCACCAAGAACCAGGCGGGCGAGCTGAAGTTGCTCAACCTCACCAAGAAGGTCAACGACCTGCTCCAGATCACCAAACTTTACACCGTCTTCGACGTGAAAGATGACGAAGCCGCAGCCGTAAAGTCGTTCAAATAGCCGTCAAGAATTGTCGTAAGCAAGCCGGAGGGCCGGACCACGTCCGGCCTTTTGTGTTGGCCAAGATTCGTTGCGGATCCAAGCCGTTTCATTCCGGGAAAACGCTAACATATTTCTCCTCAACGCGCAGCCGCTACACGTCCCCGCTCTTAGAATCAACTAATGCGCAATCCTCGATCCCCCTCGCCCACCCACGTAGAGACAGCCGCCCCGACTGTCCGGCCTGGCCGAAGCCCGGCCGCGCGTTATCTCCGCAGCCAACTGTTCTCAACGCTGGCTCTCTTTGTGCTCTCTCTATCCACGACCCCACTCGCCGCCTCCGATTGCATTTCGATCCAGGAAGCCTCCCACCACGTGGGCGAAGTTAAATGCGTTACCGGCAAAGTCCTGCGCGTGAAAGCGGGAAGCAAGGGCGTTCACCACGTGGACTTCTGCGAGCAGCAGATGGCCTGCCCCTTCTCCGTCGTCGTCTTCCCTTCCGACCTGAAAGATGTCGGCGACGTGCGCCGCCTCGCGGGACACTTGATCGAGATTCACGGCGCAGTCAAACTCTACGGCGGACGCGCCGAAATCATCCTGAGCCGCGTCGGACAGCTCACCGGAGGATCTACCTTGATCCCCCCGTTACCCAAGAATTATGACGTGGAGCAGCGCGGCCACTACAGCCCCGGACGCATGCGCCCCTCCAAGAGGCCAAGAAAGATAAAACCCAGACCCTCCGACACCGCAACCTACGGCAGAGAAACCCAGACCGACGCCGAAGGCTCCGACCCGCCCGATTAAAGCAAGGCTCACGTGGCGACATCCGCCTCGGCTGTCCCCGCCAGGGCGAAGCCCGGCGGGGCCTGTCAGAAACGCTGGAGCCCTTCCGGAATGCGGCCTCAGCTCCGGGGTTCCCTCACACCATCCCCTTCCTCAGCTCCTCCAGCGGATACTTCGTGCCCCGCCATTCAATCCCATCATTCCACAGCGTAAGCACCATCGACCTTAGCAGCGTATAGGTGAACAGCACTGTGCTCACTGGATGCAAAAAGAAATAATACGAAGGTACAGCCGATCGCCAAGACATCCCCAGATAAATGAAAAACATCGACAACAACGCTACGCCATAAGGCACCCGCGCCCACCCGTGAGCCAGCCACACGCCTAGAAACGGCCCCAGGTTGAGAAACACCAGCCCGCCGGCCGAGATCAGTGCCCGCCACCACTGAAACGAAAGCACCGCAAAAAAATTCTTGGTCAGGTTATCGATCACGCCCATCGCGCCCGTCGCCCAGCGGATGGAAATCAGATCCGCGCCGAACACATTGCGCTGCGCGAACCCGCCATTCTTCACCACCTTGCCCAACTTCATATCGTCCACTACTTCCATGCGCAGACGTTCGTAGGTGCCCACCGCTTCATACACGCTGCGCCGCACCAGGTTGAACGCCCCCACGCCCATGTGATCGCGCGCCTTCGGATCGGCCACCTTCCACGGCCGGTGCCCAAACACAAACATGGTCTGAAAAAACGCGATCATCATGTACTCGCCCGGTCGTTTCATAATTATGCGCGGAAACAACACCACATGGTCCGCCTTCTCGGCCTGCGCATAAGCCAGCGCGCACCGCAAAGACTCCGGCTTGAACAGCACATCCGCGTCGGTGAAGAGCAGCCAATCGCCCGAAGCCAGGTTCGTCGCAGTCCACATGGCGTGAGTCTTCCCCAGCCAGCCTTCAGGAAGTTCGCGATGATGAACCACACGCAACCGCGAAGTAGGCGTCGGGTGCCCCATCCTTGTCCCTCCGTCTTTTGGAGGGACAGGGTGGGGGTGTTGATGTTGTGGATTTTCCGACTGACTATTTGCCGCGACCCGTTCCATGATCTCGCCCGTCCGGTCCGTCGACCGGTCGTTGACGGCAATCACTTCGTAGTTGTCGTAGTCTAAGGCAAGGAGCGTGCGAAGCGACTGTTCGATAGTCTCTTCTTCATTCCGTGCCGGCACAATGATGGAAACCCTAGGATTTCCCGAGGACGTAACTGGATTGCGATCCCACTCCTCCCGAGAGATGTCGGCCACGCTGGGCATCCCGATCGCGGCTTCGACAATGCGAGACAACCAGGCCAACGCCAGAATCGTACCCGCAATCCAGTGAACGTAATGCATCCAGCTAGTGGTTAAGATCTCCTTCGTGTTCTTAGTGGTGGAGCGGGTTTCGCAACCGCAGCCCTTCTCAGCGTCCTCCGCGGCTTCCTTTGCGATCTCGGCGGTCAAAAGCTCTTCCCGGCCACCATCACTCGGCCTGCCGGTCGACCCGCACCGCCGGAGCAAACTTCATCCCGTAAAACAGTATGACAGAAGAAATCACCATGGCGATCACCGGCAGCACGAAAGCCGCCTGCAGCGAGCGCCGGTCGGCGACCCATCCCATCATGGTCGGCGAAGGCACGTCGCCGAGAATGTGAATAATGAAAATATTCACGGCCAGCGCCGTGGCCCGAATATGCGCGCCCACCGAGTTGATGACCGCAGCGTTCAAAGGCGACGTATTCAGCAGCAGAAAAAACGCCGCGACCGCAATCGCCGGAACCATCACGCGTCCCTTCACAAAGAGCGCGACGATCATGGCCGGCACGCCCAGCGCCATGCTGGCCGCCGAAATCAAATAGTACGAACTCTTCATCCGCCGCAGCAGATAGTCGCCGAGCCACCCGCCCGCCAGTGATGCCAGAATTCCATCCACCACAATGATGATCCCAAAGGTAAAGTTGGCCGCCTCCAGCGTGTAGTGCCGCTCGCTGTAGAGAAACTGCGGCATCCAGACCTGAATGCCGCCCAGAGAAAAAGTCATCGCCGCCATGCCCAGTGTCGCAGTCAGGAACGCCGGATTGCGCGCCAACCCAAACAGCGTCCCCCGCTCCGGCGTCTCCTGCAGCGAATCAAATTGTCCCCGCTCCGGCTCCTTCAAAAACAAAACTGCCAGCGCCAGCAAAAACCCCGGTGCAGCCGCAATGTAAAACGGAAACCGCCAGCCGTGCTCAGGAGCCAGATGTCCGCCCAGCAGATAGCCCGCAGCCGAGCCCACCGGAATCGCCAGATAAAAGACACCCAGAATCCGGCCGCGTCGTTCTTCCGAAAAAAGATCGGCCACGAAAGTGGGAGCTATGGTCACGAACGTCGCTTCGCCGATCCCGACCAGCGTGTGCCGCACCAACAACTCGGCATAAGTATGCGTCACCGCGGTGAGCAGCGTGAGCCCGCTCCAGAAAATCGCGCCCAGCACGATGATCAGCTTGCGCGAGTAGCGGTCCGCCAGCGGCCCTACAAACGGCGCCGCAAACATGTAAAAAATCAGGAACGCGCTGGTCAGGTATCCCACTTGTGTCTTGGTCAGATGAAATTCATCCTGCACCAGCGGCTGCACCGCATTCAGCACGGAGCGGTCGATATAGTTGAGCAGGTTGAGCGCCGTCAGCAGAATCAGCGCTGTGCGAGGATGGAGCTTCGTCGCAGCCACAGGCCAGCGAATATAGCACGGAGGCCGACTACCCGCCCTTAATAACGATTGACATTATTAACGAACTGCGTTATTATCCGCGCAGTGATCAAGACTTTCGCCAACCAGCGGACGGCGGAAATCTGGAAAACCGGAAAGACGCGCGGGGCTCCGCCGGCGCGCGTAACGAAACGGAAACTGGCGATGCTGGACGGAGCCACGGCCCTGGACGATTTGAAATGCCCGCCCGGCAACCGCTTGGAAAAGCTGCGCGGAGACCGCCAGGGGCAGCACAGTATCCGCATCAACGACCAATACAGAACCTGCTTCGTGTGGCGTAACCACGATGCGCTTGAAGTCGAAATCACGGACTGCCACTAGCAGGCGTCAGCGTAGTCAAAAACAAATGAGGTGACCCTATGGGACACGAAAACATTCCAAGAAAAGGCGCCCCGCACTGGAAAGTTCACCCCGGCGAAATCTTGCGGGAAGAATTTCTCAAGCCCCTGCACATGTCCGCTTACGAATTGGCGAAGCGGCTTCGCGTCCCCGCTCCCCGCGTCAACGACATCGTTCTGGAGCGCCGCGGCATCAGCGCCGATACCGCCATTCGCTTGTCTCGCTTCTTCGGAACCACCGAGCAGTTCTGGCTCAACTTGCAGGGAGCCTACGAAGTCAGCCGCGTAATGGCCGAGCAAGGCGGCGAAATCGAACTCATCGAGCCTGTTGAGCGCACGCGCCGCGCAGCCGCATCCCGTTAACTGCTCGGCCCTCACTTTTCAAGACCATCACGCCTTCCGCGCCTTCGTCCGCGGCCACCTCGCCACTACCGTCGTCGAAATCCCTCCCCGCGGGCGAAAATCGCCTTTCACTTCCGCCCACACCGGCCGCGCCCAACGCACCACATCCTCCAGTACGCGGTTGACGATGTTTTCCTGAAAAATTCCCAGATTGCGGTACGAGTGCAGATATTCTTTGTACGATTTCAGTTCCAGACACAATTTATCAGGCTGATAACGCAGCGTGATAACGCCAAAATCCGGCAACCCGGTCTTCGGACACACCGACGTAAACTCCGGATCGTCGATCACAATTTCATATCCCGGAAACTGGTTCGGCCAGGTCTCAATCTCCGGAAACTTGGCATCCAACCCGGCAGCGGCATGCTCGCGCGTATAGCGTGGCTTGGTCATGCGCCCATTGTAATGGGTGCCGCACAGAGTGTGCGGGTGCCCCATTTCTCGCGCCCTTTGCGAGAAAGCCTGCCCTGAGCGAAGTCGAAGGGTGGAACGTTGTCAAAAACTCAACCATTCATGCGGCCCGGAGCTTCCTATCGGCATCTAAATAAGTACCGTGCGAGAGGCATCCGCGTTTCATCCTGGTACCGCTGCGGTGGTAGATTACTACTTGCAGTTGTTGCTGCAGAACCCTGAAAAGAAAACAGGTTGGCGTCGAACAACAACAATTCGAACGGACGGCCGCACTCGCGCCGCCGCGCCACGTGGCTTGCTGCCGGAGTGATCGCCGCTGTCGTCCTCATTCCCATCTTCTCCCGGCGTGCGCCGCTGGCGGTGCACGTCGCCACTGTGGAGCGCGGCCCCATCCGCAGCTTAGTCTCTACCAACGGCAAAATTGAGCCTATCGAGAATTTCGAAGCGCACGCTCCCGTCGCTACCGTCGTCAAGCGCCTGCTGGTCAAGGAAGGCGACCACGTGCGCAAGGGACAACTGCTTCTTCAGCTGGACGACGCCGATATCCGCAGCCAGGCCGCGCGCGCGCAGGCCCAGATCACGACTGCCAACTCCGATCAGACTGACGTCACCACGGGAGGCACCCACGAAGAGGTCCTCACGCTGGATGCACTCCTAGTCAAAGCCCGCAGCGAGCGCGACGCCGCCCAGCGCAGCCTGGACTCTTTCAATCGCCTGCAGCTAGAAGGGGCAGCCGCCCCCGGCGAAGTCAAGCAGGCCGAAGACCGCCTGCGACGCTCCCAGGCGGACGTCACATTACTCGAACAAAAGCAGAAAGATCGTTACTCGCCGCCCGAAATCGCCAAGGTGCACGCGCAGAGTTCCGAAGCCGAGGCCGCCTACGCAGCCGCCGAAGACGCGCTCGGCAAATCCAGCGTGCGTGCCCCGTTTGACGGCATCGTCTATTCCCTGCCGGTCAAACAAGGCGCGTATGTGCAGGCCGGCGAGCTTCTGCTGCAAGAGGCCGATCTCTCCCGCGTGCAGGTGCGCATCTTCATCGACGAGCCGGACGTAGGTCGCCTCGCCCCGCAACAGAAAGTCGAAGTCACCTGGGACGCCCTACCGGGACGCATCTGGAACGGCTTGCTCTCGACCATTCCCTCGACCGTCAAACTGCGCGTCTCGCGCAATGTCGGCGAAGCCCTCTGCCTGCTCGACAATCGCGACCTACGCCTTCTCCCCAACGTCAACGTCGGCGTCAACATCATCACCGCCGAGCACAGCGGAGCACTCACGCTGCAACGCGAAGCTCTCCGCATTGACGATTCCAAGCCCTATGTCTACGAAGTCGTGGACGGCCGCTTGCGTCGCCGCGAGGTCGAAATCTCGCTGCAAAATCTCACCCGCGTCGAAATTACCTCCGGGCTTTCCGAAAACGCCGTCGTGGCCCTGACCGCGGACGGCTCCAGGCCCTTGTCTGACGGCGCCTCGGTAAAGGTAGTGCCTTAAGAAAACTCTGATTATACCCTCGCAAATTTCATTGCTCGATCATCTCTCGCACATCTCGCTGTCCTGTCATCCTGAGCGAAGCGAAGGACCCCTTGCCCCTCAGCGCCAGCAAAGCCCTCGAAGGGTATTCTGCCGAGTGCTCTGCGGGGTCCTCTTCGCCCTCGCGTTCTCCGTCGTCGCCCGCGCTGACTCGCCTGCCGATCTGCTCAGCTCCGGCCACGTCGACGAGGCCATCCAAACCTTGCAACAGAAACTGACCAATTCTCCTGACGATGCGACCTCTCAAAATCTGCTCTGCCGCGCCTACTTCATGCTCGACGAATGGGACCGTGGCATCGCCGCCTGCGAGCGAGCCGTCAGTCTCGATCCCGGCAACGCGCTTTATCACCTCTGGCTGGGCCGCATCTACGGCGAAAAAGCCGACCGCGGCGGATTCCTTACCGCCGCCGGCCTCGCGAAAAAAGTCCGCACCGAATTCGAGCGCGCCGTCGAACTCGATCCCGCGAACGTAGCCGCCCGCACCGATCTTGCGGAGTTTTATCTCGAAGCTCCCGGCATCGTCGGCGGAGGCAAAGATAAAGCCCGCGCACAGGCCGAAGCCCTCGCCCATCTCGACCCTGCCACGGCGCACTGGGTCACGGGACGCCTAGCCGAGCGCGCCAAAGACGAAGCGCTCGCCGAACGCGAATACCGCGCCGCCATCGATGCCAGCCAGGGCGGCGCCCACGCGTGGCTCAATCTTGCCATCTTCTACCGCCACACCAACCACCTCGACCAGATGGAGCAGGCCCTCATTACCATGGAGACCCGCCCGCTCGACCGCCCCGAATCGCTCATGGACGGCGCCAGCATGGTCCTCCGCACCAGCCGCAGCGTTCCCCTCGGCATCCGGTTCCTGCGCCGCTATCTGCATTCTCCCGTTGAGCAAGGCCCCGCGTTCAAAGCTCATTACATCCTCGGACAGTTGCTGGAAAAGCAAGGCGACCGCCCCGCCGCGGCCGTCGAGTTTCGCGCCGCCCTGGCCTTGGCCCACAGCTACGCCCCCGCCAAAGAAGCTCTCCACCGCGTGGCGCGCTAACGTGTTGCCGCCCGGGCCAGTCGGCGAGGACAGAATTCCCCTCAGAACACGAAGGTTGGGGGTGCCTTGCAACGATCCCGCCAAGTTCGTCATCTTACTTTGGAATTAGACTGGATCGACTCGTCCTTGCAAAAAGCACAGAGATCGGGCAGCCTCAAGTCAGAGTCAGCGCGACAGAACTTCATCTAATTTCGCCAGGAACCACGAAAGAGGAGAAACGAGCGTTGTTCACGGCCCTCCCGCATAGGTTTGCAATCATGGTTCTGGCCTTTGTCGCATGGGGTTGCGCATCCGGACTGGGACAAAGCAGCCTGCCACAAACCAGCCCGGCTACGCCCTCTCAGCCAGCACGCGTTTCTGATTCCGCCCTGTCCAGTCCATCCGGCGGTGAGGCCCCCGATCAGAGCCCAGCCGGAAACATCACCGGAATCGTAGTGGATGCCAGCGGAGCCGTCATCGCCGGAGCCAGGGTGAAACTTGCCCGCGAAGATCATGGGAAGCAATCCCCTGATCAAGAACAGCTATCCGACAGCGATGGCCGATTCTCCTTCGCCAACATCGCCCCCGGCCCCTTCAAACTCACGGTTACATCGTCAGGCTTCGCGACCCAGGTTTCCTCAGGAATCCTGAGTTCAGGTCAGACCTACATACTCCAGCCCATTACATTGCTGGTTGCCGCTGCGGTCACCGATGTTGAGGTCTCTCTCTCGGCGCCGCAAGTCGCGGAAGCGCAGATCAAAGATGAAGAGAAACAGCGCGTGCTCGGTGTGATTCCGAATTTCTACGTCACCTACGACCCCCATCCAGTTTCCCTCGGCGCGAGGCAGAAGTTCGAGCTGGCGTGGAAGTCGACTGTCGATCCCTTCAACTTCGCAATCACTGGGGCGATTGCCGGAATCCAACAGGCGGACGATCGATTCCGCGGATATGGGCAAGGCGCACAAGGCTATGGCAAACGCTACGGTGCGTCTTTTGCCGACGGTGCGATTGGCACGTTCATCGGAAGCGCCATCCTGCCCACGCTGCTGAAACAGGATCCCCGTTACTTCTACAAAGGGATTGGCAGCAAGCGCTCTCGCGTTCTTTATGCCCTGGCCAACTCCGTGATCTGCAAGGGCGACAATGGACGCTGGCAGACAAACTACTCAGGCATCCTCGGAAGCCTGGCCGCCGGCGGGATCTCGAATCTCTACTATCCCGCGTCAGACCGCAATGGCGCGAGTCTGACCTTCGAAAACGCGCTGATCGGAATTGGCGCCACCGGAGCTGCAAACGTGTTCCAGGAATTTTTCGTCCGGAGATTCACCAAGAATCTTCCCAACCCCGACCCGGCCAAACCCTCGCACTGAAATTCTCGCTGGTGCCTGGCTAAGTGCCGACGAGCAAACAAAAATGGCGCAAAAGCCTTCTTCGGCCCGCGCCATTCGTTTTTTCTACCTAGCCGCCTACCCCGCCAGCAGCGCCACTCCCGCCGCTACCAGCACAGCCGCAATCCAGCGCCGCCGGTCGACCCGCTCATGCAGAAATACCTGCGCTGCGAAAGCGTTGCCGATAAACGTTAGCGATGCGGCCGCGGGCGCCACCAGGCTTACGTCTCCCCACGACAGCGCAAACAGCAGACTGAAGAACGCTACTGCCATCGCCGTGACGCCCAGAAAGAAATTTGAATTACCCAGAATGCGGGTCACGACCGTCCATAAGCCCGAGTGGTCCCAAAGCGCGTGAACGTCGCCCACTTGCTTCATGGCGCGAGCCAGGAGCACGTCGCCCACGACCGAGGCCGACGCCACCGCCACGGTCGCGCACCAGATTACGACTTCAGGGTGGAGTTCTTTCATGAGCCCGCCGTGATCGGAGACTGCCCCATTATTCGCAAGCATCCTGGCCCGCAAAATTCCCCCGCGCCAGGGTCCAGCCGACGTTTCCGCGGGAGTCCTTCACCTTGACCCACCATTTAGCCTTTGGGCGAGGAAAGTCCGAGCGACCGTAGTCGGGGGCATACGTAATTATCCCCCGAAACCAAACTTTCCAGTATCCCTCCCCGTTATAGTGCAGAACGTAGAAAATATCGCCAATCTCAATCGGTGTTTCCGGGATATCCCGATCTGCCCTAACTGCAATCGGCGTTGAGAGGACCCTGCCTGTAATTGCATCGACAACGTCTGCCTTGGAAAGTTTGGCTACGACCCGGTTTCCGTTCGGTCGATCCACCAGCGTGGTCGGCCTCTCTACGGTCCATTGACCATATTTGCAGCATTCGAACGGGCACGCTCCATCATCCACGAAAATACGCGGTGGTACCTTAGCGGTCGTATCTCCGTTAGCGGCGCCGAGGATGCCACTCAGGAACAACATCGGCAGGACAATAACTCGTCTCTTCATTGGTGCACCGTCGACGCCGCCTCGCTCTCACACTCCTCTGTCTCGGGTTGTTCCGCATGCCCGTGCGACGTAAGCGCAGGCCCTCCCGCCACGAAGCCTACGCCTCCCGAGATCAGCGCAATGCCCAACCAGCGCAGCGGGCTGACTTGTTCGTGCAGCGCGAACCTCGCCACCAGCGCCAGCAGCACGTAGCCCAGCGACGTGGCGGGCAAAACGTACGTGAGGTCGGCCCAGGAAAGCGCGTTCATGTAGGCGGCGAAGAAAGCCAGCAGGAGCAGAATTCCGATCGCGACCCAGGGGTTGAGGACAGCCAGAATCAAGCTGAGAGGATGATGGAGGGAAATGCGGCCGGCCTGCTTCATCCCGTGGGAGAGCATGGAGTCACCCGCCGCTGCAAACACGGTAACTCCCGCCAGGACCAGATACTTACGAAAAGTCACGAGAAACTCAAAACAGACATCCCAGAAGATTCTGACTTTGGGTGGCGCAGCGCTTTGAGCGCCGCGGTTCTTCGCCCAGGAATTGAACACGGCTTCAGCCCCTGAGGGCACTTGCCGCTTTACGCTTTCACCGCCAGCGCGGCGGCAGCCTCGTCGCTGTGCTGCTTCACCATCTTGTTGCGCGCGGACCGCAGCTTCAAAAAGCTCTTGGCTTCTTTGTAAAGACGCTTGCGGTCGTTACTGTCGAACGCCGCTTTCCGCAATATGCGGAACACAGCCTTGGGACGGAAATAATACTCGTCATAAAAACGATGCACGGCCGACATGATGTCATCGGCAGGCAGCCCCGGATATTGAATCTGGGCCAGTTGATGTCCGCCCTCGTCCACCATTTTGTTGTCGCCCACCATGAAGCCGTTACTCACCGCGTAGTCGTAAAGTTCGGTGCCGGGGTAGGCGTGCGCGACAGAAACCTGGATGGTCTCCACGTCCAGCTCTTTGGCGAACGCGATCGTATTGTTGATGGTCTCGTGCGTTTCGCCCGGCAAGCCCATGATGAAGTCGCCATGGATCACCAGGCCCAGCTTGTGGCAATCGCGGGTGAAGTCGCGCGCCCGCTCGATGGTCGCGCCCTTCTTGATGTTCTTCAGGATCTGCTGGTCGCCGGATTCATAACCCACGATGAGCAGCCGGCATCCCGCTTCTTTCATGGCCTTCAATGTTTCGTAGTCGGTGGTGACGCGCGAAGTACAGGACCACGTCAGGCCCAGCGGCTTCAGCTTGGCGCACAGCTCAATGGTGCGTGCCTTCTGGATGTTGAAGGTATCGTCGTCAAAGAAAAATTCCTTTACGTTCGGCCAAAGGGTTTTGGCCTTTGCCATTTCCGCCACAACGTCATCGGTGGAGCGCTTGCGCCACGGATGCCCGCTCAGCGTCTGCGGCCACAGGCAGAACGTGCATTGCGCCGGGCATCCGCGCGTGGTGTACAGCGAAACGTAGGGATTCAGCAGGAACGGAACGTTGTAGTTGGTGATGTCGAGGTCGCGCTTGTAGATCTCGGTGACGTGCGGCAGGTCATCGAGATTCTGAACCTGCGGCGCGTCCGCATTGTGCACGATCTTGCCGTCCTTCAAGAACGAAGCGCCCGCAATCTCTTCCAGCGGCTTGCCCTTGGCATAGTCGGTGACGGCGTAATCAAACTCCTTACGGCACACAAAATCGATCACCGGACAATCGCGCAGCGATTTTTCCGGGAGAACCGTCACGTGCGGCCCCACAAAGGCAATCTTGATCCTGGGATTGGCCGCCTTGATGGCGTTGGCCAGCCGGATGTCGCCAGGAAACCCGGGCGTGCTGGTAAACAGCACGAGAAATTCATATTCTTTGGCGATCTTGATAGTCTCTTCGCCCGAAACGTGATGCGAAGGCGCGTCCAGCAAGCGCGAACCCTCGAGCATTCCCGCCGGATAAGCCAGCCACACCGGATACCAGAAGCTTTCAATTTCGCGGGTGGCGGGCCAACGGGAGCCAGCGCCTCCGTCGAAGTTTTCAAACGAAGGCGGATTCAGAAATAGTGTTTTTAGAGGCATATGTGGTGTGTCTATATTTTAGCATTCCAGCCCGGCTGCCGTGCACATTCCGCACGTATTGTTGCAGGTTCATCGCATGACGGGTACTGCCTATCTTACTGACCCCGCAGGAGAAAAAGGAATCGGCTTCGAGTCAACAGGGGGTTGGATGCAGCGAATGGCGAAAAGGCGCGTTGGGCGGGAGGCGGGGAGGAGCCGCGATAACTGTCACGGGGATGTAGGAAGGGTTGGCGAATAAAACCTGCCCTGAGCGATGTCGAAGCGAGTGCCCGTCGTATACAAGTCTAGCCTGCACAAATCTAGGGTTGTCCCATGGCCCACCTTTCCAGGTCGCCGGTGGCGCGGAGCAGGCCGACCTGGCTGCGCTCGAGTTCGAAGATTACGTCTTCCAGGGCGATGGAGCGTTCGCTGGCCTGGGAGCGGGCGTCGTCCAGGTCGTGGAGGGTTGCAGTGCCGGCGTCCATGCGGGTCTGGACTGCTTCCACATTTTTATCGGCCAGCTCGGATTCGAGTTCGGCGACATCCCGCGCGGCTTGCATGCGGGCCACGGAGCGCTGCAGGCGAAGCGTCTCTTCGGAAACCTGGTTGCGCTCGGCTTCCGCCTGCTTCTGCGCTTTAACCGCTTCGGATTCGGCTTCCTGCACGCGGGCGTGCTGGGCGAGATTTAGGAACGGAAAATGGATGGCGACGCCTACCGTCGCGTTGTTAGGCTGGAAGCTTCCAGGCTGATAAAACTTCTGATAGTTGTTATAGGTGGCGAGGTTAGCGTATTGCGCAGCGAAATCCACGCTGGGCCAGAGCGCCTTGCGTTCCGCCTTCACGCGCAGGTACTCTGCGCGCGCATGCTCGACGGCAGCTTGAACGCCAGGGTTGGACTCCAGGGCGCGGCTGGCCTGGTCGCTCTCCCGCTTTGTGTCATCAACGTTCGCGTCTCCCCGCATGGCCCCTTCCCTCTTCGCTTCTTCACTCTTGACTGCCGGGAGCGTGGGCAAGGAATCGGGATCGGGTTCGATGGAGGTTAGCGGAAGCCCGGTGAGCTTAGCCAGGTGCTCGCGCAGGACGTCGGCGGAGCCGGAGGCTTCCTCAAAGCGCAGACGAATGCGGGCCAGCGAGAGACGGGCCTTCTTATCTTCGGTTTCGCTGTCGACGCCTTCTTTCACGCGCTGGGCCACAGCGGCTTCCATTTTCTGGGCGGCCGCCTCGGCTTCACGCAGGCGCTCAAGACGGCGCTGGCATTTGATCAGCTCGGCGTAACTCAAGACGGCATCTTGAATGATTTGGTTACGCTGGTCCTTGGTGCGGAGGGTGCTGGCCTTGAAATCTGCGCCGGCGGCGTGAATGAAGTCACGCAGAGCCGGGTTAATAAGGGCGGACTGTGCGCTCACATTGAATAGCGAGGGTGCGGAGCCTTCCAGGCTGAGGGGGAACCCATCAGACCAGCCCAGGCCAGCGCCGGCAGTGAGCTGTGGGATGTATTGATTGCGGGCCTCGAGGTACTGGGCGAGGAAACGCTTCTGATCGGCCTCGGCGACCCCAGCCGCAGTGCCATGAGACAACGCCAGTTCCACCGCGCGCTTCAGGGGCAAGGGCTCGGCCGACAGCGAAACCGAGAGCAGGAGCGACACGACGAGCAGCTGTGCCTGGGCACGAAACATCCAACGCGGGTTCGTTTTCGTCTTCATCTTCATCTTGTCCTCTTCCGAAGAGTCCGGAAATGATTGTAGGGGCATCAGTCCAGGAATGAGATGCAGGGGAAATCTTAAATGGCGGAAGGGAGTGGGGGAGTGATTTTCGGGGGTTCCTCGTTTGGAAACGCCCACTTTGAAAGAACGGGCTCGAAACAACAAAAGCCCCACTTCTCGCAAGAACACGAGAAATGGGGCACCCGGTCGGGAAGCCTAAAGAACCGGTTAGAGCACTACGGTGATTGCGATGCGGACGCCGGGATGGAGAAGATCGAACAGGAAATATTCGCCATCTACATAGTCGATATAGCAATCATCGGTGTAGTACCAGCCCGCCGGCCAGGCATCAACCATCACGAATGTATAGCCGCCGTAGGCGAAGCGCGGCGCGCCATCGACCACGGTGACGCGGTTGATGTGAAACACGTGCTGACGACCGTAGCTGGCGCGGAAACGGTCATCCGGAATGCGAGCCGGCTTCATCTCCCGTCTTTCGTCTCTGCCTTGCACGGCACGTTGCTCGTCCTTTTTCTGCACACGCTCGTCTTTCTGCGCGCGGTCTGGCTGCGTACGGTCTTCCTGCTTTTCTTCTTTCTGCTCTGGTTTCTGTTCCTGATGTTCGGTCGTCTCCTGCGCGAAGGCTGGAGCCGCGATACCCAGAATCAGATAGAGAACTACGGTGCTGCTCATTCGTAGTAGTTTCATGACAAGTCACCTCCGTCAAAATTAAATTGGACATCTGCGCGGCAAGCAGTCGCGGTGATTAGTTCTGGTGGTTTTCCGCGTGCTCCTTTTCTTCATGTGCCCGGGCCCGCTGATCGACAACGGCAATGGCGCTCAAGAATGATGCAGCCGACGCGGGCGAGGCTACCCGCCCGGTTAAGATGCGGCGGAAAGAAACGTCATGGCCGTAGATGGCGGTGGTGGAATCTGCGTCCTGCTCGATGACTGCGCCTTCCAGGGTCAGGCCGGCAAAAATCCCCTTCGAGCGGGAGTAGGTCAGGAATTCCGTGTTCATCTTCCAGTCGGTGCCCGCAGAGGCATGACGCCCGACCGGGCCGGCGGCGACCGAGCCTTCCCCGGTCAGTTGAAATTTGCTGGACAGCAGATGCCGCAACCCGCGGTCGTTCATCACCAGCATCACGAGATCAACCCCCTCGGCGCCAATCTGTAGACCCCAACTTCCGCCGGATACAGAAACAAAAGCGGGCGCGCTCCAACCATGTTCGGTGCGGCAGGTGGCCACGCCGCGGCCATGCTTGGCACCGAAAATGAAGCCTGCCTTGAACAAGTTTGGCACCACCACCAGACACTTCGCGCTGTTCAAGACCTCCTCCGGGATGCCTTTATCGGGCGCTGCGGCAATCTCTGTGAGAACTGCGCCGGATTCGTGCAACCGGTCGGTGGAGTTTTCGAGAGTGGTGCCAGCCCAGGAAATATTTCCGAGAAGAATGGAAACCAGAAGTAGAGAAAAACTCGACCGTCGTTTCATGTTTGCTCCTTTGAGGAAAATAGGATTTTGAATGCTGATTCGCGCGGTAGCAGTGCCCGAGCTATAGAGCAGGCTTGCGACCGGTGAGCAGATTCACCACGAAGACAACCAGCGCAACGACCAACAGCAGGTGAATGTATCCGCCGAGCGTGTAGGAACTGACGATGCCGAGGACCCACAAAATCAGCAGCATAATAAAAATCGTCCAAAGCATAAGCACCTCCACGGATGCAAGAAATAGAGCAAGCGAACTGCCAGCGCAGGGAAAGTATTTTGTTTCTGTGAGTTAGGTTGCGGTATGAATTTCGGAACTGAGACTTGCGCCGCGATGGTGTGTAAATTTTATGTAGGACTAACGGTGAAGCTGTGGGAATTGTTTGCGAAGATCACTATTCCACTTCTCGCCAAGAACGCGAGAAATGGGGCACCCTGCATGGACACTCATCCGAATTAGGAGAACAGGCGCATGAGGCCGCCGGGCGGGAGATCGGGAACGAGGAATTTATTTTGCGGGATTCCCGCAGCGCGGGTTAGAGCTTCGGCGGCGAGATGGCCGCTGCGCACGGCGCCTTCCATGGTGGCCGGCCATCCCGTCGCGGTCCAGTCGCCGGCCAGGAAGACGCGCGGCCAGGCGGTTGCGGCGGCGGGACGGTGGGCGTCGATGCCGGGGCGGGGCGAGTAGGTGGCGTGGAGTTCCTTGATGACGGTGGATTTGACGAGTTTGGCAGCGCGCGCCGCGGGAAAAAATTCGCGGACTTCGGCGAGAACAAGGTCGATGATCTCGGCGCGGGATTTGTCGATCAGAGATTTCGAGGAACTGATCACGAGTTCGATGTAGCTGCCAGCGACCTCAGGGGCTAAAGCCCTGCGTTCATCAACCGTCTTTACGGCACGACTGAAGTCGTGCCCCTCCCCTTCGTGATTTTGGTTCGGACGGCGCTGGATTCTTGATTTGTGAAACATCCATTGGATGGTGCGGTCGAGCAGGACGGCGTGATCGAGATCGGAAATCTGGCGGTCGAACCAGAGATGCACGCCGGTGATGGGAGAGTTTTCGAAGTGGGTGATCTGCTCGCGCAGCGGCGCGGATTCGGCAGTTTGCGGCAGGACGCGATCGAGAGCGTCGAAGGGTAGGGCGAGTACCAGGTAGTCGAAGCTGGGTTGCACTTCGGTGGAAGGTTCGGCTTCGCGGGCAGCGAGATCGAGGCGCACTTGGGACTGGTCCATGTGGAATGAATCGAGCGTGGCGCGAAATTGCAGTTCGCCGCCGCGGGCGCGGATGTAATCTCCGGCAGCGTCGTAAAGCATCGTGAGCGGAACCGTTGGAACGCCCATGTGGCGGGCTTCCGGGGACTTCATCGATTCGCGAACCACCTGCGCGGCAGCAGAAATCGAAATGCGGTCGAGTTCTTCGCTGAGGGCGCTGATGAGAATCGGCTTCCAGAAACGCTCGATCGCGCCGGAAGTTTGACCGTGCTGCTGCAGCCAATCGGCGAAGGATTTTCCCGTGTCTTTCTGCGCGGCGAGAGTGAGCGGGACCATGGCCCGGGCGATGGCGAATTTATCCTGCGCTGTCAGAAAGGAGAAATGCAGGAACGACGGCGCCGTGTGCAGCGGGGCTGGAAGCGCCGACGCGCGCATGACCCACGCGCGGCCGCCCGGTTCGACAAAAGTCATTTCGTCGTACCAGCGGAGGTCGCGGTCCACGCCGATGCGTTCGTAAAAATTGATGAGATTGGTGCAGGTGCGAAACAGGACGTGCTGACAGTTGTCGACCACTTCGCCGGTGCCGGGATGCTGGTAGGAGGAAGCGCGTCCGCCGAGAAAGGGACGCTTCTCAAAGACGGTGACGCGGAAACCGGCCGTGGCCAAGGCACAGGCCGCGGCGAGTCCGGCCAGGCCGCCTCCCGCGACGGCTACGGTAGGTTGCGGTGCTGTTGGGGGCATCTGATTGAGATTAGCATTCCGTGGGCTTCGGTTAGCTGAATCGCGGGTGCCACCGCATCACAGAATGCGCTTCAAGAAGCCCTTGCCGAGGATGCGCAATTTTTCGGATGTGCTTAACGTAACCTTCGCAGTGAAGACGTCGTATTGTTTTTCGGCGATTTTTTCGAGCAGGCGCCGGTAGATATTGACCAGCACCCAGAGGGCGGGCTGGCTGTCTTCCGAGACGTAGGGGATGAGATGGTCGCCGGCTTTATAAAATTCGCGGGCGCGGTCGGCCTCGAGGGCGAGCAAGGGGCGCACGCGGGCGAGATCGGGCGTACTAAGCAGGTCGGTGGCGGAAAGGCCAAATTTGGCCAGGTCTTCTTCGGGCAGGTAGACGCGGCCCTGACCCGCGTCTTCTTTCACGTCGCGGATGATGTTGGTGAGCTGGAAAGCGAGGCCGCAGGTTTCGGCCAGCGGTTCGGCTTCGGGATTCTTATAGCCGAAGACGTGAATGCAAACCAGACCGACGACGGAGGCGACGCGGTAGCAATATCCACGGAGATCTTCGAACGTCTTGTACTGAACGGAGAGCATGGGCGCGTTGGACTCGCCTTCCAACTTTGGCGGCGCTTCGACGACGTCCATCGCAGTGCCGTGGGCGAGTTCGTCGAGCAGGCCGGCGGGGATGTGGTAGCGGCGCTGGGCGTCGGTGAGCGCGAGAAGAATGGGATCGTCGGTGGGCTGGCCTTGCTGGGCGCGGTGAAGGGCGTCGAGCCAGCTCTCGAGCTTATAGCGGCGCTCGGGGAGACTGAGGGTGGAATCATCGGCGACGTCGTCGCAGCGGCGCATGAAGGCGTAGACCGCGCACAACGCTTCGCGCTTGCGGCGCGGAAGCACAAGGAATGCGTAGTAGAAATTCTTGGCGGCGGTGCGCGTGATGCCGCGGCAAACGGAATACGCCATGACCAGCGTCGCGTGAGCTGGGGTCCAGGGGACCGCGGCCGGCTGCGCGCTGGCGCTCATATTTGTTTAACCCCTAAAGCGTCTGGTCTACTCCCCCCACCGAAAATTTTGCCGAGGGCAGCGCGCGCCACCAGAGCCAGCTTGCGCGGCTTGGAGATTTTCGGACGATGGCCCAGCACGGCGAATCCCTGGTGTTCGATGGCGTTCAGAATTTCTTGACCGCCGCGGGAAAAAAGTTGGAGGTCGACGGCCAGTTCGCGATCGACTCGTGAGATTAGCGGCAGTCCGTGCTCGAACCACTCGCGGGCGCGCTCCACTTCAAACTTCATCATCGTGCAGAAAGCTGGAGTGTTGCGTTGCGCGGCGATGTCCTGCTCGGTCACACCGAAGCGGCGCAGGTCTTCGAGCGGAAGGTAGATGCGGCCCTTGGCATGGTCGACCGAGACGTCTTGCCAGAAATTCGCTAACTGCAGCGCGGTGCAGGTGAAGTCGGACAGTTGCTGGCGCTCGGCGTCGCGGTAGCCGCAGAGGTAGAGCACGAGATGGCCGACGGGATTCGCGGAGTAACGGCAATAAGCCAGGACGTCGTCGAAGGTTTCGAACCGGGTGATGGTCTGGTCCTGGCGGAAGGCGCGAAGCAGGTCCGAAAATTCATACTGCGGGATTCCAAATTCGCGGACGGTTTCCGTCAGCGCTACAAACACCGGATGGCGCGGAGTTCCGCTATAGCAGGCTTCGAGCTCTGCTTCCCACTGGTCGAGGAGCGCGAGCGAGGCGGAGGCGTCGCCAACTTCATCACCGAGGTCGTCGGAGATGCGGCAATAGGCGTACACGTTGAAGAAATGTTGGCGCAGGCGGCGCGGCAGAAACCAAGTGGCAACCGAGAAATTTTCGTAGTGAGTGCGGGCCAAGCGGGCGCAATATTCCTGCGCGTCTGCGAGCGAGGGCGGGGATGCGGGGATGGCGTAGGCGGCGGGCAGACGGCTCCAGCCCGTGGCTAGGGTCGTTGGAAGCGGCTGGATTTGGGTCGAGGTCTGGGTCACGCTTGTTCAAAGCATTGCCGATTGCTGATCTTGATTGTTGATTGAAATTCCATCGGCTCAAGTCTCGGGTTTTCAATCAGCAATCAAAAATCAGCAATCAACAATTCGTGGACTTAAGAAACGGATTCCCACCCGAGCGCCCGTCCCAAGCCGTCTGAAGTCAGTGGCCGGGGATGATGGCGGTTTTGATGTCGCCGCCGCGGTTGAGCATGTGGCGCAGCACTTGCTGCAAGCGCGAGAGCGGAGCCTCCCCGGTGATGTAGTCGGTCGGACGAATTTTCTTGGCGGCGATCAGGCCGAAAGCGCGGCGCACAGTTTCGGGCGTGTGGTGGAACGTGGCTTTCAGCGTGATCTCGGAATAGTGCAGGCGTCCGGTATCGAGCTGCACTTTGGTTCCACCGGCGCAGCCACCGAAAAAGTTGACGGTGCCGCCTTTGCGGACCATGTCCACCGACCACTCCCACGCTTCCTGACGGCCCACCGCTTCGATGACGACGTCACAACCGCGCTTCTGGGGAGAGAGTGCGCGTACCGCGTCCACCACGTTCGGGACCTTGGTGGTCTGCACGATCTCATGCGCGCCCATGTGCTTGGCGGCCTGGACCTGCTCGTCGCGCTTGACCACGGCAATCACGTTGCAGCCGATGGCGCGGGCAACCTGGACGAACATTAATCCAATGGGGCCGCCGCCGATGATGGTGACGGTATCGCCGATCTCGACTCCGGTCTCGTGCAGGCCGCGCAGGACGCAAGCCAGAGGCTCGGTCATGGCGGCGTCTTCGAAGCTGACGTTGTCCGGAATCACCAGCATGTTGGCTTCGACAATGCGCCGGGGCACACGAATGTATTCGGCATAAGCGCCGTTATTGAAGAGCAAATCCTCGCAGAGATTTTCCTGGTGCTTGGAGCAGTAGAAACACATCTGGCAGGGCGCGGAGTTCAGCGCCACCACGCGCATGCCGGTCTTGAAACCGTTGACGCCGGCGCCCACTTCCTCGATCACGCCGGCCAGTTCATGGCCGAACAGGGCGGGAGGAACAATCATGCGCGCGTGATAACCGCGCTGGTAGACCTTCAGGTCCGTGCCACAGGTCAGCGCGACCTGGACCTTGACGAGGATTTCACCGTCTCCCA
>DATGHF010000011.1:0-3303 GCA_035308125.1 Candidatus Sulfotelmatobacter sp.
GCCCGCATACATCGGGTGCCGAACAATGCCATAAAGGCCCGTATCCGTAACCGTGTGGTGTCGTTCCACCTGATGCTTCACTACCGGAGCGGCGAAAGCGTTCTCGCACATGCCGAGATATGCGATCCACCAACCCACGACCGTAAAGCCCAAGCCCAAAGAGGAGACCAGCGGTCCGGGTTGAGTCATCACATGAAGGCGAAATACATCTAGCGCACTCATGACCAACATTCCAAGAAAACTAGTCTCCAGTCCCATAAATAAGTGAACTAAGTTAAGACGGAATGCGTCTACAATGTGGGAGGCGTAGATGCGAACCGGACGACCCAAACGGCCGTTGATTTTGACGGATGAGGAGCGGGGTCGGCTGCAGTCGCTCGCTCACCGGGCGCGGAGTCAATCCCTGTTGGCTCGGCGGGCGCGAGTGGTGCTGGCCTGCGCCGAGGGGCTCGACAATCAGGCGGTAGCGAAAAAACTGCGCTGCTCCAAAGGCATGGTCGGCAAGTGGCGTTCCCGCTTTCTAAAAGCTCGGCTGGAAGGTCTCTACGACGAGCCGCGACCGGGCGCGCCACGCAAGGTCACCGATGATCAAGTCGAGCGGGTGGTGATTCAGACTTTAGAAAGTACGCCGCGCGGGGAAACTCATTGGTCCACGCGCGGGTTAGCGAAAGCCACCGGGCTCAGCCGGATGACCATCAGCCGGATCTGGCATGCCTTCGGATTGCAGCCCCATCGGAGCGATACGTTCAAACTGTCACCGGACCCGCAACTGATCGAGAAAGTGCGTGACATCGTGGGGCTGTATATGAACCCGCCCGATCACGCCATGGTGTTGTGCGGGGATGAGAAGAGCCAGATTCAAGCCCTGGACCGCACGCAACCCCTGTTGCCGATGCGGCCGGGCCAACTGGAGCGTGGCACGCACGATTACAAGCGCCACGGCACCACATCGTTGTTTGCGGCACTGGAGTTGAAGACCAGCCGGGTAATCGGCCAACTGCACCGCCGTCACCGGTCGCGGGAGTTTCGCCAATTCCTGGATGTCATTGAGGCCCAGGTGCCGGCCGAATTGGAGGTCCATATCATCGCCGACAACTACGGCACTCACAAAACGGCGGTGATCCGGAAGTGGTTCGCCAAACGCCCGCGCTTTCACGTGCACTTCACGCCCACTTACGGATCGTGGATCAACCTGGTGGAGCGCTGGTTCGCCGAACTCACCAACAAGCGCATTCGCAGGGGCGTGTTCCGCAGCGTGAAGGAGTTGGAATCGGCCATCCGCGAGTACATCGACGTGCACAACCAGGCTCCCAAGCCATTCGTGTGGACGCGAACGGCCGACCAAATTCTGGACAGTATCGCCCGCTACGCCAAACGCACGCACCCTGCCCGGCCTTCGCAACTTATATCACGAACCACTGGGACAGGAGACTAGTTTCCAGCCATTGCACATGGCCGAAGAAGCAGTGCCGTCGCATGATTTTCATTAGGGGCAAAGGCGTTCACACGAGTGTGAACGTGGCGTGCACGAGTGCGTTGCGCTACCGGCCGGTGTATAGACCCATCCGCTCCTTCGCCAGGCGTATGGTCGATTTCGCGATGGGGGACACGTGCTCTGCCCCCTGCGCAAGCACACTGTCGAGGTAACCGGGTTCGGAAGTGACATCACGGTAGCGCGCCTGTATCGGCTCGATCTTGGAAGCAACAATTTCGGCGACTTTCTTCTTCAAATCGCCATAGCGCATGCCGTTAAATTCGGCGAGGCTCTGTTCTGTCTTCCAACCCATGAACGCCTGCGCGATCTCGATCAGGTTGCGGACGCCCGCGCCCAGATGCTCGAAGTCAACCTGAGGCTGGGAATCTGTGGTCGCGCGCATGATCTTTTTGCGAATCTGATCCGGCGGATCCAGCAAGCCGATGGCGTGCCCGGTCCCGGTCGCCGATTTGCTCATCTTTTTTTCCGGATCATCCAGGCCCATTACGCGGGACCCCACCGTTGGCAGGTGCGTGGCCGGCATGACGAACGTCTCGCCATAGAGTGAATTGAAACGCTGCGCGATATCTCGAGCCAGCTCCAGATGCTGTGCCTGGTCATCGCCCACAGGTACGATCGCAGCTTGGTAGAGCATGATATCGGCCGCCATCAGCACTGGGTATTGGAGCAAACCGTCGCCGATCGTTTCCTGCTCCTGCGCTTTCGCTTTGTATTGCGTCATGCGCTCCAGCCAGCCCACCGGAGTCACGCACGTCAGCATCCAGGCCAGCTCGGAATGCTCGGGGATAGAGGACTGGATGACGATGGACGACTGCTTTGGATCGATCCCGACGGCCAGAAACAGAGCCGCCGTTTCCCGGATCTTCTGCTGCAATTCTGCGGGATTCTGATACACAGTGACGGCGTGCAGGTCGACAATTCCAAAGATGCTTTCGTAGTTGCCTTGGATTTCCACCCAGTTCTTGAGCGCGCCCAGATAGTTGCCAATATGCAGGTTGCCCGACGGCTGAACGCCGGAAAAAATGCGAGCTTTCATGTTGAACCATCCATGGTACCGTAGGGTACACTCAGGCTTGCCCACCGAAGAGACTCTCACGATAGAAAAGCTGGTTTACGGCGGAGAGGGTCTGGCGCGGCTGGACGGCAAAGTGGTCTTGATTCCCTACGTGGCGCCGGGCGAGGTGGTGCGCGCTTCGGTCGAGCAGGTGAAGAAGGATCTGTTTCGCGGCCGATTGCTGGAAGTTATTTCGAGCGCCGCGTCTCGAGTGCCAGCGCCGTGCCCCTATTTCGAGCGCTGCGGCGGCTGCCACTATCAACACTTGAGCTATGACGTGCAGGTGGAGCAAAAGATCGCCGTTTTGCGCGAGGTGCTGCGGCGCGTGGGGAAGATCGACTTCAGCGGCGAGATCGCTGCGATTACAGCCGAGCCCTGGCAATATCGCAACCGGATTCAGCTCCATGTCGACCGTGGCGCCGTGGGATATTTCGAGCACGGATCGCGCCGCCTGTGCGCGATTGAGCACTGCCCCATCGCTTCGCCGGCCCTGAACCAGGCCATCACGATCCTGAATTCACGTGCGGCGCAGCTCGGTTCTCTCACTGGCGCTATCGAACTATTCACCAACGAGACAGACGTGCAGGTCAACGTCTTGGAGCGGGTTCCGCGCGCGGTCTTTGCAGTTTTCGAATCGATTGGCACCAGTGCGCCCATCGACTATCAGGGATTCCGTGCCAGCCGTAATTCGTTTTTTCAGGTAAATCGATTCCTGGCCGATCGCCTTGTGGAGTGCGCCGTCGCGGACTGCCAG
>DATGHF010000012.1:0-4298 GCA_035308125.1 Candidatus Sulfotelmatobacter sp.
TTGATGGCAAGCATGATACCAAAAGTAGACACCAGGTAGGTGCGTTTCTGTAGCTACTAAGTCGAATAATTACACTGGAAGGCTGTCCCCTCCCGTGCACATAGAGAGGAAATGGTATTCAGGATGGGCAAGTTACTTCACATTTGAAGAACATGGCATCCACTCGAAACGGGGTAGGAACGTCCACAACCGTTCCTCCTATCCAGTCTCACAATGGATACGTTATGCGAGTCGCACCGGTAAGTGTAGCTTTCAACGGTTTACTCGATCTTCTCCCTTTTCCGGCGGGATGCCGACCAGAATCTGCACCTCCACGGGTTTGCCGTTCCTCATGGCCGGCTTGAAATGCCAACGGCTGAAGGCGAGACGGGCAGCTTCGTCCATCTGGGGCATAACGCCCTGATAGACCGTGACATGCTGGACAGACCCATCGACAGCCAGTGTCCCCTTTAGAACGATGCTTCTGTGCGCCTTCTCAATCGGGACGGGGACGCGCTTGAAGTCAAAACGATGAGTCATGTCGACGTCTGGCGGCGCCAGCGGATTCTCGAGGTGAATGACCGCCGTATAGCCACCTGAGGAGACGGTCTTCGCGTCCGCCGAGCTGTCACAATACTGCATGGACCAATTCCGGCCTGGCATCGGCAAGAAAATGGAATAGATTTTCCCGCATTTCAGAGCGCCATATACGTTCAGACCACCCCCGCCAATAGGTCCGGCGGAAATGACGAGGGTGTTTCGACGAATGTTGAGCGGGGGCGCAGCGACCGGATAGATCATGTTGACCGGTAGCGAAGGATCGAGCATGCCGCCGCTGCCGCCAGTCCCTGAGCCAGAAACGCTGACCGGGCCGGGCGCTCCAGAAGCGCCACCGCCGCCGCCGGTGGATCCATGGCCGACGCCGGTACTGGCGTCTCCCGCCGAGCTGCCGGAGCCTGTGCCCCCGCTGGCCGATCCGTTTGGATCCCCGCCGGGCGAGCCATTGTCCGCACCCGGAGGCGCAATCGAGAACTGACCCCACCGATTTCCAGCAGGTAGAGAAACTTGAGCCGCCGATCCCGCGGGATCGACGCCAAGGACAACCAGGCCAGCCACATCCGAGTTTCCGCCCGACGGATCGCCTGAATTCGCGGCGGTTCGCTGGATCGGCGCTCCGCCCCCTGACACAGGAATCGCCAGTTTTGGCTGAGTGTCCGACGGCGGGAGAAGCGACGTCAGCGGACTCTTTTGCGAACTCTCGGAAAGAGACGGAGCCTCCACTGGAGAGAAGCGGCGGTTCGTCAGAGAGGGCTTCGTGTCATTCGGGTTCAGGGGAGCTTTCAGACGCTCCAAAGCCTGGCCAAACACGATATTCGGTAATTTCTGGTCCGTCGTGATCTTCAGGTCCGGCGGCGAGGAGGGCTGGAAGATCGTCTGCCGGAAGTTGTCCGGATGGACGGGGCGCGAAACAATCGTCATGTTCGGACGCTGAACCGTGCTTCCCAAGGCAGGCAACCGAACGGCAGTCGAGCCGGCGCCCGGACGTCCACCGGGACCGGTGGGCGCAAGCCGGGGTAACTTGGGCGCCTGGACGACGGGCACGCGGTAGTAGATTTTCCCCGTGAATGCCGCGGCGTCGTTCAGCGGCGAAGCGCTCGCGGGAATCGCTTGCGGCAGATAGATCGCCAGCGCTAGAAAACAGCAATGCAGCACAAAAGAGGCCCCCAGCGACCGACCGGAAAAGCGAGTGCGCGCCAGGTTCACGCAATGCAGGAAGTGATTCACCGAGTGCGAGGATTTCGGGTCAGTGCGGCTCATGAGGGCGGCAATCGAGCCGCGCCAATCGGAAAGAAAGGGCTCCCGCCGCACGAAAAGGCGCAACGACGCGCGCTCCACGAATGGCGCTCGGGAGCCATTCGGCTGCGGTCTGCGACCAGGTTCAGTCGCGAGTAAAGTCATGTCGGTGGACATTCTCTCGGCCTGCGGCAATCGTAAGCTGCACTATCCTCTCAATTCCTGCTCGAGCCGTCACCATATAAAAGCGTGCAGGCGTCGAAAGGAGAAGCGGGAGCACGTTGGGTACCAATATTCGGCAATCTTGTTCCTCTCCAAGAGCGCTTGCAACCCCCTCAAGTGTCACCGTTTGAGCACGCTGGCGCAGTCCACCCGTGGGCTGAACACACGATCCGACGACTGGGCGGAACACAATTTCCATCTTCGAGGCCACTCGTTGGTGTAAGCCGCTTGAAAAACGAAGCTTACGCGGTGCGGCAGCTTTCGGGTGAACACTTTGGTACGCGTCCTGCAAGAGAGATTTCGTGGTTTTGTCGGCTACATGGACCCAGTTTCGCGGCCGACAGCCGAGAGTTGGGGAGAGGCTGATGCGCAGACTGCATAGGATCGCGGTACTGGCGGTTTTGGTCGGGGCAGGGGCATGGAGTTTGCATGCACAAGCCGTTGCCGAGGCAGCCGCGGCAACATCCAATTCCTCGATGGCAGCGCAGACCATGAAGGTGCCGCCTCCGAAGCTGGCCAGCCCTGCGAAAGACAACAAGTCGGCCTACATGATTGCGCGAAGCGGCCCCTCCGAAGAAGAGATCAACCGCAAAGACCTCGAAGACAATGCCGGCCCGAATGCCGGAAAATTGCTTCTTCGGTCGGTGCCCACCGGAGCGGACATCTTCATCAACGGTCGACTGGTGGGGAAGACGCCTCTACTGATGGTGGTTGCGCCGGGAAAATACAAGATAGCCATGCGGGGCAGCCGTCAAGATGAAGGACAGAAACTGATCGGCCTGATGCCAAAAGAGACGCAGACGGTAGTCATCACACTGAAAGAGCGCTACCCCTCGAGCATCGTGATACGCTAGAACCGCACTGGAGCTGACTCAACCCATGACCGACAAATCAACAGCGGGAATCGATTTCGACCGGCAAGTATTCGTTCAGTCGCAAGCACCTTCTGCCACCGGCGTGGGGACGGGAGCGCGAATGGGCGGCCTGATATTCGGGATTGCGATCATCGCGGCGATTGCTTTCGTGGGCTACAAACTGATTCCGCAAACGCCGCGGACTTCGGCGAGCGCCGACGATCCAGCCCTGGCCAGCGTCGATCAACGGCTCACAATGATCGAAGAGCGTCTCGCGAAGCTCGAAGCCGAGAAAAAGACCGTCACGATCCTTCGAAAAGAAGAGCCAAAGGCGACAGCGGCGGCGGCGGCTGCGCCCTCCACACGGCCGGTGAGAACCGTTTACCGGGTCTCTGGGGCTCCGGCCACCGATCCGGCCACCGTACAGCGGCTGACGGCTCTGCAGCAGGGCGTGGGCCAGCTCCAACAGAACCAGGCCGCGAGTCAAGATGCATGGCAGGCAACCACGAACCGTCTGGCCGATATGGCCGGCCAGGTGGGATCGCAAAACGTTACGATATTGCGGAACCAGGACGAGCTGAACGAGTTGATCAACCGCACGGACCTGGAAGCCATCCCGTTCGAACTGCTCCGCGGATCGAATCCGCAGCCGATCGGTCCCGTTTCCCTCGTTCTGAAATCAACGAATCCCAAGAAGCAAAGCTATACCCTGTGCGTTTACGTGCAGCCTACCTGCATCGAGTTGAAGGATCGAATGGTCCACGAAGTCGTGCAATTCGTGGTGGCGCGCAATAGCACGCCGTTCCAGGTGGTGGCCACGCGAATTGTGAAGGACGAAATCCTCGGCTATCTCGAGGTCCCGCGAAACCAGATCGCGCACTAGCGCGCGTTTTCACCTTTAAGGGCACAAAAGCCAATTCTTGCCTGGCGGGTTTCTCTCCGGCCGGATGATTGAAGACGTTCCGGCTTCCCCGCGAAGTGCAGTCCCACGCTGTGCCGCTCCTCGCGGGATTGCAGATCATTCGTGCAGCTTCACGAAAACACGTTCTAGCTCTGCACCCAAGCCGCCACCCAACCCCAAATCTACCTCGTACAGACGCACGCCCATCGAGGTATCCTCGATGAACGCTTGTATTTGGTGAGCGGCCGCTAGACGTTTTGGACAGGAAGAAAATAGTTCTGGCAGGCTTGCCGGAGCGTCCCACGGTTCAACGTTGGATCAACTCCGCGATACTTCGCCGCCCAGAAAATCTGGTTCACGATATCTCGCGCGTGGCTGTGCGACAGCGTTTGCTGCAGGTCCTGAGTAATTAACTCGACGACGTAATGGGCTAGATCCGGCTCGCACGGAAGCATCCGCTTGGCGCACTCCATCTCGAAAATCTCGGAAAATTGTTCCGGAGTGGCATATGTCACGCCGATCTTGTTCGGTATTCGTCTCAGAAAAGC
>DATGHF010000013.1:0-170402 GCA_035308125.1 Candidatus Sulfotelmatobacter sp.
CGGCGTGGCTCTGGCCCGTTGCGCGGCAACGCTCGACAAGGTGAAGGCGGAAGGCGATGAGCAGATTGGCATCAACATCGTCCGCCGCGCCATCACCGAACCCCTGCGCATGATCGCCGAGAATGCCGGCGAAGAAGGCGCTGTGGTTCTGGGCAAAGTGCTCGACTCGAAGGACGCGAACTACGGCTACAACGCGTTCTCGAACGAGTACGAAGACCTGGTCAAGGCCGGCGTGCTCGATCCCACAAAGGTCGTGCGCACCGCCCTGCAGAATGCCGGCTCCATCGCCAGCCTGATGCTGACCACCGAAGCCCTCGTCTCCGAGATCCCCGAAGAGAAGAAGGCTCCGGCCGGCGGCGGTCACGGCGGCGGCATGGGAGACATGTACTAAGGCGCAGCTGTCAGCTATCAGCTTTCAGCCGTCAGTAAAGTCAAAGGCCCCGCTCGCGAGAGCGGGGCCTTTTTGTTTGCATCGACGTGATCGTCCGGAGACAGTCACCCTCCGCTGTCCGGGCGGTAGGGGTGCAGTACGGAGGCGGCAATCCTGCTACGGGTTCAGGTGTCCCTACGGGGCACTTTTGTTTCTTGGGGCACGCATTCCCGCCAGTGAAACTGGCGGGCTATTTTCGGTGATCCCTCCGGGACCTGCGACGCGTGAGCAGCACATTTTCTTGCCCCCTTGCATTTTGGTTCGGCTGGATGTCGGCGCCGCACGCGGCTGCGGTCCCGGAGGGACCTGTGACGGTAGCCCGGCGTTTCTAACGCCGGGTGGCTTGAATGGAAATGGCACCGCGTCCCGGAGGGACGCTTGAACCGTGCCTACGACCTATCCCCACACATATTGCGGATCGTATTCGACGTCGTGCCGTTTCAAAAACGCCACAAACTCTTCCTCGAAACTGCGCTTGCGATGATGTTCGGCCTGGGATTGGATATAGGCGATGGTATGAGCCTTCTGCGAAATTCCGACAGTGAAGGCGCCGTAACCTTCCTGCCACGCGAAATCGTGGGTACGTGTCTCGTTCATCCATCGCGACGACGCACCCTTGACGAGCTGCATCGCCTTCGCAACCGGCAAGGTCGCGGGGAGCGACAGCAGAATGTGCACATGATTTTCCGTGCCGCCCACCATGAGCGCCTTGAATCCATTTTCCCGTGCCACGCCTCCGATAAAAGCCCAGAGTTCCGGTTGAATTTCCGGCGGGATCAGGTTCTGTCTCAGTTTTGTCGAGAACACGCAATGCACGAGGTCGGAAATATAGGTGTGCGACATTCAGGATCACAAGGGTGTGATGATTTCCAGCCTACGCGGAGTCGAATTGAGAGGCTACGGTTTTTCCCCGCGTTGACGATTCGCGGGTTCCACATCGGGAAACACAGGCGGGAGTCGTCGCGATCGTTCAGTTCAGGTGTCCCTCTGGGACACGGGGCCACCTCTGCGCAGGCTACCCGGCGTTGGAAACGCCGGGCTATTGTCATTGGTCCCTCCGGGACCTGCGTGTCGCTGGGCTTACACGAGTTCTCTTACACCAGTTCAATCTTGGCCTTGGCGCGCAGGCGCTTGGCCAGGCTCGAGCGCAGCTGTTCGTATTTGCTTTTCTGCAATTCGGTTTGCAGGTCGGCTTTCACTTCTGCAAGATTCTGTTTTCTGCCCGGGGTGTGCGCATTCAGGCGAAAGATGGTGAAGGCGTTTTCGATTTGGACGATGTCGCTCACCTGTCCCGCCTGCATCGCCAGCGCAGCTTTCACAATGGCGGGGGGAAGCTTGTCCCGGCCGACCGCTTTGTGGTCGCCCATGTTGACGCGGAAATCGTCTTCCGAAAGTTTTTCCGCGAGCAGACCGAATTCCTGGTAGCTCTTCGTCGCCTGGGCCTGCCGCAACGCGTCTTCCGCGCGTTTTCGGCTCTCCTGCACGATTTCCGCTTTGGCATTTTGCGGGGGCATGAAGGAAATGCTTTGAATGCTGAAAGATTCAGGCGTCTGGAAGCGTGCCGGGTTCTTGTCGTAATAGGCTTTCACCTCGACCGGGGTCACTGCCGATTTGTCTTCCACATCGGTCTTGAGCACTTCCTCGATGAGGAGCGACCTCTCCATCTGCTGGCGCAACGCCTGGCGTGAGCCGTGCATTTCCGACTGCAGGTATTGCTCGTACTCCTCGGGGCTGTGAAATTGTTTGCGAAACTCGGCTTCGGCGCGGCTCATGCGTTCAGCGGAAATGGTCAACTTGCGACGGCCAGCTTCCTGGAATACGAGCTCTTCAAAAATGATCATCTCCAGCGCACCTTGGCGGATGGCGGCTTCCTGCGCCTTGGGGAATCCGTTGTGCTGTTTGGCGTAGGGAAAAATCGCGTACATCTCGCGCAACAGGTCGCGGTCGGTCAGCACCGCGCCATTGACCCGCGCTACCGCCTTGTCGCTCAACTGCGCAGCCGGTGCGGTTGCAGCGGCCGGCGGCGCCACCACTCCAGTGGGGGCGTGGGAAGCAACCTGGGCCGTAGCAACCTGGACGGTAGCAACCTGGACTGTGGCGGCGAGCGCCGTCGCTAGCAGGATGCGGACTGGGAGTTTGTATTTCATAAATCCTCGCTCACTCATTCTTCGCGCTGGCTCAGAAAATCCGTGGCTCAGAAAAAAGGGGGAGAGCGTATCTCTCCCCCGGGGGTTTCCGACAGTTCTTACTGGAACACAGTCGTAATGGTGTTCGTGTTGTTGGCTTCGTTCGACTCGCCAAAGTGGCACTGACGGCAGAACTGAGTCGTCGAGGGTGCCGAGGTGCTGGCGTAAGTCTGAAGGTTCGGATTGTAGGGACCGTTCACGAAGAAGTAGGTGGCATAGTACTTGCCGCCGCCATCGGCCGCGATCGGGCTCGACGCACTCGACGTGTACACGGTCATCACGTGCTGATTGTGGCAAGTGGTGCACAGCACGTAAGGCTTTCCGCCGGCGGTTACGCCGAACGGCTGAGACCATTTTCCAGGCGCCAGTGCCGGATAGCCATAGTTCGCTACAAACTGGGCATATTGCGAACCGGCGGTCAGGGTGAACTTGGTGCCGTTAAATACCAGGCCCGGCATCGTGGTGCTGATGTTGGCCAGCTGGCCCACCGGGTGATCGTTGGTGTAGTTGCCGGCCGTGGTGCCGTCGTTGCCGAGCAGTGTCGGGATCGGTTTGCTGCCGTACGCAGTGTTGGTCAACAGGCCGATGGTTTGCTCATACGACTGCTTGGTCATCATGTTCGAAGGCGTCAGGTTGCCGTCATGGCAGCTGAGGCAAAGCAGAATGCCGCCGACTTCCTGGGTGCCGCTGGTGATGCTGCCGGGCAGCAGTTCGGTGTAGGCTCCGCCGTCGCCGAAGGCGATGGTCTGGTTATACAGTGGGCTGGCATCCTGTCCCCACAATGCGTAGCTACCGGCGTCCGATGCGCCGCCGTGACCGGAACCGAACGAGCCGCTGTGTGGAGCATGGCAGCCCGCGCAGCCGCGGCCTTGATTGTTGTGTGCGCCGAGCACGTCAACCGTTGACGACCAATTTTGCGCCATCATCAGTCCCGACACGGCCAGAACGAAAAGGACGAGTACGATTACTTTTTTCATTACGGTAAACCTCCTGTATTAGTTGCCGTACCGCGAATCTAAGAACTCTTGGAGGCTTTAGGCCCTGGCTGTGACTCTCTCGCAGCTGCCCCCGCCCTAAGTAATGCAACTGGCTAGCCGAAGCCGTAGTGCCTATCGCAGGCCCTGCAGAATCCTCGTAACTATATGATTGCACACTTGTTAATCTATATTTTCTCGGCGGCGATTCCCTTGCCGGCAACGCTCCGGACTGGGGGAAAAGAGCCAGCCCTTCGTGCCCGGGTGGTCAAATCCCGCAGTAAGAGTTAATGAACGCCTCAGTAGTAACCAGAGGCTTGGGAATGGTGTTGAGAAATGCAACAGGGAGCAAAATTGTGCCGGATTCGCGCTGCGGCAAGGTTGCCCTGGCGACAACTGGCGGAGCCCCGTCCTGAGCGACGCAGGCGGACACCTGGGCTACGGCACGGGAGTGCTGCGAAGCTACCGCCGCTACTTGGCGATGGGAGCTTCTGCCTGGGTTATGGGGGCTGGAATAGGTACCGGACGCGAATCCTTGTCGGCGGCGTCGGCCGCTTTCTTTTCCCGCTGCGCCTCTTTTTCCTTGCGCAACTGATCTGCCTGGGCGTCGTTCACGTATTGGAATTGCTGCACTCTGCCGGGGAAGATCTCCGAAGTGAAGACCCGGTTGTTCTTGTCGATGGTGATGCCGGCGATGCCTTGAAACATACCGGGGAGAAGTCCATGGCCGCCGAAGCTGATCAGCAGCTGGGCGTCGCGATTGTAGACCTGCACCCGGTCCTGCATGCCGTCCACCACCCAGATGTAGCCATCGCCGTCAATGGCAACGCCCTTGGGACGCGAGAAGTATCCCGGCCCGTCGCCGGCTTTGCCGAACGTGCTGATGAATTTGCCGTCGCCATCGAAGATCTCGATGCGATTGTTGAGGGTATCGGCTACGTAAAGATTGCCTTCGTGATCGACCGCGACTGCCGCCGGGCGCGCGAAATCGCCGGGCGTGGTGAGCGCGTGTTTCTGGCCGCCAGTGCCGATCCGCCGCAACAGTTTTAGCGTGTCGGCGTCGTAAACCAGAACCTGATCCTGTTCCACGTCCGCCACGTAGAGAACGCGGTTCTGGGTATCGACGGCCAGGCCACCGGGACTCACCAGCCCCTCAGTGATCACGTCTTCGGCTTTGTGTTGAGCGTTAAACACCAGCACATGTTTCAGCCCAGGATCGGAGACAAACAAACGGTCGTTGTCATCCATGGCTAAGCCAATGATGCGAACGAAGTGGGCCTGCACTTTGTTCTTGATCAGCTCCACGTCGCGAGTCTGGGTGTTGAAGATGAAAATGGCACCCACTTTCTGGTCGGCGACGTAGAGATTGCCCTTCGAATCCACTGCCAAGCCGTAAGGTTCGGCGAGCTGGTACAGAACTTTGCCGCTCTCAACGTCAGGTTGGGTGCCGGCCAGGCGATCCATCCAGTTTTGTTTGCCGGTTTTAGGGGTGTCAACCTGAGAAAGCTTTTCCGCGGCGTAAAAGGCCTGGTACTTGATGCGCGCAATGGCGGGAGGGTTCGGCCAGACGATATTGGAATAGTCGATGACGGGAGGCTTCTTGGGTGCATCAGACTTCCTTTTTTTCCCGGCGAACACGGACACCGGCGATCCCAGTCCTATGGCCAATAGGACCAGCAACGTCAAAAAAGCTGGACCGGAGAATCGTGATCCGCTGCGAGTCAGGTTCGGTTGAAATTTAGACATCGTCGTCACTCCCTGTTGCGAGCTATTGCCTCTTCAAATCTTTGTGGCACGAAGAGCAAAATGCCATGTTGTTGGCCTGGTCTTTCACCAGCAGATCGGGTTGCGCCGAAGCGTGCGGCTGGTGGCAAGTCAGGCAATTCATTGGAGTAGTCACCTTGCCGGGCGTCGTCGGATCCATGAGATCGGAAACCGGATGTCCCGCAACGGGATGCCCCATGCCATACTTCAGCGGCAGCACCACCACTTTGTTCTTCACAAAATAGTCGTCGGGCAGCTGCACGCTGCCATTAAAAATTGTCAGCAAGTGCTGCGCTTCCAGCATTTTGGGTTCGCGATCTGGTCCGTGGCACTCCAGGCAAAGGGCGTTCGTGGTCTTGGCGCGCAGCAAGTGTTCGTTCTCTCCCCCATGCGGCTGATGACAGGTGGCGCATCCCTGCGTGAAAGCCGGCTGGTGGTGATACGGTTTCTTCGCCAAGTCAGCAATATCGCTGTGGCAGCTCAGGCAGATATCCACCGCGTTGGTCTTAGGCAGGCCCGGCTGCCGGCTGGCGTGGGGACTGTGGCAATCGGTGCACTCGCCGGCTGCGCCCGGGTGCTGCACTTTGGCGGTTTCGATTAGCTTGGCCTTATCGTCGTGGCAGGTCACGCACAGCGTTTTGGCATCAGGCTGCGTCAGCACCACTTTTCCGTCTTTGGCGGGCGCGTGGCAAACGTCGCACTGCTTGTCGGCAAAGGGCGGATGCGTGAACTTGGCCAGCAACTTAGGCGCGGCGGACTGGTGCGGATCGTGACAGCTCAGGCAATCGGCCTTTTCGAACGGCTGATTCTGGTGCGCCTTGGCCAAAGCCGCATCCTTCGGATCGTGACAGTCGATGCACAACGCCGGGGCGGCCTTGGTCAGGTGAAAGTCGAACTCCGCTTTTCCGACCTCGCCTGTCTTGTGCGTGATGTGGCAAGTGTCGCAGCCCATGTCGAGGGCCGCGTGCCGGCTCCCCTTGGCCGGAACGTTGACCCCGGTGTTGTGACATTGCAGACAGAGATTTTCGCCCTTGCCGCCCGTCATCGGTTTCAGCAGCTGATTCTTGTTGTCGGAGCTGTGCGGGTCGTGGCATTTGAGGCAGTCGCGGACCGCGGGGGGGTGGATGTGTCCTTTAATCTGGCCTGCGTCTTTATCGCTGTGGCAAGTGGCGCAAAGCTTCGCGGGCGTGTTGGCGATCAGTTTGATATGAGTGACGTCGCGGTTGGTGCGAATCTCGTGGCAGCTGAGGCAGCCCATCGCGATCGCGGAGTGGACGGCTTTTCCCTTAGATTTATCTTCGTGGCACTCCAGACACTTCGCCGAATCGGCATTTTTGTCGAGCGTAACCGGATGGGCCTGGGCGAACGCGCGCGCGCCGACAATTGACAAAAGGGCAACCGAAAAGGCCACTCGCAGGATCAGCCGGGAAATTCCGCCGCTACGTTCGTTCTTTTTCACGCCACGCACCTGTCGATCGCCATAATCCCATCGCCACAAATCCGATCACAACCAAGAGCTTATGCATTCGGCCAGCCGAAAGGAAGGGACAGCGCCGAAAATCTCGCGATGCCTTCCAACTGTTTGAGGCGGCGGCAGTTGCACGAGACTCACGGCCGCTGCGAATAAACAGTTGCTACTCCGGAAATGGGCCTTCTGCCACACCCGAATCGGTGAAATGCCCCAAGCGACCGGCTCAGACGCGCTGCGCAGCGAAGTTGCGCCGGGCGCGCGTTCCAGCCAGAGAGCAATCGACCAAACGCGATAGTGGGTGAAATCTCCGAAGTGTTTGATTCGGCTGTGTGTAATGGCTCAGACCCGGCTCACAGTCCAGGCCAGCCATTTCTCCCAACTCGCTGTGTACACGGTACTTAATAGAATTTGACGAATGTGGCGGGGTACGTGCATTTCTCTCAATCGTGGGGGGATCCGGTATGGCTCTGAGCTTACGCAAAGCCTTTCGTGAAATCTGGCAGACACTCAGTTCAATTAAAACGGGCGTGGTGCTGATCATCCTGGTGGTGATCTTTTCGGCGGCGGGGACCGTCATTTTGCAGCGTCCTCTAGCCGAGCCGGAAGACATGCAGCGCGCCTACTCCCCGCAGGTGCTGCGCATTCTTGACGTTACGGGCTTGAGCGACGTGTTTCATGCCCGCTGGTTTGTGGCGTTGATGGTGCTGGTCAGCCTGAGCATTATCGCGGCCTCGGCGCAACGCTTCCCGAACGCGTGGCGGTTCTTCTCGCGCCCTTACAAGAGTCCCAGCGAAAACTTCGGCAAGGCGCTGCCCACGCAGGCGCAGGTCCCTGTGCCTGACGAAGAGACCGGGCTGGTGGCTGCCGAGCGTGCCCTGCATGAGATGGGATTCAGGCCGGAGCGGATCGTGCGTCCGGGCAGCTTTTCGCTGTTTGCGGAGCGCAACCGAATATCTGAAATGGCGGTTTATATCGTTCACGCCAGCCTGCTGCTGATTTTTCTGGGAGGCATCGTGGACGCGCTTTACGGCTGGCGCGGGTTTCTGACGCTGCCGCAAGGCCAGACCTCGAACGCAGTGGGCCTGCGCAACGGCGACCAACGCGTTCTTCCTTTCTCGGTTCGCTGCGACTCAGCCGGGGAAGACACCTACAGCGACGGCTCGCCGAAACGCTGGTGGTCGAAGCTGACGGTGGTGAAAGACGGGCAGGACGTGCTGCACAAAGAAATCGTGGTGAACGATCCGTTGAGTTACGGCGGCATTCGTTTCTATCAGGCGAGTTATGGCAGCACCGGCAAAGTCGAACAGTTGCTTCTTACCGCGACTCCCGCGGCGGGTACGCCAGGGCCCCGCGAGATCACGCTCACGCGTGATCAGCCATTTGCGCTCGACGGCGATACCACAGTGCAACTGGCGCAGTTTATTCCTGACTACGTGGTCAGCGATGGGCGCATCTACGCGCGCAGCAACGAAGTGGTGAATCCCGCGGCGCGGTTGGTGGTGACTTCAAAGAAGACCAATTCCAGCGCGGACTTCTGGCTGCCGGAGATTCCTGGAATCTCGGAGAACGCGAAGTCTCCCTACATGTTCGAAGCCAAAGATCTGAAGCTGGGCTATTTCACCGGACTGCAGGTTTCGCGCCTGCCGGGGCAGTGGGCCGTGTGGGCGGGGGTGATCCTGATGGGAATTGGGCTCACGTTTGTGTTCTACGTGGTGCACATGCGGTTCTGGGTCGTGCCGGTGCGCGATGCGCGCGGCCGGCTGGTGTTGTGGGTGGGCGGCACGGCGAACCGCAATCGCGACGCCTTCGAACAGAAATTCCTGCACCTGGTCAAACAAATCAACGAGCAGCTGAAGGTGAAATCCGAAGCGGGCACGCGAGAACCCGTGGCAACTTTCGCCGGCAAGTAGTCCGGCCTGGAGGACGGTATGGCACGCGCAAGAGTCGAACCACAGACTACAACCGGATGGACCCTGATCGTGGGAGTCGGGCTGAGCATTACGTTTCTGCTGTTCATGGCTTTTCTGAACGTGGTCAAGAGCGGCAACCTTTTGAATGAGACGAACCTGCTGTTCGCGGCCCTGATTTTTTACGCCGGCGCCGGCGCGCTTTATCTGGGATTCGGCGTGACCGGTACCGATTCCTACGTGCGGTATGCGTCGCTCGCGACATGGGCGGGACTTCTGGCCAACACGGGCGCGGTGGCGCATCGCTGGTATGAGGCGGGGCATCCGCCATTCGCCAGCATTTATGAAATGCTGCTGAGCTTTGTGTGGACGCTGGCCGCGCTGACGCTGATCGCGGAAAAGCGCTACGGCGTGAAGGTAATCGGCACCGTGACCATGCCAGTGGCGATTGTGGGCGTGGTTTTGATGCAACTCTTGAGGACCGATGTGCGGCCCCTAGTGCCGGCCCTGCAATCCACCTGGCTGCATGTGCATGTGACGTTGGCTATGCTGGCTTACGCCGCGTGCGCGCTAAGCTTCGCGCTGGCCATGATGTTTCTGATTCAGAATGGGGTTAAGACCGAAACTTTTTTGGCGGGAACCAGCGTATTCACGGTGGGAATTTATCTTGGCATCCTGACCCGTTTCGAGAAGTGGGGCGGACTCAACGTAATCGGATGGAACGCGGAACAGAAATCGGAAATGTTCATTTCGCGCGGGGTGCGGCTGTTCGTGACCATCCCGGATCTGGGCTGGATGATGCTGCTGGTGCTGGCGGCGGCCATAACGCCGCTCGCGCTCTATGTTGCCGCGCGGATCAGAAAGAACGAGAACTTCCTCAACATCGCCAACCGGGCAGTGTTCGTAAGCATTCTGCTGCAGTCGCTGGCGCTGGTGTTCTTCCTGCTGCGCGCGCGCGACGGGCAATATGCTTCGCTCGATGCCGACGGCCTCTATCCCACGAGCCTGGCGGCCAGCCCCTTTATTCTCTCTGGATTGGTAGGCGGAATCTTCGCTAACTTGCTTTACCTCCTCATGTTGTGGCGGCGCGTGGATCTGGAGCGCCTGCTGCCCACGACCGAGGACCTGGACCGGATTACCTACAAAACCATTTGCCTGGCCTTCCCCCTGCTCACCCTGATGATCGCGGCTGGCGCTTACTGGGCCAGCCGCGCCTGGGGCTCCTATTGGAGCTGGGATCCGAAGGAAACCTGGGCGGCGATTACCTGGCTGGTGTATGCGGGGTATCTGCACATGCGCATCACGCGCGGCTGGCGCGGGCGCAGAGCCGCCTACTTCGCGATTCTGGGCTTCGCCATCGTGATGTTCACCTTCTTCGGAGTTACCTACTTGTTGCCGGGGATGCATTCTTATGCGTGAGACAACAGTTCGAAATCCCAACTCAGAAGCCCACCCCCAACCCGAGGAGGCGGCCAACATGGCCGCCTCCGGGCATTCTGGTTCGGCGGCTCCGGCACTCATGCGCTCATTGCCTGGGCCGCAGCAGGCGGACGGATTCCGGTCCGAGCCGCCGGAATCGGAACTCCCCTGGCTGCGCATTAACTGGGAGATCAAGGCGCTGGTTCCGATCGCCTGTGTGTTGCTGGGCGGGATGCTGCTGTTTCTGCTGGCCACGTTGTCGTGGCGGGACCCTGAGCGCCACTTAATTCTGCTGGTCGCGGGAGCGGGAGCGGTGGCGATTTGCGGGGCATTGCTGGTGGTTCTGACTTACCTGATCCAGCGGCCCATGGTGGAATTGCAGGAAAAGATCGCTCAGCTTGGGGAAGGCGATCTCAACGTTGAAGTCGGCTTTGCCCGGCGCAATGACGAGATTGGCGACCTGGGCCGCAACTTCAACCGCATGGCCAGGCAATTGCGCGAGAGCCGCCTGGAAATTGAACGGTTGCACCGAACGCAAATCTCGCGGGCAGAGCACCTGGCCACGCTTGGCGAACTGGCTACCGGACTGGCTCATGAGATTCGCAATCCGCTGGCCGGAATTGCCGGAGTGTTTGAGATTATCGGCCGCGATTTGCCTTCCACCAGCCCGGCGCGGGCGGTGGTGAAGGATGTGCGGCAGGAGATCGCGCGCATCAACCACATCGTTACGGATTTGCTACAAACGGCGCGGCCTCATCCTCCGCGGGTGCGCAAGAGCGATTTGAACACCACGGTGGAACACGCAGTCATGCTCGGCCGTCTGCAGGCTGGCGCAAAAGCGGTGGAGGTTGTGTTCACCAGCGACCCCACCCTGCCCGAAGTGGAGCACGACAGCGACCAGTTTCACCAGGTCGTGCTGAACCTGCTGCTGAACGCGCTGCAGGCGACGGAGGGTCAGGGGCAGGTTAGAGTCACGGTCAAGGCCCAGGACCAATTTGCCGTGGTCGAAGTAAGCGACAATGGCCGCGGCATTGCGATCGATGATCTGCCCAACATTTTCCGGCCTTTCTATACCACGAAGGGCGATGGCACCGGCCTGGGACTCTCGCTGGCGCAGCGCATCGTCGAGGACCACCACGGCCAGATCAACGTCACCAGTATCGTGGGCCAGGGAACGACCTTCAGCGTGCTGCTGCCGTTGAAGGCTGTGGGGACGCAGACTGCGGCTTCGTAGCCTCTGAGTTATGTCCCTGCTTGGCGGCCGGACTTTTCGGCGGGACAAAAAAACCGTCGAGCTTCGCTCGACTGGACAGCCGAGGGCGGCTGTCTCCACTGGAGTCCCGCCTGACGCTGCACTTCCCTTCCGTAGTAAGCTAAATAGCCGATGCCTGCCGAGAAGATCCTGATTGTGGATGACGAACGCCTGGTGCGGTGGTCGCTGCGGCAGAAGTGTGAAGAGTGGGGATATCTGGTGGTGGAAGCCGCGACCGGCGAACTCGGCTTGCGCATGGCACAGCAAGAGTCGCCCGACCTGGTACTGCTGGACGTGCGTCTGCCCGACCTCAACGGGGTTCAAGTCCTCGAACAACTGAAGAAGAACGGCGACGCCTGCGCCGTCATCATGATCACGGCCGACCCGCAGCTTGACGATGTGAAGAGCGCGCTCAAGCTGGGCGCGTACGACTTCGTCGGCAAGCCGCTGGACTTCGAGGAGCTGCGCGTCAGCGTTCAGAACGCGCTGGAGACCAACCGGCTGCGCACCGAAGTGCAGAGTTTGCGCGGCGAAGTGCGGCGGCGCACGGGATACCACGAAGTGGTCGCGGTATCGTCCAAGATGACGGAACTGCTCCACTTCGTGCAGAAAGTTGCCTCCAGCGAAGCCACCACGATTCTGATTCAGGGCGAGAGCGGAACGGGTAAAGACCTGATCGCGAAGGCCATTCATTACGAGAGCACGCGGCAGGAGCGTCCGTTTGTGGCGATTAATTGTTCGGCCATACCTGAAACCCTCATGGAAGCCGAGCTCTTCGGCCACGAAAAAGGCGCTTTCACTGACGCCAAGGCCATGAAGAAAGGCTTGTTTGAAACGGCGGACGGGGGCACGCTGTTTCTCGACGAGATCGGCGAACTGTCTCCGCTGCTGCAGGCGAAGCTGCTGCGTGTGCTGGAGGATCAGGTGATCCGCCGGGTGGGCGGGGTGCGCGATATGCAGGTGGATGTGCGCGTGATCGCGGCCTCGAATCGCGATCTGGAGCGCGCCGTGCGCGAGGGCCACTTCCGCCAGGATTTGTATTACCGGCTGGCCATTATCGCGATCTTCATTCCGCCCTTGCGAGACCGCACGGAAGATATTCTGCCGCTGGTGGATTTTTTCATTGCCCTCTACAACCGGAAATTCAAGAAAGCGGTGCGCGGCATTACTCAGGAAGCTCGGCGTCTATTGCTGGCCCATAACTGGCCGGGCAATGTGCGTGAGCTGAAGAATTCGATTGAGCGCGCCATGATTCTCGACGACGAGCCTATCCTGCGTCCCGCATACATGCCGTTCGCGGTGGGCGAGGCTGCCCGCAGCGGTTTGACGGCGTTTGAGAACAGCAGCATGCCGGCTGACGGCGGCGGCGGCAAGCAACTGCCCAATGGACGCGTGTTGCCGAGGCTCTACATTCCGGAGGAAGGCACGTCGCTGGAGGAAGTGGAGCGGGCGATGGTGGAGATAGCCATGCGGCAGGCCAACGGCAACCAGACTCACGCCGCCCGCCTGCTCGATATCAGCCGCGACGCCCTGCGCTACAAGCTGAAAAAGTTCGAACTAGTCCCCGGCGATGAGAGCGCGGAATCGGTTCCCAGCGAGGACTCGGCCCACTAGCCGCTGCCTCATAAATCCTGGGCGGCTGAACGCGAGCGAAACCTCAGAGGCTAAAGCCCGAATTTTTGGCCACTTGAGCGGCATCCCTCGGCTCCGCTCAGGGCAGGCTCCTGCACGCCGTGCCCTTCCCGAACCCATTCATGAGATGACTTCTCGCCGTCCTATCCGCGCGGCATTATCCGCGCGAAGCGTGCTCTTGGGCCTTCGCGATGTACTGCTCGACCTGCTGCCGTTGCGGATAGTTGGGATTGTCTTTCAAGAGAAGCTGCCAGGCTTCGGCGGCACCTTTGGGATCCTGCTTGCCCTGCCAGCGCACCCAGCCGAGATTGAACAACGCCTGCGCATGCCCCGGCTTGTACTTCAGCGAAGTCTGCAGTTCGGCGATCGCCTTGTCTGCATTTCCGCTATACCAGTAAGCTGTGCCCAGGTCGGTGCGAACATCCGGGCTTCCCGGTTGCAGCGCTAAGGCCCGCTCGTAGAACTGGATGGCGCTGGGGAACTGCTTGCCGTCGTAGTACATATCGCCGAGTTTCACCAGCGAATCGTAGTCGTTGGGATTTTTCTTGACCGCGTCCAGCAGCGGCGCAGTAGCCTGGGCCAGCGCCGCTTGCGTGACCGCGTCAGACGGTTGCGGTGGTGGGACGCGGTTCGGCAGCGCCTGACTATTGGCGGCGGCAACCGTGCCAGCCTGCGCGCCGGGCGAAGCCGATCCGCGGAATAAATAGCCGAGGAGAACGCCCAGCAGCAGACAGAATGCCGCCAGGACGTAGGCCTGGGGGCCGGTCCAGACCGAATTAGGAGTTGACTGCGATGGGCGGCCGGTTGTCGTTGTTGTTGTCGTGGTTGCGTTGCTCATGTTGGTTGGTCTCCGATCTGGTGCCGGCAAGCGCTGGTTTTGGCGTTTCCAGGTGGAACAACCGCTGCACTGCCGCGGTCATCCGCTCCCGTTCCCGCTTTTCTGGAAGTTCTTTGAGCTCTCGGGCTAAGGAGTTGGCAATCCTGCGTACGAGTTGCGCTGTGATTGCGTGTAAAGCCAGATCCTGCTCCCTGGTAAACGGCCCTCGCTCTTGGATGAAAGACTCCAGGTCTTGCCGGCGAATCTCGTCGAGGCGCTGGCGCAGGGCCACGATGGTGGGCACCACGCTCTCGGCCTGCAGCTTATTGCTGAACGCCTGCGCCTCCGCGCGTACGGTCTTCTCGGCCTCGGCCGCCGCGGCGGCAGCGTTTCGGTCGTTTCGGGCTGCCGCGTTATGTTGCGCGATGCGCTCCAACCCTTCAAGATCGCACAGAAGAACGCCGTCCACTCTGCGCACTTCTGGATCTACGTCGCGGGGTGTGGCGATGTCGAGGATCACCAAGGGCGCGCCCTGACGTTCGCGCGCGATCCGTTCCGCCTCGGGGCGAGTCAGGATGACATGGGGGCAGCCGCTGCTGCAGACCAATATGTCTGCCTCCGCCATGCGTTTCCAGCGGTCTGCGAGGGTAGCGGCCGTTCCCCCCAGCTCGGTTGCCAGTTGCTGGGCCAGTTCGGGGCTCTGGTCGATCACGCAAACTAGCTCGGCGCCGTTCTGATGGAGATGCCGGGCAATATTCTGGTTGATCTTTCCCGCCCCCAGCAGTAACACGCGCTTGCCCTGCAGTTGCTCGAACACGTCGATGGCCAGCTCTTCCGCGGCCGATGCAATCGAAACTGAGGGCGCGCCGGTCTTTTTGCGCAAGTCTTCGGATACGCCAAGGGCTTTTTCGATCACCGAGTCGAGAACGCGGCGCGCGCCCGCGACGGTGCGAGCCTGCTCCCACGCGGTCCTGACTTGAGCGCTGATTTCGGGTTCGCCAAGCACGGGAGAATCCAGGCCGCAGGTGACGCGGAAAATGTGGGCCAGGGCTTCCTCTTCGATCAGACGATAGAAGTGCTCCCACTCGCTCAGCTTCAACCCGTGGTCCCCGCTAAGAAAGTTAAGGACGGAGTTGGCGGCGAGGGTTGGCTCGCTGGCCCAGATCAGGAATTCGGTGCGGCTGGACGTGGTCAACACCATCACTTCTTCAATGCCTTCGGCGCGCGCCAGTTGCCGCAAAACCGCATAGCGGCGAGGCTCGCTGATCCAGAAGCGTTCCCGCATGGCCATGGGGGCCGTCCGGTGATTCAGGCCGATGACCAGGAGTGTGGATTCCACAAGACGTCCTTCCCCCCAAAAAAACGAGGTCCAATTCTCTAAAGGGCAAGCGCCGTGCCAAACACACGCTACCCTTTGCATCCGTAAGTTACGCGTTTTCAGGCACTTGAACAGCCTCGCTTGAAATGAGGCGAAGCGCATCAGCGGTTATTGCGGCATATGACGCTGGATTCCGTGTCTTTTTGCGCGAGCCCCTCCCTCCTTGGGCGTAGCGGGCAACGGTCTGGGATGGGAGGCAAGAGTAGACGCGCCGATTTCGATCACCGCGCGGGGTGACGCAAATCACAGCGCATTTTTGCCCCACGATAGAAACTGCGGACGGTGAAGCATTCTTACTAAGTTGCATATCTCCGCATGCGTGGAAAGGAAACAATTCATGAAGATCACAAAGCTTTTCGTCCTGATCGTGATGATCGCTGTAGCGTTATTCATCGTTATCCCCAACCTGTCCTGGGCGGGCGACGACGGCGCGTCCATTTATAAAACCAAGTGCGCGGCCTGCCACGGCGCGGACCTGGCAGGAAAACCGGCAGCCAAGATTCCGAGCCTGGTTTCCGATGAGGCCAAGAAGGCTTCCGACGCCGACCTGACCGATATGGTGACCACCGGCGGCAAAGATAAGAAAGCTTCGCACGCGTTCGCCGCCAAGGGCTTGACCCCGGATCAGATCAAGATGGTCATTGCCTACGTTCGCGAATCGCAGAAGAAGTAGTTGGGCTAAGGCGAGATCGCTGTTCCTGTCTTGCGAACATGGTTCGCGAACGTAGTTTGCAAATATGGTTTGCGAACTAGTTTTGCGAACATGGCCGTGGCTTTCGACTGCCGAGTTGACCGCGAGGCAGCCGTTGACGGCACAGGAAGGGTGAGTCATCCGCTCACTGGCCGGTTCCGGCCGAGATGGCTGGATCGCCAAGTTCCCCTCCCTGGGTTTCGCGCACACACAGGAACAGCCAGCCCGGGTCTTGGTGCTCACCCCAGACCCGGGCATTTGTTTGCTCTGAGAACCGATTTTTTTCCTAAAAAAAAACGCGCTTTTGGAGAGATTGGTCACGGGCAGTTGTGATCCTAATCACAGCGATTTTCCATTCTCGAACGTACCCTGACACTTGCTGGTTTGGATCTTTGAGCCTAGGGGTTTCAAAGCTATCGCGCCGAAAGGGGAACGTTATGGTCGTCGCTGGGGCTGCTTCACACATGGGCCGCATTCGTGATTTTTCCCGAAACCCCATGCTGGTTTACTGGGAGATGACCCAGGCTTGCGGGCTGGCCTGCAAACACTGCCGCGCTGAGGCCGTGCCGACCGCGCATCCGCTGGAACTGACCACGGCTGAGAGCCAGAGATTCCTGAGGCAGTTGGTGGATTTCGGCGATCCGCTGCCGCACTTGATCCTGACCGGTGGCGACCCGCTCAGCCGCAAGGATATTTATCCGTTGATCGATTTTGCCAACGACCTGGGGCTGGAAGTTTCCATCACGCCCAGCGCAACTCCCGAGCTGACCAACGAAGCTATCGCGAAGTTGAAGGAACACGGGATTCAGAGCCTGGGCTTGAGTCTGGATGGATCCTGCGCCGAGAAGCACGACACGATCCGCGCCGTTCCGGGAACATTTGACCGAACCATGGAAGCGGCGCGCCAGGCCGGGCGGCTCGGCCTTCCCATCCAAGTCAACACGCTGGTGGCGGAGGAAACCGCAGAAGACCTGCCGGCAATTTATGAATTGCTGCGGACCAGCTTTCCGGTGATGCGCTGGAGCTTGTTCTTCCTGATTTCAGTAGGACGGGGCAAGGCGCTTAACGAGGTTTCGCCCGAAGAAGGCGAACGCATCATGAAGTGGGTATTCGATCTGGTGCCGCGCGCGCCTTTCGCAATCAAGACGACCGAAGCGCCGTCGTATCGCCGCATCGCCATCGAGCAAATGCGGGCCTCGGGGATAGCGTCCTCTGCGATGAAAGGCACTTCGGTATACAACGGCTTTCAGATTCGCGACGGGCACGGCATTGTCTTCGTCTCGAACCTGGGAGACATTTATCCCTCGGGCTTCCTGCCCTTGCGCTGCGGAAGCGTGCGCCACAGTTCGCTGGTGGAGGTGTACCGCAACTCGGAAATCTTCCGTGGTCTGCATGCGCCCGACCAGTTCCGCGGAAAGTGCGGCATGTGCGAATACAGCCATATCTGCGGCGGATCGCGCGCCCGAGCTTTCGCTCACACCGGCGACGCTTTGGGAACCGACCCATTCTGTCCGTACGAACCGGCAGCTGCGGAGCATGCTCTGGTATAGAACGGCAACGCCCCGCGCTCATTTAAACCTCAGAGGCCAAAGCTTGAATTCCTGGGCACCTGCAGCGGCCCGTCTGAAAAACTTGTCGTGGACATAAAATGCGACCACGAGGGCTAAAGCCCCCGCCGATTTCAGACGCTTTACGCGGCGCTGAAGCGCCGCTCTTCCGCGGTGTTGCAGGCATTCGCGGGTTTCGCCGCAACCTCTAAAGCCGTGATCTTCCCAAACCCATTCATGAGATGGCTTCTCGAGACAGTGCGCGAGTGGCCACGGAAAAACTGACTAGGAATAGGTCTGGATGGGGGAAACGACGCGGGTGATGGCGCCGTTCGGACTCGGCTGGTCGGGCTTCAGGCCGCAGCGCAACGAGGCGAACAGGCCTAACAATTGCCCCAGCATGACGTCGAGCGCGGGGCGATATTCATCGGGGAAATCGGGCGCGCAAATCAGCTGCAGGGGATAGTCGGAGAGCGCGGCCACGGCATCGGATTGGCGGGTAGTTACTACGACGCGCGCCCGTCCCAGCCTCTTGCGGCAAATTTCATCCAGCAAATCACGCTCGTAGCTGCGATGGCGGGCATCGCTGGAGATGAACGCCACCAGCAGAGCCTGCCCATCCAGACTCGACATGGGGCCGTGACGCAATCCCAGCGCCGATTCCGAGACGGTGGCAACTTTCCCGGCGGTCAGCTCCACCACTTTCAGGGCGGACTCGTCGGCGACCGCTCGCAGGGCTTCGGAGCCGATAAAGCAGACCCGCGTACATCCCAGCATGGTGATGGAGGCTGCCGTTTCGGCCGCCAGCGGAAGAAACTGCGCGCCCGCATCCACCATAGATCGGAGAACCTCGCCAAAGGCGGACAGGTTCTGCAGATTCGCCACACACTGCCCGGCCACCACCATATTGGTGAATGAACTGGTCATGGCTAACCCGCGATCGTTGACGGCTTCGTCGAGAATCAGGGCGAAAGCGCGGTCCGGATTGCGGGCACAGAGCTGCGCCATCTGGCCGCGAGCGTTGCAGGTGATGACCAGGTGGCGGATATCCTGCCTGTGTTCGAGCGCGCGTTCAAAAACGGCTACGCCCTCGGGACTATCGCCCGAACGGGAAATCGAAATCCAGAGATATTCGCGGCCGGGGCGATGATACTGGTCGAAGTCGGTGAGCAGGGTCGTGCTGGGAATCGGCCAGACGTCGCAATTCCAGCGTTTACGCAGGAGTGGCGCCAGGGCTCGCCCGGCGTAGTCGGATGTGCCGGCGCCCACCAGGAACACGGTGCGAGAAGAATCGCTGCGCCCGTTAAGCCCGGCACGATTCAGGGCATCTTTCAGTCCGGGGGATTGGTCCACACAGCGCTGATACGTCTCTTTCCAGCTCTCGGGCTGTTGGGCGATTTCATGCGGCGTGAACTCGAGCCCGCGCTCAATGCGTTCCGCCTCCGGCAAGTCCAGCAGCATCCGTAAAGGATTTTCCAACGCAAAGTCTCCTAGCCCAAAAGACACGACAGTCTATTACAAATGCGACCCCGTTGAAAAGTATTCGCAACAAATCGAAACCAGCTTCGGAAGGAAACGGCAGCGCTCGAAGGGGCGGCTTCCCTGGCTTGGACCGAGCAACATCCTCACGAATCGCGGGTTATAGTACCCAGATCGCTGCTTTTCGGAGGAGAGAGCGCATGAATGGTAAGTCTGGTTTTGGCTCGCTGCTGTTAGCGGCAGCGTTGGCTTCATCACTGGCAAGCATCGGGTGCGCGGAGCATCATTACTACCGCGTCTACGATCCCTACTACACCGATTATCACGTCTGGAATGGCGACGAAGTCGTCTACTACCGGCGCTGGGCCGCCGAAACCCACCGCGATCCCGACCGTGATTTCCGTAGAATCCGCCCCGAGGAACAAAAAGAGTATTGGACCTGGCGGCATAACCACGGAGACCACGACCGCCGCTAAGCAGCGGATGGTTTGCGAGTCCAATCCCAGGCGGCAGCCGTGGGGGACACGGCTGCCGTTTTGATGAAAGGGTTGAGCGGGCAGATGCGGACCGCGCCTTCAGCGGGCCCGAGTCGCGCTGGATTCGGATTCGGTGAGCGCGGCAATCGCGTCGTCGGTGCTTATCAGCCTCGCTCCCATCTGCTGCAACTCCGCGAGGGCTTTATTTCCATCTTCCGGCTTCAGAGTTTCGATGGCGTCGCGAACCACCGCAACCCTGCGCCCGCGCTGAAGCAGGCCTTTGGCGGCGAAACCCACGCAGTACTCCGTGACTACGCCGAAGACGACAAATTCCGGGAGCGTGCCTAAGCGCTGGACCAGGGCGTCGGCATGGCGGCTTTCGAAAATATTTAGAGTTTGTTTCTCCAACAAAATTTGCCGATACGAGTAAAGATCGGCCGGCAGACTCGTGTGGTCGTCGTTCGGTACGCGGGCGACTTTGTCGGTCAGGGCCTCGGGCACGAACTCCGCGCCGGTCGTTCCCTTTACGCAATGCGGTGGGAAGATCTTGAATTCCGGATCGTCCGGAGTATGAAAACAGCCGTGAGAGACGAGGAATACCCGACCTTGCCTCGCCGCATCGGTAAGACGGCGAATGTTCGGCAGGATTTTCTCCGCTCCCGGCACGTAGAGTTTGCCGCCGTGGAGCATGAAATCGGCCTGCGGGTCCACTTCCCAGAAGACTACTTTCTTCGAAACCATGGCACTCCTTGACCCTGCAACTCGATGACTCTGTAACTCGAGGACTCTTGCGCCGAGCGTAACACTCTGCTTCCTCGCTGACAAACCGCGCAGCAGGCGCCAGGGAGAACGCAAGGGGTATGATTACCGGTTCCAGAAGGACGAGGCAGACCCAGCCCGCGAGGGATTTCTGTGAACACAAATAGCGCTCTTCGGAAGTTGCTCTTCAAGTCCGCTCTCTTCGCGTGCTCGGCTACCATGGCGGCTCAGACTCCCATCCCAGACTGGTGCCGCCCTCTGCCGCGACCGGAATACAAAACTCTCGAACGTAACCCCGTCGCCGACCGGTGGTTCGAAGTCTATAAAATCCCGCCCGGCGTGTTCGCGATTTATGAACCGCATCAAGCCGAGGAGGTGATCAGCTACCTGATCACGGGCGAGAAGCGTGCTTTGCTGTTCGACACGGGCATGGGGATCAGCGACATCAAGAAAGTGACCGCCGAACTAACCAAGCTGCCGATCGTGGTGCTGAATTCGCATACCCACGACGATCACGTCGGGGGCAACTGGGAATTTTCCACGATTTACGGAATGGATAAAGACTTTACCCGGGAAAACGCGCGCGGAAGCCGCGAGGACGCGCAGGCGGAAATCATGCCTGACCAGATTTGCGGCACGCTGCCGAAGGAATTTGACTCGAAAGCCTATGCCACGCGACCGTGGAAGATCACCGCTTACATTCATGATGGCGACCACATCGATCTGGGCGGCCGCGCGCTCGAGGTGATCGCAACGCCTGGCCATACTCCTGACGCCATTTCTTTGATTGATCGCGCCCACGGGCTGTTGTTTACCGGCGATACTTACTATCCCGCGCCCATCTGGCTGTTCCGTCCAGAAACTGATCTTGATGCTTATGCTGCATCGATTCGCCGGCTCGCCGCGCTCGCGCCTCAGGTCAAAGTGATCATCGGCGCGCACAATATTCCTGTGGCATCGCCGACCGTGCTTCCGCGGGTGGTCGCCGCGTTCGACGCGGTGCGGGCTGGAAAAGTCACTCCAACGCCGGATTCGCCAGGCAAGGTTCTTTACAAAGTAGGCGACATTTCCTTCCTGATGCGCGCGCCGACGGCGCGTTAATCGCAGGGATTAGCGAAGCCCGCCTTCGCCCCGGCTTTATTCGCGTTTAACGACCGCTCCCGGAATTGTGGTCTAATGCTGTGGCTCGTTCCCAGAAAGGTAGATCCTCGCATGACAAATACATTTCCCACACGAACTCTTTTCATCATTTCAGCCTTGCTGCTGTTCGCGGCAGCGGCGCTGGCCCAGACGACCCCGCCCGCGGACATGGATGCCTACGTCGCGAGCACGATGAAGACTTTCGAGGTCCCCGGCATCGCCGTAGCCATCGTGAAAGACGGCAAAGTGGTGCTGGCCAAAGGCTACGGCGTGCGCAAGCTGGGCGATCCCACGCCGGTCGACGAGTTCACCATGTTCGGCATCGGCTCCAACACCAAAGCCTTCACCACGGCCGCTCTCGCCACGCTGGTCGATGCCGGCAAACTTTCCTGGGACGATCCCGTGTACCAGCGCCTGCCGGGCTTTGTGATGTATGACCCCTACGTCTCGCACGAGATGACGATCCGCGATTTGCTCACCCACCGCAGCGGCATGGGCCTGGGAGAAGGTGATCTGCTGTTCTGGCCGCAGTCGACATACATGCGCGATGAAATCATTTATAAGCTGCGTTTCATGAAGCCGGCTTCCAGCTTCCGCAGCCGTTTTGCCTACGACAATCTGCTGTATATGACGGCGGGACAGATTATTCCTGCGGTGACCGGCGTTTCCTGGGACGACTACATTCGTCAGAACATTTTCGCGCCGCTGGGCATGACCCACTCGAACGTCAGCAATGCCGCGTTCGAGGCCGGCGCCGACTACGCATTCCCGCATTCGCGCGTGGACGGCAAACTGCAAGTCATCCACTTCGAAGTGCTGGACAACGTCGGCCCCGCTGGATCGATCAACTCCTGCGCTGCCGACATGGCGAAGTGGGCTGTGTTGCAGTTGAACCGCGGCAAGTTTGTCGACCACGAGGGCCGACTGTTCGGCGAAGATCGCTCCCGCGAAATGTGGACCGCACAGACCATTCTGCCGATCGGTAATCCTCCGCCGCCGCTGGCTGGACTCAAAGCGAATTTCTCTGACTACGCTCTGGGCTGGTTTTTGCGCGATTATCACGGTCGCAAACTGGTCGGCCACACCGGCGGCGTAGGTGGCTTCGTTTCACGCGTAGAGCTAGTGCCGGAAGAAAATCTCGGCGTTATCGTGCTCACCAACGCGGAAGAAGGCGGCGCTTTCGATTCCATCGTTTACCACCTGCTCGATCACTATTTCAATCTTTCTCCCACCGATTGGATCGGAGGCTTCAAAGCAGTCAAGGACATGGAAGAGAAAGAAGCAGCCGAAGCCATGAAGAAAGCCGAGGGTGCTCGTGCCGGCAACTCCAAGCCTTCCCTGCCGCTCGAAAAATATGCCGGCGTTTACCACGACGCCTGGTATGGGCCCATCACCATCCGCACAGAAAACGGCGGCCTGGTGATCACTTTCGATCACACGCCGAAAATGATCGGCGACCTGCAGCACTGGCAATACGACACATTCAAAGCGCACTGGCGCGACCGCACCATTGAAGATGCGTTCGTCACCTTTGCGCTCAAGCCGGACGGCACGATAGACAACGCGAGAATGGCCGCCGTTTCACCGCTGGCCGACTTCAGCTTCGACTATCAGGACTTGCTGCTGAAGCCTGCCGCTCCTGGGAAGAAATGAGTTGAGAACAATGAGCTGAAGGGGAATTAGCGGAGACCCGCCCATTGGACCAGTCCGGCAGCGTGCCACTCGCAACCGCCGAAAAACAAATCGAAGCGCACAGTTCTGTCCTGCGCAAAGAACTTGGTTTGTTCGATCTGGTTCTGGAGCAGATTCTGCTGGTGATCGTGCTCGACTTTTTTGGCACCGCGGCCAAGGCCGGCTCGTCGCACGTCGCCTTCTGGTTACTCTCTTATATTTTGTTTTTTATTCCACTCGCCATGGTGGTTGCCCATCTCAACCGCCTTATGCCGCTCGAAGGCGGCTTGTATGAGTGGGCGCGGCTCGCATTTGGCGACCAGATTGGCTTTCTGGTCGCGTGGAATCTATGGCTCTTCGTGATTCTCTACGTGGCCGTGATCGGCCTGGTGACTACAACGTTCTTTGCCTACGCCCTGGGGCCGGCCGCTGCGTGGATCGCTTCCAGTAAGTGGCTCATCTTTGCGGTCTCCGCCGGATTCATCGCCGGCATGTCTCTACTGTCAGCATTGGGGCTGGGAGTTGGCAAGTGGCTGGGCAATATTGGAAGCATCGCTACGCTGACCGTTCTTTTGCTGCTCATCGCCGCTCCGCCGCTGAACCTGTGGCGCGGGACTCTCGCCGAATATCATCCGCTGCGCCTGGTGATGCCGCCGCTCACCGTGTTCAGCCTCAGCGTATTCACCAAGATGATGTTCGGCGCGCTCAGCGGTTTCGAATATGTCGCCATTTTTGCCGGCGAATGTCGCAATCCGGCGCGCAATCTTGCGCGATCGGTATTGATCACCGCGCCCGTAATCGCTCTGATCTATATTTTTGCCACCAGTTCGATTCTGGCATTCGTCTCTCCCGAAACCGTTGACGTTGTCGGCCCGATTCCACAGGTGTTGCGCCTGGGGTCGCGCGCCTCCGGCTTTGCCGGTTTCATTGTTCCGTTCGCCATAGCCCTCCTGTTCGTGAACTACCCCACGTCTTTCAGCGTCTACTTCAGCGCCAGCGCGCGTCTCCCCATGGTCGCCGGATGGGACCGCCTTCTGCCTGACTGGTTCACGCGCCTGCATGCGCGCTACAAGACTCCAGTCAACTCCATCATTTTTCTTGGGGCCGTCACTCTCGCAGGAAGCGTGGCTGCATTGATCGGCGTCGGCCCGCAGGAAGCTTATGAGCTTCTGCTGACGTGGGGCTTCACCTTCTACGGTATCGCCTACCTGGCGTTGTTTGCCATCCCGTTCCTGTCGCCGAAAGATCGCGGGCTTCGCCCCGGCATCTGGCTGCGTCTGGCGGCCATTTCGGGATTCCTGATGACGTTTCTTTATGTGGCATTTTCGATTTTCCCCATCATCGAAGTGGGCAATTCGTCGCGCTACTCGGTGAAGATCGCAGCGGTTGTGCTGGGAGCGAATTTTCTGGGTTGGATGATCTACCGCGCCGGCCAGCGCAAGCGTATAGCGGAAAGCTAATTTAAAACAAATGTGGGGACAGCCGCCCTCGGCTGTCCGCCGAGCGCAAGCTCGGCTTCTTGGACTTATTACCGCAGAAACAGATGTGCGGCGTCCTCGACGCGAATCGCCGACTTGCGCCGAACTCCGGTGCCCACGTTATACGCAACCAGCACATGTCCCTCCACGACAAGAATCTCCTTGTCGCTGATCCAGCCCACCAGCGTGGCATGCGGAAGATAGGCGAGCCGCTTCGGGGAGTCGTCAACGCTCTTCACTTCCACCGCCGGCAGCTCTTCTACCGCTTTGCGCACGCGCTGCGCCTCGTCCACGCTGGCCTGCCCTTGCTCCGCCAGCTGAATCGGCTTGTTGGTCTCCGCAGTCGAGACCAGAGTCATCGCGACCGCGCCCAGGCTGGGCTGCACCCGCGCATTTGAGGTATAGAAACTGACGTCATAGTCCGGATTTTTGAAAGTCGCCAGTTCGTCGAACAACACCAAAGTCTTCTCCTGGTTGTGCAGCAGCGTCTGGTCGTCGCTCTGATTCAACCATCCGCAGCAACCCGTGTCGGGAATCGCCTCGACAATCACATCCCCGCCGGAAGCCGCGTCCAGCACCCGTTCCAACGGCAACGCCAGAGGATGCGCCGTCCACTTCCCCGCCTCTTCCTGGTAGCGCACGGTCGCTTTATAGGTTGGCCCAGTCTGCCCCGCAATGAACTGCGTCATGAGAAAAAACCTGCCCACACCGTCCTCTGGAGCCCAGGCCACCCCATACGGACAGGTCTCCTCACAACTGCCCGTCGCGCAGTGGCAATCCGGCAGCGCAGCAGAAGCCAACTCCTGCCGCGCGTTGCCTTCCATATCCGTTTGCCAGGCTTGCCAGGTGGTCGCGGTGGAAAGATCAACCTCTTCGCGTTGCAGCCGCCGCGCCTGGATGGCGAACCAAAACAGATGCTGCCCGTCGGTCGAGAGATAAACCGCCACAGCCGACTCCGTGATGGCCACATTCGATCCTGCCCTCGAAGCCTTCCTGCTCACATCCAGATCGATCCAGGTTGCCGCTTTCCCGTTCCACACCCACGCCTTGTGCGGACCGTCCGCATCACCCTCCGCCAGCGGCAGCGAAACCGCAGGCGCAAATAGTATCTGACCCAGAGGGTTCACCGAAACGCTCGCAGGCAATTTCAGCAGCTCCTGCGGCACTTTGACCGATTGCTTGGCCGCGAACGTGGCCGGATCGTATTCCGCCATCTCGCCGGGAGCGCGGAGCACCCACAGCCTCGTCGCCTGCCCCATCAGCGGGATCGAGCCGAGTAGAACGAAGAACACCAGCCTAAGCATGCGCAACCTTCCACCCATGCACTCAGTTATATCGTAGAGACGTTGCTTGCAGCGTCTATCTCGCCGCCGAGACTGCCAGCCACTCCTCTACAACGAATGTTCCATCTCCCGGTACAATGGACGTTGCCACGGAAAGACTGGCCACGAAAACGAAACGTTCGACCTAAAAAGCCATGACGACCACCCACCACCCCATCCCGAAAGCCGCCGCCGAGATTCCGGAAGTTCCGCTTACCACGGAGGGTTACAGCGTTCTCCACCAGATGATGCGCTTTCGCCGCGCCGCGTGGCGCGCCCTGCCGGACGCCGAAAAATCAGCCATCGCTAAGGAAGCGGCGACTACCCTCGCCGCCATGGAGCAGCACGCCCCCGGCCAATCCGCAATGTTTTCCCTGCTCGGCCACAAGGGCGACCTGATGTTCATCCACTTCCGCGAATCGTTCGCCGACTTGAATCAGGCCGAACTCAAGCTCGCCAACCTGCGCCTCAGCGACTATCTCGAGCCTATGACTTCTTATCTCTCCATCATCGAATTGGGGCTCTACGAATCCACCGTGAAAGTTTACAAGGCGTTAGTCGACCGCGGCATCGAACCGCACTCCGACGAGTGGAAGCGCGAAATCGCCGACACCCTCGCGCGCCAGAAAGAAGCCATGCGCCCGCGACTCTATCCGGAGATTCCTCCACATCGCTACGCCTGCTTCTATCCCATGGACCGCCGACGCGGCGAAGACCAGAACTGGTACACGCTGCCCATCGAAGAACGCGCCCGCCAGATGAACGAACACGGCCTCGTGGGCCGCCGCTACGCCGGAGAGGTCAAGCAGATCATCACCGGCTCGATCGGCTTCGACGACTGGGAGTGGGGCGTCGACCTTTTCGCGGAAGATCCGCTGGTCTTCAAAAAGTTGATCTACGAAATGCGCTTCGACCACGTCAGCGCCGTCTACGCCCTTTTCGGCCAGTTCTACGTGGGCATCCGCGTGCCCGCAGCGCAACTGGGAAAGCTACTGAGTGGAGAGTTGCCCGGCAAGCCGTAGAGTTACGCTTTTCTTTGCGTTCTCAGCGGCCTTTCTTTGCGCCCTCTGCGGTAATCTTTTGACGTTGTACTTGATCTCCTCGTTACCGGAGCCCCCATGTCAACTCTAGGCCTGATCGAATACGCCGACGCCAGCCCCGAAGTCCGCGCCATCTACGACGACATCATGGCCACCCGCAAGACCGACTGGATCAACAATTTCTGGAAGGCCATCGCCCACGATCCCGCCACGCTGAAGCGCACCTGGGAAGACATCAAGCAGATCATGGCCCCCGGCGCTCTCGATCCGCTGACCAAAGAACTGATCTACGTCGCCGTCAGCGTCACCAACCAGTGCGGATACTGCATCGCCTCGCACACCGTTTCAGCACAGAAGAAAGGCATGACCGACGCCATGTTCCAAGAGTTGATGGCGGTAGTGGGAATGGCGAATGAAACCAACAAGATGGTCACGGGCTATCAGGTGGAGATCGACCCGCAATTCAAGAATAACAAGTAGGTACCTGTCGGCAACGATCTTGCGAGACAGCTTTCCCCGACTATCCACAGCGCCCTAGCATCACAAAGCCAGCGTGATCTCTAGGGCTCAATCTTAACGGCGAAACTGATAGCAGCCGGTATCAGGGCGAGCAACGCGGATGTCCGCCAAGGGATCGGATGCTGAAAGGATGGTCCATGACGGCGAATATCAAAGTGGCATGCCAGGATGAAAATCAAGTAAAGAACCGCAAAGAGATACACGTTACCCATCGGGGACGGCGGCCAAAACTTGAAGCGACTCTTTGCGTCGCGACTATCCATTTTTGCTCCCTCGGCGCCCTCGCCCAAACTTCCACTCGCACTGCTTCATATCCACCTTGCGCCCGCGGAAACGCACGCCCTCGGCTTCCAACCGCAGCCGCTGTTCGATGGCCGAATCTCCGCGCACCTTGATCTCTCCGCCCGCGCCCAGCACGCGCTGCCAGGGCAATCCGAATCCGCGATTCAAAACCCGCGCCACCAGTCGGGCCGCGCCAGGAAGTCCCGCGGCCCGGGCAACGCCGCCGTAAGTCGAAACCTTCCCCTGCGGAATCGAACGAATCGCGGCCTCAATGCGCAGCCGCATTTTGCCTGACTCATCCCCAGGATTCTTCTTTCGGCGAACCATTCCGCCCTTTTTCACACGCCCCGGAGATTTGCGCGCAGCTTTCTTCACAGTCCAATCCACCCCACGCGAATCAGCCACAACGATCCCACCGAAACCAGCACCCACAACAATATCCCCAGCAGCAGCGGACGATGTCCCACCTGCTTCACTGTCGCCACGGAAATTCCGCTGCCAATCAAGAATAAAGTTGCCGTCAGCCCAATCTTCGCCACCTTCACCACGAGACCATACCCATGCCACGGCCAATACGTGTTGCACACCGCCGCCAGGCAGAACAGCGCAATGAACCACGGCCATGGAATTTTCGCCTTGGCATGCCGCGCCACCGCGGTCGCCAGCGCCAGGGGGACAATCCACAACGCCCGCGCCAGCTTCACCGTGGTGGCCACGGCCAGCGCCTCCGCTCCATACTTGGCGGCCGCGCCCACTACTGAACTTGTATCGTGAATGGCCAGCGCCGCCCACAAACCAAACTGCGATTGCGTAAGTTTCAGCGCCGCGCCAATCGCAGGGAAAATCAGCAGTGCCACCGAATTCAACACAAATACGGTGCCCAGCGACACCGCCATTTCCTCGTCGCTGGCCTGCGTGATCGGTCCGACCGCGGCAATGGCGCTGCCGCCGCAAATCGCCGTCCCCGTCGAAATCAGAAATGCCGGAATTCTCCGCACTCCGAGCAACGCGCCCAGACCCATCCCCGCCAGCATCGCGAAGCTGATGCCTAGCACGGTGTAAAGGAATCCGCTGCGTCCCGCCCGCACCACTTCGTGCAGGTTCATGCCGAAGCCCAGCCCGACCACCGAGGCCTGCAGCAGGAACTTAGAAAGTGTCTTAGCCTGAGCGCCATAGGGATGAGGAAAAAGCAGCCCAAAGACCAGCCCCGCCGCCAGGGCTACGGGCGGGGACACCAAGCCGCTTGCGCTGATCAGCAGACAGAGAAGAAAAACGACTTTCGGGATCATTTGCGGAAAGGCAGCACCGCCCTGCAGCATCGTGGCTGCGGGCACCCCATGCTCACCTGCCCGGCGGCATGGAGGAGACTTCGCTTTATGCCGCTTTGCGGAACGATTCGATGGCCTCGGCTTCCGAGTTGCACACGTCGAATACAGTCAGAAGCTTGGTCACTTGCAGCAGATCGCCGACCCGCTTGGTCAGGTTCGCCAGTTTGATCGTCGTCCCAGCGTTGAGACCCGTTGTGTGCAGCGCCACCAGCGTCCCCAGCCCGCCGGAATCGATGTAGTTGACCTCACCCAGATTGAGCACGATCCGCTTGTTCTCCGGGATAGCCTGCTTCACCTGCTCCCGCAGCAGCGATGACTCTTCGCCAAACACGATCCGCCCATTGCACACAATCACCAGAATCCCATCGACGGTCTTGCTTGTAATTTTTAACTGCATAAGAACGCTCCTTTTGACCCGGCCCCGACTCCACTCAGCCGGATACCTAAGCACGCCATCTTCGACGAACCAGACTATCGCTTGCGACGCGCCTTAGCAAGCCCGTGTGCCGGTATCGAGAGCAGCAATCCCATGAGTCAGGGAGTTGGGTCGGAAGCACGACAAACGCGGCGACGGAAGATAATTTCGGAGGACTAACGTAGGGCCGGACGGCGGCCAGCCTAGAACGGCCGGATGAGCAGGATGGTCACCAAAGCGGCAATGCAGACCCCGAGCACCAGAAGAGATAGCTTCTCGCTCTTCCCCTCGCCCTTCAGTACGCCCGGTTTGATGTCCATGATGCTGCTAGTTTGTCCCATCCCGCGCACCGCGACAATGGCTCGACCGTGGCTGGCACAAGGGTAACGTGCCCAAAGTTCCCCGAGCCCGGCCACTGCTGCCTGCGGCAGGTGGGAGAGCGCCAGGAATGGCGCGTGCACTGACATGGAAGCGGCCCTTTAAGGGCCGCGTGAAGCATGCCCGAATTCGTGCGGGCATTAGCCCCCGAGGCTCGTCCCTATCTCTGCTCCATGCACGCTTCCGGTGTCGCCAACTCCCGCCGAAAAGAAGTCTTGGTTGGAACCAAGCCGAGATCGGTATACAACTCCAGCGTAAACCGCGCCGACGCTCCATCCGTGGAATGCACCAGCAGCTCCGCCCACCCGTCGTGGTCGTCGTCGAATTGGTTCAGGATCGTCTGAAAATCCAGCGTGTCCCCCAACGAATCTCCGGGCCGGCCTTCGCGCAACGTCATTGACCAGCTGCTATCGGCCGAAAGCAACGCCAGACGCGCCTCGCCTTGATTCGCCGCAGCCTCCGGCAAATCCCCCGCCCGGAACCACGCCGTCATCAGAAACACGGCCGCCCCGTCCAGCTTCCATCGCGCCCGGACGAACAGCCGCGGAACTCCGTCTGGCGAGAGGCGAAACGCTCGCACATCGTAGTCCAGCTGACCTTCGCCCGCGGCCAGTTTCTTGTCGCGGTGCAGCCATTCTTTGCGCCGCGTCCGCACGTTCCCCGCCAGCCACGGGTCGGGATTCACGTCCGGACTATTCATGTTGGCCCGCAGCGAGGCATCGATCCGAGTCAGTTCCTCCAGCATGCGTTGGGTGAGCAGTTCGGTAATCTGTTTCGAAAAACTCGGCGGGACCTTCCAGTCCGCAAGCTCCGCCGCATGCGGAGCGATTCGCGCAGGGTTTGGTGGAGCAGCGTTTGCGGGAGTCGGCGCCGCAGTCGGTAAACCCTGCGCAGGCGACACTGCAGGCCCGGGCACGGCCTCGGCCGCAGGCACCGGCTTGCGCCGCACCACAAAATATTCTTCCGAAGAGGCCGCGAAGGCTGCCTGTTGATTTTCCGGCACCACCGCCAAGAAGCCCAGAGCCAGCGAGCATCCGGTCGGCGCGGTCACGGCCCGCTCAATCGTCACCGGAACAGTCGAGTCTGCCGACACGCTTAAACTCCACGGCTCTCCCGATACTGTGTCCTTCACGTCCTCGGGCAGACGGCGCGACGATCCCGCATCCGTTTCCCACAACTCCTCGAGCCCCGCAAGATGAGCCACCGGGTTGGCCGGCGCCGCGATTCTCTGCGGCACACTCGAAGTGCGCCCGAAGCGCGACTCGCTGTCGTTTGCGACCATAAACACCACGTGGTTCGCGTCATAGCGCACTGCGATAAAGGCTGGGCCGCCGTTCAGCCGCGACTCCGCCGCAGCCGCGGACCGCGCTTCCAGCTCTTTCTTCCGCTGCTCTTCCTTCTGCTCCTCGGCCAGCTTCTTTCTCCGCTCGTGGTCGCGGTGCTCGAAGATGTTGCCGTCGGGCAGGTGCTGGTTCTTCTCCCAGCGAACGGCGGACCACATCACAAAGAGATACAGTCCGACTCCAACGCCGATGTATGGCCAGTATTTCCGCCTCATGCGATTCTTCCCTGCTCCGGCGCCACTCCCGCTGCGACAAGTGTGTCGCCGAAAAATGAGCGGGATTGCCCACCAACTGCTAAGGGGATGCTAAGAATGTACCGTGTTTGGCACCGCAGTCAGAATGACTTTAGTGCTCGCGTGTGTGGGGCGGGCACTCCCTTCGGCTTCGCTCAGGGCAAGCTTTGCCCACCCGCTTTTGACTCTGTCTTAAATTTTGATTATGTAAAGAGACTGGGAGTACGCGAATCCCCGGGCATCAGCGCAGCGCTTTCAGCGCCGCGATAAAAGGACCGCTCGGTCTAGCGGTGCTTCAACCCATAAGCAATGGCATAGCTCGACGCCCCAATGTTAAGCATAGGCGCCAGGCGCTCGAGCCGATGATGGCCGGTCTTGTGGAACAGATAGCTCAGCCCCGTCACGCCCGCAGTCTCGCCGACGAAATTAACCGCCAGCCCAGCCGTACTTCCGCTGAACACGCGCGCGATGGGATTCAGTTCCTGTCCGCCTGCCTGCAGATTACTGCGCGTCACCACGAAATCCCCGGCGCTGGTCAACACGGTCGCGGCAAACAGCATCGAGTTCTCGCGATCCCAGAAGCGATGGCTGGGAGCCTCTGGCAGCGGCGCGCGCTCCAGCGGTTGTACGGGACGCACCGGCTCCATCGTATCTGGCGGATGCAGCAGCGCCAGCGCCACTTGCTCCTGCGCCTGCCCCGCCGCAGATAAGCCAAAAACTACGGTTGCGATTGCCATCCCGTACCGAAACGCTGCAGTTGAGAAGTTGGTCGGCATAACCTTAGTGAGGGCCCCCCATTGTCCAGCAGTACTAGTACTACCACGCAGCCCAGGGTCCTGGAATGGCACGTCGGTGGTGCTCAACAGGTTACTTCGGCGGTTACCCTTCCAGACTTTAGTCAACTTAGCCTGGTTACCGTAGACCGCGGCGGGCACTCTGTTCTGCGGTTTTGACGGAACTCGTGTGTGGAGGGCACTTCTTGCCCGCCTGCTTTTGACTTTGATTTGCTCGTGCAGGACGGCACTCTTGGCCGTCGCCTTTGGGCTTAGCCTTTGTTGTTCGTAGCCAAATAGATCGTGCCCGCGCGAACCTGGGGGGCATTTCGATCCACCCCGCCCGTCATCGAGCAGGTACCCCCGCGCGATGACCGCTGCATCCCGCTCCCAAGATGTCGTAATCTAGTGTGGAGGGAAAACCGTGCGTTGTCCCCGCTGTGGAAACTCCAACCCGGAAACCAACCGCTTTTGCGGGATGTGCGGCGGCCCGCTGCGCTCAGCCGCATCAACCCAGCCCACGCCTCCAAAGCCGGCCGCTCCTGCGTCCCCTCTATCGGCACCGAGAACCGCCGCCCCTGAATCCGCAACCGACATCGCCAAGCTGATCCAGGCCAAGATTGCAGAAGCAAAGCTTGCAGAAACAAAGCTTGCAGAAACAAAGATGGCTGAGGCAAAGATCGCCGAAGCAAAAAATGCGGAAGCCAGGACGGCTGACGCGCCGACCGCGGAAGTGCCGATCGCTAACCTCATCAAAACTGAAACAACGCCTGCACCTGTGACGGCTCCCGCAACCAAGCCCGCCGCCATAAGTCCGCCCGAACCAGTGAGGCCCGCCGCAACCAGTCGCTCCGTGTCCGCGCCTGTCGTCCGGCCCGCGAGCCCACTGTCGATCTCTCCACCCGCTGCATCTCAGCCAGTTGCGGCTCCCGAGCCTCGGCCGCTCCGCCAGGACATTCCCCTTATTTCCGGCCCTTCGGTCTTGGGGCTAAACAATGTCCCGCCTTCGCGCCGGAACGAAAAGCTCGCGCCCGATCCTAGTCTACAAACTTCTCAGGATCTGGACTACCTTCTCGAAGAGGAACGCGAGCGCAGCGGCGGCTGGAAATACGTTTTGATGCTGTTGGCGCTGGCGTTGGCCGTGGGTTTCGGATACTTGCGCTGGAGCGGCCAAGGCTTGGCTGGCCTGATGTCGTCGACCAAGCGGCCCGCGTCTGCTTCTGCTTCGAAGCCGACTGCAACCCCGTCATCTCCCGACGCCGCAGCCACGCAGCCCGCGCCCGCACCGGATGCGACCACACCCGCGAGCGGCGCTGCGGGTAGTCCTTCTTCAACCGGCGCGCCCGCCGGTACAACGGACGCCGGAAACGCCGCACCTGCGGGGAATCCAGCTACGCCCAATCCCGCTCCGGCCACGCCAGCCGCAGCAAATCCGGTTCCCGGCAGTGCACCGCCTGCTTCGGCTGCAGCCACCGACGCAGCCTCCAATGCTCCCGCTTCCGCCGCCGCCGCTTCCGATGCCCCCCCGGACAAGGACAAGGACAAGAACGACCAGCCCGCCGCCGCCGAACCTGTGGCCAAACCGGCTGCAAAACCGAAGCCTCCCGCGCCCAAGCGCGTGCCCGAGCCCGCCGACGCAGTTGTGGTCGCCGAGAAATACATTTACGGCCGTGGCGTTCCTCAGGATTGCGATCGTGGCATGAAAACCTTGCGCCCCTCGGCCGCCCGAGGCAATGCCAAGGCGATGATCTCGCTTGGTGCGCTCTATGCCACTGGCGTGTGCGCGCCCCGCGACCTGCCCACGGCCTATCACTGGTTCGCGCTGGCTCTGCGCAAGCAGCCGAATGACCAGCCCCTGCAGGACAATATGCAGAAGCTCTGGGGACAGATGACGCAGCCCGAACGCCAGTTAGCCATCCGTCTCAGCCAGTAATGCAGGACGGACACTCTTGTCCGGCGCCTTAGATTAGGTTTTGATTATGTGGGGCGGGCACTCCCTTCGGCATCGCTCAGGGCAGGCTCTGCCCGCCGCCTTTGACTTTGTCCGGGGCGCGAGGCAATCCGAATCCGGCCCCCAGTTCGTACTTTGATCGAAGGAAGAGACATAGCATTTGTCGATCCCCGAACGACAAAGTCCCGAGGGACAGAGCATTGCCCCCGACCTCGCCATGGTCACCGCCCTCAAGGCCGGCGAGCAGGGCGCGGTGGCGCAGCTCTACGACCGCTATTCGTCAGTCGTGTATGCCGTGGCCTTGCGTGTGCTCGGCGACACCGGCGCCGCCGAAGACGTTCTGCAGGAGGTTTTTTTGCAGTTGTGGCGGAATCCCGGCGCGTTCGATGCCGCGCGCGGGAGCCTGGGATCGTGGCTGGCCGTGATCGCGCGCAATCGTGCCATTGATTTCCTGCGCAAACGCAAGCCGGAAACTGATATTGAAGACGTGATCGTTTCGGTGGCCCCCGACCTGGCTCGCGAGGCCGACCGTTCGCGCGCCGCGGAAAAAGTTCGCGGTGTCATCGGGACCATGCCCCAGTCCCAGCGCAACGCCCTCGAAATGGCTTATTTTCAAGGCATGAGCCATTCCGAAATCGCCCTCAAAACCGGCGAACCCCTGGGTACGATCAAAACCAGAATTCGCGCCGGACTCATGACGTTGCGCAAAGCGTTCCAAAGCACCTGACGCTCCGGGTGCCCCATTTCTCGCGCGTTCTTTGCGCGAGAAGTGGGGTTGGGAGATTGAAGTCAATGAGATTCAAGTCGAAGAGATTGAAGTTGGAAGGATTGAATTTACAAAGTCGAACCTGGAACTAACTAGCTTTTAGACAATGGCCGCACACGAACAATTCGCCGAAGATCTCGCCCTCTACGCGCTCGATGCGCTGGCTGGCGAAGATCGCGCCGCGCTGGAAAAACATCTGTCGGGCTGCCCCTCCTGCCGCCTGGAGCTGGAACAACTGCGCGGCGACGGAGCCTTGCTCGCGCTCTCCACGCTGGGCCCAAAGCCTCCGCAGCGCGCCAAACAGCGCCTGCTCGACGCCTTGGCAAAAGAGCCGCGCATTCCTGTCAACGTAGAAAAGCCCGTGGCACGTCACTCGTGGTGGGGATGGCTCGGATGGGCCGCAACCGCGGCGGTAGTGGTGTTCGCGGCATCGCTCTGGAAAGAGAACGCCGCCCTGAAACAGACACTCGCCTCGACCGCCGCACGGCAAGCCCAGAGCGCCCGCGAACTGGAAGATATCCGCAGAATCGCCGCGCCCATCATCGAGCCGGAAGCGCAGGTAGTCACCGTCGTGGCTTTGAAGACGCAGCCGCAGCCGCAAGGCAAAGCCTTCTATCTGCGCAGCCGCGGCAGCCTGGTTTTCCTGGCGACAAACATGCCGCCGCTTCCACCCAGCAAAGCCTATGAGCTGTGGCTGATTCCAATGCAAGGTGCGGCCATCCCGGCCGGAATGTTCAAGCCCGACGCCCACGGCCGCGGCTCAATCATCAATCCACCGATGCCCCATGGCGCCGAAGCCAAAACCTTCGCCATCACCGTGGAAAACGAAGCCGGAGCCTCCACGCCGACCATGCCGATCGTAATGATGGGAGCCGGCGAATAGCAGGTGTAGGCCGGACCCTCTTGTCCCTCGCTCTTGACTTTGCTTTCCTAAACCTCGTCTTGCTCCTTCAATTTCGCAATCACGCCGAAATCTTCCAGCGTGGTGGTGTCCCCCTTCACGTCTCCGCTGCCGGCCAGCTCACGCAGCAACCGCCGCATAATCTTGCCGCTGCGAGTTTTCGGTAGCGTGTCAGTGAAGCGGATGTCGTCGGGCTTGGCCAGCGCCCCGATTTCCTTCGCCACCCACTTGCGCAATTCTTCTTTCAATTCATTCGTAGGTTTCCGCCCTTGTTGCAAAGTGACGAACGCGGAAATCGCCTGCCCCTTCAAATCATCCGGACGCCCCACCACCGCGGCCTCCGCCACCGCTTCATGCGCCACCAGCGCTGACTCCACTTCCATCGTGCTCAGCCGGTGCCCGCTCACGTTGAGCACGTCATCGACGCGTCCCATGATCCAGAAATATCCGTCTTTATCTTTCCGCGCTCCGTCTCCGGTGAAATACATGCCCGGAATCTGCGACCAGTAATTCTTCACGTAGCGGTCTGGATCGCCATACACTGTGCGCAGCATCCCCGGCCACGGCCGCTTGATCACCAGAAATCCTCCCGACCCTTCGGGCACAGACTTTCCATCCATGGTGACAACATCCGCCACCACTCCGGGAAACGGCTTCGTCGCCGACCCCGGCTTGGTCGCAATCGCGCCCGGAATCGGCGCGATCATGATGTGCCCCGTCTCGGTCTGCCACCACGTATCGGTGATGGGGCAGCGGTTGCCGCCGATGATCTCGCGGTACCACATCCAGGCCTCAGGATTGATGGGCTCGCCGACGGTGCCGAGCAGGCGCAGGCTGGACATATCGTGCTTCTTCGGCCACTCGTCGCCCCACTTGATGAATGTCCGAATCGCGGTAGGCGCGGTATAGAACACATTCACTTTGTGGCGCGCAATGATCGACCAGAAACGGTCGGGCTCGGGAAAATTCGGCGCGCCCTCGTACATCAGGCTGGTGGCGCCGTTCTGCAGCGGGCCATAGACGATATAGCTGTGGCCCGTGACCCATCCGATATCGGCCGTGCACCAGAACGTGTCTTCATCTTTCAGGTCGAAGATCCACTTCATCGTGAGGTACGTGCCCACGGAATATCCGGCGGTGGTGTGCACCACGCCTTTCGGTTTTCCGGTCGTGCCTGAAGTGTAAAGAATGTAGAGCGGATGCTCGGCGTCGAGCGGCTCGGCCGGGCAAACGTCTGAGGCCTTCGCCATCAGCTCATGCCACCAATGATCGCGGCCCGCCTGCATGTTAATGGGCGTTCCAGTGCGCTTGTAAATGACGACATTCTTCACGCTGGGGCACGACCTCAGCGCCTCCTCGACCGCTGGAAAAAGTTTCACTTCCGCGCCGCGGCGGTACGATCCATCCTGCGTGATCACGGCGGTAGCCTGTGAGTCGTGAATGCGATCAATGAGCGCGTTCGAGGAAAACCCTCCAAAAACAATGGTGTGCGGCGCACCCAGGCGGGCGCAGGCCAGCATGGCGATGGGTAGCTCAGGCGTCATCCCCATATAAATCGCAACCCGGTCGCCCTTCTTCACCCCCAGCGTCTTCAGCACATTGGCGAATTTCTGCACTTCGCGATGCAGTTGCTGATAAGTAAACACGCGAACCTCGCCGGGCTCGCTCTCCCAGATCAGCGCCGCTTTGTTCTTGCGCCAGGTGGCGACGTGACGGTCGAGACAGTTGTAGGAAAGATTAATCTGCCCGCCGGCAAACCATTTCGCCCACGGACAATTCCACTCCAGAACTTTTTCCCACGGTTTGAACCAGTGCAGTTCGCGCGCGATCCCGCCCCAGAATTTGTCGGGATCGTCGATCGATTCTTTGTAGAGACGCTGGTATTCGGCGAGGCTCTTGATGTGGGCGTGCTGGCTGAATTCCGCGGGCGGCTCGAACTTGCGCTGCTCCTGCAGAATGGAATCGATGTTGGTGGCCTGCATGTCTGCGACGGCTTTGTCTGCCATGATGAAACCTCTACGTGGAGGAATTTACTCTCGTCCGGAAGTGGCCCGAAATCGCAAAAGCATATTCTACATAGGCGGCGGCCGGATGTGACCGGGATCACAGGCAGCCGTCAGCTGTCAGCTATCAGCCGTCAGCTAGAGATAAACCCCGCCGCAGGGGGGCGCTTTTGGCTCTTGGCTCCTAGCTCTTGACGCTCGGCTCTTAGCTCTCGGTATTCGGCACTGCCCCGGTCCCGGAGGGACCTTCGATAATAGCCCGCCAGTTCACTGGCGGGATTGAGGCAGGGGGGAGCTGCGCGTCCCGGAGGGACGCCTGAACCTTCGGTCCTACACGTCCAGAAAGCGATCGCGGTTTTCAGGCGACGGCAGCATGCAGCTTTCGAACCGCCCGAAAACACGGTAGCGGTTGCGGGCGACGACGCGGTATCCCCAGTCGCGGAGAAAGCGTGGCTTGAATTGCCCCACGAATCCCGCGAGCCCCCAGAACCCGCCAAGTTGCTTCAGAACGAAGATGACCGCATCGGACCGAGACAGCAGGTATTCATCCGGCTGCTCGGGATTGACCACGACATACACTGTGTCGAGGTCACGCGCGTCGGCCCCGTGTCGCGCCAGAATGCGCGCCGCCAGCCCACTCTGCAACGAAGCAAACCGAAAAATCCCCGCGGGATCGCGCTTGAGGACGAACTGGTTCAGCCGGTTGCAGAGGCCACAAGTGCCGTCGTAGAGCAGGATGGGGTGGGACATGAGTTGTGCTACCCCGAACTTTAGCACCCGCACGACCCTTGCGGGATTGGCGCGGGTTCGGGTTGCATGGCTGACATACCGGCGGGCTGCGCCCTGCCGGGGACAGCCAAGGCGACTGTCGCTGCATGTTCAGGGGAAATCTTTGTCAAGAGGGTAAACATGAGCTTTTTCGATTAAGTCATTGATTCGCTGGGAAATATAAATCTCAAAAGCGTGTTACATTTGCCCTTCCAAATTGCTATTCTGGATATATAGGGTTCATTCAACGGCGCAGGGCCTTTCCGGTCCGCGCCGTTCGTGTTTTCAGGGGGATGCCCTACACATTGGAGCCCAGGCGCAGGAGTTCGGCTCGCAGGCGCGGATGGCGCTGGGTGAGGTGTAGATAATGCATTTCGTTGGCGTCAGCTTGGGACAGGATGATTTCGACGGTGTCTTGCTTCTCATGCGGCGACCAGGGAGCGAGATCGGGGATCAGGGCGAGAACCAGCGACCAGTTCTCAAGAGACTGGCGCTCGGCGGGACTCCAGCGTGAAGGGTTGACGCCGAGGGCGCGGCTGACCGCGGCGACCGAAGCGTGGCGGAGGCGCTGGCTATCGCCGTCGAACTCACGGGCCATGCGGCGGTTCACGCGCAGGGCCAGGTTGCGAGTGGAAAACGTGTCCCAGGGTCCCGGCTTGTCGCCGCGGGGGCTAAAGCCCGTGGCTTTGATGGGACGCTGGACGCGGCCCTTAAAGGGCCGCTCTTCCACGGTTGCGCGGGCGGATGGGTTTGCGTCCGGACGATCGTAGAAAACGTGGGCTTCGGCCAGACGGCGCAGGATTCGCGGCGGCGTTCGATATGTGGAATTGGCGGCGATTTTTTGCTCTTCCCTTCTGGCGAGTTGCTCGAGGTCGGGGCGGCCGCTGCGGAATCCTAGTTTGCGGTAGAACCAGAAGGCACCGGAGTCGATGGCTTCGTCGTTGTTCTGGCCAATCTGGTAGGGATAGACGGAGATGGTCGTCGCGCCGGTGAAGGCGCACAGGCAGCGCAGGGCTTGGGCATAGATCCAGGCGGTTTCGCCCTGGCGGTAGGTGTAGAAAGTGTTGAAGCCGACCTCGATCCATTCGCAGAGGCCGATGGCTTCGATGTAGTTGATGGGGACGCCGTTCTTGAGAGTAAATCCGGCAACGTAGGCGCGCAGCGGGAGACGGCGTGCGGGCGGCAGGTTCCAGAGATGGATGACCACGCCACGGGCGTCGTCGGCAGAACCTGGTTTGTCAGAGCGTGAGTTGTCGGAGCGTGGACTGTCGAAGGCAAGATCGGCGCGGACCACGGAGGCCGGATCACCGAGCGTTGTGCCGTAAAGTTCGCGGTAGCGGACGGCCATGACTTCGCGGATGAAGTGCATGACGGACTGGCCCTCGCTGAGAGAAAGTCCGGTGAGACGTGGAGCGGGCCGAGAAAGTTCGCGCGCCAGTGAAACCTGTCCGCGGGTGATCAGGGGCTCGCGGTGATAGAAGAACGCGCGCGCGCGCTGCCAGTTGCGGGTGCGGGAAAGCGGCAAGTTCTCCAGTTTCCAGCGCACCGGGAGGCGGAGAGCGTCGTAGAGCCTGGCGCGGACGCGGTCCTGGCGGTCGTGTTCGTATTTTCTTTCTTTGGCGGTCGAAATTTTCTTTTTACTTCTCGCGCCTGTCCCGTCAGACACGGCGGGATCGTCTTCAACCGTGAGTTGTTCGAAGCGGCGGAGCAGCCATTCCAGAGGGCGCTCGCGGCCGCGGGCGGAGTCGAGCCAGCGCGTCCAGGGGATATTGGCTTCGACGTCGGAATCCTCCGCGAGCAAGGGAATGATGCGCGGCCAGAAGGAACCGAGGGATCGTTCGTTGGCGGAGTCGTCGAGGTAATCGTCCCAAGCAATTTCGATGTTGCGCGGGATGCGGCGGGCGAGCCAGCGCACGGCGTCGAAATTGAGCGCGTCCTGCATGACGGTGCCGGCGATTCCAGAAGTATCGAAATCGTCGAACGTGGCCATGTCGACGCCGAGGCGGCGCACATCATCGACGCGCTCGTGGAAAGTGTTGAGCAGCTTTTCGAGCTTTGGAATCAGCGATGGCCCGGGAGGAAATGCGCGGAAGAACAGCAACGCTTCATGAAAGCGGATGAGCGAAGCGGGGTCGCGAAATTTCGCCTGCGAGAGTTGCGATATAAGTTTTTTCAGTTCTGAGGAGGTGCGCGGGCTGAATTGGCTCTTGGCAGCTTCCAGGAGACTGAGGAGACGGTCGCGGGAGTGGTTCGGCATCTTGACCTTGCGGCTGGCAGTGTAACGCAATTGAGCGAGGAGCGTTGGGGGTTATGGCGTGGGGCGCTTACCCTCCCGACAGATTGCCCTCTGCAGCCGGGCTTCGCCGTGGCTGGACCGCCGAGGCGGCGGTCGCCACATGTTTTTCATTCTTCTTTTAGCGCGCTGCCGAGGATGGGCTGGCCTCCCAGCGAGACGTAGAAGGCGTAGATCAACAGCCCGAGCGGAAGCAGCAGAGCGATCGTGGCGCGACCGGCGTACCACTGATTGGGGTCCAAGGGCGGAGAAAAGGCGAGTGTCAGCCAGGTGATGTGGAAACTGACGGAGGCGACCAGACCAAGCCGCACGAGCACGGCCAGGAGCACGGCTACATAGAGCGCGGTAAGAGCGATATCCGCGGCCATGGGTAACAATAACGGGACTCCCAGGACGACTCCGGTGGCGACCAATCCAAGCCAGCGTCGCCGCAAAAGAGCGGTGAGGATCGACAGAAGGGCGAGGTTGACCAGAGCAGAGAAGCAGGCGCTGGGAGGGATATAGACGACACGGCCAATCGACGGCCACAGGCCCTGGCCGAAGCTGGAGTTTACATGGATCGCTTCCTCAGCTCCGATCAGTCCGTTCGCTCCCACTAGCGTGGCAGTGAGTGCAGCCGCGGCGAGGCTTCCCAACAGGATTTCGCGTCCCACCAGAGGATCGCGGAAACGTCCGTTGAGCAGTCGTTGCCAAGAGACCATCAGCTTGGGCCAGCTTCGTCGCGCGTAGGGTTCCACTGCCATGTATCCGATCCAGGTGAGGACAGAGAGGAAAAGCGGAATCCCAAGCTCGCCGAGCAGGACCTCGGTGTAACCCGGCCGTGGCACATAGTGATAGTTCAACAAACCGTAGGCACAATCCAGCAGGCAAACGAAAGCCGCAAGTCGGAGTGCCCCTTTAGCATCTCCGCGGCCGCGGCGAAGGTTCCAACGTGCGAAGAAGCCACCCACCAGCAGGTAACCGACGATCACCGACACCCCAACCGCCGTGGAAATATCGGCGCTAATCCGGGATGGGCCTGCGGCACTGGTTCGCCAAGCTTTGTCCCAGGGAGTGATCACTTGAAAATAGACGGGAACGCCGCGGTAGGAAGCGGCAGTCACGTGGAGAGGCAAGTCGGGATGGTCGGCAAGGGTTCCTTCCCAGTCTGCCCGGCGGTCGAACGTGTCGGGCGGCGCCCACTTGGGGGCGGCGGAGGTAAAGTGGGCGTTGTCCAATCCGGCTTCGGCGAAAAGCAGAGTCCAATCCGGATCGGGATGCGGACCCGCCGCCTCAACCTGCGGCGGCACGGCGCGCAAGAAAAGCAAGCGGCCGCGCATATCGAGCTTGAGGACGACCATGCCGGATTTTTCATAGGGCGGGTCAAATTCGGAGACGGTGGGCGGGCCATCATGGCCTCCCAGCATGCTGGGCTCCATCCACTGCGAACTCTGGCGATACCAGAAGGCGACGGAGGAAGGCCACGCTTGATCGTCCGAGGGACGCTTCCAATCCTTGCCGGACGGGTTTTGCGCGGCATAAGCGAGGTAGGTGCGCTCGGAACCGATCCAGAAGGCGCGATCCACGACGTCCGGATAGCCCAGTTTCTTCGCCAACTCTTGGGCGCGATCGGCGAGCACTTCCGGAGATTTGTTCATGGGGGCAAGGCCCCAGTCTGTGTCATGCGGAGCGAGAAAAATCGACGTGCACAAAATCAGGACGATCGCCGCCGCGAGACAGGCCCATGCAATGGGCGGGCTCAGCGAGCCCTGGGGACCGGCAGCGGCGACCATCTCAGGGGAAGGAGTTTCTCCAGCTGCCAGGGCCGCGGCCAACGGGTCACCGCCGGGGAGTGCGGCGGCGACGCTGAGGGCGGAGTGGGGGCGCTGTACCGGATCGTGATCGAGGCAGCGCAGAATGGCGCGTTCGACCGCGGGGTCGAAGTTCTTGACAAAACTGGAAGGCGGCGTGGGATTGGTTTCGGTTTGCTTGCGGTGAAGCTCGGCCAGGCTGGAAGCATCGAATGCTTTTTTCCCGGTGAAGAGTTCGTAGAGGACCAGGCCGAGGGCGTAGAGGTCGCTCTGCACCGAAGGTGCAGAGCCGCTTAGTAATTCGGGGGCAAGATACCCTGGTGTGCCGGCGGGGCCGGACTTGCTGTCGGCCTCGGTGGCGGCGATGGCGAGGCCGAAATCGGTGATGCGGGCGCGGCCCTTGCCGTCGATCATTACATTCGAGGGCTTCAGGTCACGATGCAGCACTCCGCTGCGATGAGCCGCGGCGAGGCCGGAACAGAGTTGCTGGGCTACCTCGACGGCTTTGTCGTCGGGCAAGCGGCCGATGCGTCGCAGTAACGACGCCAGATCTTCTCCATCGACAAATTCCATGGAGAGGAAGAGGCGGCCGTCGCTCTCGCCAACGTCATACACGCGGCAGACATTGGGATGCGAGACTTGCCGGGCCATGCGCACTTCGGCGTAGAACTGCTCGCGCCAACTGGTGCTCTGGCCATGCTCGGTGGGCAGAAACTTGAGGGCAACGCGCTGGCCGAGTTTGAGATCGTCAGCGCCATAGACTTCACCCATGCCGCCGCGACCGAGCAACAAGATTACACGATAGCGATCGGCGATCAGGCTACCGGGAGCAAAGCCGAGAGGGGGAGATGGCGAGTGGAGTGTCGCGGCAGCGCGGTCGCGCAGGTGGTCGCCGGGCGATATCGACATGGTGGGGAACGCCTTGAGCGGGGCGCTGCAGCGCTGGCACAATGCGGCAGACTCGGCGTTCTGGGTTCCGCAGACCGGACAGAGAGTCAATCTAGCACCATGCGGGCGGCGTTGGCCTTACGATTCTGGACTTATCCTGGGGATGTGTAAAGTGCGGAAAAACATGCGGGGACTCTTCTGCGGCGCAAGGGACCGCAAAGGCCTGAACCGCAAGGCTCGCGAATGCAAGCCGTCAAAAATGGACACTAAGCCTGAAGCTTAGCCCGCAAGTGATTGCGGACGCGCGAATTACGGCCTTTGGCCCGTTCGTGGTGGGTAATGGCACGGAGGAGCCATTTACCGGTCTGCAGCCTTAGGCTACTCTCCCTATTGAGCAGCACTTGGGGGAGGGCTGATCAACAGGCGTCCCATGACTCAAATCGAGTCTGGGGCGTTTTGTTTTGTGCACTAATTTCAACCCCGCCGGGGCGCAGTCCGAGACTTGTCGCGGGTGTGTTGGCGGGTGCTGTGGCGTGCACCGCGCCGGCACAGGCGTCCAGACGAGTGGACTCCGGAAGCTACACCGCTTTTTTCTGCTTCGCCCTCCATGCAGCCCAGCGTGCCTTCTGCGCGGCTGCGATTTTTCTCCGCGATACTGCTGACATCTTGCGCCGGGGCGCCGCCGCCTGAACGCTTCCGCTGGAAGCTCTCTTTGCCCAGCGTGCTTTTTGGGCCAGGCTGATGGCCTTGCGGCCGGCTGCCGACAGGGCACGGCCGTGCCCGTTGGACGCCGGACTTCCTAAAGCGACGAGCGCGGCATCGAGTCGGTTGAGTTCCTTCTGGGTTCGTTCCCGTTCACTTCGTAACAACTGGAACACACTAGACAGATTTGCCATGGATTCCCCCTCGGTACGGAATTGTACCAGCGTGAGGCTTGAAGGCTAAGCTGAGCGGACACGGCTTTGGTCTGGGGACGACCTCAGGTTGCGGAGGTCAAGAACGGGGCAAGGCTTGAGGAAGTTGCCAAGCAAGGTCTCAAATTGGAATTGCAGATTTTCTTGTGGTTGGATTTCGCGGGCAAGAGTGCCGGCGCCACAAACGGTTGGCTGCCCCCCAGGGATTCGAACCCCGATAACCTGCTCCAGAGGCAGGTGTCCTAGCCGTTGAACGAGGGGGCAGTTTTGGGCGAGCGCCCGGCGGTTTTGCTCGCCTGCTGTTGATTTTATGGTGCGGGGGTAAGGGTGGTCAACCGGAACTAGAGGAGAATCGTTTCACCACGGAGGACACTAAGGAGCACGAAGGAAACACTTGGGGCGCTGGCTTCATTCTTGTTCGCCGGTCGTGTTCTTCATCGGCCGCGCGACGCTTTTTCGCGCCGCGGGTGAGTGGTCGCGCTAGAATTCTCGTTGGCTTTCGAGATACCTAAGGAGTTTACATGGCCACAACCTTTGATCTTGCTTCTACTCCGGCTGATTATGCCGAAAACGCGCGACGAGCGCTGGAGGCTGAGCGGTGCGCGCTGGTAGTGATTGACATCCAGGAAAAGCTGCTGGCGCCGATTTTTCAGAAAGAACGGCTGGTGCGGAATTCGCAGTTGCTGATCCGGGCGGCGGGGATTCTGAAGATTCCTGCGCTGGTGAGCACGCAGTATGCGAAGGGACTGGGCGAAACCGTGCCGGAGGTGGCTTCCCTGCTCTGTTCGGTGCAGCCGGGGATCGAGGCGATCGACAAGCAACTTTTTTCGTGTTTCGGCAGCGAGGTTTTCTGTTCGCTGCTCAAGCGGCAGCCCGAGCAGCGCAACACGCTGCTGCTGTGCGGCATGGAGAGCCACATCTGTGTGACGCAGACTGCGCTGGGAGCGCTGCGTGAGGGCTACCTGGTGCACGTGGCTTCGGACGCCGTCAGTTCGCGGACCGAATGGAACTGGAAGATTGGACTGAATCGCATGGGGGCCGCGGGGGCTGTGATTTCTTCGACGGAAATGATGATCTATGAATTGATGCGCTCGTCGGGATCGGCGGCGTTTAAGGAATTGCTGCCGTATTTGAAGGGCTAGCTTACAAGTGACGAGAAAATTTGTCGCGCTTCGATCGAACGGACAGCCGAGGGCGGTGCCCCCAGATGAGCATCTGCCGGACTGATACGCGACCTTCCTTTTTTCTTTCTTTCTTTCCCTCCTTCTTTCGCTTGTCCCTTCGCACCTTGTCCCTTCGCACCTTGTCCCTTCGCACGTTGTTCCTTCGCAGTAGGACGTTCGGTGGGTCATCGGGTAAGATACTTCGGCTGCGAGAGAGACGTTGCAAGCAACGTCTCTGGGACGGCATTGCGAGCGAACCTCTCTTCATCGTGTCATCATGAATCGCGAATATCACAAGGCGTACAGCCAGGAACTGCAGCGCGACATGGAAGCGCTGGTCTTCGGGCATGCGGGGACGCCGATTCTCGTGTTCCCGACTTCGATGGGAAGATTCTTCGAGTACGAAGACCGGGGAATGATCGGTGTTCTGGCGCCGAAGATCGAGCGAGGCGAGTTGCAGGTGTTTTGTCCAGATGCGGTGGACACGGAGAGTTGGTACAACAAGGGGGTGCATCCGCGGGTGCGGGTGCTGCGGCACTTGCAGTATGAGCGCTACATTCTGCATGAATTTTTGCCGTTTGTGCGGTGGAAGAATCAGACGCCGCGGCTGGCGGTGACGGGATGCAGCTTTGGCGGGTACCACGCGGTGAATTTTGCGTTGAAGCATCCGGACGTGGTGACGCATTGCGTGAGTATGAGCGGGGCGTTTGATATTCATCGGTTTCTGGATGGCTATTACGACAACGACTGCTATTTCAATAATCCGCCGGACTATTTGCCGAATATGACGGACGACTGGTTTTTGAGCCGGTACCGGCAGATGAAGATTGTGCTGGGGTCGGCGGATTGGGATATATGTCTGGACCAGAACGTAAAGTTTTCGGCGATTCTGAACGGCAAAGCTATTCCACACTGGCTGGATATTTACGGGGATAACTCGCAGCATGACTGGCCATTGTGGCAGAGGATGGCGGGGAAGTATTTTTAGCAGTGGTCAGGGGCTCGGGGTCAGTTTTTTCAGGGAGAGTTCTTGTGAAGAAGATTGGGATTTTGTTTGGGATGGAGAACACGTTTCCGCCGGCGGTGGTCGAGAAGATTAACTCGATGAAGGTTGACGGGCTTGAGGCGGAGTTTGTGAAGATTGGCGGGATCCGGATGGATGAGCCGAAGAAGTATGACGTGATCATCGACCGGATTTCGCAGGATATAGAGTTCTATCGCGCGTATCTGAAGAATGCGGCGCTGCATGGGACGGTGGTGGTGAACAATCCGTTCTGGTGGACGGCGGATGACAAGTTTTTCAACTACGCGCTGGCGCACAAGATGGGCGTGGCGATTCCGCCGACGGTGATCCTGCCGCACAATAAGCATCCGGAGGGGACGACGGATCAGTCGATGCGGAATTTGATTTTTCCGCTGAACTGGCAGGAGCTGTTTGATTATGTTGGCTTCCCTGCTTTCCTGAAGCCGTATTCCGGCGGCGGGTGGAAGCATGTTTATAAGGTGCATTCGCCGGAGGAATTTTTTCATCACTACAACCAGACGGGGCGGTTGTGCATGACGCTGCAGCGTGGGGTGGAATTTGATGAGTATTACCGCTGCTACGTGGTGGGGCAGGAAAAAGTGCACATCATGAAGTACGACCCGAAGGCGCCGCATCATGAGAGGTATGTGAAAGGGAATCCGTCGCCGTCGACGGAGGCGCTGCGGGAGCGCATGGTGAAGGATGCGTTGTCGCTGTGCCGGGCACTGGGGTACGACCTGAATACGGTGGAGTTTGCGGTGGAGGGTGGGGTGCCGTATGCGATTGATTTTTTGAATCCGGCGCCGGACGCGGAGATTACTTCCGTGGGGCAGGAGAATTTTGACTGGATCGTGAATGCGGTGGCGGAAATGGCGGTGAAGATGGCGACTTCGGGCGCGAGTCCATTGAAGGAGTTGCGGTGGGCGGGGTATCTGGCGGGGGATTCGGCTCATAAGCCGGAAAAGAAGGGCGAGCCGGAGTGGGTGGCGGCGCGGAAGCGGAAACCGGGGAAGTAGAGCGGGCTTTCGTGCAGACCAAAAGCGCCGAACGGCGCTCGGCGGACAGCCGAGGCGGCTGTCCCACAAGGTTCTCTTATGAAGAAAGTTTCTGCCAGGAGCGTGGACGAATATCTGTCGGCGGTTCCGGAGCCGGGTCGCTCAACGTTGAAGAAAGTGCGCGCGGTAATTAGGTCGGTGGTGCCGGCGGAGACTACCGAAGTGATCAGCTACGGGATTCCGACGTTCAGGTACAAGCGAGGGCTGGTGGCGATCGCGGCGTTCAAGGATCATTGCAGTTTCTTTCCCTTGGGGGCGTCGGTGCTTGACTCGTTTGCCAACGAACTAAAGGCGTTTCGCGTTTCGAAGGGTACGCTGCATTTTCCGCTGGACAAGCCCTTGCCGGCTGTACTTGTGAAGAAAATCGTCAGGGCGCGGATCGCGCAGAACGAAAGTAACAAACGCGGCTGAGCGGGACCGACTGCTTTACCGGCGTTGTTATACTGGAGGGGAGTTTGGACGAAGGACGGATTCTTGGTGGTTAGATTTCACGGGCGGGAGTGCCCGCGCCACATTTTGAAAATCGGCGAGCTGTGCTCGGCCGGACAGCCGAGGGCAGCTGTCCCCACATGAGTTGTTATGCCACCTACTTTTACGATCGGGATTGAAGAGGAATATCAGACGGTGGATCCAGTGACAGGGGATCTGCGGTCGCATATTCAGGCCGAGCTTTTGCAGAAGGGGAAGCTGCTGCTGCAGGAGCGGGTAAAGGCGGAGATGCACCAGTCGGTGGTTGAGGTGGGGACGGGGATTTGCCAGAACATCAAGGAAGCCAAGGCGGAAGTAAAGATGCTGAGGCGCGGAATCGTGAAGCTGGCGAAGGAGAGCGGGTTGCGGCTGGCGTCGGTGGCGACGCATCCGTTTTCGGACTGGAGGGTGCAGGAGATTTATCCCGACGACCGGTATAAGCATATTGTCGAAGACTTGCAGTTGGTGGCGCGGGCGAATTTGATTTTTGGATTGCACGTGCATATTGGGATCGAGGATCGCGAAACGGCGATCCACATGATGAATCATGCGCGGTATTTTCTGCCGCACATGCTGGCGTTGTCGACGAATTCGCCGTTCTGGCTGGGCATGAATACCGGGCTGAAATCGTACCGGTGCAAAGTGTTCGACAAGTTTCCGCGGACCAACATTCCCGATTATTTTCCGAGCTGGGGCGAGTACGAGAATTTCATCAAGCTGCTGATCAAGACCAACTGCATCGATAACGCGAAGAAGATCTGGTGGGACATTCGACCGCATCCATTTTTTAATACGATTGAGTTCCGGGTATGCGATGTGCCCATGCGGGCCGATGAGACGATCGCGATAGCGGCGCTGATTCAGGCGACCGTGGTGAAGCTGTATAAGCTGCACACTGCGAACCAGGGATTCCGGCTGTACCGGCGCGCGCTGATCATGGAAAACAAGTGGCGGGCGTCGCGCTACGGGCTGGATGGAAAGATGATCGATTTCGGCAAGCAGACGGAAGTGGCGACGCGGGATCTGATTCATGAGTATCTGGAGTTTGTGGACGATGTCGTGGATGAACTCGATTCGCGCGAAGAGCTGAATTACATCCACGAGATTCTGAAACATGGCAGCGGGGCCGACCGGCAGTTGCGCGTGTTTGAACAAACCGGAGATTTGAAGAAAGTGGTCGATTATATAGTGGAGGAGACGGAGGCGGGGCTGGAGGAAGAACCGGCGGCCGCGAGAAAAGTAGGATGAGCATTCCTGTGAGCCAAGTCAACTTCCCCGCCCTGTCTCTCCAAAAAACGGAGAGACAAGGACGGGGCACCCTCAACATTGCATTTGACCCTGAATTCGCCCAGGGGGCGAGGAATGCGGTGAATGTTTGCCTGCGCGTTCAACCTGCGGAAAAAGTGTGCGTGATCACCGACGAGGCGACGATTGAGATCGCTGCGGCGCTGGTGCATGAGATTGAACGCGTGGGAGCGCCTTACCGGGCGTGGGTGCTGGAGGATCTGGCGCCGCGTCCGCTGACCGATATGCCGCAGGAGATTCTTGACGATCTGGAGACCTGCCAGGTTTCGATTTTTGCGGTGCAGGCGCAGCGGAACGAGTTGCGCTCGCGCATCCAGATGACGAATGTGGTGAACCGGAAAAAGATCCGGCACGCGCACATGGTCAACATCAACCCGCAGATCATGCTGGAGGGGATGCGGGCGGATTTCCAGAAGGTGGACCGGCTGAGCGCCAAGGTGATTGCGATGGTGCGCAAGGCGCACACGGTGCGGGCGAAGACGGCGGCGGGTACGGACCTGACCGCGGAGTTGAATCCGAATTACAAGTGGCTGAAAACCAGCGGGATTATTACTCCCGAAAAGTGGGGGAATTTGCCGGGAGGGGAGATTTTCACAACGCCGGGTGAGGTGAATGGGACTTTTGTGATTGACGGCGTGGTGGGCGATTACCTGTGCGCGAAGTTTGGCAATTTACAGGCGCATCCGCTGACCGTCCATGTGAAGAAGAACCGGCTTAGCGAAGCGCATTCGGAGAATCGCGAACTGGAAAATGACTTCTGGAAATATACCCACACCGACGAGAACAGCGATCGTGTGGGCGAGTTTGCTATTGGAACGAACATCGATTTGAAAGAAGTGATTGGGGAGATTCTGCAGGACGAGAAATATCCTGGGGTGCACATTGCCTTTGGGAATCCGTACGGAGCGCATACCGGTGCGGAGTGGGATTCGTCAACGCATATTGATGTGGTGGGGCGGAAGTTTAATATCTGGGTGGACGAGCAGCAGATTATGGCGGATGGGAAGTTTCTGGTGGAGGCGTAGGCGACATCGATTCTGCCGGCGAACGACAGATTCCCTTTGACTCCGCTCAGGGCAGGCTGTCGTCGCTTTGCTCCTGGGAATGACAAATATCGATTCATCGTCGAGCGTGGAGTTGCTCAAAAGGGCGTATGCGGCATTCAACGCCCGCAATATTGATAGTGCGCTGGCCACGATGAAGCCTGACGTGGAATGGCCTAACGGCATGGAGGGCGGGACCGTCCACGGCCACGCGGGAGTCCGGGCTTACTGGGCGCGGCAGTGGGGCATGATCGATCCGCATGTGGAACCTGAGGGGTTCCGTTTCGATGACGAGGGGCGGGTGATCGTTCGGGTTCACCAGGTGGTTCGTGACCTGACTGGAAAAACGTTGCTGGATCGGATGGTCGAGCACGTCTACTCGATGGACAGCGGGCTGATTCGCAGGATGGAAATTCGCGAGTAGGCATCCGGCGGGCCGTTACCGAGAAGTCCCTTCTGGCGCAGCGGATGATTCAGGCAGACGCGGGGTGGTTCGACTCCAAAAGAACGCCCACTTCGTGGGCGTTTTCGCTGTGCTCAGGATGACAAAGCAAGTAATAAGGGGTAGAGTGCGAGGGCGGGACGCCCTCGCGACAGCCGGCGGGACGCCGGCGCTACGATGATTCCTTTCCTTCGGAAGCAATTCAACGACAGCTATACTCCAAAAAGATACTCGACGTTTCTGCGGCACGTGGATGACATGTGCGGGACGCATGTGTCGTTCCGGCTGTCGGAGACTCCTTGTTTTTTCCCCAAGAAATTGATTGAGAGGATGGCTCGCGATGGGAAGGAATTGATCCGGCAGCTGGTGGAGAACCCCGAGTATCGAAGGAAATCGGATGACGCGGTGCCGGCGGAGTTCAAGGTGCCGAACGAGCCGGATCATCCCATGTTTGTGCAGGTGGATTTTGGGCTGGTGCGGGATGAGCGCGGCGAGTTGCAGCCTAAGCTGGTGGAGTTGCAGGCCTTCCCTTCTCTTTACGCTTATCAGGGGCCGCTGGCGGAGGCGTATTTGGATGTGTATGGACTTGGAGGAGCGGCTTCCGGCTCTCGGCTCCCGGCTTCCGGGCGGCTCAAATATTTTCTCAGCGGGCTGGAGACGGATTCTTATCAATCGCTTTTGCAGCGGGCGATTGTGGGGGAGCACGATCCGGAAAATGTGATTTTGATGGAGATTGATCCGTCGCATCAGAAGACGTTGCCGGATTTTCTGCTCACCGAGAAGACGCTGGGGGTGCGGACTGTCGATATTGTCGATATCAAGAAAGAAGGATCGCGCCTTTACTATGAGCGTGGCGGGAAGCGAGTGCCGATCCTGCGGATTTATAACCGGACGATCGTCGACGAACTGGAGCGCAAGGGAGTGAAGTTTGGGTTTGATTGGCGTGATGATTTGCAAGTGGAGTGGGCGGGGCATCCGAACTGGTATTTTCGAATCTCGAAGTTTTCTATTCCTTATTTGCAGCATGAGTCGGTGCCGAAAACCTGGTTTCTGGACCGGCTTCCGGAGATTCCGCACGATCTGGAGAACTACGCTTTGAAGCCGCTGTATTCGTTTGCCGGGCTGGGGGTGGTGATTGCGCCGAAGAAAGAAGATATCGCGGCGATTCCCGCGGAGAAACGGCCGTTCTATATTTTGCAGGAGCGGATGAATTTTGAGCCGGTGATTGCGACTCCGTTTGGCGGGACCAAGGCGGAGGTGCGAGTGATGTATGTGTGGCTGGACGAGCTAACCGCGGTGCTGACGATTATCCGCATGGGGCGGGGGCTGATGATGGGGGTCGACCACAACAAAAATATGGAGTGGGTGGGGGCGTCGGCGGGGTTTTATCTGGATTGAGTCGTCTCCAAACCAGCATGCGATCGCGGCGCCGCGGACGTAGCGCGTCCCGATGGCGAAAGCCCCACGTCTCGCAAAAGCGGCGCGACATGGGGCACCCGGCCAATCCTGCGCGTGAATCGGGTTCATCCCATGCCATTTACACCAGCAGTTGCACGATCGTGGTTTCGAGTTGGTGGCCGTTGGGGCGCTCTACGAACATTTTGCCGGAATCGAAGCGGACGCGGACGGGGTCGCCGGCGGCGAACTCGCCCGGAGTGTAGTCGGCCGCCACGGCGAAGTCGTATTCGCCGACGTACTGCACGCCTTCGACGTTGATAACCACGGCATGCCGGCGCGAAGAGCGGGCGGCCAGTTCCATCCGAATTTCATCCTCGGCCAGCCCCCAGTTCTGCTGATCCCGGTTGGGGATTCTTCCGCTATTTTCGTAAATTTCCTCGGCGCGACGGCGAATGGCCTCGTGCACTTGCTCCTGCGACATGCGGTGGACGGGGTGAATGGTGGTGGAACGATTGAGCATGGACATGGGCGGCCCTCGTGAACATGTGTGTTCTCAAATTTGGGGAGGTTGGGTTCATGATAACGCCGGACGGGGACCCGAAGTGTGGCCCAGCTACGCCAAAGGACGTATCCGTGGCCGGTTTGGGAAAGATGACCAAGTTGGGCTTCGTAGGGCGCTGCGGGCGACGAAAGTCACTGACCGAAAGGTCACGAAGGAAGGCGCGAAGGGCGCTCAGGAACGCTGGCATTCGTCCGGCGTAGAGCGGCTCAAGGGTTAGCAAACTGCGGAAAAGAAAGGGAGTTGACCGGACGATAGCGACGGCCTAACATTAGCGCTCGGAGCTGGAGCGCGTGCGCTCATGATCGGCCAGACCGTCTCCCACTATCGCATCCTGGGCAAACTCGGGGGCGGTGGTATGGGCGTGGTTTACGAGGCGGAAGACCTCAAGCTGGGGCGGCACGTTGCGCTGAAGTTCATTCCTGAAAATCTTGCCGGCGACCCCAAAGCGCTGGAACGGTTCGAGCGGGAGGCAAGGGCGGCCTCGCAGCTGAACCATCCAAACATCTGTACCATCCACGGCATCGAAGACAACAACGGGCATCCTTTCATCGTGATGGAGAAGCTGGAGGGCCAAAGCCTGAAACAGCGCATCAACGGACAGGCGATGGAGTTGGAGGCGGTGCTGGATATCAGCATCCAGGTGGCGGATGCGCTGACGGCGTCGCATGCCAAGGGGATCGTGCACCGCGACATCAAGCCGGCGAACATTTTCCTGACGCCGAACGGACAGGTAAAAGTGCTGGATTTTGGACTGGCCAAACTGGTGCACAACGTAGGCACCGACGACGATGCGGGCGCAGACAATTCGCTGACGGCGGTGGGCGTGATTCCAGGAACGGCGGTTTACATGTCGCCGGAGCAGGCGCGCGGCGAAACCATCGACGGACGCAGCGACCTGTTTTCTTTCGGCGTGGTGATGTATGAGATGTCGACGGGAAAGAAACCCTTCGCGGGGAATAATTCGCTGGTCACGCTGGATGCGGTGCTGCATCAGAAACCGATTCCGCCGCGGCAACTGAATCCGAAGCTGCCGATGGAACTCGAGGGCATCGTCGGCAAGGCCATGGAGAAAGACCGCACGCACCGCTACCAGGGAGCGACGGAAATGCGCTCGGACCTGGCGCTGCTGAAGCGGGAGAGCGAGTCGGGAATTGTGAAGAGCGGGCTCAACTCCGCCAAGCTGCGAGTGGGGACCAAGACGTTCGGGCAAAGCAACCGGTTGCAGTTGTACATACTCCTCGGCTTGACTGCGGTGCTGTTAACTGTGCTGGCGGCGGTGGGGGCCTGGTGGTGGAAGCATCGCGAACTGGCGAACGCGGAGCAGCGCAACGCCATTGCGGTTTTGCCTCTGCAGAACATGAATGGCGATTTCAGCGTGGACTATCTGCGCTTTGCTTTGGCCGACGAACTGACCAGCGTATTGACGTATGCGCGCACGCTCGAGGTGCGGCCTTCCTCGTCGACACGGAAGTATGTGGGGCTCGATCTCGATCCGCACAAAGTAGGGCAGGAGCTGCGCGTGGGCCGGTTGCTCACGGGAAACTTCCGGAAGCAGGGCGACCAGTTGACCGTCACGCTGGAATGCGTGGACGTGCCCAACGACCGGGTGTTGTGGGAGAACAGCGTAACCGCCAAAACGGATGACCTGATCGGGATGCGGCAGCAGTTGAGCACGCTAGTGCAGCACGGGCTGTTGCCGGTGCTGGGCGGAGCGAGCGGGGAGGTGGGAACCGCATCGCAGCCGAAGAATCAGCAGGCGTACGACTTTTATCTGCGCAGCGTAGCGGTGCCGCACGATCCGGCGCCCAACAAGGAAGCGATCAAGATGCTGGAGTGGGCGGTGGGAATCGATTCCAGCTACGCTCCGGCGTGGGAGGAACTGGGGCAGCGCCGTTACTATGATTCGGTTTATGGCGGAGGAGGCGAAGCACAGTTCCAGGCATCGAATGCAGCCTACGAGCGGGCGCTGTCACTCGATCCGAACCGGGTGATGGCGGCGAGCAACCTGATCACGGCCCGCGTGGAGCGCGGAGAACTGGGGCGGGCGTATGACGCAGCCACGGATCTGGTGAGGCGGCGTCCGCAGAGCGCCGACGCTCATTTCGCGCTCAGTTACGTTTTGCGTTACGCGGGGATGTTGGATAAAGCGATGCAGGAGTGCAACAAAGCAAGGGAACTCGATCCCGGCAACTTCAGCTTCCGATCGTGCGCCTGGGCGTTTCTGTGGGATGGCAAGACCGACCGGGCCAATGACTTCGTGCACCTGGATGCGGGATCAGAATGGGCGGCGTGGGTGACTCCGTATGTGTTGGTGGCGGAGGGCAGAATACCCGAGGCTCGCGAGGCGGCAAAGAGTATGGGAAAGGCGTCTTCGTACCATCGGGATCTGATGATTGCCTGCACGGCGGCCCAGCGGCCGGCTGATTTTGACAAGATCGTGCGCGAGTCGGAATCGTCGGTGATGATCGAACCGGACGCGGAGTCGTGGTACCGCATTGGGTCGCTGATGGCGTTTTGCGGGCAGAAGGAGCCCGCGCTCCGCTTGATGAAAGCAGCGGTACAACAGAATTATTGTGCGTATTCGGCGTTGTTGGATGATCGGCTGCTGAAGGATTTGCGGAAAGAGACAGCCTTTAGTGAAGTGCTGACGGCGGCGAGCGCATGCCAGGCCACGCTGAAGGAAGGGCGGCAGTAGAAAGGCAGTGGTTAGTGGTTAGTGGCTGGTTTCAGACATAATCCCGTTCAAATTTATGGTGAGGGTTACGCGGCGGGCACTGCTGATGTCATCCGTGGCGGGCATCGCTGCGGCGGGGCTTTCGCCCGTCCAATTGCGTGCCGGCGTGGCGGCGGTGGCCCGCAAAGGAAGAATCCGCCAGTCGGTGAGTCGATGGTGTTACGCGAAGATTCCGCTGGACCAGCTGTGTGCTTACGCGGCGAGCATTGGACTCAAAGGAGTCGATCTACTGCAGCCAGACGAGTATGAGATCCCGCTGCGATACGGGCTCCTTTGTACGATGGGATACGCGGGTGCAGGAGAGATTGGGAAAGCTGTGAATCGCCGGAAGAACCACGCTGCCATTGAACAGGCATTACGGGCGAATATACCGAGGGCAGCGAAGGCGGGCGTGCCCAATGTGATCACATTTTCCGGAAACCGCGGCGGCATGCCGGATGACGAGGGCGCGCGCAATACGATTGCCGGGTTGAACCGGGTGAAGAAGATTGCCGAAGATCACGGCGTCAACATTTGTCTCGAGTTGCTCAATAGCAAGCGCGACCATCCCGACTACATGTGCGACCACACCAGTTGGGGCGTTCACGTGGTGCAGGAAGTGAATTCGCCGAACGTGAAGCTGCTGTACGACATTTACCACATGCAGATCATGGAGGGCGATCTGATTGAGACGATCCGGAGAAATCTGCAGTGGATTGGGCACTTCCACACCGGCGGCGTGCCAGGGCGGCACGAACTGGATGGGACGCAGGAAGTTCAGTGGGATGGGGTGATGCGGGCGATCGCCAACGCTGGGTTCCACGGCTATGTGGCGCATGAGTTCGTGCCAACGGGGGATGCGTTGGTTTCGCTGCGCGAAGCGGTGGATTTGTGCGATGTTTAGACGGCGGGCTCCGGGCTTCAGCTTTTCGACTTCGGCTAACGGTCTCTTATGGCGAGAGTCCAATCGAACGGCGACAATCTTGAGAAAGAATTTGCGTCGGAGCGCGGTTAGGCCCCATCCTTGTAGCGTGAGACATTCCGGACCCCTCGGGCTGGCGCGGCGGGTTGTGCGCCCTACTTTCACTAACTTTCAGTCGTCCTCCGGCGTTGCTCAAACCACCATCCATTTTGGGCTGATGTTTTGCCTGGTGGTCGCTATGGGCGCGCAAAACGGAGGCGAAGTGCGATCTGCGGTGAAGGCTGCCCCTCCAAAACCTGCTCCGACGAAACCTGCTGCGGCAAGTTTTGCGTCTGCAAGTGCTGCGGAGTTGGTGGACCCACGCTTTGCGTATTCGGGTGTGCCGGCGGAACTGCCGCAGGATCGGGGAACGGCAGGGTTGCGGCTGGCATTGCGGCGGCTGGGCACGACGGCGCGGCTGATGCAGGTGGTGGCGCATCCTGACGATGAAGATGGCGGGATGCTGACGCTGGAGGCCCGTGGGCGCGGCGTGAGCACGCTGCTGATGACGCTGAATCGGGGCGAGGGCGGGCAGAACAAGATTGGCAGTAATTTGTCTGACGTGCTGGGCGTGTTGCGGGCCGAGGAATTGCTGGCATCGGATGAGTATTACGGGGTACAGGAAAGATTTTCGCGGGTGGCGGATTTTGGATTTTCGAAATCGCCGGAAGAGACTTTTCAGAAGTGGGGCGGGCACGATGTAGCACTGGGCGATATGGTGCGGGTGATTCGGACGTTTCGTCCGGATGTGCTGGTGGCGCGGTTTTCAGGGACGGAACGGGATGGTCACGGGCATCACCAGGCATCAAGCATTCTGGCGAAAGAGGCGTTTCGAGCGGCGGCTGATCCTAAGCGGTTTCCGGAACAGATTTCCGAGGGCCTGCAGCCGTGGCAGGCTAAAAAGTTTTATACCGGAAATGTGTGCGGGTTTGGGGCGATGACGTGTCCGGACGCGAATTGGACGGTGAAGCTGAACACGGGGGAGGAGAGCGCAGCGCTGGGCATGGGGTATGTGCAGTTTGCCATGGATGGATTGCGGCATCAGCTGTCGCAGGGCGCGGCGAATTGGACGATTGATTCCGGGGATCGGTTTACGTTTTACAAGCTGGTGGATTCTGTAGTGCCGGCAAAGCTGGACAAGGATGGGCACGAGAAGGATTTCTTTGATGGGCTCGACACGAGCCTGCCCGCGTTGGCAGCGAGGCTCGGTACCGAAGAAACAAAAGCTGCGGGGCTGCGAAAAGAGTTGACAGAGATCGCGAAGGAGATTGGCGAGGCGAACCAAGGCGCCAGGGGGAACGATGTTTCGGCGGCCGCAGTGCCGTTGGTCAGAATAGTGCAGCGGCTCGAGAAGTTAGGCGTCGAGGTTCGCAAGAGCGGGCTCGCGCACGGCGCGAAAGCTGACCTGCTCATGCGCCTCGACGAAAAGCTCGGGCAGGCCGAGACGGCCTTGAACCTGGCGCTGAACGTGAGTCTGCAGGCTGTGGTGGAATCGAGTGGGCAAAGTGATAGGACTCCGGCCTCGTTGCCCAAAGACGTGGACGCGCTGACGACTGTTTCCCCAGGGCAGGAGTTTCTGGTCGCTGTGAAGTTTCACAACGGCTCGAGACTTCCGCTGACGGTCGACGCGCTGAAGCTGGAGGTTCCGGCGGGATGGAACACGATCAGCGAGAGAATCCGGCCTGAGGTGGTGAAGGCGGGGGACGAACTGCGCGTGACGTTTCGCTTGCGGGTGCCTAAGGATGCGGCCTACACGCGGCCGTACTGGCATCGGGATGATCCTGAGACCGAGAGCATTAATCACATCGACAACGAGAAGTATGCGACGCTGCCGTTTCCGCCGCCGGCGCTGCGCGCACGGGTGAAGTATGGCGTCACAACTGGGGTCGATGCAGCGGCAGTAAATGCAATCTCGGCCGTGGTGGTTACACCGTTTTTGGACGACGCCGGGAAAGAGCGGTCGCGTCCTCTGGCGGTGGTGCCGGCGTTTTCCGTGATGGTGGAACCGGGGACGCAGGTGATCTCCACGCATAACGGGTCAAGCTCGACGGTCACGGTGGGCGTGACCAGCAATCTTGCGGGGACCGAGCGCGGAGTTTTGAAGTTGGAACTGCCTGAAGGATGGAAGTCGGAACCCGCAGAGCAGACGCTGGAGTTGGCTCATCGTGGGGAGAAGAAGGAGGTTCAATTCAAGGTGTTCCCTGCTGGTATGCAGGAAGGGCGAGCAACGCTGCGGGCCGTGCTCGATGTAGCGGGAGCAAAGTACAGCGAGGGCTACACGCTGGTGACACGCGAGGACCTGGGCAGTTTTTATTATTACCAGCCGGCGCGGCAGCGCGTGAGCATGGTTGATGTGCGCGCGCCGCACGATTTGAAAGTCGGGTATGTGATGGGCGCGGGAGATGACATCCCAACCGTGCTTGCTCAGGTGGGAATGGATGTGACGCTGATTTCGCCGGAGAAGCTGGCCAGCGAGGATTTGAGCAAGTTCGGAACAGTCGTGTTGGGGATTCGCGCCTTCGACACGCAGAAGGATGTGGTCGCGTATCACCAGAAGCTGCTCGATTTCGTTTCCGCGGGAGGAACGCTGGTGGTGCAGTACAACGCCGGAGTGGGAGACTTCAACAGCGGACACTTTACGCCTTATTCCGCGGAGCTGAGCCGGGCGCGGGTTTCCGTGGAAGAGGCTCCGGTCGAGATTCTGGCGCCCGAGGATCCCGTGTTTCACTATCCCAACACGATTACGGCGCACGATTTCGAGGGCTGGGTGCAGGAGCGCGGACTGTATTTCATGGACAAGTGGGACGACCGCTTTCAGCCACTGCTGGCGAGTCATGATCCGGGTGAGGATCCGCAGAAGGGCGGACTGCTGAAGGCGCAGTCTGGCAAGGGAATTTATATCTACACGGGATATGCGTTTTTCCGGCAGCTGCCGGCGGGAGTACCGGGGGCGGTGCGGCTGTATGTGAATTTGTTGAGTGCGAAGGGCAGTGGCTAGTGGTTAGTGGTTAGTGATTGATTTCCGATCTGGTTCCTGTTTCTGGTTCCGTTCTGTCTTTCTTTCGGACGTGATCCGACCTTCGCAATGGGATCTCCTGCAGAATCGTCAGTAAATTCGCCCAGCCTCATTCGCGGGATGGGGCTGGGGAGTGCCACTGCGCTCAACATGATCGACATGATCGGCGTGGGTCCGTTCATCACCATGCCGCTGGTTCTGAGCGCCATGGGCGGGCCGCAGGCTTTACTGGGATGGGTGGCGGGTGCGCTACTTGCGGTCTGCGATGGGCTGGTGTCCGCGGAACTGGGCGCTGCGCTGCCCGGGTCGGGCGGATCGTATCGCTACCTGCGCGAGATTTATGGGCCTCAGAAATGGGGACGGCTGATCTCGTTTTTGTTTATCTGGCAGCTTTCGTTTTCTGCACCACTCTCGATTGCGACGGGTTGCATCGGGCTGGCGGGATACGCGGCGTATTACTGGCCGGAACTGGAAACGGTGTACTCGCACCGGGAGGCCGCGCTGCACATTCCTTTGGCCGGAAATCTGCAGATTGCCTACGTCGTAACCCCCGGCACAGCGTTGGCTGTGGTGATTTGCCTCTTTACCGTGCTGCTGCTCTACCGGCGCATCACGGCAATCGGGCGGCTGTCGAGTGTGCTGTGGCTTCTGGTGATGGGAACGATCGGTTGGATTATCGTTGCCGGCCTCACTCATTTCAACGCAGTGCGGGCGTTCGATTTTCCTCCGGGCGCGTTCACATTGTCCCACGAGTTCTGGGTTGGCCTGGGTGGGGCGATGCTGGTGGCGACTTATGACTACTGGGGCTACTACAATGTTGCCTTTCTGGGCGACGAAATTAAAGACCCAGGGAAAAATATTCCGCGCGCCCTTCTGCTTTCCATTCTGCTGGTCGCATGTCTATATCTAATGATGAACCTGTGCATTCTGGCCGTGGTGCCATGGCGCGAGATGTTAACGGCTGGGCACAACAACAGCGGCTTGTATGTTGTATCGCTGTTCATGCAGCGGGTCTATGGTGCATGGGCAGCGCGGCTGGTGACCGGCCTGGTGATCGTGACCGCCTTTGCGTCCGTATTTTCGCTGATGCTGGGGTATTCGCGAGTCCCTTATGCCGCGGCGCTTGACGGCAACTATTTCAAAGCCTTTGCCAAGGTGCATCCCGTCTACCGGTTTCCGCATATTTCGCTATTAGCGCTGGGTGTCGCGGGAGCGGCATTCTGCTTTCTGCGGTTACGGGATGCGATCGCGGCGTTGGTGGTCATTCGCCTGATCCTGCAGTTTCTGGTGCAGGCGATCGGATCAATCGTGCTGCGAATACGCCAGCCTGAGCTTCCGAGGCCGTTTCGCATGTGGCTCTACCCTCTGCCCGCATTAGGGGCGATCGCAGGCTTCCTCTTTATTCTCTTCAAGCGCGAAAACGCATTGAAGGAAGTGCGCTATGCCGCCGTTATCCTGATTACGGGACTGGCGATCTACATAATTCGGGCGTGGCGGTCCGGCGAATGGCCGTTTAGCGAACCGCTGCCTGAAGTCAAGAGCTAGAAGGGAAAGGACCCGCAAGCAGGACGAGAACACAGGACAGAGTGGCTGATCAGATTGCATTTCCGGCACGGGACGGGGTTGAGATCGGGCGAGCGGACCCGGCTTGGGCGCCGTTGCGGGAGCCGCTTTTTCGATCTCTGTGGATCGCGGCGGTCGTTTCTTACACCGGAACCTGGATGCAGAACGTTGGCGCTGGCTGGTTGATGACGCAGCTCACGACGTCGCCGCTCATGGTGAGCCTGGTACAGGGAGCGGCGGCGATTCCGGTGTTTCTGGTCGTACTGCCAGCAGGCGCGTTGGCCGACATGGTTGACCGGCGACGGCTTTTGCTGTTTACGCAGGGCTGGATGGTTGTGGCGGCGGCGGCCCTGGGCGGGCTGACGCTCTGGCATGCAGTGGGTCCCTGGACGCTCCTGGCATTTACGTTTCTTCTCGGGCTGGGTGCCGTGATGAACGATCCAGCGTGGCAGGCGATTACGCCGGAAGTGGTCTCGCCGCAAAGGCACGCTTCGGCCGTAGCATTGAATTCGGCGGGATTCAATGTGGCGCGTGCCGTGGGTCCGGCGCTCGGGGGAATCGTGGTGGCGACGGCTGGATCCGGGTGGTCGTTCCTGTTGAATGCAGCTTCGTTTTTCGGAGTGATCGTTTTCCTCTGGCGATGGAAACGAGCGCCGCACGAAGCTTTGCCCACGCGCCGGGTGCGCGACGCGATTCTGGAAGGATTTCGTTATGTGCGCGGGGCGCCGCAGGTCCGGTCGGTGCTGATCCGCACCGCGGCATTCAGCGTTGGAGCAACTTCCCTTCTGGCGCTGCTGCCGGTGATCTGCCAGCCTCACGGGGCCCAGGGATATGGATTCCTGGTCACATGTTTCGGATTGGGTGCGCTGGCGGGAGCCGCGTTGCTGCCGCGCCTGCGCTTGCGGTATTCGGTGGATGGGCTGGTTGCGGGCGCGACCCTGGTGTTTGCCGGCATGACGTTCGCGGCAGGACAAACTCATGTGTTTGAGGCGCTCTGTCTGGTATTGTTTACGGCGGGCGCGGCATGGATCGGCATCCTGGCGTGCTTTAATTTTGTGGCGCAGACCATGTGCCCATCGTGGATGAGGGCGCGTGCGCTCTCCATGTATCTGCTGGTACTACAGGGAGGAATGGCCATCGGGAGCGCGATTTGGGGAGAGCTGGCCGCGCGAGTCGGAGTTCCGGTGGCGCTGGCTTGGTCCGCAGTGGCCATGCTGGTGGGGCTGACCAGCTTCTTACGGCACCGCCTGACTGCGGCGGAGCTGAAGATGGCTCCGGCGGTGCTGAGAGATTAGAAAATGGCCAGTCGACAATTTCTGATTAATGTAGCGATGATTTGTCCAGACATAATTTAATCAAAAGGGGCATCATGACAAGAACAATCGGCTGTTTCGCAATCTGTATGCTGGCGTTCGTGATGGGAGCGACCGCTCAATCCAAGAAGAAGGAAGAACGGCGAACGGTAGGAGAAGTGTTGGGGCGAACGGTGACAAATCTGGAGCACGACTTCGTTCCTGCGGCGGCGGCCATGCCGGAAGACAAATTCGGATTTGCGCCGACCGGCGGCGAGTTCAAAGGCGTGCGCACGTTCGCAGAGCAGATCAAACACGTAGCGGCCGTGAATTACGAACTGGGCGGGGCGATTCTTTCCGAGAAGCCGCCGGTTGAGATTGGCGACGAAACAGGACCGGCATCAGTTACCAGTAAGGCCGACATTCTGAAATATCTGAACGACTCCTTCGTATATGTTCACAAGGCGATCAACACCATCAACGAAAAGAATCTGATTGAGACGGTGAGGAGTCCGTTTGGCGAAGGGAAAGTGACGCGTCTTAGCCTGGCTACTACCGTAGCGTGGCATGGCTTCGACCACTATGGCCAGATGGTGGAGTATTTGCGCATGAACGGGGTCGTGCCTCCGGCAAGCCGTCCGTCGAACTGAGATAAAGTACGCGCCGTTGGATCTTCCAAATCTTCTGCCCGGCTGTTTCCGAAAAGCTATCCGACCTGGGTGCTCTCTTCCTTATCCAGGCTGATCCGGTGTTGTTCGAAACTGATTTCGGGCTCGCGGGCAAAATGTTCGGGATAGGAATTCAAGGCCTGCAGGAAGCTCAGGATTTCCATGCACGCATGCTCGTTGGCCACGAGAGAGCTTTCGCGCGGCTTGAGGGAACGCGCCGTATCTTTCATCTTCGCTGCACCCGTTAGGGACACCACAAAACACTCCGAGAGCTTTCGCGGACTAAAAGCGGGGTCCGAGGCTCTGCCGATTGCGAGCACGACGCTAAGGATTTTCTAAAACTGGGGGGCAAAGAAACGATAGTAAGAGTCGCGGCGAGGGTAAATGGCACTTTCGTGCCACATCGCAGGCTGAGCCAGCAGAGCCGCATTTGGCCCGGTTGGCTCGAAAATCCTCAAACTTAGGGATGAATTGAGTTTACTTTAGAGAAGCGACGAAAGACCGCCGAGCGCCGCGCAGAGTAATCGATGTGGAAAACAGCTCCGCCGACAAACCATAACGCAGAAGCCGCGCGGAAACTGCATCACGTGCTCTCTTCGGGTCGGTGCGAGGATCGAGGAATACCAGCACCGAGGGGCCAGCGCCACTGAGAACCGCGCCGAGAAAGCCGTCCTTTCCTTTCAGGGGCTGCAAGCACGGCAGCAGCGGACAAAGCGGCGAGCGGTAAGGCTGATGGATGCGGTCTTCGAGTGCGGTCGACAGCAGTTGCGGATTGCCCTGCATCAGCGCTGCCAGTAACAACATGGAATTCTGAATGTTGACCACAGCGTCGGCGCGGGAATATTGAGCCGGCAGAACGCGGCGAGCTTCTTCCGTGGGCAGGCTGGCATTGGGGACGACCAGCAACAGCGGCCACTTCCCTTTCGGGCGCAAGCAAATAATCTGGGGCTCGGATTCGCGCCACATGCGGGCCACGGTGAGGCCTCCCATCCAGCAGGCGGAAGCGTTGTCGGGATGATGCTCGCGATGCGAAGCTTCGCCGACGATGCGGGCGTCGGTCCAGCCCAGTCGACCGAAGTGAACGGCGAGCGCGATGCCCGCCACGCGTGCGGCGGCGGAAGATCCGCAACCCTTGCCAATCGGAACGTCGTTGCGGACGCGCAGGGTAAGCGGAACGACTTCCTTTTTTTCAGCCTCGAGAATCTGGCGGTAGGTGTTGAGAATAAGGTGGTCTTCGACTTTGCCGCAGATCTCGCGGTCGCGGCCGGTGGCGGAAATAGAGAATTCGTTGGCGGGGCGGGCATCGACATGGATGTAAAGATCCATGGCGATCGCCGCGGCATCGAAAGCCGGTCCCAGGTTGGCTGAGGTCGCGGGTAGAACCAGTTGCAGAGGCGTCTGGCGGCGGAAAGTTTTTTTCTTGGCCATTGTCTTAAGGAATCTTCTCAGGAATGTTTCTCCGCTTGCTCCAGAGTCCGGACCACGGCGTCGAGCGTGGCATCGAGAACGATGGGCGGCCGGCGCAGAGACTCAAGGGCGACTGCGGCATCGCTCTCGCCGAACCCGACAGCGGACGACGGAAAAAGTTCGCCGCGATGAAAATCCATGGTGAAGGCGGGATCTTTCAGAAGATTCCCCGTCAGCACCAGCACTACAGACTCCTCTGGCTTGACGAAACCTTGTTTCAGTAACTTCTTCAAACCCGCCAAGGTCACGGCGGAAGCCGGTTCGCAGCCGATACCCTCGGCGCCAATTTCGGCCTTGGCCTGCGCGATCTCGATCTCGCTGACCTGTTCGCAGGCGCCGCCGGTAGCCTGCAGCACGCGCACCGCTTTTTTCCACGAAGCCGGATTGCCGATACGGATCGCGGTGGCATGGGTCTCGGCTTGCACGCTGATCAAATGCTTGCCGCCAGCTTCGCGGAGAGTGCGAACCAAAGCGTTCGCGCCTTCAGCCTGAATGACGGACAACTTCGGCAGGCGCGAGATCAGGCCGAGATCGTGCATTTCGACCAGCGCTTTGCCGATGGCAGAGCTGTTTCCCAGATTCCCCCCCGGCACGATGATGTGGTCGGGAGGCTGCCAGTCGAGTTGTTCGAGCAGTTCGAAGGCGAGAGTCTTCTGACCTTCGAGCCGGAACGGATTGATGGAATTCAGCTGATACACAGGCGCACGCAGCACGAGTTCCTGGAGCAGGCGCAGGCAACCATCAAAATCTGTGCGCAGCTGGCAAGTGACGGCGCCGTAGTCGAGAGCTTGTGAAAGCTTGCTCCAGGAAATTTTCCCGTCCGGAACCAGTACCAAGCTGCGCAGCCCGCCCCGCGCGGCATACGCAGCCATGGAAGCAGACGTGTTTCCGGTGGAGGCGCAGGCAACCCAGCGGAATCCGGCCTGGCGCGCGAACGAAGCGGCCACCGTCATTCCCGTATCTTTGAAGGAGCCGGTCGGATTCATGCCCTGATGTTTTGCGAAAAGATGGGGAACGCCGGTCAGGCGGGAACACTGCGGCAATTCGTAGAGTGGAGTGTTTCCCTCGCGCAGCGTGATCACGTGATGCAGATTCTCAAGCCTGGGAAGAAGTTCGCGGAAACGCCACACGCCGCTGAGATCGACGGGAGAGAGCGATACGCGGCGCTGCTTCCAGGACGCTTTGAGTTCAGCTGCGTTGGCCGTGGACGACCCGCGGGAGTCGTTCCAGGCAGAATTGGTAATCTCGAGCAGGTCGCCACAGCGAGCGCAGCGGAAATTCTCAACGGCGGAATCGCTCAGATCGCCACACCCGATGCAGCGGAAGCGGAACGCCGCTGCAACGTTCGGTTCAGCGGCCTTCGGTTCGATGGGAGTTGGAGGTGCCATTGAGTTCGGGGTCAAATCGTCTTTCTACTTCCTGCGGAGGTACTGGTCAGTTTTGTTGATCCAGTCTGCGCGGGGAGGATTGAAGATGTCGAGGTCGACAGTATCTTCGAGTGCTTCGGCTTGGTGCGGCATGTTCGACGGAATCGTGAGAACCTCGCCCGCGTGGACCACGATTTCCCGGCCGCCGATCCAGAACTTCAACGCACCCTCCAAAATATAGGTTAGCTGTTCGTTGTGGTGGCTGTGCTCGGGAACGATGCACCCTTTCTTTAAGAGCACGCGAGCCAGCATGATGTCCTGCCCAACCACGAACTGGCGCTGCAGCAGCGGATTGAGGTCTTCAAGCGCAACCGTGTGCCACGGGATGTGTTGCAATCCGGCCTTGGTGGCCGCTTTTATGACCGTGCCCGGCAAGGCTTTTACGCGTTTTGCTTTCCTGCGCGGGGCAGTCTTGAGCTTCAATCTTTTCTTCGCCATTTTTCCTTCGCTGTCAGAAGTCCGGGTTGTACATAATCTACAGGCCTTTGTAAATGCCGCCGTCGACCAGCAGGGTCTGGCCGGTGATGTAGGAAGCGCGCTCCGAAGCGAGCCAGACAATAGCATCCGCCACTTCGCGGGGCTGTCCCAGGCGCTTGAGGGGAGCATCCGCAGCCCAGCCTTCAAGCAAATCCTGCTCGGTTTTTCCTGAAGCTGCGGCCCGGGTCTTGGCTAATTGCTTGAGCCGATCGGTGGCAGTGAATCCGGGGCCTACGTTGTTGACCAGAATTCCGTCTTTGCCAAATTCGTTGGCCAGACTCTTGACCAATCCCACCACCGCCGCGCGAACGGCATTCGAGAGCACGAGATCGGCGACGGGTTGCTTGGTCGTGATGGAAGTGAGAGTGATGATGCGTCCCCAGCGCTGGCGCTGCATGTGCGGGATCACTTCTCGCGCGAAATACACCGTGCTCAGAAAGTTAAGCTCCACGGCGCGCTGCCATTCTTCGAGGCTGGCGGCGAGGAATCCCTTGGCCGGCGGGCCTCCCGCGTTGGTGACGCAGATATCGACACTGCCGAAGTTCTGCACGACGGCGGCAACAAAACGGCTCACCGCGGCGGCGTCGGTGACGTCGAAAGCCTCAGCCAGAACTTCCACGTTGTGATCTTGTCGAATTTTTTCCGCGGCCGCCTGAAGGGTTTTCGCATTGCGGGCACACATGGCCACGCGGCAGCCTTCGGCTGCGAAGCCTTCAGCGGTGGCGCGGCCAATTCCCTGACTCGACGCCGCAACCAGGGCAACGCGGTTTTTCAGGCCCAAATCCATAATTAGAGAGTGAATGGGGAATTATAAATGGTGCGGCGTGCATTGCCGCTCTTGCGAGAGTTCTCGCTCGCAATTAGATTGGGTAACACGAGGTATCCATGAAACGCCACACTCATCACGCGGAGACGAAAGCGGTGCGCGGCGGAAATGATCTCGAAAAGAAAAATGGCCCGCTGGCCACGCCGATTGTGCAGACCTCGACTTTCGAGGTCACCGACAACGACGAGCAACTCCGGGTGACCCCAACCGACCAGTTCTACACCCGCTACGGGAATCCCACAAACACTGTTGCCGAGAAGCGAGTGGCGGAACTCGAAGGCGTAGACGCAGCGCTGACTTTTGCCTCCGGAATGGGCGCCATCACCACCACGATCCTGGCGCTGCTGAAGGCCGGCGACCACATCGTAGCGCAGCGCGACATTTATGGCGGGGTAACCAAATTTCTGACGCGGTGGCTGCCCAAGCTGGGCATCGAAACTACGTTTGTCGATACCACCGAGTACGAACAGCATGAACGCGCAATCCGGCCGAATACCAAGCTGCTCTACTTAGAGTCGCCGACGAATCCGACGCTGCGCATTGTGGACTTGAAAAAGGCTGCCGGGATTGCCAAGCACCACGGGTTGATCAGTATGATCGACGGCACGTTTGGCACGCCCATCAACCAGCATCCCGCGGAGTATGGCATCGACCTGATCATGCACTCAGGAACAAAATACCTGAGCGGACACACCGACCTGATTTGCGGCGTGGTAGCGGGGCGCGGCGATCTGATCGAAAAGATTCATTCAACCCGGACCACACTCGGCAACTGCATGGACCCCCACGCCTCATGGATGCTGGCGCGCGGCCTGAAGACACTGGCGGTGCGAGTGGCGCGGCAAAACGAGAATGCGCTGCAAGTGGCCCAGTTCCTGGCGCAGCACGCCAAAGTCGAGCGCGTTCACCATCCTTTTTTGAAGAGCCATCCACAATACGAAATCGCGCGGCAGCAGATGAGCGGCGGCGGCAGCATTGTTACATTCGAGGTCAAAGGCACAGGCGTGGACGCGCGGCGCGCCACCGAGTCCATGCAACTGTTTACCCTGGCGCCGAGCCTGGGCGGAGTAGAGTCGCTGGTCTCGATCCCAGTGCTGACGTCGCATGCCATGATCGAAGCGGCGCACCGGGCCAAGATGGGCGTGACCGAGCAGATGATCCGGCTCTCAGTGGGAATCGAGAATGTCGACGACCTGATCGCCGACCTGGAGCACGCGCTCGAGGCGGTGCGGGCGCCGCAGCAGGTAGAAGTGGTGTAAAGGCTCGGCCTTGGCTTCCTTTTTTGAACCGCCGGGCTTCGCCCTGGCGAGACAGCCGAGGCGGCTGTCACCACGTAAACCAAAAAACAATCCCGGCCTCTTGGCGAGGCCGGGATATTTTTCGTCCCGATCAGGCGTTAGAAAATGAGCTTCGCACCCAACTGCAGGATGCGGGGGTTGTGCGCGCTATTGATGTTGAGGAACCCGCTGCTTGCAAAAACGTTGGTGCCCGAGTTTTGGGCGTTTGCCCCTGAGCCGCTGCCGCCTGCCAGGGCATTCCATTCCGAGTGGTTGAACACATTGAAAGCTTCAGCGCGAAATTCAAACGCCAGGTTCTCCATGAGCTTCAAGTGCTTGAACAACGCCATGTCAAAGTTCGTGTGGCGCGGGTTGATCAAGCTGTTTCTGCCTACATCCCCGAAGGTCAAGCCCTGCGGAGCCGCATAAGCAGCCGGGTTGTACAACAGCGGACCGAAACCCGAATTCGGTACCTGGACGATGCCGGACCGAGGGTTGCCCACCAGATCCGGCCGAGAGCCCGCCCCGGCAACCGCGTTCGCCACACCAGCATTGTCGGTATTGAAGACCGGGTTGAACGGCGAGCCGGATTCTATCGCCGTTATACCCGACCACTGCCATCCGCCTAAGACCTTGTTGGCAAACCCCGGGCTCCGGAACAGCGGAATGTCCCAAACATAACTGAAATTGAAGATATGCCGTTGATCGAAATTGGAACTCGCCCGATTGGCGGCGAAGTCGTAAGTATTTACAAATGTCCCGTCGCCGCGATCGGAGGCATCGTCAATCGAGTGGCTGTAGGTATAAGCAGCACTGATCTGCAGTTGACCTACGCTGCGCCGCACCGAGGCCTCCATGGCGTGGTAAGTGGAGGACGCTGCGTCCTGCAGGTTCGTGATGGTTCCGTAGCCGAGATAGGGACGGAGGAAGTTAGGATTCGCCCCGCAGGCCGCAACATTTAGATTGCTTAGAGCATGGCCCGTGATTGGCACTCCACTCGGGGTCTTGCCCGTGGTGCAATCGTTGGCCCCAATCGCTTCGCCTACCTTGTACGGATTTTCACTCAAGGGCGTCGGGAATAACTGGTTGAGGTTGCTCTGGCGGGTCAGGTGGGTTCCCTTGCTGCCCACATAGGAAACCGTGGCTACCGTGTTACGCGCGACTTCGCGCTGGAGATCAAAGTGCCACTGCTGCATGTAAGGCCACTGCACTTTGGTCGGGATCGCAATCACACCCAGAGGAAACTGCTCCGGAGCTCCCCCTGCCGCGTTAATGTTTGCGTAGCCCTGAATTTGAACTTTCTGGACCACCGCGGCTAGAGGAGGAGAGTTCTCCAATGACTCCGTGTTGCCTTCGTTGCCATTTGTATGTTCAAAGAAGACGCCGTACCCGCCGCGGATGGCCATTTTGCCGTTTCCCTGCGGATCCCAAGCGAAACCAAGGCGGGGAGCAGGGTTGAACCAGTGCGGCTGCATACAGCCGTCGGGCACGCCCGCCGTAACGCCGCATTGCACGATACCGTTCGGCAGATCCGTAACCGAAGGAGTCAGCCCATCGACCGTCAGGTGACTGACGCTCCCGTCGGGATTCAGCGTGGTCTGGCCCGCAACGTAACGGGATGGATCAAAATTAAAGGCTTGCTTCTGTTTCTCCCGATAGGTCTCAAAGAGGCTGAAGCGCATGCCAAGGTTCAGCGTCAATCGGCTGGTAACGCGCCAGTCGTCCTGGAAATACGGTTCGAAGAGTTTGTAACGGTTGTAGTACTTCAGCAAGTGGTTCTGTTGCCCAAAGCTGGCTATGTTCCCCAGCAGCAGATCTGCGAATGGATTACCGGTTGTGCAGACAGCGGGAGGTGTGCCGGTGCCGCACCCCGTGGTAGCAAGTTGCGACGGATTAAAGCTCAGGTAGCCTGGGTAGGAACCGTTCGGCAACTCGCCGCCAAACTCGTTCTTCTGGGCCGCAGCAACGTAGGTGCCAATTTGCAGGATATGCTTGCCCAAAACTTTGTTGACGTTATCACGGAAAGTATACGTCGGGTTTGAATTGTAAATGCCGTTGGGAATGTAGCCCGCGTCCTCACCAAAGTTGCCATACACCCCTGCTGGATCGGTCAAAGCGATTCCCGGCAGTACGCCCTGGCCGTTCCCGGGAAATAGGTCAGTGAAACCCGCGCTGAAGGCGGTGGACCGCTTCCAGTTGCCAACGTCATTGAGGATGATGTGATCGGCGGTATAGCTGAACACGAACTCGTTCAAAAGCGTTGGAGAGACGGTGGCCGTGAGCCGGGCTACCAAACCTACACCGGGCCCCTTGAATGCACTCCCGATAGTCGGGAAGCTGGTTTGATTCGTCCACAGCGGAACAGCTGTGGTGGTTTGCCATGAATCGTGAATGAAGCGGAAGGTGGCGCGAATTTTGTCGCTGAAGTTGTGATCCACGCGCACGAGTTCTTCCCGCCAATTCGTTGCCTGGGCCGGGGCGGAAGTGAAGAAGCATGGGCTGCTGGTGCTGCCGGGGACGCAGCTGGCAGCGTTTGTTCCGTTCGGCGCCGGAATCATCGTCAGCAGCGCCGCCGTCACTCCTTGATTGGCAGTAAACGCGGGCAAAGCAGCGACGTTGGACCCCACTGTCGGGCAATCAGCGCCTGGACAGATATCGCTGAAGTTGCCGCCGCGCTCGGCCATCGATGGAACTACGTTGTGGAAGCTTTGTCCCGGTACTAGATCCTTGCGCCACTCCTCCGACCAGAAGAAAAACGTCTTCTGCTTGTCCCGGTTGTAGACGCCGGGAATGTACACCGGGCCGCCGAGAGTATAGCCGTAGTCGTTTTTCTTGTATTCCGGCACGACGGTGTTGAAATAGTTGCGCGCGTTGAAGGCGTCGTTGCGTACGAACTCGTAAACATCACCATGAAATCTGTTTGTTCCCGACTTGGTTTCGACTTCGACCGTGCCCGAACCGTTGCGGCCGTATTGCGCGCCGTAATTCGAGGTCAGCACCTTGAACTCGGCGATAGCGTCGATACTCGGATAAACGTTCAGCGTGCCGTTGCTGCCGTTATCCATGTTGTCGCCGCCGTCGAGCTCCCAGTTGTTATATTCCACGCGGCCGCCGTTCATGCTCATGCTGACGCTGCCGTAGACGCCCACCGTGCCTTCATCTTGGCCGGTCTGGTTGCTCACCCCCGGGGTTAGGGTCGCCAGTTGGGTAAAATTGCGGCCGTTCAGTTCGAGCTGGGAAATCTCCTTCCCGGTCACCGTGCCGGCCAATTCAGACGACTGTGTCTCGACCTGGGCAACGTTCGTGCCTTCGACAACTACCTCGGTCGTCGCCGCCCCGACCTGCAGAGTGACATCCACGCGGGCCTTCTGCGCCACGTCGAGAACCACTCCCTTCGCCTGATATTTCTTGAAACCTTCCGCCGCGACCGCGACGTTATAGGTTCCCCCCGGGAGAGCGGACTCGTTGTAGTCGCCGGCCGAGTTCGTGACCGTGTGCCGGTCGATACCGTGGTCGGGGCTCGCGACCACCACTTGCGCGTTGGCGATCGCGGCGCCAGTAGGATCTTTCACGGTGCCGGTAATGGAACCGGTGTCCTGGGCACAGGCTGCGGCGCAGACGGCCAGCACAAAGAGCACGATCCGCAACACTACACGAGACGATTTCATGATTCAGTTCTCCCCTTTGGCGCGAGCACACCAGCTCGCGCTCCAGTAAGCCGCGCCGCCGTCAGGCAGCGCGGTTGCGAAGGTTTTAAAGCTCACGGCAGTCGGCAGGTGACTTGAGACCCCAGAATCGCGGTATTAAAACGTATGAATAGTGCTTTTTAACTATCTCGACTGTCAAGAAAAAAAATTAGGCGGGATCCGGTATGTGCTCACGAGCGACCGGTACGGACTGGTCCCAGCCGACGCTCAAACCTACCTTCCCTTCTCCGCCCGTGATTCGTCCGGCCACTAAAGCAGACTGCGCGTGGATTCCCGCACTACCAACTCCGGGGCTAGCTTGCGGTGCGCGACCGCCACTTCACGCTTTTCGAGCACGCCGTTGATGCCTTCCACGACCATCCCCACCGCCGCGGCGCCCATGGACTCCAGCGGCTGGCGAACCGTCGTCAGCGACGGAGTGTACAGAGCAGAAGGCGCCACGTCGTCGAACCCGATCACCGAACAGTGCTCCGGAACGCGCCGGCCCGCTTTGGTGAGCGCGCGAATCGCGCCGAACGCAGTCATGTCGTCAAACGCCAGCAACGCGGTAAACGAATTTTCTTGCTTGATCAATTCTTCCGTAAGGCGCTGGCCCGCCTCGAAGCTGGAAGTAAAGTCGCGCGATTCAGGCAGATCCACGATGAGGTGCGCATCGAGTTCCAGCCCGCAATCCTTGGCGCAGCTGCGGATTCCCTGCCAGCGTGGCGAACTGTCGACTAGAGTCTTGGGCCCGCGGATGATGGCGATCTTGCGGTGGCCCATGGAATGTAAGTGCTCGAGCGCCGCATAACCGCCAATTTCGTTGTCCACAATCACCGAACTGATGGAGTCCGTTTCTAATTCGCATCCGATCATGATCGTGGGGATGCTGCTTTTTTCCAGGTCGCCCAAAAGATTGATATCGAGAAAAAGCCAGTTCGCCACCACGATGAGCCCTTCCACGCGGCGGTCGAGCAAAAGTTCCAGATAGCGTTCAAAGCGGGCGCGCTCGTTGTGCACATCGGTAAGAATGGGCAGATACGACGACTGGTAAAGCGTGTTCTCGATTCCGCGCAACACCAGGGTGCAGAACGGATCGGTCATGTCTACGACCATGACCCCTACGGTGTGGCTGCGCTTGCTGCGCAACGAACGGGCGAATTGATTGGGACGGTAGCCGAGTTTCTCGGCGGCGCGCTCGATCCGCTTCTTGGTGACGGTCGGAATGTAGCGCGCCAAGGGAGCATTATTGAGCACGATGGAAACCGTGGTGGAGGAAAAACCGCTCTCCTTGGCAACGTCTCGAATGGTGACCATCGAAGTCTTTAACCCGAGCAGCACACTGGCGGAAAAATCGCGGAGCGAGTCTTCGATTCCCTCTCAGATTCTCGCTCGGCTTTCCGCTCGCCCCAGCCCCTTGAATTCGAAGGCATGCTGGCGGACACTACAGCAGAGACTACAACCAGTGTCAAGCGCGCGAATCAAGCCCGGGCTGGCGAGTTTGCTGCTCATGGCGGCTGTGCTCGTGCCGTGTCGCGCGCAAAATTCCGCTCCGACTACCCCAGCAAAACCGCGAGGCGACCCTGCCTCTGACGCGGGCGAGAGCCCGCAGGCGCACGCCGCGCTGATTTTTCAGCACGGGCAGGAGGCCTTGAATCACGGACGGCTGGACGAAGCCGAGCGCGACTTCCGTCAGATTCTCGCGCTCGACCCCCAGGCAGGAGGAGCCTTTGCCAACCTGGGCGTGGTCTACATGCGCCGCAAACAGTGGAGCAAGGCCATCGAAACGCTTCACAAGGCCGAACACCTGATGCCGCAAGTCGCGGGAATTCGCCTGAACATTGGCTTGGCCTACTACCGGCAGAACCAGTTCCTGCTCGCGATTCCTCCTTTTAAGTCGGTGGTGCGCGAACAGCCGGACGCCCTGCAGCCGCGCTACCTCCTGGGGCAATGTTATTTTTTCGCCGAGCGCTGGGCGGAAGCCGCCGATACCCTGGAACCGCTTTGGGCGCAGGAGTCCAACCAGCCCCTGTTTCTTTACATGCTCTCGATGTCAGCCCACAAAGCCGGAAAGAAGGAACTCGACGAACAAGCCTGGTCGCAACTGTTGAAAACCACCGAAGCCGACCCCGAGTTTCAGCTCCTCATGGGCAAGGAACATCTGCAACTCGAACAATACGATATAGCTTTAAGCGAACTTCAGGCCGCGGCCGCAGCCAGTCCCAAGCTGCCCTTTGTGCACTTCAACCTCGGCCTGACTTATTTGAAGAAGCAGGATTATGAGCATGCGCGCGACGAGTTTCTGAAAGACGCCGCCGTTGAACCCGACCTCGCCCTGAATTATGACGAACTCGGCGAAGTGTATTCTCTGATGCAGCAGGACGACGAGGCCGAAAAGAGTTACCGCAAGGCCCTGCGCCGCGATCCGCGCCTGGCCAGTTCGCAGGTCGGACTCGCCAAGCTCTATCAACGCGAAGAAAAATACCCGCTGGCGCTGGCCGCCATCGACGCCGCCGGAAAACTCGATCCCGATCGCACCGACATTCACTACCTGCGCGGCCAGGTGCTGGTCCACATGGGGCGCAAGACGGAAGGTCAGAAAGAACTGGAAGCGGCAGTTCGTATCGACAACCAACGCCGCGCCGAACGCCAGAAGCAAGTGGAAACCGGTACGGTTCCCTCGCCCGAATTGCTGCAACCCGAAACACCGCAGTAACCGCGGTGATACAATTTTTCCACCCAGAACTCACCCACACCAAGAGCTCGCGAGATCGCAATCTCCAGGAGGTATCAACCATGAAGAAAGCTTTGAAAATTCTCGCCATCGTGGTCGGGATCCTGATTCTCATCCTGGTCGCGGTTCCATTTTTCGTCGATGCGAATTCATTCCGTCCCAAGCTCGAATCGGAGTTGACCGCAGCCCTCGGCCGGGAGGTCAAGGTGGGAAACCTTTCTCTTTCCTTGCTTTCTGGGGCGGTCGAGGCCGACCAGATTTCCATCGCCGACGATGGCGCTTTCAGCAAGTCGCCATTTGTGGACGCCAAGTCATTGAAGATCGGCGTGGAACTGATCCCCCTGATTTTTTCCAAGTCCCTGCACGTCACCGAGGTGACCCTCAATCAGCCGGAAATCGGCCTGGTGCGCTCTGAAAACGGTGTGCAGTGGAATTTTTCCAGCCTGGCAAACCAGAGTAAAGCCGCGCCTGCCCCGGAGAAATCTCCGGAGCCCGCGGCCACCAGTCCCAACGTTTCGGTGGCCAAGCTGACGATCAGCAACGGGCGGCTCACCATCAGCCGGGCCGGGTCCCGCGAGACGCCGCATATATACGACAAAGTAAATATCGAAGTGACCAACATCTCTTTGTCGTCCGCTTTTCCCTTCAAAATGTCCGCGAACCTGCCGGCCGGCGGCACTCTGCAACTCGATGGTCAGGCCGGCCCCATCGACAGCATCGATGCCGCCCTCACCCCTCTGCAAGCCAGCGTTTCCGTGAAACAGATGGATCTGGCGGCATCGGGCTTCGTCGATCCCGCCAGCGGCATTTCCGGGATCGCCGATTTCGATGGCACCGTTTCCAGTGACGGGCACGACGCCAAAACCGCAGGTACGCTGAAAGCCTCCAAATTAAAGGTTGTTCAGAAGGGGTCGCCGGCAAGTCGGCTGGTTGAGGTGAAATATACACTCACCCACAATCTGGTCAAGCAAGTGGGCACATTGACCCAGGGTGAGGTCGCAATGGGAAACGCCGTCGCCCATCTGGCCGGCACCTACGATGCCCACGAAAAAGTGACTAGCATCAATATGAAAATCGCCGGGCAGGGCATGCCCGTGGACGATCTGGAAGCCATGCTGCCGGCGCTGGGTGTCGTGTTACCTCCAAAAGCAACATTGAAGGGCGGTACTCTGGCTATCGACTTCTCAATCGTCGGTCCAGTTGATAAATTGGTTACTATCGGAACCCTCCATATGGAGAATTCCGCCCTGGCTGGATTCAGCATCGGATCGAAGCTCTCGGCCTTGGGTTCGATATTTGGTAAAAGCAGCGAAAGCAACGACACTACGATTCAGAATTTCAGCTCCGACGTGCACGTGTCTCCCGAAGGAACCCAAGTCAGCAACCTGAACCTGACGGTCCCTTCCTACGGCGTGCTGACCGGCGCGGGCACCGTGAGTCCAGCCAATGCACTTGAATTCAAAATGAGCGCCAAGCTGGGTTCGAACGGTCCAAGTATTCCCTTCAACGTCGCCGGTACCACCGCCGATCCCAAGTTCACTCCCGATATGAAGGCCATGGCCAGCGGACTCTTGAAGGGCACCTTAGGAAGAGCCACAGCCGGGCAGAATAATCCCGTGAGTGACATCACCGGACTTTTCAAAAAGAAAAAATAGTTAAACCCATGCGGACGCGCCGCCCGCGACCAAGTCAACGCCGTGATGTTAGTATTTAGGATTCCGTTGGATTCTGAAATCAGCAGCGGGCAGCCTTTGCATGGTCCCGTGAATCGAAGGTAAAGGATTAAAGACCGAATCTGCTCATGTTGAAATCCAGCTTCTTGAAATTCCGGCCTGTTGCCCCCGTCTGCGCATTGCTCCGTTTCTTATTTCTGATTTCTCTGGGGTCACCGCTCCTGGCCTTCGGCCAGGACTTCACCATGGTCGTCTCGAACCCCAGTCCCGCCGCCGTGGACGCGGGCCAGGACTCTCGCTCCTACATCTCTCTTGGAGCAGTGAACGGGTTCACCGGCACGGTCTCGCTCAGTTGCGCTGTGACGCCCGTACTTCCGGTCGGTACGCCCGGTCCGGCGTGCACACCTCCTCCAACCGCAACGCCTCCGCAGCAGGTCGCCATGGCGATCACTGTCGCCTCCACCGTCCCCGCGGGTTTCTATAGCTTCACCGTGACTGCCACAGGCCCCCCTCCCAGCACGACTAAAACCGCGGTCGTAAAGCTCACCGTGTTGTCGGTGACCCCCGCCTACACCATTGCGGTGACAACTCCGATTTTTCCCACCAGCGTGCATGCCGGCTTCACCGCAACGGCGGTGGTCAGCGTAAGTCCGATCAACGGCTACTCCGGGACCGTCACTCTTTCCTGCAGTTCCATTACTCCGCTGGCCACTCCTGCTCCCTTCTGTTCCTTTTCTCCCGCCGCGGTAACGATCAACGGCCTGCAAGCTTCCTCAACGCTCACCGTCACCACTACAGGGCCCGTTATTCCTCCGCCGACCACGACGGCTCGGCTTCTATCGTTGCCGAACGGATCATCGCCGCAGGGAGCATCGCCCCGGGAGTCATGGCCGCACGGCTTGTGGCTGACATTCCCCGGACTGGGACTGATTGTGGCCGCGCTGGTGGGTTCGGGTCGGCGTCGCCGCAGACGATGGGGACTGGCGCTGCTCCCGGTGCTTGCGGCGGCTTTGATTTTCGCTCCCGCCTGCGGGCCTGGCGTCACCAACACCGGCCTTCCCGGAAATACGCCCAATAATACTTACATCTTCACCCTGACCGGTGCGGACTCCAACGGCGTGGCGCCCAGTAACGAAGCCACGCCTCCCACCGTGAGTCTCACTGTACTATCGCCCATTCCCACCTAAAGTCATGCTTAGCCTCCGGTCTCTTCCATTTTTTCGACCGGTATCTTTGGGTGCCAGTTCCGGTTTACATCCGAGGCTGGCAGTCGCTTGCCTTTTCGGTTTTTGTTTAGCCGCCAGTCCGGCCGCTCTGGGCAAAGCGCAACCGAAACCACCAACCGTGCGCTGGGACGAACAACGTCCGGGCTGTACCTTCACTCGAGGCCAAGACGGAAGAAACCGCTACGGACTGTGGTCGGGCGACCTTGGCGTTACGCTGACGGTTGATTCTCAGGAGCTGGAAAAAGTCCGGCGCCGGCATGAGCCATTTTTCGGCGTGCTGGTCGACGTACGTTATCGCGGCCAAGGCTCGGTCGATATAAGCACGGAAACGATTTCACTGCAGTTTCTAAAGCACTTCAAAGTCACGCAGACCGCTCTCGATCCCGATGATTTCGGCGAGAAAATCCAGCGCGACGCCGACACCCAGGATCACGCAACCGCGCGCGAAGTGGAAAAGCACCCGGAGCAGAAAGACGCGAAAGAAGCCTACACTCGGGCGTTTCAGAAGGATGCGGCGGAGTTGCTGGAGTTCGTCAGCAAAAACAGCCTGCGGCCGGCGCACCTGGATCCAGGAAAGCCGGAAGTGAGTGGGTGGGTATTGTTCAGTACCAGCAGCCGCTGGATCAGCAACTGGAAAAAACGCGAATATTTTGCGCTGCGATTTCCGATCCAGGGAACAGTTTTCGAGTTCCCTTTTCAACTGCCCCCAGAAAAAGGTGCTCTGATCTTGCGGCGCCGAGAGTGAGATCGGGCTTCAGGCCCGGGCTTCCAGTTCGCGTAGAGACAGCCGCCTCGGCTGTCTCCGCTGCTGCTCGTGTCAGCGGGTCGAAGGCGGTCATCCCCGAGCAATAATCCTACGAAGCCGCGCGCCGGGTTTCGCGCTCCATCTCAACCGCCTGGCGCATGAGGATATCGCGCAGCGAAACCAATCCCTTCAGTTCCTTGCCCTCGACGATGGGCAAATGCCGAAATCCAAATTCGCGCATGATGAACAGACACTCCTCCACGCTCTCGTCGATAAGAACCGCACGCGGGTTGGCAGTCATCACCTCGGCGACGGCCGTGGTTCCCGGATTTCGCCCGACCGCCACCACACGGTTCATAATGTCGCGCTCGGAAAAAATGCCCGCCAGCTCTCCGTTGCGTAACACGGGCAAGGCGCCCACGTTGTGTTCCATCATGTAGCGCGCCGCCTCCAGCACCGAGCGTCCAGCATCGATGAAATAAACTTTGCGATCTTTCACGATTTCACGGAGGGTGGTCATGGGGCGCTCCTTTAGTACTCGGGGGATTCAACGCTCCGGCCAAGGGCCACAGCCCTGGCCTTGGGTGGGCAATACTCTATCACGATCCGTGACGGCCGCGCAGCCAGGAAACAGGCCATCGGCCACTATCGTCCGAACGGCCGTAAGGCCCCGAGTAGCGCCCCAGACTGCGCCGGCCAGAACCCGTCCCGAGCCATCTGCCACCGTGCTCCGTGCCCTCTGCGATTCTGGCTTTACCCTGTGTTCCCCCGTGTCCTCTGTGGTGACGAACTTAAAACGGGAGAGGTCAACAAGGAGTTCGAACCTACCGCTCAACCAGATCTTCCAGCGTGACAAAAAACGCCGGGTAGGAAATTGCCGCGGATTCCGCCCCGCGAATTACGGTTTCACCCACCGCGCGCAGCGCCGCAACCGCGAAAGCCATCGCGATACGGTGATCGCTGCAGGAATCAATCTCCGCGCCGCGCAGCCTCTGGCCGCCGGGAATTCTCAGTCCATCCTCGCGCTCTTCCACTTGCGCGCCCATGCGCCGCAGATTGCCGGCCATAGCCGCGATGCGGTCGGATTCTTTCACCCGCAACTCTTTCGCGTCGCGCACTTCGATTCCCTGCTCCGTGTAAGGCGCAATAGCCGCCAGCACCGGGATTTCGTCGATCAGCGCCGCCGAATCCGCGCCCGCGATTGTGATGCCCTTCAGCCCGGCACCCTCCACCTGCAGCGTGCCCACAAGTTCGCCATGAATCTCTTCGATCTGCATCACGGAAATCTTCAGGCCCATTAGCGTAAGGATGTCGAGCAGCCGCGCCCGTGTCGGATTCATCAACAGGTTCGGAACAGTCAGCTGCGAACCCGGAAACAACGCTGCAGCACAGAGAAAGAAAGCCGCACTCGATAAATCGCCGGGGACGCGCGCTTCCAGACCTTTGAGTCTCTGCCCCCCGCGAATCTTCACTTCATTGCCCTTGCGCTCAAGCTCCGCCCCAAACGCCCGCAGCGCAACTTCTCCGTGATCGCGCGTGCGCAACGGTTCCTCCACGCGAGTCTCTCCATCGGCCAACAAACCGGCAAACAGCAGGCACGATTTCACCTGCGCGCTGGCCACCGGCATTTTGTAGTCGATAGCCTTCAAGCTCGCGCCAGTGATGCGCAACGGAGGAAGCCCGCTCTGTGATTCGATCCGCGCGCCCATCGCGGTCAAAGGCGTAATCACGCGCAACATGGGACGCCGCGACAAAGAATCGTCCCCGACCATCTCACTGGTAAATTTCTGCCCCGCAACAATGCCGCTCAGCAGGCGCATGGTCGAACCAGAGTTGCCGCAATCGAGCGGCCCCGTTGGCGCCGACAGCGCGAGCCCACGTCCTTCGATCTCAATCGTATTTTCGGCTCCGGCTCCGTTCTTGCGCTCCCATTTCACGCCCAGCGAGCGCATGCATCCCAGCGTGCTACCACAATCAGCGCCGGTGGAATAGTTCTCAATCCGCGATGCCCCCTCGGCGATCCCCGCCAGCATCGCATAACGATGAGAAATGGATTTATCCCCCGGCAGTCGCACACTGCCGCGCACATTGCGCACCGGGCGCACGATCACTTCGGACTCATGGTTCATCCTGAGATCAATATAGCGGAAGACCGCCTGCAGAATTGTGGGAGAAATGAGAATTGCTGATTGCTGATTCTTGATCGCTGATTGTTGATTGAAACCCCAAGACCGCAGCAAAGAAGCATTGCTGATCGGTTTTCAGTTTTCAATCAGCAATCAACAATTTTCAGGCCAATGCCTTGACCTCAGCCGCAGCCTCTTTCAAAATATCCGCGGGAACTTCCCTCAATGTCACGCCAAACTCAAACATCGGCGTCTCCGTCCCGCGTCCCCAGCGCGCCACATTCCATTGCGCGCGCACGAATTTCACGTCCGCATGCGCCGTCAAATCAAGCAGCAGCGGAGCCTGCCCCCGGTAAAACTTCTGCGGAAAACATACGATCGGCTTCGGCCCCCACGCCGCACCATCCGCCGAACCGTAAACGCTCACATCCAGCGACTCCTGCTCAATGATGTTGGTGATGTCGAGCGTTACCAGAAAAACGCGGCTTCCCGCGGCACTCACATCAACCGCGGGCCCGTCCCCCTTGGCTGTCACTACCGTCTTTTCCGCGACTAAAGAAGTATTCATCGTTCCCATGGAAACCTTTCCATCCTAATCCTGAAATCGATCTTGAAATATGTCACTCCGACGGATGCGGCCCCGTAAACTCCGAGCAGCACGGCTTCTCGACGGGTTTGAATTCCATCAGTTCCACCCGCGTCAAATCAGGATCATAAATATTCAGCTGCCACTTGCCGTCTCGTCCCATCTGCGCCTTCTCGTCGCCATGCGGCTTCCAGCCATGCGATTCGAGCGTCGCCTGCGCCTTCTTCATATCCACCACACCCAAAGAAATGTGATTCATCACTCCCGTCAGCCGCAGATCCGGATGCTCCGGCTGATTCAGCATATATTCCAGCCAATCCGTGCCGTCGGGAACCTGCATCGCCACCCAATCCGTCTTGTCCTCTTTCATCCCGCCGTGCCAGTAAGGACGAAAACCCAGCAGGTCGCGATAAAAATGATCTTCCGCATCGCGGTTGTGAACCAGAAAACCGGCATGAATCATGTGCCGCGACACCCCCACCGCTGCCGGCGCGGCCATGCCTCCCTTGGCACGCTCCGAAGCTTCGTGTTCAATAAATTCAATGCGATGTCCCTCCGGATCGGCGGCCACAACACTCAAACTGTGATCCGCCCAGACCTGCACCCCGGAAACTTTCACACCATTCGCCGCCAGAAAACGCCGCATCGCAGTGATGTTGTCAGTCGCGAACGCCACGTGATCCATGCGGTCGGTCGCCTTCGAATTCGGCGCCACGCTGTAGCCCACCCACTGCGTTCCGATCACGTAGCTCACAATGCCGCCCGGCTCTACCGCCGGAGCGTCCGCCAACCCCAGCACGCCGCCGTAGAGCTTCTTCACTCCGTCGGGCGACGTTGTGTAAAAAGCAACATGGTCGATGCCAACAATGCGCGGCCTGGGGGCGGAAGTGGTTTGTCCGGTGGCGCTGACGGCAAACATTCCTGCAGCGAGTAATGCAACGAGTCTTCTCATGGGCAGACCGATTGTAGCGCGGGCGTTCCAGAAACTCTAGATCAGGATCTACGCAGCTATTCTCCGGACCCTCAACGATTCCAGCTCTCCTCTGCGTCCCTCTGTGTACCCCCGTGTCCTCTGTGGTTAACGAATTCGCTGGTCGCCAAGAAATTCCGCTTTCTACAGTCCCTCCAGAAACCCCCGCAACAATTTAGTCATTTCCTCCGCCCGTTCCCACGGCGCGTAGTGCCCCGCCTTAGGGATCACGCACATCCGGCTCCCGGCAATATGCTGCCGCATCAACTCCGCCTCGTTCACACCAGTGAGGATGTCTTCCTCCCCGGTGATCAGCAGCGTCGGAACATTGATGGTCTTCAATGTATCAACCGAGTCCGGACGCTCCGCCATCCCCCTCTGCACCTGGGCCACGTCCTCAGGCGACATTTTGCGCATCATGCCCAGCGCTCCCGCCACCAGATCAGGTCGAGCTTCGCGCGTGGTCTTTCCCAGTAAGCGCGGAATCATCGTCTCGAAGAACGGCTCGACACCCCGCTCCAGAACGTCATTCGCCGCCTGCAATCGTCCCGCCCGAGCTTCGGCGGAATCCGCCGGAGCCTTGGTATTGCACAAACCAAGCGCCGCCACTCGCCCGCGAAACCTGCGCCAGAATTCAAATAAAATATAGCCACCGATCGACACTCCAATCATCGGCGCCCGGCCCACGTCCGCATCGTCCAGCACGCGGGCAAGGTCGGCCGCATGCGTCGCCATCGTGGCCGGACCTTCGCCAATCTCAGAATTTCCGTGCCCGCGCAGGTCGGGCAGAATCACGCGGAAGCGCGTTGCCAGCGTCTGCGCCACAGGCAGCCAGAATTCATGATTCGCAGGAAAAGGATGCAGCAGAACAACAGGCGCGCCCTCGCCCAGCACCCAATAGCAAATCTCGGCGTCGCTGCTCTTGATCGCGCGCGGGCCACCAGCCTGCATGCAGCCGATTAAAACACAAACTCGGCGTCCCCCGCCCGACGGCCGGCCCAAGTTTCAGACCGTACTTCGGATCGCGAGATGCATATGTGGGGACAGCCGCCCTCGGCTGTCCAGTCAAGCGAAGCTCGACCGCTGCGTTGTGGCCTGCAAGCTGAGACCCACCAATCGTCCAGCGCCCGGTCGCAAGCCTTCGACAAATACGCGCCTTACGAACTCGTTACTTGCTGCCCCCCCGGCGCCGTCAGCAGCAGCGGCTCTTCCGGCATCACAATCCACGCAATGAAGTAGGGAACGATTCCGACGCCGGACATGATTGCCGTGACCAACCACACCACTCGAATCACCGTAACATCGATGTCGAAGTACTCGGCAAAGCCAAGGCAGACGCCCGCCACCTTGCGCCCCGCCCGCGGACGCACCAGCCGGGTCCGCGCCAACGATGATCCCACCCGAATGCCGCAATACGCGCAAACCGCCGCATCGTCCTGAATCACCTTTCCGCAGTAGTTGCAGTACATGGCTTTCCCCCCGTTGGAAAGGATACGTCACCGGTAGAACCAAAGTTCCGCGGCTGGCAAGATCCACGTAGCGACAGCCCCCTCGGCTGTCCAAGCCAGGGCGAAGCCCGGCGTCCCCAGGCTGAGGTCCGACAGTCTCCGGCCTGAAGTCAGGCAAAAATCGCCCACGGCAAGACCCCACGCCTAAACAAGAGCAGTTTCGACCCCGCTCACTCCTTGTAAGCATCCTTCATCAGCCTGCGCGCTTCCTCGGCCAACGGAGTGCCACTGTTCTCGGCCAGTACCGTCTGATATTTCTTCACCGCCAGATCGCGCTTCAGCAGCAGATCGTACATTTTTCCGGCAGCAAGATTGGCCTTCTGCAGAGTCTCAGGATCGGCATTCGGAACTTCGTTCGGCAATTCATAGGCAGCCGCCGCGCCGGCATAATCCTTGCGGCTGCGCAGCAGCTCGCCCAGGCCCCACGCCGCCAGTTCATAGCGCAGCGTGCCATATTTCCCTTCCCGCCCGTTCTGCCAAACTTTGCGGTAAGCCACAGCAGCCTCGTCCAGTCGGCCGGACGCGCGCAGCAGGTTGGCCACTTCGATCGCGAACAAATAGTTCTTGGGATAGCGCGCGGCTAACTCAGCCATAATCCCGCGGGCCTCATCGTAGTTGTGCTCGCGGCGTAGGAACAGGCTGAGCACAATTCTGGCGTCCACCGCATTCTCGCCGTTGCTCTGGCCCACCTCGCGCAGATATTGCAGCCCTTTCTCCTTCGACCCGCTCAGGCCCACCAGCGCTACCGCAACCTTCACGCTCCAGGGCAGGCTGCCCATCACGTAGTTGTGCGTGCCCACCACCAGCTTCGCGTCCACGTACTTCGGATCAAGTTCCAGCACACGTTCGTGATCGTGCCGGGCCCCTACCCCGTTGCGCAACGCCGAGAACCACGCCCGCTCGATCAGCGCCGTATAAAGTGAAAATTGCGCCCGAGTCACGCCCCGGGCATAGAGGGCGTCCACATCGTCCGGATTCGCCTTCAGTTCGTCTTCTTCCAGGCCCTCGGCTTGCGCGACCAGCCGCTTGATCCGCTCCTTCACTTTCGGATCGCCCGGCCGATGGGTTTGCCCGATAAAGCTGTCATTGGCATATTCCCCCGTATTCATCGCCCCGGTCTCGTACAGCTGGTGCGTGACGATAGAGGTCAGCAGGTGGTTCACGGCACGGGGATCCTGAGGATGCTGCGCCAGGACTTTTTCGAAGTCGCGCGTCGACTGCTCTAATTCCATGTTGTAAAAGTGGTTGAAGGCAACCTCGACCAGGGGATCCTGGGCTTCTCTCGAGGATGCCCCGCCGGTAGCAGGGTACTGCGCCCCCGCCCTGGCTGGAACGAAGAGAGCGATCAGGACCAATATCTGGACCAAGAAGACCACTACTAAGAAACTCGGGTGTAACCGACGGCTGCTGCCCGCTACGGAATGAGCCAACGCTTCCTTTTCTCCCATCGCCACGAAACAAACCTTTCAAGTCTAAATGAATTTCAGCCCGCACCTGTGTGACCTTCGGGGAACCAAACCCGTTAGCGGGAGGGCCAGAACAGTCACTCCGCCAGCCCGCTCAGCGCCCCTATAATTCGCGCATGCCACAACCGATTTGGGTTGTGGAGCTTTGAAAGAAAGTGGCGTTGTGCCCGGCTTGCCGAATGGAGCTCGTCAGGCCGGGAGTTGTTCTGCTCCTCGGCAGTCATTTTGATTCACAGGCGTCGCCGGAGGGTCTTGGACTTTAGAAACTGATGCATCTTTACGCGAACAAGCGCGTAATTATTGCCGTGGGATTCCTGGGGAAGCGTGGGACGAAACTAGTAAGTCTTTATTTCGCAAATGCTTAGTGGAGAATCAGATTTGGCCGTTGGCTTGCCATTTCAGGAATCGCGGTAGTCCGCGTATCGGGGTTTGGTTATGGCGGAAGTGATCCACGACGTACATCAGGAATTCTGGCAACCGCCGGCTCCTTCGCAAGCGGTTCAGCCGGAAGCGCTTGCTCCGGTTCCAGCGTTGAGCAACGCTTGCCAGCGCTGCGCTACGGAATTCCTGGTCGGCGCACGCTTTTGCCATGCCTGCGGCACGCTCCGCCCCAAAGCCAACACGGATCAGGCGGCGTCGTTTACCCTGACTTATGCTTCAACTGTGGATTTCCTGGCCAAGGGAGTCATCCGGGTAAAGTCGACAATTGCTGCTATCCCTTGGCAGAAGGTTGGCTTCCCGTCATGGATTCAATACCTGCACTTCCACCAGATCAAGAGCTGGATCGGGCTTCCCACCGCATCGCTCATCGCTTTTTTTGTCGGCTTGGGATGCGTAGCCGGGGCAGTCGGTGTGAGCTTAGTCTATAAGGCACAGAGCTTTGTAGACTTTCAAGCGATCCAGATGTGGCGGATTGAATGGCTGCTTGCGGCCACGGCGTCATTTGTAGCCGGAATTCTGCTGAAGAAGCCCTCAGACAGAGATCCAGACTGAATCAAGTCTGACGATCGAAAACCAGCCCTCCCCTGACAATCTTTTGCAAATCTCCTGCGCTCTCCAGTTCGCTTTAGTCTTTAATCCCCAACGCGGTAAGGAAACCTCCCAAACCAGTCCTTAGACCTGCGAACTCATTCATTCCCAGAACTTGCGCCCCGCCGCTGCTGGCCCAGCCGGTAGAGGTGGTGCACGGGCCCGGTTCCACGCCCAAGGTCGTGCCCATAGGAGATAGCTGCCGTGACGTAGGTCTTGGCAAGCAAGGCAGCCTCGGCCAGGCCGCGTCCGAGGGCAAGGTGGCATGCCATGGCCGTGGCGAAGGCGCATCCTGTACCGTGGGTGGAATTCGAGCGCTGGCGATCGGCCTTAAACACTTCGTGCTCAATCCCTTGGGCGGTTTTGACGCTGAGCAGATCGGTCGCCTTCTCCAAATGGCCGCCGGTGACAACCACTGCCGGGCATCCCAGTTCGTGCAGTTTTGCAGCGGCAGCTTTCATCTCTTCCACGTCAGTGACCTTTAATCCGGTTAAGACGGCGGCCTCGTCCACGTTCGGAGTGACCACATCGGCAAGCGGAATCAGCTTTCCCATCAGCAACTTAACCCCGGCCGCATCAAGCAGATCAGCACCTGATGACGCTTTGAGGATTGGATCCAAAACCACATTGGGCAATTTCGCCTTACGAGTGCGGCTAGCAAGAAACTCAGCTACAGCTTTGACCACGTTCGCCGCTCCCAGCATTCCGATGTGAACCGCGGCAATCTCGACATCGGCCACCAACTCGACCAACGTATCGGTTACCAGCTCCGCATCCACGGGGTACACGCCGCGAACCCCTGCGGTGGACTGTACGGTCAAGGCCGTGATGCAGGCGACGCCGTAACAGCCATGCGCGGCGATGGTCTTAATGTCGGCCGTGATGCCAGCCCCGGACGAGGGGTCAAAGCCAGCGATGGTCAGGACGATCGGGGGTGCTTCAGCCATGCTCCTAAGCTCCGCCGCCAGGTTGGATTCCAGCGTTCCCTGGCACCATTAGTAACATCGGCTGCTAGCGACAGGAAATAAATTCTGCGGTGCATCTTCCAGGTTGGACGCACAAGTAACTGATTACATGGGGGTTGACGCAGTAATCACCGTAACCATCTGATTATGAACGGCTTGTAAATTCTACCTCCCTCGGTTGGGCAGGTTATTTACTATTGTGCCAACAGATAAGCTTACTGTTTTCAACGGCATTATCGAGTATTACCCATAATTACCAACATGTTACGTAAGCTGACGATTACTAGGAGGTCATCGTCGAGTGGTCTAATCCGGGTTGACAGGCCGTTTGGCAGCCCGATAGCATAGTGAGATTGCACCAGCACTCGAGTCATATAAGCCTAGCCTAGGACACTTTTGAGATGCGAGGAGAACTGAATGCGACGACGTATAGCTCAAGGACTGGCGATTGCCTTTCTGATCGCCGGGACGGGAGCAGCTCAGGGCCCGAACAACTCGGAGGCGACACCGGCTCCTGTTAGTTCATCCCGAATAAAACCCGAAAGCAAGAAACCTGGGACGCAACCGTACCAGGTAGGAACAGCCTCATGGTACGGCAGCGACTTTGATGGACGCCTGACCGCCAGCGGCGAGCCGTACGATATGTATGACATGACGGCCGCCCACCTGAAGCTTCCCCTGGGAAGCTACGTGCGGGTCACGAACCTGCATAATGGCCGGAGCGTAGTGGTCCGGGTCAATGACCGCGGACCGATCACTCCGGGGCGGATCATCGACCTCTCCTACGGCGCAGCCTTGGCCCTTGGGTACAACTCCCGAGGCCTGCAGCGGGTACGCCTGGACGTAGTGACACCCCGCCGCCGAACCTCCTACGAGACGGTGGCCGACAACCGCCCCATACCGGTAATCCCCTCCCGGTAGAAAAACTCTCCTAAAAACCTTACACTGATTGGGATGAACGCCACTTTGCCCAAACACATCCCAATCAGTGTGAAGGATTCGCCTGGGGTCGATCCGCGCCGGCGGCTTATTGTTGCGCTGGACGTGTCGACGGCTGCGGCTGCACGCCAGATCGTGGCGGCGGTGGGAGACTGCGCGCTGACGTATAAAGTCGGCATGCAGCTTTACACGGCCGAGGGGCCGCAGATGGTGCGGGATCTGGTGTCTTCAGGGCGCCAGGTGTTTCTCGACCTGAAGTATCACGACATTCCAACAACTGTGGGAGCGGCCGTCCGCGAAGCCGCGCAACTCGGCGTGAGCATGTTGACCGTGCACGCGGCGGGCGGCGGCAGGATGCTGCGGGCGGCGATGGAAGCTGCAGCAATAAAGCCGGAGCTGAAGGTGCTTGCCGTCACCGTGCTCACGAGCATGGATGAGGCGGATGTGCAATCTGTTGGAATGCTCGGCGGAGTCCGGGGAGCGGTCCTGCGGCTGGCGGAGCTCGCGCTGGCCAGCGGCTGCCAGGGCGTGGTGGCATCAGCCCGCGAGGCTCCAGCTCTGCGCTCGCAGCTGGGAGACGGATTCGCGATCGTGACCCCCGGCGTGCGGCTGCCAGGAACCGGCCATGCGGATCAGCGGCGCGTGGTAACCCCTGCGGAAGCCATCGCTGCCGGCGTGAGTCACATCGTGGTGGGACGGCCCATCACCGGGGCTGCCGACCCCGCGGCAGTGGCGAGGGCGATTCTGGAGCAGATCAGCGTCTAGTGTGACACTAACGAGCGTGGGAACGTACCGCGAAGGTGGGAACTAGAGCGGGTGCCCCGTCCTTGTCCCTGCGTCTTTTGCAGGGACAGGGCGGGGATTTTGACTTTGAACCCTCAGCTGCGGCGTCCCTCCGAGCAGTTCCCTCTTCCGCGCAGTCCACTGCGACTCAATCTCAACCACTCCGTCGAAGCCCGAAGCGTAGTGACGGAAGCTGCTCCAAGCCCACAGCTCGGGGCTGGCAACTAGTCCGCGGACAACGGGATTACGATGAATGTAGCGCAGCTTCTCGATCCGCTTGGCCTCGGTCCAGACATTGAAATCGTAATATCGCGCCTGCCAGAACGACCCACCCTCCGGCTCCCGCAACTGGCGGGCAACATTCTGCTTCAGCATTTGCAGCGCGAGCGAGAGCTTCGCCCGCTCCGGTTCGGTGATCAGCAGATGAACGTGCTCCGGCATAACCACATATCCGGCAACGTAGAACCCGTACCACTGCCGCGCGCTCTCGAGAGTTCGCTCGAAGATGTCGCGGGCCGACGCCGTGCCCAGACGTGGCGCACGCCGGTAGCAACTAAACGTGAGAAAGTGCAGACACCGCGCTTCCTGAAATCGCTTGAGACCCCAAGGCATATGAGGACCATCGTATGCCGGTGTGAAAGACAGAGTGGAAGCATCGAGGAAATATTTCTCGTCGGTTTCCGAGAATAGGAATGCGGGACAGGAGATCAAATTCCCCGCCCTCTCGCAGAAAGCGCGAGAAGGACGGGGCAGCCCCGCCGATTTTTGTTGCGAAAGGGTGGGCCAGCCCCCTGTCACACCATGCCGGCAAGGGTGTCACATCCGTTGTCAATTGTTGTCGCGAGGTCGGAGTCTTCAGTACTGCTCCTTCTGCGAACGGCATTCGTGACGTCAAAGTAAACGACGTCATGCGGCTGTACCTCGTACTCGGCGTTGGCGGCTTGATAAATCACGCGGAGCATGATTCTGACGAGCTCAGGATTGTCGCCTTCCTTCGTAATTCCTAGCTTGACGAGTTTCAGTCTTCCGTCCTCCTCTACTGCTAGATCGGGGCTCGCGGAGAGGCGGACGCGCCCATGCGTGTAATAGATCCTCGGGCGCGGGACTATCTTTCTCTTCCTATTCCCGTAGATGTCCATGTAGCTGCGAATTGCGCGGAGGTTGTTCCTGAGCCCCGCTCGGGCCTGGTTCGTCGTGGCCGCCTCTAGCTTTTTTTCCAGACCGTGAATCTCATGTTTCAAATACCCACCATCATTCCCCTTGGTATGGTAGAGCCGGATGATGCGGATCGCTCGCGCGTAGTAGAGGACAATGACCTGCGCTTCTTTGGACTTCGGCTTGAGAATGTTGCGGACTATTGTCGCTTTCCTGCTCGGTCCGGCCAAAACGAACTCCGCGAATCCCTTTGCTGAAATCGGGATTGTTTTCATTGCATTTACCTCGTCGAAAACATTACGGAATGTGGGTGGGGAATGTGGGGACAGACGGGCCGTTCATGTTCACACCCCAGTTGGCGCAGGCAGCGCACGTTTCTTCATGTCGTTGATCGCCTCCAACAGTTTGATGGTTGCCGTCCCGTCCAAAGTGTCACCGCTGTAGCGCACCTGGTATAGGCCCTGCAGATTGGAGGGCAACTCGATTCCTTCCTTCACAACAAGGATGAATCGCTGCCCATACAGGGCCATTGCTGCCCCAATCTCGATCAGCACATTTGAATTAAGCACAATGTGTTCTTTCACATCCTTGTCCATCAGTCGCTGCTCATCCTCCACGTGGATGATGGCCGCGCCGCAAGATCTCATGTCGCTCATGACTTTCTCGGGAACGGGCTGAGATACGGTTTGTTTCTCGTCGGCTACCACAGCCTCCAGTTCTCCGAATGCCAACAATTTCCTGATTGGATCAATGAACAGCTTGTTCTTGCCGTGCGTGATAAACACCTTCTTCACGCGATTGTCGGCCGCCAGCGGCGCGGCAGGTAGAACGGTTGTCGTAAGGGGTTTGGAGACAGGAGGAGGTGGCACCAGAGATAACGCGGGCGGCTCATCGTCCCTGCCATTCTCAGATCGAGTATCGCCGCCCTCTGGACCCTCGGGGATTGAAGTGTTTCCGAGTTCCACGTACTTGCGATCCTTTATCGTCTGCAGGAAGCCCACCGCTTCGGCTCCCTCCATGATCAGGTTCAGCACTTCGAGCGTCCGCTCCTGCGGCACACCCATTTCCATGAGCACGTTCTGCGCGATTCCGTCCTTTGGAACCGGGGCTGCATTGTACTTGTTCAAGAATTCCCGGATTACGCGCGGTTTGAGTAACGCCTCGCGTTTCGCAGCGATATCGTCGCCTTCCGAGGTTGGCCTCACGATTCGCATTCCAAGCGGCGTGATGGAGATGATGCTCGCGTTATATCCTCCCGTGGTTAGTCCGTAGGCGATTGCTGCGCCCGTGAGCATCTTGAAACCGCCCGTGCCGGGGGCGAGCTCGAGCGCCTTGGCGACCTGCAACGGAGTGGTCGGTTTGTATCCATAGTTGTCACCGATCGCGAGCGGAATTCTCAATGCCTTCTCTAACGAGTAGCTTGGCACATCCGCCTGACTGATGTAAGTTCGGCCCCTATCAACTTTAGCTGCGTTCTTGGCCATTGAAACATCTCCGATTTGGCGAAAAGATTTATGATGCGAATCTGTAAAGATTGTTCTCCCTTCGCAATCGGGTGTCAATGTCTATTTTATGGGCATCTTGTGGAAAGTGAGGATTTCCTGTGGAAGACAATCGCGCCTGTGCTCTTGAATTTCCGAAGGCGGAATTCTAGCGAAGGTTTAGTAGGGGGCTGACCCAGCCCTTCGCCAACGGAAATCGGGTGCCCCGTCCTTGTCGCGGTTTCTGCGACAGAGCCTGCCCTGAGCTTGCCGAAGGGGCGGGGATTTCGAACTCCTTGCGCTCAGCAGAATCTGCGCGGAAGCCCCGACGCGGTGAATCGCCACTTTCCAAGCGTTGTCTCGACGGACCGGAAGTCAAACTCCCCGCCCTCCCGCACAAGACGCGGGAAGGGCGGGGCACCCGGCTTTTTTTCGTCGCGCTGAACATTTGGCGAAAGTCCGGGAAAGCTCGGCCGTAAACCCTAACGGGACAAGCTCTTAGCTGTACATACAAAACCGCCAGCACAAAATGTTCCTGCAGGAACACTTCTCCACAGCAGAAATCCCCGGCCCTTCGGCAGAGCTCAGGGCAAGCTCTTCGAAGACCGCGAAGACCGGGGCAGCCTCAGTTTGTATGATGTCGGCAAGAACCGCAAAGCGTGAAGCGGCCCCATTTCCCAAAGCGGTTGGCGAACATAGCTCCAGGAAACTTGGCGCTTACAGCTTCTCGAAGAATTCACAGGCTGAGCATGAGATGTAAATGCCGCCGGGGACGCCGCGTTCGCGGTCTTTTACGCGCTTGACGATGCGGGTGGTTTTGCCGCATTTGGGGCAATCGGTGCTCTTGGTGGTGTCCATGACCTTCTTGCGGTCAGCTGTTTTTGCGATCTTGGGGCCTGGCATGGTTAGTTTCTCCTGATCTCTTCAATGTTTGCGCAAGCGCAATCCGCGGGATTCTTGTCGCGGACGATTGTGGATGGGATGCATCGGAAACTGCGAATCCACTTGAAGATCTTACGGCCTGCGTCTCTGACTTTCTTCCGTCGTATTTAATTTTACAGTATGGTTGGGGCGGCTGTCTTGGGCTTGGGATGGGCTGGTGGCTTGGTTTGCCGACACCATCGAGCTTCGCTCGACCGGACAGCCGAGGGCGGCTGTCCCCACATGAGCATCTCGACAGCAGGGGCAATCGCCCCACTGGGCGACCGTTGACCCGCGTCCCCTAGCCCTGCTACCGTCAAATGTTTGCCCTGAGCTGTATTTCCGATTCACGGAGAGTCAATCATGCCCGCCATCAAATTTCGCGGCGTCGACTTTATCCAGTACGATTCGCTGCTCACTGATGATGAACGCCTGGTGCGCGACACCGCTCGGCAGTTCATTGAAGACAATCTGATTCCGATCATTGAGGAGTGCAACCGGGCGGGGCGGTTTCCGCGCGAACTGGTCAAGCCCATGGGCGAGCTGGGATTTTTTGGCGCGTCGCTGAAGGGATATGGCTGCGCCGGGATGGGCAACGTGGAGTATGGGTTGGTGATGCAGGAAATGGAGCGCGGCGATTCGGGGGTGCGGAGTTTTGTCAGCGTGCAGTCGGGGCTGGTGATGTATCCGATTTATGAATTTGGCAGCGATGAGCAGAAACAGACTTGGCTGCCGGCCATGCAGAAGGGCGAAAAGCTGGGCTGCTTCGGCCTGACCGAGCCCGATTTCGGATCGAACCCGGGTGGGATGCGGACACGCGCGCGCAAGGTGGGCAATGAATATGTGATCAACGGCGAGAAGATGTGGATTACTTCCGGCAGCATCGCCGACGTGGCGGTGATCTGGGCGAAGGTGGAAAATGAGAGCGACCGCATTCGCGGGTTTCTCGTGGAAACCGACCGGCCTGGATTCAAGGCGGACGACATTCACGGCAAGTGGTCGTTGCGCGCGTCGGTGACTTCGGGGCTTTCGCTGCAGGATGTTCATATTCCTGAAGCGAATCTTCTGCCGAAGAGTGGAGGATTGAAGTCTCCGCTGATGTGCCTGAACCAGGCGCGCTACGGGATCGCGTGGGGAGCGCTGGGCGCGGCGATGGCTTGCTACGACTGCGCTCTGCAATACGCCATCTTGCGCAAGCAGTGGCGCGATCAGCCCATCGCTTCGCATCAACTGGTGCAGGACAAGCTCACGTGGATGATCAGCGAGATCACCAAGGCGCAGTTGCTGGTGCTGCAAGTGGGCCGCTTGAAAGATGCAGGCAAGGTGCAGCATCAACACATTTCGATGGCAAAGCGCAACAACGTTTGGATGGCGCTGGAATGCGCCCGACTGTCGCGCGATATTCTGGGCGCGAACGGAGTGGCGGATGATTACCCGATCATGCGCCACATGATGAATTTGGAGTCGGTGAAAACTTACGAAGGTACGCACGATGTGCACTCGCTGATTATTGGGCAGAGTGTTACGGGGATTGACGCGTTCTGAGGGGGGCGACGGTTCGCCGCGCCGTTTCTTGACTTATTCGCATTTTGCGAAGTATAATATTCGCAGATTGCGAACTCGCGAGGAGCGGCATGCACGTCATCAGCCGCAAGAAACTCAAGGAAGCGGCCGGCCGGCACGCAAACCTCGAAAGCCCGCTCGACGCCTGGTTTCGCATTGCCAAGAAGGCGCCGTGGAGAACTTTCACGGACGTGCGAAGGACTTTTTCAACCGCGGATGTGGTTGGCAGGTGGACGGTTTTCAATATCAAAGGAAACCAATACCGGCTGATCACTGAGATCAACTATGCCTTTGGCCGCATCTACATTCGCCACGTTTTAACGCATGCCGAGTATGACCGGGGAGGGTGGAAACGATGAGTGCGAGCGCAGTTCGATCTGAATATGCTTCCCTGCTGACCAGCGCGTTGCCTACCGTGATTCGCAGTGAGGCGGAGAATGAACGCTATATCGCGAGGCTGGAGGAACTGGATCGCAGGGGAAGCCGCATGTCCGCTGCCGAACGGCGTATGGCGGAACTGCTCACGCTGCTGATCGAGGACTTTGAAGAGAAACACTATGCACTCAAAGCCGCCAATCCAGTAGAAGTGCTCAACGAACTGGTGCTTGCGAATAATCTGAAGCAGAAAGATCTGGTCGATGTTTTCGGCACGCCCAGCATCGTGTCGGAAGTGCTGCATGGAAAGCGCCAACTGAATACGGAACACATCCGCAGGCTCAGCCGGCGATTCCACGTTTCGCCGGAAGTTTTCTTTTAGCCTGAAATCTCTATGACGAATCCGCGCGGGGATGACATCCACCTGGCGATGACTCCTGAGAAGAAGAAACGAGTCACCAATGCCGTGGGATTTCTCTCCGGCGTGTTTGGCCTGCCTGGAGTCCGTGCGCGACGCGCGAATTTTCTAGCCACCGGACGAACTTTGGGACGGTCTACGTCATGTGCAGCGCGTGGAATTGGGCGCCGGGGCAGCCTTGATCGTGGTCAGCATTATTTTGACGGGCACACGGAAGCGGAAGGAATGACGGCCATGCCGCGCGGGTGGCGGTGCGACGTGAGTCAGGCGGTGGGTTTGTCCTTTGGCGGCTCGACTGCCAGGAAGTCCTGCACGAAGCGCGGACCGTAGCTTTCCAGCAGCTTTTGGACTCGATCGGCGTGGGGCGATCGCACGACGAGCCCGGCGTGGTGATGTCTCTTGATGCGCAGGAGTATTTCCGGATCAGTGTAGGCGGCGGTGTCGGGGTCTTCCTGCCGCGCCAGCGAAAGAATGATTCCTGCGTAATCTTCGCGCAGGGCTGGAAGCTTGTACGAGCCGTCGCCGCCGGCGATCTCGATGCGAGCCCACTCTCGCCACAAATTGAGGCCCGTGGCGGCTTCGACCATTTCGTTGATGTAGGCTCCGCCAACACGCGCGGCGCACTCAAGAAAATAAAATTCTCCGTCGGCGCGTGCCTGAATGAACTCGGCATGCGCTACTCCGCGGACCAGGCCCAGCGCGGCGATCAGGTCACAATTGATCTGGCGCAGGCTGGCATCGGCCGGGCTCGCTCGCGGTACGGTGAAGGTGGTGAAGACTCCTCCGCCTTGCGCGACGTTCATCGGGGGCTGGCCGTATTTGCTGACGTTGGCGAAGACCACTTCGTTTTCGGAAACCACTGAGTCCACGTGGAAGACGTCGCCGGGCACGAACTTCTCCAGCAGAAACGACGACCGCTTGTCACCTAGTTGATCAAGCACTGGCCACAATTCTTCGGCGGCATGAATTTTCCTGATGCCGATGGCTGAAGCTTCCTGGCGCGGCTTAAGCACCCATGGGCCGGGCACACCTTCGAGGTAGTAACGGATATCTTCCTGGTTGAAGACCGGGACAAAGTCGGGCACGCGCACATGTTTTTCCAGCGCTTTCATGCGCATGGCGAGCTTGTCGCGGAAATAACGCATGGTGGTGAGGCCCATTCCGGGGATGCGCAGGTGTTCGCGCAGGGTTGCGGCCGTCTCCATATCGTATTCGTCGAGGGCCACGATGCGGTCGAGCTTGTGCGAGCGCGCAAGGTGCGTAACGGCCTGGACGGTATCGGCAAGGGGCAGATCGGCCGGAAGGTAGAATGTGTCGTCGAGGCTCTCGCGTGGCCAGTCTGCGTCGCGCAGTTTCTCGGCGGTCAGCAGAAATACGCGGCAGCCCTGGCGCTTGCATTCGCGCATGAACTCCTGTCCCTTCTCATAGGTGGTGATGCAGAGGAAGGTGGGCGGGCGCGATTCGGGCATGGGCTTTTAGGGTTGAGAGGATAGCACGGGGAATGGCCTTTGCCGGATCAAATATTCTGATGGGAACGGGCTTAAAATCTTCAACCACAGAGGACACGGAGGAACACAGGGTACACCGGAATCCCAGCGAGCGCGGAGGTCAGCCGCTGAGAACTTGAAGGGCGCACAAAGGAAGACGCGCCTCGCTTCGCTTGGCGGACAGCCGAGGCGGCTGTCTCCACAATGTGTCACTGCGCGGTCGGCGCTCGCGCCGCCTGTCCTGGGAAAACTCTCTGAACAAGTTTTCCATCTTTCACCACCGGAACGCCGTTCACCAGCACGAACTCAATTCCCTCGGAATACTGCAGCGGGTTTTCGTAAGTGGCTTTGTCGATGATTCGATTCGGATCGAAGATGGTGATGTCGGCGTCGGCTCCGATGCGGATTCTTCCCTTACTCTTGAACGCGGGAGCGCGGCTCTCCAGGCGCTGTGCGGACAGCAGGGTCATCTTACGCAGAGCGGTCATGAGGTCAAGCGCTCTTTCTTCGCGCACGTAATGCCCCAGCACGCGCGCGAACGTTCCCTGGCCGCGGGGATGCACCTTGGGCCCGCTGATGCGCATGCCATCACTGGCAATCATGATTGCCGGATTGGCGACGGCCGCGCGCACTGCACTCTCGGGGATCCCAAAGATCACAACGTCTCCGCCCTGCTTGCGATAGCGCTCAAAGCTTTCCGCGGTCAGGCGTTCTCCGGTCGCGGCCCACTGAACGTCTCCGTAGGTGATGCCGCGCGCTTCCTGCCACCCAGGGTCGAAGGCGGAGGTTTCGAGGCGCGTGCTCGACGCGGTGTAGGGATAGCATTCGGTGGTCACATCCAGGCCATGCGCTCGCGCGCCTTCCACCATCGCAATGAGTCGCGGCGTATCCAGCAGGCCCATGCTGGTAATGTGCACCACGTGAAGAGGCGCGCCAGTAGCCGTGGCGGCGGCAATCACTTCCTCGAGCGCGGCGAGTCCGGTGGCTGGTTCTTTCGAGCCAAAGTAGCGAATGTGCACGTGGACTGGCGCTTTATATTTCGCCGCTACCTGGAACATGCTCACAATCTCGTCGTGAGTGGCGGCTTCGGTGTAGGCAATTCCCATGCCCACCGCGAGTGCACCGCGATCGAGTCCTTTCGCGAGCAGTTTCTCCATCTCGGCCACCTGCTCGGCTGACGCCTTTTTGTGCGCTGCATCGCCGCTGGGGAGAAAGTCGCTGGGATCGTGCATCACTTTCATGCGGACGGGAATATGGCCGGCGCTCACTCCGAAGTTGATGAGCGATTTCCCTTCCCTTGCTGCGTACCAGTGATCGACATCGTCGGTTCCAACTTCAAGTTCGAGCGAAGTGGTGACGCCGTCGTGCGCTTGAAACTCGTAGTTTCTCGGCTCTTGCCCGTGCTCGTGCAGGTCGATAAAACCCGGGGAGACCACCAGGCCTTTGGCATCGATGATGGAAGTTCCTTTTAGAACCTGCTCCGAGATGACAGCGATTTTTCCGTTCTTTATGGCAACGTTCCGCACCGCGTCCAATCCCGACTCGGGATCCATCACACGCCCATTCACGATGACAACGTCGTAGGCGTCGCTGGTACTTTGCCCGGTACGCCCCGTAGAACCGAGCGTAACGCTGATCAGCAGCAGGCCCGCGAGCGCGGCCGGCAAACTGAGTGTGGCTCTTGCGAATGTGCCTCTGGAAGATGAGCTCATTTCTTTTCTGGCAGTATACCCGTCACGCGAGCCGTAATAAATGATGGAGCCCTTTCAGCGCGCCCGCTCGGGTTACTGGTGAGGTCCGGCGGCTTCTTTCCGTGCTGCGATTGGTTTATATTCACAGGCCGGTCGCATTGGCTGAGTCACCGCAGGTTCATGGAGGTCGCATGAGTACGCACACCCGTCACGAAGGCAAGGCCCGCAGCTTTGGGGAAAATATTGAGAGCGACCTGGCGTCACGGTTTCTGCGCGTGGTCGAAGTGGCCGCAATCGCATCGGCGCGCACCATGGGGCAGGGCGAGCGCAAGCTTTCCGACCAGGTAGCGACCGAGGCCATGCGGCGCACCATGGATTCGATCCCGATGCGCGGCACCATCGTGATCGGCGAGGGCGAGCGCGATGAAGCGCCCATGCTTTACATCGGCGAGAAAGTGGGAGCTGAGTTTCCCGACGGTTCCGACGTTCCCGAGGTAGACATCGCCGTCGATCCGCTAGAGGGCACGAATCTTTGTGCGACTGGCGCGCCCGGCGCGATCACCGTGCTGGCGGCGTCCGAACGCGGCGGCTTGCTCAATGCGCCCGACTGCTACATGGAAAAAATAGTAGTTGGACCTTCGTGCAAGAACGCGGTCGAGCTCGACGCGCCGGTCGCCGACAATTTGAAAAATATTGCCAGGCGCCTTTCGCGGGACGTGGAGGACCTGGTTGTGATTGTGCTCGACCGTCCGCGCCACGAAAAGCTGATTGCCGACATTCGCGCCGCGGGCGCGCGCATTCGGCTGATCGGCGATGGCGATCTTTCGGCCGGCATTGCGGCCGCTGTGATCGGCACGGGAGTGCATGTGGTCATGGGCTCCGGGGGCGCGCCGGAAGGCGTGATCACGGCCGCTGCGATTCGCTGCCTCAACGGTTATATGCTGGGCCGGTTGGTGGTGAAGCCGGACCAGGAAGAGCGCCTCGCCCGCATGGGCATCAAAGACAAAACTCGGATTTACGAAGCCCAGGATCTGGCTCCGGGCAACCAACTGATCTTCGCCGCCACCGGGGTCACCGATGGCGCGCTGCTGAAGGGCGTACGCTTCTTCGGCGAAGGTACGAGAACTTCTTCCGTGATCATGACCCTGCGCACCGGCAAGGTGCGGTTTGTGGAAAGCATCCACCTGGAGAAGGGGCCGGATGTGAAGGTGCGGTTCTTATGAGGCAGCCGTTGGGTGGGCGATGTGGTTCATGGCTCGTGCTTAACCAGGAGGTTTCAATCATCTAGACTATCGATCTAGGTGATTATATGAAAAACGTTGGGCTGTTTGAAGCCAAACAGAAACTTTCGGAGCTCGTAGAGCGAGCCAGCGAGGGAGAGCAGATTGGGATTACGCGCCGAGGAAAGCTCGCTGCCATTCTCGTTCCTGCCCGCAACAATGTTAGCTTGAAGGAAGCTTTCGCGAGGATAGAGCGCATCCGCATGCAGACGAAACCTCTACCCAAGGGCATGACGGTTAAAGATCTGATCGAAGAGGGCCGCCGGTGAATCGTTTCGTTCTCGACGCTTCGGTGGCTTTAGCCTGGTTCGTTGATCGCACGATGGCGCCCTATGCCGCTCACGTGAAGCGATTACTGCTGGAGGGCGGTCGCGCTGTGGTTCCGGCTCTATGGCCGGCGGAAGTCGCGAATGGGTTCGTCGTAGCCGAGAGGCGAGGCATGCTGATGCCTGCCCAGACGCTGGAAATGCTGGAAAGTTTTGAAATCGTGCTGGCCCAGTCCATCGAAACCAGCCAAGAGCTTACCCCGATGCGAGTGCTCATCGCGACCGCCCGAGCGTATCGGCTTATAGCTTACGATGCGGCTTATTTGGAAACCGCGCGTAGGGAGCGTCTGCCGCTGGCTACGCTCGATCGACAGTTGCTAGAGGCCGCTTCCAAAGCCGGGGTTGAAATTGTCTCGTGATCTTCGATTCCCCACCTGTCGCTGATCGCGTTGATACCTGGTATTAGGCAAGCCCGCTGCTTCTCGTTTACTTCAGATAGACCGAATCCTTCTTCAGTTCCTCCGGAATCGTTGGTAGGGGCGGCCATTCCTGCGACTCTCCCTTGAGTAGACCGACTGTAGGCTCGGAGCGCGGTGTGCCGTCGTCGACTGCGAACTCATGGGGGTGCCCCTCGGGGCCCTGCCACAGCGAGACTCCGGCGTAGGCTCCATCCTTGCGCAGAATGTAGTAGGTCATGGACACATAGCGCAGGCGGGTCATGTCGCCGTTGTAATTGCGGACGATGCGCTGGAGCGCGTCCATGCCAGCTTCCTGCGGCGACAGGCCGCGGCGCATGTTCTCGACGATGGTGTGCGCACCGGCAACTTTGATGTTCTCTTCTCCGCTGCCGGTGGCGCCGGCGGAACCTACATCCTGATCGGTGTAGCAACCGGCGCCGATGATGGGCGAATCGCCGCAGCGGCCCGGCAATTTGAAGGCGAGGCCGCTGGTGGTGGTAATGCCGGAAATTTCGCCCTTGTCGTTCAACACGGAGCAGTGGATGGTGCCAGTGGGGGGAAACAGCACTCTACTCACGGCTGCGAGTTGGAACTCCGGCTCAATGCCAAGATCGGCGGCGCGCTGCCGCAGTTGCTGAATGCGATCACGCCATAACTCGGATTGTGGCTTGTCCGCGGCGGGCGGGCGCCAATTGGGATCGGCGATGCCCGGGCCCCACCAGTCGCGATCGGAATGATATTCCTTCCACAGCAGCCAAATCTTGCGCGAGCGGTCGGTTAGCAGGTTTTCGCGCGGGAAACCCACTGCAACGGCAAATCGTTCCGCGCCCTCCCCGACCAGCATGACGTGTCCCGTGTGCTCCATCACCGCCTTCGAAACCATGGACACATTCTTGATGTTGCGCACGCCTCCCACAGAGCCGGCGCGGCGCGTGGGTCCGTGCATGCAGCAGGCATCGAGTTCGACCACGCCTTCTTCGTTGGGAAGTCCGCCAAGACCGACGGAGTCGTCGTTGGGATCATCCTCGGGACCGGTCACAACTTTGATGGCGGCATCGAGCGTGTCTCCTCCGCTTTTCAGAAAAGCGAATGCGCGGTCGAGGTAGGCGAAGCCGTTATGGGCGCAAACAATGATGGGCCGCTTCAACGAAGCGGACGGCGGCGCGGTCTTTCCACTGAGGGAAGCGGCGGCGGGCGCGCCAACTCCGGCGGCGACAGCTCCGAGCACCGACGTTTTTACGAAATCACGGCGCGAGACGGTCACGAGATTCTCCTGAAGGCAGCGTGAGTTAGCACAGGCCTGTGCAGCACCATGCCGCGCAGATAGGAAACAGAAAGCGGGACAGAATACCACGCCACCCACTTGGAATCACGCCGGTGCAGGTGTAGCTGGTTAGACCGAAACCTGCTGCGACAATTCAGCGGCTGGCAAAACGGCGCAAACGCCCGGGATAGAGCCTGCCTTCGTCAAGCGCGCGAACGGCCGCGGCGCTTGTGATGGTTTGCACGTTCGCGGCCTGCTCGGAGCGGAAGCGCAATAAGGCCGCGATGTTGCCCACTTTGTCGAATTCGGGATCTGCTTTGACGTAGAACAATTCGATGTCGCGCCGTATTACCCACGGCAGAATGGCCTCGCCCACGTCGATCACTTCGTGGGTCGCCATGCCGCACGCAGGGCAATAACTGACCAGGTGAGCGTCCAGGTGACCGCAGCCAGAACACTCGACTGCATGCCCCTGAAAGTTTTCGCCTACGAGTAGCGTCTGTACCTCACCCAATTCCAGCGAGCGCAGAACACGGCGCAGCCCGGTAACGCCACGGGCATGCCCGCGCGCCTGGTCCAACGTCTGGCTTACCAGTTCGCGGCAGCGGCCGCTTTTCCAGTTTTCCGTGATGCGCTCGGCTTCGGTGCGAATCTGGTCGCGCGTAATGTGACCGGGGTCTGCGTTGAAATGCCCGAGCAAAGATTGCTTCACGTAAGGATGCAACTGCGGTTCCAGCAGCGAGCGGTGAACATCCTGGCATCCCAGAATCCATTTCTCGAACGCGCCGTTTTCAAGCGATTCCTTCAGCACTTCGGCAACCGTCTTGAAGTGCTGGCGAGCTTCATCATCGACGCGACGCTGAGCGTGGCCACCGTCGTAGCCGGCATAACCGTCGCTGCGGCCCTTGCGGGAGAGCGGTTGAAACAGCCCTTCGCGCTCCGTCAATTCTCCCAGGCGGAGGTCGAACACGCGGGCTCGATGGCGGTCCACCAGCACGATGCCGACGCGCGGAGTCGCGCCCAGCAGATGACCCAGCGGCTTCAGCAGCAAATGCCGGTCAACGGCCAGTTCGGTGCCCGGTAATTGAGCCGGAAGATCATATTCGCGCCAGAAATCCTGCGCGGCGCAGGCAAACACGGCTTTGGCGTGCGTGCCGTTGCTGCGCAATTCACTCGACAGGCGCACGATGCGCTCGATGTCGCCGCGCACGGCGTCTTTCTTTTCCTTACTCTCAAGCTTGTGCAGCGCCTCGCGAGCCAGATCCTTGATCAGGATCATGTCCTCTTTGTGGGCTTTGTTGCGTGGAGTTGCGGGCTGAAAATAGAAACTCACGGCACAGGATTTCGAGTCTTGAAATTCTGCCAGTTCCCGGATTTGTTCGCGCGTCAAAGTCATACACCAATCTCCCAACCATTGAAACTTTGAGCCTATGCCGCCCCGAATGGAATCAATCTGCCCTGGCCCTGTTGCGCCACGCCGGGCGCTTTGCGTAAATGCTCGCACGCCATAGAAATGGACGCGACCACGCCTTCCGCCGGAAGTCCGGTAATCGCGGCGATCTCTTCGACTCCGAAGCCCTCGATGGCGAAAAGGATGAATGCTTCGCGTGGCCCGGAGCCAACGTCGCGCAGAGCGGACGCAATCAAACGCAGCAGCTCGTCGGAAGCGAAAATCTGTTCGGGCGTGGCTACCCGGTCGTCCGCAATGATGGTCTCTTCGGTGATGGCTTCGTCAGGCTGATGAAATTGCAGTTCCGCTTCATCGCTGGCTTTGACGTTCTGCTTGCGCGCCGATTCCTCCAGGTGCACGGCGCTACCGTTGCTCTCGTCAGGACGGGAAAGTTCGGCGATGGCTTGCAAAGCGAGCTTGTAGAGCCAGGGTTCCAGAGCCAGCCGCTCCGGCTTTTCCTGGCCGTCGCCCAGCGCGGCGGCGATGACCTCGTCAATCACTTCTTCTTTGGTCAGAGAGTCGGGGGCGAGCATATCTTGCGCCTCGCGCATGTAGATTTCGCGCTCGACGAAACGCTCGAGCCGCGAAAGATTCACATTCACGTAAGAACGGACATCCTCCGCCGAAACTACTGGGGGATACACCGCGGCCAGCGTCTGCTCGAAAGGCACTTGCCGTGCTCGCCGCCCCGAATCTTCATTTCCCCGGCGCTGCCATTTGTGCGACGAACGCAGCAGTTCTTTATGCCGGGTTACCTGCTGCAGCAGATCCTCAAACGCGCTTTTCACCGCAGCTTCGGCAGTGGAAGCTTTTGCAACGACGGCCATTTGTCCCGAAGGCAATCGCAGATTCAACGACACGCTGGTGCCTTCACGGGGCGAGTTCTGCTCCACCGTTCCTTTCAGGTGCACCAGTTCAGGGCGGAAGACCTGCAGGCGCTTGCGCAGTTTTTCAACTTGATGCTGGATGTCTTTCTCTACGGCGGGAGTTTTATGAAGACGATAGCTAACGTGGACGTTCATGAGCACCTCGGCGTTGCCAAAACAGTTGCGCAACCAAGTGCTATCTAGGCCGATTGTACACCCGGAGAGAAAAACGCAAGAACGAATTGAATTTCATGGATCACCAGCCAGCAAATTCTTTCCCGAAAAAGTATCGGGCCGATCATCGTGGGATGCGCTAGGGAGTGCCCGTATCCCGCGTGGGGTTAGAATGAAGGCCATTCTAAGCTGGTTGCCGTGCCAGACCGAGCCGGGAGTTAAGCGTTCACCTATGTTCATCGGCCACTTTGCCGTCGGCTTTGCCGCCAAGAAATTCGCGCCGCGCAGTTCGTTGGCCGTGCTGCTTGCAGCACCGTTACTCTCCGATATTTTGTGGCCTCTATTCCTGTTGCTGGGATGGGAGCGGGTGCGCATCGATCCCGGCAACACGCGCTACACGCCTCTGGATCTGACTTATTACCCGTGGTCACACAGCCTGTTGATGACGCTGGTCTGGGCCACAGCGTTTGCACTCGTCTACCACCGTATCGCGCACTACCGGGCCGGAACCCTGGCGGTTTGGATCGGCGTGGTCAGCCACTGGATTCTCGATTGGATCACTCATCGCCCCGACATGCCGCTCTATCCCGGCGGAGGCCCACGGCTCGGTCTCGGTTTGTGGAATTCGATTGCGGGAACCATGGGTGTGGAGATTCTTATGTTCGTGTGCGGCGTCTGGCTCTATCTCGGTACGACGCGCGCCCGCGACCGCATCGGCCGCTACGGATTCATCGCATACGTGACACTTCTCCTGCTGATTTATGTGGGCGACCGATTCGGCGCACCCCCTCCGAGCGCCGCAGACATTGCCTGGACCGGAGTGATCGCGGAAGTGATTCTTATGCCCTGGGCCTGGTGGTTCGACCAGCACCGCGATCTGCGTTATGATCCGGGACCATGACACTGGCGAAGCTTGCTCTTTTTGCGTCTCTGACGGCATCCCTTTCCTTTTCCCAGGCGGCTTCCTCTTCTCTCTCAAAAGAAGTCGAGGTGGCCTATCCCGACGCCTATGCGTTGTATCTGGATTTGCATCAGAGCCCGGAACTCTCGGCCCATGAAACTCAGACAGCCGCGAAGTTGGCAAACCGCTTGCGCAGTCTCAGTTATGAAGTGACCGAACATGTCGGCGGAACGGGGATCGTTGCGATCCTCAAGAACGGGCCGGGCCCAACCGTGATGCTGCGCACCGAACTGGACGCGCTCCCCGTCGAAGAAAAAACCGGGCTTGCTTACGCCAGCAAGGTCCACGCTAAAGATGATTCCGGGCACGACGTTCCCGTCGCTCACGCCTGCGGGCACGACCTGCACATGGCATCTCTGGTGGGCACAGCGGCGATCATGGCTCGCAGCAAAGATACCTGGCACGGAACGCTCATGCTGATTGGCCAGCCTGCCGAGGAAACCATCAGGGGCGCGAAAATGATGATCGACGACGGAGTGTTCAAGCGCTTCCCCAAGCCCGACGTGGGCGTGGCGCTTCACGTCGACAACGAACTACCCGCCGGGCAGGTCGGGATCACTCCCGGAATCTACAACACGAACGCGGATTCCTTACGCATCACAATCTACGGCAAGGGCGGGCATGGTTCCGCGCCGCAGACCACGATCGATCCGATTGTGATCGCGGCCCGCACCATTCTCACCCTGCAGACCATCACGTCCCGCGAAGTGAAGCCGGGCGAGATGGCAGTGATCACGGTCGGCTACATCCAGGCTGGAACGAAGAACAACATCATTCCGGATCACGCCGAGTTGGGGCTGACAGTACGCACCCACAAAGACGAAGTCCGCAAGCAGATTCTGGCTGCGATCGAGCGCATCACCAAAGCCGAGGCCCAAGCCGCCGGCGCGGCCCGCGAACCTCTGATTGAGCACTACGAAGCAACCGACCTCGTATACAACGATCCCGCGTTGGCGCAACGGCTGAGACTCCCACTCGAAGCAGCTCTCGGCAAGAAGAATGTGATTACGACGGAGCCGATCACTCCGTCCGAGGACTACGCATATTTCATCGAGCAGGGCGTCCCGTCGCTCTATTTCAGCCTGGGAGGCGCCGATCCCGCGGAGTATGCAAAGGCTCGGGCCACGGGAGCGCTGCTGCCCTCAAACCATTCGCCGCTATTCGCGCCGGATGCGGACCCGGCGCTGCACGCGGGCATCGCCGCGGAAGTAGCGGTGCTGCGGAATCTGCTGCAGGGCTCGGCGGAGGGACTGCGGGAAGCTACTGCGCCCTAGTGTGTACATACATGTGCATCGACATAGGGACGATCCTCTCGTATGAGAGGAGAGGGTATGAGGAAGCTAAGCAAGGAACAAAAGCGCGATATCGCGGCCATCTCGGCCATGAAAGACGAAGACATTGACGTCTCCGATATGCCTGAGGCTTTAGATTGGAGCCGGGCGGTAATCGGAAAGTTCTACCGTCCGCCAAAGAAGGCCGTAACCATTCGCCTGGATGCAGACGTTCTTGAATGGCTGAAGGGATACGGCAAGGGATACCAGACACGTGCCAACCTGCTGCTGCGGAACGCGATGACGAGTACCAAAGGAAGGGTGTCGGGCAACGGGACGGAAGCGCGCGGCAAAACAAGTCCGCCGAGTTCACGCCTCTAACTAACGATTCACACCCCGACGGTCACCGAAGTCTCCGTCCGTGTCACCGGCCGGTAAAGCGTGTCGCGCTCGATCGGCTCACGCCCCGCGGCGCGGATCAGGCGTTCCAATTCTTCGCGGCGCATGCCCTGCGGGGTGGTGGCACCGGCATCGTGGTAAATCTTTTCCTCGATCACGGTGCCGTCCATATCGTCGGCGCCAAAGCGCAGAGATATCTGCGCCATCTTCGATGTCACCATCTGCCAGTACGACTTAATGTGCGGGAAGTTGTCGAGCATCAGCCGGCTCACCGCGATCTGCTTGATGTCGAGCATGCCGGTGGTCTTCGGCAGATGCTGCAGGGGCGTGTTATCGGGATGGAAAGCCAGCGGGATGAACGTCTGGAAACCGCCAGTTTCGTGCTGTAGGGCGCGCAGCTTGAGCAGATGATCCACCCGGTCTTCGTCGTTTTCGACGTGGCCATAGAGCATGGTCGCGTTCGACTTCAAGCCGATCTGATGCGCCAGCCTGGCCGTCTCCAGCCACTGGCTGCCGTCGATTTTGTGGTCGCAGATGATGTGGCGCACGCGGTCGGCAAAAATCTCGGCCCCACCGCCGGGTAAGGAATCCACGCCCGAGGCCTTGAGCTGTTCTAAAGTTTCGCGAATCGAAAGCTTCGCACGCTTCGAAAGATACGCAACCTCGACCATGGTGAACGCCTTGAGGTGCACTTGGGGAAACCGCTGCTTCAAGCCAGAGCAGAGATCGAGGAAATACTGAAACGGCAAGTCAGGATGCAATCCGCCAACGATGTGAAACTCGGTGACTGCCTCGGAGTATCCGGAAGCCGCTGTCTGAAATGCTTCTTCAAGCGCCATGGTGTAAGCGCCGGGCGAGTCTTTCTTGCGGCCAAACGCGCACAGGCGGCAGGCCGCGACACAAACATTGGTCGGATTGATGTGCCGGTTCACGTTGAAATACGTCTTGTCGCCGTGCATGCGCTCGCGCACGTAGTTGGCCATCCAGCCCACCGCAAGAATGTCGCCGGTGCCGTAAAGCGTTAGGCCGTCGTCAGCGTCTAGCCGCTCACCGGCCATTACTTTGGCGTGAATCGGGGCGAGCCGCCGGTCGTCGGTCTGGAAAGAATGGGATGGGCGCGAAGGGGACATCCCTTTGATAATATCGCAGAGTGGATTGGAACTCATAGCGTCACATGTGGTTCCGTTGCATACAGAGGTCGGATCCGGCTTGCGCTGGCCAAAGACGCGCAGATTTCCTCCTACTCCTCGCATAGAAACCGCATCGAATCATATAGCGAGTTGCGCGAGCCCGCATCATAACCCGCACCACGGAAGGAGACTCCAATGGCAAAACATCTTGCACCCGCCGTGCTGAGTACCGTCTTCTTATGCGGCTTATCGCTGGCGCAAAGCCAGACGCCATCTTCGGCCGGCGGGATCGCTCAATCTCCGCAGAGTCCCGCGGCTCAAGCTCCGGGCGCCAGCCCGACTGCGGGAAATCAGTCCCAGGCCAGCTCCCCCAGAATTGCTCCGGGCGTCGTCATTCCGGTGCGGTTGAGCAAAACCGTCGATGCCAAGAAAGCGAAGCCGGGTGACGAAGTAGTTGCTACCGTCACGACAAATCTTAAGACGAACAGTGGCGAGATGATCGTACCCAAAGACACGAAAATCGTGGGCCGCGTAACCACAGCCCAGGCCCGCACGAAGGAGCAGAAAGAGTCCGACCTGGGCATCGCGTTCGACCGCGCCGTGACCAAGCACGGGGAACTGAAGCAGGCAATGTCAATCCAGGCAATCATCGCTCCTCTCGACAACACTTCAGAAAATGACAGCGGCAACAACCCAGGCGGGCCCGTCACGGGTGGCGGCACGGCCACATCGCCGATGGGTGGACGCAACAGCCCGATGGAGGGATCGGGGCAACCACAGCCTCGGTCGACTGGCGCGACCGCTGGGGCTGATGCGCCGGCAGAAGGCAACGCGCGTCCCCCCATCAATGCCAACACTCAAGGAGTGATTGGAATGCCCGAGCTAAAACTCGAGGCGAGTGCGCAGAATGCCGCTCAGGGGTCGGTCATCAGCTCGGGAAAAAACAACGTCAAGCTGGAGAGCGGCACGCTCATGCTACTTCGCGTCAACCCTTGAAGAGAGGCGATGTTTGTTTTTGTATGGGATTGCTAGCGCCGCAGCAGTAAGTCTCCCGCCACAAAAACGAAGAACACGACCGAGATCACTCCGTTCATGGTGAAGAACGCCGCATTCAGCTTTTTCAAGTCGCCCGCCGAGACCAGCGAATGTTCGTAAGCGAGCAGGGCCCCCACAAGCGCCACTCCTGCAACGGCCAGCTTGCCCAGGCCAAAGGCCAGCAGCAAGGCGGCCAGCAACAGCAGCATGATGAGATGAAAAGCACGCGCCACCCAGAGCGCGCGGGAAATGCCCAGATAACGCGGAATGGAATGCAATCCGCTGGCGCGGTCAAAATCGAAATCCTGGCACGCATACAGCACGTCGAACCCCGCGACCCAGAACGTGACCGCGGCGGTGAGCAGCAAAATGCGCGGGTCGAGCGAGCCGCGCACCGCGATCCACGCCGCCGACGGCGCGATGCCCAGAGCGAATCCCAGCACCAGGTGTGACCATCGCGTGAACCGTTTGGTGTAGGAGTAGAGCAGCAAAACAGCCAGCGCCACCGGAGAGAGCCACAGCGCAAGTCGATTGAGCTCAGCCGCTGCGCCGATAAAAACCACGCTCGTGATCACGACAAACGCTGCCACGAAGCCCGGCGTGAGTTGCCCGGCAGGAAGCGCGCGCGCGCTGGTGCGAGGATTAGCGGCGTCGATAGACGCGTCGGCCAGCCGGTTGAACGCCATCGCCGCGGAACGAGCGGCCACCATGGCCACGATGATCCAGGCAACCTGATGAGCGGTTGGCAATCCCCCAGCGGCGAGCATGGCCCCGCACAGCGCAAATGGGAGCGCGAAAATCGAGTGCTCCCACTTGATCATTTCCAGGGTTACGCGCAGATTGCGCAGAAGGGGCACGAGAAGATTCTAACAGCCGCCGGCTCCGTGGTCGTCACACGCCTGTTCCTGAAACCAACGGCACAAACCGGCACGCGCCACAGGACGTCACCACCACCCGGTCCGCCACCATCCGAATCAACTGCAACAACTGAGACTCGGCAGGGCCCACTGGAATGATCAAGCGCCCACCCTCCTCGCGAAGTTGTGCGAGCAGAGCCGGCGGCACCGCCGCGGTCGCGGCAGACACAAGAATCGCGTCGTAAGGAGCGCCTGCGGGAAAACCTTCGCTGCCATCGCCTAAGACTACATTCACATTCCTATAACCAAGACCGGACAACAACTGCCGGGCACCCGCAGCCAGCGTCGGATATCGCTCCACCGACACCACCCGCGACACAAGTTCGGCCAACAGTGCGGTCGCATAGCCTGATCCGGTTCCAACCTCCAGAACCGTGTCCGTGAGTTGAAGCGCCAGAGTCTCCAGCATGATGGCCACGATGTAGGGCTGAGAAATCGTCTGCCCTTCCCCGATCGGCAGCGGATGGTCCTCATAAGCTTGCCCACGATATGCCTCGGGAACAAATTCGTGGCGCGGAACTCGCAACATGGCGCCGAGCACACGCTCGTCGGCAATGCCGCGGCCTCGCAGATCGTGGTCGACCATCCGCTGGCGCAGAGTCGCGAACCATCCGGCTTCGGCGGAGGCAGGCAAGGGGGCACTCATTTTTGATCTATTTTCTTCGGCGGATGCGCACATCAAAGCTGACCACGCCGTTCTGGTCCCGCGTCCCCACCGCCGAAATATTCCGCGTGAAGTAATACTCGCCCTGAATGATCTGCTGGTTGCTCTGGGAAACGTTCGTGCTGTAGGTGAGAGAAATATTGTTGGCGAATTGTTGCTCGATCGTCACCTGCGGTCCGCGCGCCGTCGGATTGGTCTCGGTCGTCAGGCCTTGGGGATCGATCTTGATGCGGCTCACTCCAAACAGCTTCTCGATGCGGCTGCTGACCGTGGAATTGATCGCCTGATTGATGATCAAGGCCGAGGCTTCGTCGTTGAAGGGGATAGCGCCGGACTGCTGTTGCAACTGCTCGGACTCCTGGCTGGTGCGGCCCAAAGCCAGCAGCGCGATAATGTCCGACTTCGGCAGCGGAGGCTCCGAGCGATAATTCACCGCCAGCCGGTCCGGGGTTCCGGTCACGGTGATGTCGAGATCATAGTTGCGGACGTGCGTCGAGGCCTCAAGATTCACTTGCGGCTCGATGGCCACCGGATTGGCAAACGTGATGTCGCCGCGCTCCAGGCGGAATTTTGTGCCGTTGAAAGTGGCATCGCCTTCCAGAATGTCGGCGCGGCCCAACACCGCGGGGCGCGCGACCGAGCCGCGCAGCCGCAGATTCGCGTCCCCCGAGAGACGTGCGACCGTAGTCTTCATCTGCAGTTCCGGAGCGGTCTGCACCTGGATGTCGAGCTTGACCCCGTTGAGCGGCGAGTTCGCCGGGGCCATACCCGCGTTGCGCCGGCTCCGCTCCAGATACGAGCTGAAATCGAAATTAGGAGTCACGGCCAGCTTAGTCACCATGATTTCGCCGCTCACCGTCGATGCTGCCGGCGTGCCCACCCAACGCAAGTCGGCATTGGCCGTGGAACTCACTCCAGGCGGATAGCGCAGCCGCACTTCCTTGCCCGTTGCCGTGACATCGAAGCTGAACTGCTGATTGTAGCGAGTCGCATCCCCTTTGAGATCGATGGTCCCACCGCCGGTGTGCGCCGTCAGTTTCTCGATATGGAGGCTGTCGCGCGTGAAGATCAGCGATCCATTCATCTCGCTCAAGCCGCTGGGCAAGCCGGCGTAGGAAACCGAGCCATCGCTCACCTGCAGATGACCCTGCGCCAGCGGATCGGAAAGCGTGCCCCCTACAGTCATATCCATCGATACCAGACCGGCGCCCGTGAATTCCGCGTCCACACTGTTCAACAGCTTAAGGTCAACCTTGCCGTCCACGCGGAGGTCCAGGTCCCGGGAACCGGTAAAGTGCACCGCGCCATGAGCGGCCAAGTCAGTTCCCTCCCCCGCCATGTGCAACTGCTCGATATGCAGAGTCTGCTGCGCGTAGGTAAAGCGCACCGCATCCGCATTGTGAAGTTTGGCGTAGTCCACGTCCAGAGCCACCTCAGAGAGGTTTCCGTTCAGCGTCCACTGGCGCGGATCGCGCAATGGTCCCTGCATCACCACAATTCCTGAAACCGCGGAGTGCCCGGTCAATTCTCCCCGCAGATACGCACGCCAAAAAGCGTCAAGGTCGACGTGATCAATCTGGACCGAAATGGCAGCCCCGTAGTTGCCATGCATCTGAACCCCGCCTTCGATCTTTACCGTTCCCTTGGCAAATTCCGAATGCCCGGTCAACTGGAGTTCCCCACCCTTCGTCGCCGCCTCCACGTCCAGTCCTCCGGCCAGTTCGTGATCCAGCGTAAGATCGCGCACCTGAACGCTGGCATTGATCGCGGGAGACTGCGTCGTGCCCGACCCCTGCAGCGTGAAGTCGCTGCGTCCTTCGATCAGAAGACGGCCGGACTGAACCTGCGGAATGCGTGCCAGATCGAAGTTCTTGCCGGTTAGGTCCAGCCGAAAAGTGTGATTCGACGGCTTGTAGGCGGCGCTGCCGCGAATCTCCGCGTCTTCATGGAACAGATGAATATTGGTCAGCGAAGTCTCGCCCGCGGCCACCTGCATGTCGGCGTCGAATCGCGAAATCGATTGGCCCCACGCCGAGGCGTCTCGGGCGTGGATCTGCCCTTGCGCGTGCAGATTGGAAGCGGTTCCAGACGCCTGCAGCATCAGGTCCGCCTGCCCGGTAACCGGATAGTCGTAACCAACCAGCGCCTCAGTCGAAGCCGCATCCACTCCGTGGAGATTCACGCGCGCCGTGAAAGGACTGTCCGCCGTGAACTGGCCATCTTCCAGTGTGGCATTGGCTTCGAACGTCGCGCTGGTGTCTCCGCGGTGCAGGTTGCCGTCATGCAATGTCAGCCCGTGCGAGGAGAATTGCACGCCGGTCGAAAGCGCATCCCAATGAACTTGTTGTTCCGGCATGCGGGCGGTTGCCGGGAGCGTTACTTCGAAGTCTTGCGCCACCAGCGTTCCAGCCACTGTGGGCGCCGAGACTTTTCCACCAGCCGAGCCGTTGAACGTGGCGTTGCCATACACCCGGAATGGCAAGTGGGCCGGCCCTTGCAGAGCCTCAACCAGAGGACGCCATTCTTCGAGGTTCGAGGTGGAAACTGAAAAACGCAGACTCGAGGATGACGAAATTGTTCCCGACGCCTGCACCCGCGACCCAGGCGTCGAGAGATTGAACTGTTCCAGTTCCAACTCATCCCCCGACCCGCGATAAGTCCCATGGGCGCGAGCCGTCAGCGGAATCTCGCCAGCACCCGGCTTGGCCGTGGGGACCACTTCGAGCGCGAACCCGGACTCCGCCTCCCGCGGCGATCCTTTCCAGCGCGCATCAACGCTGCCGCTGGCCAACCCCGCGGGATGAAAATCTTTCAGAGATCGCGCATGCGACTTCAGCGAAGAAGCGATCTCCGCTGCGGATAGGTCGCGCAGCCGCAGATGAATAACCCCAGTCTGAACCCCGGGCGGCTTCTCCTTTCCTGCTTTACCGGGCTCCCGGCCCGCGGTAACAATGGGCAACTCCTGCCCGCCCCTCCGGATTACTGCCTGATTTCCCCCCCCCTGATTCTTTCCAGCTTGCGCCGATGAGGATAAAGATGAGGCCACGAAAGGAGCGCTGTGCAGCCAGTTATCGATCTGGACATCCCCTGTGTAACTTCCGCCCAGCAGCCTGCCTTGCAGCTTGGAGAGTTTGATCTGCTGATCCGTCACCGAGTAGTCCGACGCGAGGCTGGCCTTCCTTACCGAAACCTGGCCGTCTTGCCAGCCAAAATCGCGCAAGTCCAGCGACCCCGAAGAGGTAAATTGGTCGAGCCTCCACATGCCCTGCCCTTTGAGCTCGAGTACGCCCTCGCGAAGATCCTGCCGCCGGGCCACCGACGCCACCTCCGCAAGATCAACTTGGGCGTCATAGGTGGCGGTCAACTGCGGATTCCGTAAGTCGCTGACGATGCCGCGCACTTCCACGTGCGAGCGCCCGGAATTCAGTCTCCCCGATTCGATTTCGGCAAACGATGGCGCCAGAGCGAACTTGATATCCGTCATCCATGCCACGGGGCGGAAGCCGTCGAAAGTCGTGTCCACCTTGCCGAGCAGCAAGCGGCATTCGTAGCGGCCGCGGAGAAACGAGTATTCCATCTCCAACCCGGCGTCATTGGCCGAGAGATCGAGTGGCAAGGTTTGATCGGCCCACAACAGGTCCCCATGCCGAACATAGAGACTGTCGATCGAAAGCGCGAAAAGCTGCTCGACCGAAGAGGCGCTGGACGTTCTGGCCACGCTCGGTCCAGGCACGTTGCTGCTGCCATCCGGATAAAAAGCGATGTGAATGACCGGATGATCCAGGGTCAGTTCGTGGAATCCGAACTCGCTGCGCAGCAGCGAGATCACTTTTACCCGCGCCACCAGGCGGTCGGCGTGGGCGAGTGGAACGTCGTTGGCCGCCTCGCGTCCGTGCACGGTAATTTCGCGCACGTCCACCTGCATGCGGAATGGAATGGTGTGAAAGCTGCCGATTTCCACCCGGCCGCCGGTGATGCGTTCCAGCTCTCCCACCATGCGGCGCCGGACCAGGTTTTGAAAGGAATCAGTAGTGATATACCAGAGCCCGGCAACCACGCACAGCAACCCCGCCCCCGCCACCATCAACAGGTATTTCCACCATGCGCGGCTTCGAAGCCTGGTGGGGGGCTGGGTCACTGGCTCTGATATCCCTCTCGCGGAGACGCCTCCGCCCCCGGGATCTGCACATCGCTTTCCGAACGCAGCGTCTGCAGCCAGGAAACCAGCAGCTCGCTGACTTTTTCCTGCGTGAGCAATTCCCGAATCTTGGCGGAAACATCGGCCAGCGGAACTTCATTCGCCCCTGACTGCTTCAATTGCGGAACGAACTTTTCGCGGTAGTACGCTTCGACGCTCTTGGAATCGATCTGCACCGCCGGGCGCAGGCGCGCATCGACCAACCGCATCAGATCGATCTGCTGTTGCACATGCGAAACCAGATCTTTTTCCCGGAGACCATATTTCGCCAACAAAGCCTGCCACCCCTCGTCCGTGGCGGCTTCCGGATACAGCTTCCGGGCCCCGGCAACCTGGCCGGCAGCCTCGGCCTCAGAGGCATGCGGGAAATCGGAAGACTTCAGCTGTTCATGCAGCAGATCCTGGTCAATCAGGCGGTCGAGCACCGCGCGCCGGTCATCGGCTGAGAACTGGGTGAGCGCCCGGCCGTTCAACAGCGCTTCATAGCTCAGAGCTTCTTCCAGTTCCGACTGCAAAATAATGCGCCCGTTCACCCGGGCCACAATACGGTCGATGACTTGTCCCGCCGAAGCCGCCGGCACGAACAACATCGCCGACAGCAAGCCGACAATCAAAACGCTAGTCGTAAAATTCGCGCGAAGTTTCATCAAAATGGCTGACCTATGCTGAAAAAAACGTTCAAGTGCCGCAACCGCTGCGTCTCAAAAGTCACCGGCTGGCCCAGCGAATTGAACGTGAACCCCTGGAAATAGGACGTTGGATTCAGATTGTACCCGAAGTCGAAACGTAGCGGACCAATGGGCGTCTTATACCGCACGCCCACCCCGAGCGCGTGCGAAGTGTAATCATAACCGGAGTCGTTGAATTGCGTAAGACACTGCTGGTTGGGTGTACCTCCGGACGAAAGGCACGGCCCGGGATTGTCCTGATGCCACCGCATCAGTCCCTTGAGCATGTCGTGGCCAGCCGTGAAAACGTTTCCCATATCGTGAAACACCGCAAACCCGAAGCCCTCACCCAGCCAGGGCAAACTAATCGAGGGAAAACGCAATTCCAGGCTGTTGACGAATAGTGCTGTGCCGCCCACCGGAAAGCCTGAGTCGGGATCGCGCGGTCCTGCCTGATTCAACCCAAAACCGCGATGAGAGTTTCCGCCGCCGGCAAAAAATTGTTCTGGCAAGGGAATGGTTGCAATGCTACACGTAGGTTCATCCGCAGAGTTCGTCGGGCAAGACCCAGGAGACTCGATTTTCGTGCCGCGAAACGGCTGCTCCAGTCCTATCGTGGTGGAACGTGCGAACACGAACTGGTGGCCCGGCTTTCCACCGAACGCCCGGTAAGTGGAGTACTGCGCCAGGGCGCGGCTAAAGTCTGCTTCCGAGCCAAAATAACTGGAGGCCGCAAAAGCATCCAGTGTGAAGTAGTTCCCCCGCGTGCTCTCCAGCGGATTGTCGCGTTTGTCCCGGATATAGGTAAATCCCGGGCCACCCACGCGCGCCGGCAACGAAAGTTGCGGCACCAGCGCGGGCGAGAAATCAGACGCGAAGTTGCTCGCCTTTACTCTGCGGTAATCAAACCGATACACCAGCGAACTGGGTTTACTGATCTGCTGGCGCAGGTCCACTTTGCCTTCCAGCCGTTGCGAAGTAAACGTGGAGACGTCCAGGCTATTGTCGTAAAAAACCGTAAAAATCAACTTGAACTTTTCGTTGTCAAACAGCTTCGGAATCTCATAGCTGACCAGCCCCCGCTGTTGCAGCCGCCCCACGTGAGACTGAAATGTGACTGTCTGGTTGCGCCCTCCCAGGTTGAGCCGCGTCACATCAAACCCTACTCGCGGACTCACTCCCGTGCTCCCCTGCGGCGCTGTGCTCCCGGCCGGCTGCCCGGTCTGGAACTCCAGCCCGATGCCGTAGGTAAACGTGTAGCGCTTGGCCTCCTGCACCTGCACCAATACATTTTTCTGGGGATCAGTCCCCTCCGGATTCTGCACCGCCGCGTCAACCTGGTTGAAAATTCCCAGATCGTAAAGCTTGGTCTGCGTCTGCAGCAGATCCTGCTGGCTCAAAGGATCGCCGGGGTGCACTTCGATTTCCCGTTGCACGATGTAATCGCGCGTGTGGTCGAGCCCTGCCACCATGACCCGGTCCACGGAAAATCGCTCGCCTTCGTGAATGCTGTAGGTAACGTCCTCGCGATTCTGCAACCCAGGCGAAGGCTGGGTCGTAATCTCCAGGTTGGCGTTGGGAAATCCGCGATTAAAGTAATAACTGAGGATTTTCTCTCGGTCCGTCGACAGGTTCTGCTCGGAATAAGGCTGGCCCTCCCGAGTTTCCAATTCCGGCAGCGCACTGGCCTGGATGCTCTCATTGCCCACGATGTGCAGCCCGCCCACCAGGGTTTGCGGCCCCTCCACAATGTGCAGGTGAACCGCAATATGGTTGGCCACGCCCTTGTAATCATCGTCTACCTTGGTCTGAATCTGCGCCTGGCGAAACCCATTCGACCGGTAAAGCCCTTCCAGAGTGGCCACGTCGCTCTTCAGCAGGACGCCGCTGTATCGCCCGTGCGACAAAAGTGTCCTCGCCGTCTGTATTTGCAGCCGCGAGCGGATATCTTCGGGGCGGAAATAGCTCTTGTTGTTGATCCCGGTAATCTCGATCAGCCCCAGCCGGTGCAGCGGGCCGGGATCGACCTGATAAATCACGCGCATCGTCTTGGCATCGTTTTCTTTCTTGATCTCTACTTTGGCGTCGAAGTGTCCCTGGGTCTGCAGGTAATCCAGCAGATTGCGTTTGCCCTCGTTGAGCAGATCGTCATCCAAAGCGTTTTCTTCGTAAACCGGAATTTCTTTCCTCAGCAACCGGCGGCCCACATGGAAACCTTCCACATAGATCACCACCACCGGCCCGGGATCGATCTGGAAGGTATAGTCCACGGCATTCGAGGCGGGGCGGTATGGCTGTTGCGCAATCGATACCTGCGACAACACCCGCTGCTGCTTCTGGAATTTCTTGCGCAATCGCCGCAGCGAGCCCGAAACCCGCGCCGCCGTAACCCTGTCCCCCGACTCCATCCTCGCGATGTCCCGCACCTGCGATGGGGAAAGATTCGACGTTCCCGTAACATTCACCTCGCCCACATGCGCCGCTTCCCCGGGGAACACATGAAACACGATATCCACCTGCTGCCGGTCCAGATTCGACTTGCTCTCGGCGGTCACGCGCGCCCGGTAATAGCCATTTTCCTGCATCAGCTGGCGAATGTTTTCTAGCGCCCGATCCACCTTGTCCAGAGAGTGCAGTTCACCCAGCTGGAGCTTGGAAGCGTTGACGATCTGATTGAAACCGGGGCGGTTCGGCGCTCCTTCGACGCTCACCGCTCCCACAAAAAAGTTAGGCGAAGTGGCAAAGGTCAGCGCCACCCCGTTGCCAGACGCCGCCACTTCCGCCTGAATGTCGGCAAAACGCCCCGTGGCGAACAGCGCGCGAATGCTCTCGCGCACCTGGTCCCGGTTCAACGGCTGTCCCGCTTTTTGCGCCAGCAACTGCTGCAAATGTGCCTGGTCGCGATCCGGCACACCCGGAAGCTGGATCGCTTCAACCACTTTCCCCTCGAACTCCGCCATCGTCCCGGACGCCGCCGGAGCCTGCGGTTCCTGGGGAAAAGGCGCCCCCGCCCCAGCCGAGACCGCCGGGATCAGCAGCAGGAGCATCGCTGTTAGAACTGGCGTCCACCGTTTCAGCAAATAATGTCCTCAGGCCCGGGTAAATGATTTCAATAGAATTTGTTTGGATGCCGCGCTGCCAAATTTCGCTGGCTCCCGATCTCTGCCCGGACGGTCGCAGCGTCGAGCTTAAGTTCTGACCAGCCGCTACCTCGGCTGCGTCATCCCGTCCGCAGCCGTTCTACGGGCGGAGCGAGGGATCTCGGGCGCACCGACACTGCCTTGGGAATCGAACTCCGTTTCGCACATCACCGCCAGCCGCACACCCCGCCACTTATAATAAAGGTTTTAGCGCAGCTGACTGGTGATCTCTTTGGGACAGGAACGAGAGCGCGAGAAATCGAATGAGGCCTCGACGGCGGAGGACTCGAACCCAGCCTCGCCTCCAGCCACGCCGTCGGGCGTGCGCCCAACTGCCGCCTTCGACGACCGTTACTCCCGACAAATTCTCTTCCGCGGCGTCGGCGCAGTGGGTCAATCCCGCCTCGCCCGCGCCCGCGTCGCCCTCGTCGGCTGCGGCGCCACCGGCTCGGCTCTCGCCGGACTGCTGGCCCGCGCTGGCGTGGGCACGCTCCGCATCATCGACCGCGATTACGTCGAACCCAGCAACCTGCAGCGCCAGTCGCTATTTAGCGAAAAAGACGCGTCCGAGTCCCTGCCCAAAGCGATAGCCGCCGCGCGCCAGATCGCCGCTTTCAACTCACAGATTGTGGTCGAGCCGAAAGTGGAAGACGTAGTTCCGGCAAATATTGAAGTGTTACTTGAAGGAATAGAAATCATCCTCGACGGCACCGACAACTTCGAAACCCGCTACCTGATCAACGATTTCGCGGTAAAGAATTCTCGTCCCTGGATTTACTCTGCCGCTGTCGGCAGCTACGCCGCAACTTTAAACGTACTGCCCGGCGAGACCGCCTGCCTGGCCTGCATTTTTCCCGACTCGCCGCGCGGAATCGTAGAAACCTGCGAGACTTCCGGCATTCTGAATTCGGCAGTCAACCTGGTGGCGTCGATCGCGGCCACAGAAACGCTGAAGCTGCTGGTAGGTGGATCGAAGTCCCCGCACCTGCGCAAGACCCTGCTCTCATTCGACGTCTGGACCAGCGAGCACGCCGAGATCAACGCCGGCAAGCCCCGTCCCGGCTGCCGCGCCTGCGCCGAACGCAACTTCATTCACCTGGCCGGCGAGGGCCGCCCACACATCACCCTCTGTGGTAGGAATTCCGTGCAAATCCATGAGCGGAAACGACCTATCGACTTCGCCGAAATGGACCGCCGCCTCCAGCCCCACGGCACCGTCCGCCACACCGCCTTCGTCCTGAAATTCTGGCACGACCCCTACGAATTGACGCTCTTTCCCGACGGCCGCGCCATCATCAAAGGCACCACGGACACAGCCGTCGCGCGCAGCCTGTACGCACGCTACGTGGGGAGCTAGCTTCCAGTCGGGGCCGGGTGCCCCAGGTCTCGCAGCCTTTGCCAGGGGGACTCTTCGAATGTTCACTCGTCCCACACAGGTCTCTCCGACTCCTCTACCCTCGATTCATGGACTAGGCCTGCCCGCACCGCCTACAACAGTCCGCCCGTCTGGATCGCCAGTTCATTCAGCGCCATCTCCAGCTTCGTAATGGCCGCGCCGATTTCTGGATGCTCTCCGATCTTCTGTTGCAGCGTCTTTAGAATTTGCTGAGCACTCCGAATATGTGCTTCTGCCTCGCCCGGATTCGACCCGGCACCGCGCTCGCTCGGTTCCATGGCCATGCGACCCCCTGTCTCTCAGTTCCCTACAGCGTCTCGCCCTATTGTACGCATCTGGATTCTACCCATCCGACACTACCGGGATGAAGGAGGACGACGCTCGGCGGGTGGCAATCCAGTTTGTTTGTTCTCCATCAGTTCGGAGCACCGCTCCGCTACTTCTTTCACCAGAAAACCCATTTTTGGATGACTGGGTTCCATATCCACCGCGATGCCTTGGTGCCGCAACTCTGCTGAGGCAACTGGGCCAATGGACCCGACCACGACGCGCGACAGGCGACGAAACAAGTCCTCCCGAAGATTCATTTCCTCGGCGATCTGAAGCAGGTGCCGTATCTGGACGCCCGAGGTCACCAGCAGGACATCGATCTCGCCGTGAGCAACTGCCTGGACAGCCTTGCGCAGCGGCCCCGTGTCTTCCGGCAGGCTCCAATCGTAGATACGGACCGCGAGCACTTGCGCGCCACGTTCTGCCAATCCAGCAAGCAGTTCCGGACTCGTAACTCCATACTCTTGAACCGCCACCGAACGCCCCTTGAGCGGGAACTGATCGCTCTTTTCATCCAGGAGATAGAGAAGTTCGCGCCACGTGTTTGGTTCGGGAACGACGGCAGTGATCGGTACGCCCAACTCACGCAGGGCGGCCACGGGTTTAGGCCCTCGGGCGATCACCGCAGTCCTGCTGAGAGCGGCAATAAACTCTTCGCGCGAACAGATACCTTCCGCCGCTTGCGCCAGCGCGCGTGTGCCCACGCCAGTCAAGAAGATGACAAGATCGAGTCGCCCTTCTCTCAGCGCCGACACGAACTTCAAGGTGTCGCCCTTGTCCTCCGCGGGAACTTCGCGCGTGGTCGGAGCCACTAATGGTTGGCCTCCGTGGTTTGCGATGAGCAGGCCCATCTCACGGGCGCGTCGGCTTTCGAGCGCCAACACGCGCAGGCCGCGGAATCCCCCCGGCGAATTCGGATCTCCTGGCATTGCCAGTCAGACTAAACCAAATTGGCGGGCATTGTGCAACGGAGATTGTGCAGCGAAGCTGGTTTCCGTGCTCGGCAAGAAGTTACGAAGCGAATCACCGGGGCGCAAGAAAACTACGCGGTCACGTCAGGGCTAGCAGAACCCTGAGTCAATCCCAAGTCTTCATTTGCAGACGTGGGCAGAGTGAGTTCCATCGGGGCAAACGCTGCGTGCGGATCGGCCGCGCTCTCCATATTTCGGATCAGATTCGCAACCGCCAGGGGCAAGGTTTCGTCGCAGGGCGCGATTTCAACCAATTGCTGGCCTGCCCTGGCATGTGGCCCGGTGCGGCCGCCCAAATAAATGGCGACCGCCTCTACCATTTTGTCCCCGATCCGTGTCTTGAGGCCACGGAAGCCGATGTCGGCCGCCTCGTGATTGCCGCATCCTGCCGGGCATCCCGACCAGTGCATCCGGACCGGAGTGCGCCTAGCACCCAGCGTCTTCTCCAGCGCTCCCGCCAGTTCGGCCGCGTGCCCCTTGGTATCGATCTGCGCGAGGTTGCAGTAATCGGTTCCGGTACAGGCAACCAGGCAGCGGCGGAACGCAGAAGGCGAAGGAGAGAGTTCCTGCAGCAGATCTTCTTCCAGCAATGAGGGAACACGCCATTGCGGAACGTTGGGCAGAATCGCATTCTGGCCGGTGGTGAGGCGCACCTGACCGTCCCCGTACTCGTCCGCCAATCGCGACAGCTCTTCCATCTGGTCGGGGCCGATCCGCCCTTCGGGCACGCAGAGTCCTACCGAGCGATACCCCGGTCGGTTCTGCCAGGCTACGCCCAGGTGATCGTTGTCATGGATGCCGCGAACATCGCGCCCGGCAGGCTCCAATTCGTGACCCAGCCTGCGGCAAAGCTCCTCCCGCAACCGTGGCAGCCCCCATTCCTCGATCAGGAATGCGAACCGGCATTTGGAACGCGCGTCGCGGGGGCCATGATCCCGAAAGATGCGAATCAGTTCAGCGGCCACTCGCGCGCCATCCGCGGGTTCCACGAAGACATCCAGTGGGGACGCGATGGTGAATCCACCGGAACCCATCTTGCCGCCCACCAGCACGTTGAACCCAGCCCGATCCCGCCGCAGCGCGGGAACCAACGCGAGATCCTGCGACTCGCTATGAGTGCAGTTTTCCAGACATCCCGTGACCACAACATTGAACTTGCGCGGAAGATTGGTGAAGTCGGGATTGCCGTCGGAACTGACGATCATCCGGTCCAGTTCAACCAATACCAGCGACGCGTCGAACAATTCGTTGATCGTGAGTCCGGCAAGGGGGCAACCGTTGATGTTCCGAACGTTGTCCATCCCCGTCTGCAGCGAGTGCAGATCCACACCGCGCAGCTTCTCCCAAATCTCGGGCACGCTCGACAACGAGAAACCACGGAGTTGAATCTGCTGGCGAGTCGTGATGTCGAGCACGCAGTCCCCCAGACGTCTGGACATGTCTGCGACCGCGCGCAGCTGCCGGCTGTCCGTAAAACCGTTGGGCATTCGGACTCGCATCATGAATCGCCCGGGCGTTGGTTTACGAAAAAACACGCCCACCCACTTGAGCAGATCCTTTTCGGCTGTGGTCAGCGATTCGTGGCCCTGGGCAATCAGGCGCGGAAGGTCTTCCCGGATACGTAAACCGTCGCCGCCTTTTCCTGCTTTTGCAGATTCCGCGGCATTTGACCCGGTTCGCAATGGCACTGACCTCGCAGTTCAAGTTGGTGCGGTCAGGAAGCGACGTGGGTCCCTGGTTGGTCCCGAGAAGGGATTGAGTGATTGTTACCACGCCTGAGCGCGCCCCAGAAACTCAAAATACCGATAGGACGGATCGCTTCGAGGTTAGCGCTGCGAAGTATGTGTCACCACACAAGAAAGCCATGTTTTGCGGGGTTGACTCGTGCCTTATAAATGCCTTCGATCAACCCTTTGCGTTGGCGCCATGGTGGGACGTTGGGAGTTATTGGCGCGCGCCATCGAATCGTTAACGAGTGGGGTCACACGAAGACCACACAACCCCTAACCGCATCGGCGTTCGCGTCTCTGCGTCAGCCGCCTGGAAAAGGCCACTCCAGCAGCTGTGGAGTGCACTCAAGCGAGATAAGGCGCCACCTGCGCCTTAGCTCGTCTCTCGTTTAAGCCGGATCGCGCTCTAGCGGTGACCCCCGCCATGCGAACCACGATGCGAACTACCCCGATATCCGGGGAGGGCGTGTTCGGTTTTCCCTTCATGGCCGGCATCGCCTACGTTGCCTCGCCCATCCCGCGCCTCGTTTCCCTGGAAGTGGTTGAAGCGCTCCGCCCCTCGCTCCGGCATCGGCCCAGCGTAACCGTGATGAGGATCATAGCGGTTGTCGACATGCCCGAAAAATCCCTGAGGACCGTGAAACCAGGGGCCAGCTCCAAGAAACAGCCCGCGAACAAATCAATCGGGCCCATAGCAGCCGTACGGAGCACAGTCATACGGTGCATAGTCGAAGTACCCGTAAGGACACACGGGAGCCGGTCCAATGTTTACGTCGATGGCAACCTGGGCTCGCGCCACAGGTGTACAGCATAAAAGGGCAGTTGTGAGAGCTGCGAATGCAAGCGCATTTACTTTGGAAATGATCTCTCCTTGATTCGTTCAGAGTTTCAATCTGGACAACTGAGGGCCAGCATAATACCAACGATCAGTACCGGCAACTCGGCTTGCCGGGAACGGATCTCGCCCTTGGCATCGAATCTGGGAGGGATAACGGGCAGACCTGACATAACCGATTAGGACGGGTTTGCCGACAGGCACGAGTTAACCCGTGCCACACAGCCAACCCGCGCCTCAGCGCCTGAGGTCCGCGCAAACCGGCTTCGGACTGCGGGCAAGCCCGCAAGCGTTCGCTGTCAGGACGCGGAAGAAGCCTTTGCGGTAAAGATCCCGGAAAAGTACTGGCGATAGTGGAAGAACAACACAAACCAGAACACCGCCACGATCAGCGCGCCCCCGATGCCTTCGTGATTGAGCAGCAGATGGTAAAGCAGAATATTTACGATTACCGGCCCAAGAATCGTCAGCCCCAGCGGAACATAGCGATTGATCAGCAGCAGCGCGCCGCCAACCGCCTGCACTGCACCGACCGCCCAAACGTAGTGCGACTGGAACAGAGCCTGAAGAAACTGTCCGGCGAGGCCGCCGGGTATGGGGCCCTTGAGGAATAGCAGAAAGGCATTCAGGCCGAAGACGAAAAACACCAGCCCGAGCAGCAATCTCACAATCAGCACGACGATTTTCATGCCAACGTCTCCGGTAAAGTCTAGGTCGCCCTGGGCTCAGCAGAATCGCTCCAGCGGCACGTGCGAAAACTCCAGTTGTGCTAAGGGCCAGTACGAGATCGTAGACACAACGAATACAGCAGTCAAGCCTCCCAATGCAGGAAAAGATGCACGGCCGCCGCGTCGGCCAGATCTTCCCCCCAAATCACTCTCCAAATGGATGGATCTTTTGTTGCCGGGACTTGCAGCAGAGCCTTGCAGAGTTCTCTCTCACGGTTTCAAGTAACGAAGCGCAATGCATCCTGATTTAAAAGTCTTTGACTCAACAAGTTTTAGTCGGCGTTTCTCCGGCAGGTTGACACCCTCGAACAACCGTCTCCCTCCGCCAGCCATGATTGGCATAACGACAAAACGATATTCATCAATCAGGCCCAGCTCCATCAGTTGTGAAGGAACATCTACGCCGCCGACCAGAATATCTTTGTGCTGTTCTTGCTTCAATTTAAGTATTTCGTCGCGAAGGTTCGTGCGAACAACTTTCGTATTTTCATCTTCAGCGCTGGCCAACGATCGTGAAAAAACAATCTTCTTCTTGGAGACAAAGGTTTGGGCAAATTCGATATCCGCTTTTGTCTCGGACTGGCTTTTTGCGATATCAGGCCAATAAGGAACCATCAATTGATAGGTTTTGCGCCCATAGACGAGCAGGTCAACATCATCTCGCAAGAGGCGAATAAAATACTCAAACGTTTCTTCATCGGGATTGAATTTGGTGTGATCGCAGCAGCCATCCAGGGTAAGGTTGATTGCGTAGATTACCTTTCTCATTTGATTTCCTTTTTAAAGTTTTGATTTTTCTCAAATTAGTAATGTTTTCGATGAAGGCTCCCCTCGTTCATCGATTGTGGCTCAGTTCGAATTTCTCCGCGACCTCTGCGATGGTTCTCTGCGCACTCGGCGGTTAAAGGCTGTTGCTCTTGCGGGTAGATCAAAGGACCATAACCGCAGAGTACGCGAAGGAAAGGCGCGGAGTTCGCGGAGAAATTCGAACTGAGCGCGTCGGTCAATGACATTTGTTCAGCTCCGGCGGCGCGTCCAACGTCATGGGGAGGCTGAACGCCGGGAAAGTATGCGGCGGGAACACCACGATCTCCGTGATCAAGCCGTCCTCGATTCGAAGAAGCTCGAGCGCCATCGCCCGCCAGGTGGAATCGCCGGGCCGGCACTGGTAACAAGCGACTGCCGGCTGCAGGTTGGCGTGGGTCACAACGCAACGGATGCGACCAAACTTTTCGGAGCCAAATCCGCCTTCGACCCATAGCTTGAACATCTCGTCACGGCCTTCGGCTCCGCCGAAGTCGGGCGGCATGCGGAAGGTCGCGTCCGCACGGATGATCGATTCGAAAGCCCGAAAGTCCGCCGATTCGCTCGCCTCGACGTATTTCTTTAGCAGGTCGAGCTCGGCCGCGCTGGCATCCACGTTGGCGGGCCACGGTGCCTTGCGAGACGGCAGACGCTCGCGGAGCCTGGCCCGCGCGCGCTGCAATGCACTGTTTACGGCGGGGACGCTGAGGTCGAGCAGGTCGGCAGCGTCCTTGGCGGACCAGTCCAGCACGTCGCAAAGGATCAAGGCAGCCCGCTGCTGCGGTGTGAGGAGCTGGATTACCGTCAGAAAGGCGATCTCGAGGGTTTCGCGCATCAGCGTCATCGCCTCCGGCGTTCTCGCGGGCGGGGTGGTGGGTTCGAGTACTGCGTTCGGAATCGGCCCCAGCCAGACGACTTCTTCCAGATTCCCTGTCCAGCTATCGTCCGCCGAGGCCCTGGCCGCGAGCACCGCCCGTCGCCCATCGCGGGCAATGGCATCGAGACAGGCGTTCGTAGCCACGCGGTAGAGCCAGGGGCGCAGGGGCGCGCCTTCCTTCAGGCTGTCGCGATACCGCCAGGCGCGAAGCAAAGCTTCCTGCAGCGCGTCCTCGGCGTCCGGCAAAGAGCCGAGCATGCGGTAACAGTGGAGCAGCAGCTCGCGGCGATGACGCTCGACGTTGCTAGCGAACTCGTTCACTCTGTGCCTCCGTTCCAGCGCTGACGTTGGGTTAGCATGCATTGGATCAGCATGCATTGGATCAGCATCGATTCTTACCTGTAATACCGGAGCGGGGTCAAAAACTCATCGCGCACTAGCATTCGGAGTTTTCCCGAACGTCTAAGCTGGCCGGTCATTGCTGAATGGCAGCTTATATCATCGGAATGCAAGAGATTGAGACACTTGCTCTCAAAGAAAACGAGTTGCCGGACAACGGCTGAGCCCGATGGAGCTCCCGTCGGCCACTGACCGATAAGTCGGCGTTTCGCAAAAGACCCTGGCAGCAAGGATTTCTTGCGTTCTTCCAGGATGACGGGCAAGCCGGAAGTTAACTGCTGCAATCCGGGCACAAATGTTGCTCAAGACCCTCCGTCCCCGGTCTATGAAGCGCGAGCGCGTCGCTAGGAGCTGGAAGCTCCACTCTGCTAATCTTCTCTGCTCGTTCGTCGTTGAATCCAACTTTGCCCGGAAAAGAGCGCTGATGCCAGACAATGCCCGCCCGCAACCCTCGGCGCTATACCGATGGTCGGTTCTGATCTTCATCAGCGTGGCCATGGGTGGGAACTACTACATCTACGACAGCATCAACCCGCTGGAGCGGACGTTCATCGACCATCTTGGCTTTTCTGCGACGCAGTTCGGCTGGCTGAACGCCAGCTACAGCGTGGCTGCCGTGCTGACGCTGCTCATCGGCGGAATCATCATCGATCGCATCGGAACCAAGAAGGCGATTGCCATGTTCGCCGGCCTCTGCTTGCTGGGGGCGCTGCTGACGGCAGCTCGCGGTCAAGCGCCGGTAATGATCGCCGGCCGGACCGTGCTGGGCCTGGGCGCGGAATCCATGATCGTGGCCGTCACCACCGCCCTGGCCAAGTGGTTCCGGGGCAAGGAGCTCAGTTTCGCCTTTGGCATCAACCTGACCATCGCGCGTCTGGCTTCGGTGGCGGCCGACAACTCCCCCACCTGGGCCAACTCGGTGTTTTACCCGCAAGGTCCTTCCGGACCGCCAAGCTGGCGCGGGCCGCTGCTGTTGGCAGTTGGAGCTGGAGTTCTCAGCGTAGTCACCTCCCTGATCTATTGGCTGCTGGAAAGTCGCGCGGAAGCCAGGTATGAATTGGGCAAGGCGGGTTCGATCGATAAACTGGAGTTCCGCGGTATATTCCGCTTCGACGGATCGTACTGGCTGGTGGTCGGCCTCTGTTTTACTTTTTATTCGGCTATCTTCCCTTTTCGCACTTTTGCCATCGACTTCTTCACCAACAAGATTCTCGCTGGCCAGGGTGGCGTAGCCGCCTTGGAAGCAGTCCGGGTGATGGCGCAGGAGAAAGCCGGCTTTTTTAACAGTCTTCTGCCCTTCGCGGCTATGATTGCCACGCCGCTATGTGGGCTGCTGGTCGACCGGGTGGGAAAACGCGCCTGGTTCATGATGTTTGGGTCGTTGTTGCTGATGCCGGTTTACCTCATCATGGCCTACAGCAACGTGTCGCTGTTTGTGCCGGTGACGCTGATGGGAATCGCATTTTCTCTGATCCCGGCCGTCATGTGGCCGTCGGTGGCATACATCGTGGAACAGTCCCGTCTGGGCACGGCATACGCCTTGATGACGCTGATTCAGCAGATTGGATTCTTCCTGTTGAACCTGCTCATCGGCAAGGCTAACGATTATGCCGGCGCGGGCTTGCAGAATCCCGGAGGGTACGCCTTGGGCATGTGGATTTTCTCGGTGCTGGGATTTGTGGGGATGGCGCTGGCCATCCTTCTCCGAATCCGCGAGACTGGACCGCATGGTCACGGATTGGAGACGATCACGGCTTCCGGCAAGGGCGGTTAGACGCGACGAAGGCTACCGATTTTCGAAGATTTCACGTCTAAAATCGGGAGGCCGACCAGCGGGCTCCAAGGACGCTTTGCGCAAGCCCCAAAAAGCAAAGGGCTTTCCATGTCGAGGGGAGAGGTTTCAGATATCCCGAGATCGGTAGAAAAGCTCTGATATTCTGAAGGTTGCAGTTACTTTCGTGCTCGTTGGAACCCGCGCAAGCCATACAACGCAAAGCTACTTATGCCGCATCTGATCAAGTGCGGCCGGAAAAGGCAACTTGACCGACCCCAAGCAACGGCAGGGCAACGAACTCAGTGAAGCCGACGCGATCGAAAGAGCCAAGCTAGGCGACGCGGAAGCGTTCCAGGCCCTCTACGAGCGCCATAAGCGGCGTGTGTATTCACTCTGCCTGCGGATGACGGCGAACACGGCCGAGGCCGAAGACCTGACCCAGGAAGCGTTCCTGCAGCTGTATCGCAAGATCGCGACGTTTCGCGGCGAGTCGGCATTTTCGACCTGGCTGCATCGCCTGTCAGTGAACGTGGTGCTGATGCACCTGAGAAAGAAAGGCCTTCCGGTGGTTTCGCTGGAAGAAACCACGCAAGGCGGCGAAGAAGATTCGCTGAAAAAAGATTTCGGGGCTGATGATGTTGCTTTGTCTGGATCGATCGACCGGTTGCAGTTACAGCGAGCGGTTAACGATCTCCCTCCTGGTTATCGCACCATTTTCGTCCTGCACGATGTGGAAGGCTACGAGCACAATGAAATCGCCGGCATCGTGGGATGTTCGATCGGGAACAGCAAGTCGCAGTTGCACAAGGCACGCATGAAGTTGCGGGACCTGCTCAAGATGCAAAGAGCCGAAAAGGCCGGGAAATCTTGAGCGGGGTTTTAAAAACGGGGAGTCAAAATCCCCACGTCTCGCAAAAACGGCGAGACATGGGGCACCCGAGCGAGACGTGGGTACCCCCCGGGTAAGTGGGAACACTGGTAACTTGGCAAGAGGCGCAAGCGCTGCGAACGGCACAGAAATCGCAGTAGACTGGATGCAGGCTTGGGGAGAAGCAGTATGAATTGCGTTGATCTGCGGCGCAGTCTGGCCGGAGCGGAAGAATTCAACATCGCCGAATGGACGGAAGAGCGGTCTCATCTGAAGACTTGCGCAGCTTGTTCGGCGCTGGTTGCGGAATTGGACCTTATCGCGGTCTCGGCGTCAGCATTGCGCGCGGGTGAAGAACCCAGCCCTCGGGTGTGGAATTCGATTGAAATCGCTTTGCGAGAAGAAGGGCTGATTCGTCCTCAGACGAGTCAGCCTCTTGTGTCAAAACCTGCAGGCGTTCCGTCCCGCGTCGCTTCCGCGCGCGGCTTGTCCTCATTCGCGGCGGGCTGGGGATGGCGCGGTTGGCTGGTACCTGCGGCCGCGGCCTTGCTGATCGCGGTGGGGTTTTTTGTCAACCAGCGCTCGCTGGTGCATCAACTGAGCGAGCATATCGCTCCCTTGGCCAGGACAACATCGGCCACCGAGACGATGGCGGGAATGAACGTGGCCGATTTGAATCCGGCTGGTCTCAATGACGACGACCTGCTGCAGGAAATCCAGAATCAGACTCCCGAGATCCGCGCGCAGTACGTGGACAATCTCCGCCGCGCCAACGAATATATTCGGGACGCACAGACGATCGTGAACTCCAACCCGAACGACGAAGAATCGCGCCGCTCGCTGTTGGAAGCCTATCAACAGAAAGCCATGCTTTTTGAAATGGCCATGGACCGCTCTCTGCCATAATAGACAGCCATCGGCCCGCAGCGGCGCCGTGGGAAAACGAATTCAGGAAGACGAACACGGGACAGAAAATTCGGGGAACCTTATGAGCAGCCGTACGATACAGCTGGTCGCAATCGGAGTGGTGGTGGCGGGAACTCTGGTGGCTGAGGCCCGCAAGGAATACCACTTCAACGTGGGGCCGAAAGCCGGCATCTCGGTGAACAATCCTTACGGATCGATCTCGGTGCGGCCATCGTCGAGCAACACTGTGGTGATCAATGCGGTGCTGCATTCCGACAAGGTCGAAGTCGACAACACCCAGACCGGAAACCGCGTGGACGTGCAGTCGCATCTGCTGCCGGGCGCGGATGCGCAATCGGGACGCGTGGACTATGAAGTGTTCGTGCCCGCCGATGCCAGCGTGACGCTGCACTCCTCGACGGGTCCGTTGTCAGCGCAGAAACTGCATGGCGACCTGACCATGGAAGGCGCTGGAGCTAACATGGACGTGCGCGATATTTCCGACGCGCACGTGCATGTGCGGACGCTGAATGGAGCCGTCACCATGAACAATGTGCAGGACGGGCACGTGGAAGTCGATTCACTGAGCGGCGAAGTTACTCTGACAGAAGTCAATGGACAGCTGGTGCAAGTGGTCTCCACCAGCGGAAACATTCACTACAGCGGCGACTTCAGCGGCAGCGGAGAATACCGGCTGACCAGCCATAGCGGCAATATCGACGCCACGGTTCCGGACTCTACGTCCGCCGACGTAAGCGCACGATCGGTAAAGGGCGATGTGCAGGACGAAATACCTCTTCAACCCAAATCCCACAACTGGTTCGCCATCAAAGAGGGACGTGCCTTCGTAGGTACCATGGGGCGGGCCGCAGTATCGTCTACAGTGGTGCTGCGCACCTTCAGTGGTAAAATTCACCTCAAGAAACGCTCAGACAAATAGCAACGAAAAAGAAATCGCGGCGCTCCAAGGGGGGCTCTGACAAGGCGCGCCTTGGCAGAACGCATTCTGACAAGAAGGGTTCGCCCAGAGGGGCGGCGGCTCGCGCGCGGTCGACTGCTCGACGTGCGGGCCTGCCTGTGCCGGACACGAGCACGCCGCAAGCGATCTTCCTGGTCGGGTTTATGGGCGCGGGCAAGACCACGGTGGGGCAGGCCCTGGGACGCCGGTTGGGTTGGGGGTTCGAAGACTTGGACCACCGGATCGAGCGCGCACGAGGGCGCACCGTGGCTGAGATTTTCCGCGACCTGGGAGAACCGGCGTTCCGCAGAGCCGAGCGGGCCGCGCTGACGGATGTGATCGAGGAACTGCGAGGCGGCAGCGCGAGAATCGTGGCCTTGGGCGGCGGCGCTTTCGCAAAGAAAGAGAACGCTGCAATGCTGCGGGCATCCGGCGCGCTAACGATTTTTCTGGACGCTCCGGTCGAAGAATTGTGGCAGCGCTGTTCGGCGCAGTCCAGCGAGACGGGAGCGGAACGTCCGCTGCTCAGGAGTTCGGAAGAGTTTCGTCGGCTCTATGCGGTTCGCCGCGAAAATTATTCGAAAGCGGCCCTGACGATTCAGACCGGCAGCCGCGCGGTCGAGGCGATCGTGGCCGAGATCGCGGGAACGCTGGGGTTGAAGGAAATCGCCACACGCACGGAACAAGGAGACTTCGAGTGAAGTTCGAAACAAGAATGCAGCGTGCGCTGGTCCTGAGTCTGATTTCTTGCCTGGCGATCTTCGCGCATGGGGCGGACAAAAAAGACAAAGCGAAACCTGCGGCCAACCAGATCATTGATTCGGGCACGTTTGGCGTCTTCATCAAAGGGCAGCGCGTTGCCAGCGAGACTTTCCACATTGAGCAGCAAAACGGAGTCACCGACATCAAGTCGCAAGTGAAAGGGACGGACGGGCAGGAATCAGGCAGCCAAAAGTCAGATATGCAAATGACGGCCAACAGCGAGTTGCTGCGCTATGACTGGAGCCAGTCCTCCGGCGGTTCGCTGAGCGTGTTTCCCGACAAAGAGTTTTTGAAGGAGCGGATCTCGACTTCGGCCGGGGCAAAACCTGCCGAGCAGGCCTTTCTGTTACCGACTGTGACGCCCATTCTCGACAACAATTTCTTCGTGCACCGGGAAGTGTTGGCCTGGAAATATCTGCAGATCGCTCCCTGCAAAGACGAGAACGGCCATCGCCATTGCGAACCAGCGGATTTTGGGGCGCTGGTGCCCCAGGACCGCAATTCCATGAGTGTGCGCATGGAACTGGTGGGCAAGGAGAAGGTTACGATTCGGGGAGCGGAGCGGGAGCTATTGCGCCTGAACCTGCGCGGCGACGGCTTTGACTGGGCCATGTGGCTGGACGAACACGATCAGTTTAAACTGATAAAGGTTGCGATTCCGGCCGATAACACAGAAGTAGTGCGGGATTAGCTGTGCTCGGTTAGTCTGGACGTTTCAGCGGCAGAGTGCGGGCCGCCCAGGAAAAAACTGTTGCTGCTGACTGACTCACGTACGGCGCGCGTCCTGATCACGCTGCTGTTGTTCGCCGTTGGGCTGGGTTTCCTTTATGTGACCCGCCAAACTCTCATCGCCTTTCTTTTCGCGATTTTCTTTGCCTACCTGGTGAGTCCGATGGTGAGCCATCTGGAAAAGGTGCTGCGGGGGAGAGTGCGCGCCATCGCAGTGATGTATGCCCTGTTGTTCGCGCTGGTGGTGGTCTTTTTCGTGTCCGTAGGTCCGAAGGTTACACGGGAGGGCGGACGCCTGGGGCATACGCTGCCCACGCTGATTGCGCAACTCAGTTCCGGCCAGCTCGCCGAGCAACTGGGCAGAGACCGCGGCTGGAGTCAGAAGAGTACAGAACTGGTGCAATCTTTTCTGGCCAGCCATAGCGACGACATCACGCAACTGGCCCAGCGCATCGGGCTGCGGATCGCGGATGTGGCTAAACAAGCGTGGCTCTTCCTGGTGGTTCCGCTACTGTCGATATTTTTTTTGCGGGATGGCCGCTCCTTCAGCGACTTTCTTTTGGCGACGATCCAATCGCGGCCGCAGCGGGAATTTCTGGAAGGCGTGCTCGGCGATCTGAATCAGATGCTGGCCCACTTCATCCGCGCCCAGCTGACTCTGGCCGCGCTGACGCTGGTGATGTACTCAGTGTTTCTGGGCGTGATGCGGGTGCCCTATGCCCTGGTTCTGGGCACGCTGGGCGGAGTGATGGAGTTCGTGCCCGTGGTCGGGCCGCTGGTGGCGGCGCTGACCATCGTGAGCGTCTCCCTGCTGCTCGGCTACCAGCACTGGCTGGCGCTGGTGATATTTCTCGGGATCTGGCGGCTCACCCAGGATTACGTTTCGTCGCCGCGCATTATGGGGAAAAGCATGGAACTGCATCCTCTGGCAGCGATTTTCGGGGTGATGGCTGGGGGCGAAGTCGCAGGCATTCTGGGAATCTATCTTTCGATTCCGGTGATGGCCAGCCTGCGTATCGTCTTCCGGCGCTGGCGGCTGTATGCCGAGAAGCGAAAGTTTGGGCCGCTGAACGAGTACCGGTTAGGCAGCGAAATCGCGCCGAGAAAATAGCAGGAGTTTTCACCGGTCGCTGGGTGGTCGTTCTGTTGGTCGTTCTGTTGAACCCCGTGTCTTCTTCTGCGGTTGATCCAGTTACGCTCCGGCGCCCGCCCCGGCGGCTTTATCTGCAGCCACGTTACGCAGGAATTCCGCTGCCGCTTCCGGCAGCACGGTGTTGATGAACATGCCGGAGCCCAGTTCGAATCCCGCCATGCGCGTGAGACGCGGGATGACGCTGAGATACCAGTGAAAGTGGCGCGCCCCGGCGTATTCGGCAGGGCCGCTGCGGATGGTGAAATTCAGGTCGGGATTCTCCAGGCCGATGTAAATCTTCCCCAATAATGTGCGCAGGACTCGGCCGAGGTCGGTTATCTCGGGCGCGGAGATGTCACCGAAGCTGGCCGCATGGCGCAAGGGAAAGATGTGAGTGGCAAAGGGAGTGGCCGCGGCGAAGACTTCCATGGCCACAAAATGTTCGCTCTTGATCACGATGCGGGTCTGGTCTTCGATTTCGCGCTCCACCATGTGACAGAACATGCATTCGCCCACGTCGTCATAGTGGCGCAGGGCTTCGAACAGCCGGTGCCGGACCTGGCTGGGGATCACGGGCGTCGCAATCAGCTGTGAGTGCGGATGCGCAAGACTCGCGCCCGCATCGGCGCCATGGTTCTTGAAGATGGTGATGTGGTTCACGCGCTGGTCCATGCTCAACGTGTTATAGCGTTCCTTGTAGGCGCGCAGAATGTTGGCCACGTGCGCGTCCGGCAGCAGGGCCATGTAGCCGGAGTGGTCGGGACCATCGATGATGACTTCGTGAAATCCGAAACCGTTGATGCGGCGCCGCAAATGCTGCAGGCTGCGCGTGGGCTGGGCCTCGCTGGATAGTGCGGCGAACTTGTTGGGAATCACGCGCACCGTCCACGGTTCGGCCAGGTTCACGGGGAGCCGCAGGACGTCGGCCGGCGTCTTGCTTTCATTGCCGGGGCAGAAGGGGCAGGATTCTACGAACTTGGGCACAGGCTGAACGGGCCGGTGCGTCGCTAACTCCTCCGGCCGTTTGGCGCGTTCGGTGGCGATGATGACCCATTCCTTAGTGAAGAAATTCTGGCGCAGTTCCGGCATAGGATATCTCCCATTGGTTCTATCGGCGGGGGCGGGGGAATGCTCCAGTCGTCCTCTGGTCGTCCCGGCTCCGAACAAAGGCCGTGTTGTAGAATCCCAAGTACCTTCGATATGAGTTGCAAATTCTTGATCGGCACGCGGAGAACGAGCGCTTTCGGCGCGGCGCGCATCACGCTTTCCAGGAAACCCTGCCGATGATCGTGATGAAGTTTGGCGGCACTTCGGTCGAAGATGCGAAGGCGATCGAGCGCGTGGCCTCGATCGTCGAAAGCCGATTGGCACAAAAACCCGTGGTGGTGGTGAGCGCTATGGCCAAGGTTACCGACACGCTGCTCACCATGGCCAAGGCTGCCGGCGCCGGCGAGCGCAAGACCGCGCTCAAACTTTGCCGGTCGCTGCAGGAGCGGCATTACAACACGGCCAGCGAGCTATTGGGGACGGCGCTTTTCACCGAATTCCATTCCGAACTGGGCGCCGACTTCGAGGCGCTGGACGAATTGCTGCGCGGCATTTCCGCCGTGGGGGAAATCACGCCTCGCACTACGGACCACGTGGCGTCTTTCGGCGAAGCGCTTTCCAGCCGCATTGTGGCGGCGGCGTTTGCCGCCCGCGGACTGAACGGCGTCCATGTGGATTCTCGCGACGTGCTGGTCACCGACAGCGACTATATGCAAGCGATTCCGCAGTTCGAGGAAACCAATGCGCGCCTGCGAGAACGGGTGCAGCCGCTGCTTGACGCCGGTAAAGTACCGGTGATGGGCGGCTTCATTGGGTCGAATCGCGCCGGCATTACTACCACGATCGGGCGCGGCGGGTCGGATTTTTCCGCGGCGATTTTTGGCGCCGGCTTGAATGCCGAGCGTATCGACATCTGGACTGACGTGGATGGCATTCTCACCACCGACCCCAGAATCTGTCCGGACGCGCGGCGCATCAAGGTCATCAGTTTCGACGAAGCGGCTGAGCTGGCTTATTTCGGGGCGAAAGTATTGCATCCCGCCACGGTGCTGCCCGCTATCCAGAAAAATATTCCGGTCTATGTGCTGAACTCGCGCAATCCGTCTTGCGAAGGCACGCGCATTACCACCCGCGCTCCGCAGGGACGCAACCTGTTCAAGGCCATCGCCGCCAAAAAGCGCATCACGATTGTCGAAGTCGCGGCGCCACGCATGCTGCTGGCTCACGGATTTCTGAAAGCGATCTTCGAGGCCTTTGACCGGCACAAAGTCTCGGTCGATGTGGTTTCCACTTCGGAAGTCAGCGTTTCGTTGACCGTGGATTCCAATCAGGCGATTCCGGCGCTCGCCGCCGACTTGTCGAAGCTGGCCGACGTAAAATATGAAGGTCGGAAGGCTATTGTCTGCCTGGTGGGCGAAAACCTGCGCGAAAAGCCGGGCGTGGCGGCGCAGGTATTTCGCGAGCTGGCAGATAAAAAGATTCGTATGATTTCGCAGGGGGCTTCGGAGATTAACTTAACGTTTGTGATTGAAGAGGACGAAGTGCCGGAAGTGGTCCAGCGGCTGCACAAGACTTTTTTTGCTGATCCGGACCCGGAAGTATTCGCGTAGGTTGCGAGAAGATCAAAAGCTTTTAACCGCGAAGATCGCAGAGAAAAGCCGCAAAGATCGCTGAGAGTGTTCCTTGTGGATCTTCGCGGGTTTTCTTGGCGAAGCTTCTGTGGTTAGAGGCTTTGTGCCGGCCTATTTTAGCTGCTATGAGACTCCTGATTCTGGGCCGCGGGAAAACTGGATCGCTGGTTGCGGAAGTTGCCCGCGAGCGCCAGCACGGGATCGAAATTGCCGGTGCCGGAGAGAACGCCGACGGGGCCGCCCTCACCACGGAGAATCTCGGCAGCATCGACCTCGTCATCGACTTCACTGCACCCCACTGCGTGCTTGCCAACATCGAGGCCTGCCTGCGCGCCGGCAAGAGCATGGTCGTTGGCACCACGGGCTGGTATTCGGAACTCGCCCGAGTCCGCCAGCAGGTCGAGCGAGCTGGAACGGGCTTTCTCTACGGCTCGAATTTTTCCGTCGGTGTGAACCTGTTTTATGACGCCGCCCGCGCCGCCGCGGCCGCTCTGCAACACGGCTACTCGGGACAAATTTTCGAGCGGCACCACGCGCAGAAAAAAGACGCGCCGTCGGGCACGGCGATCGTCCTTCAGCAGGTAATGCGCGAAGGCAGCGGCAAGCAGGACGACCTTGAAATCACTTCCTTCCGCGAAGGAGAGGTGGTCGGAATGCACGAGGTCCTCCTCGAATCCTCGGCGGACAGGATTTATCTCTGCCACGACGCCAAGTCCCGCCGCGGCTTCGCCGAAGGGGCGGTGCGCGCGGCGGAGTGGCTTGCGGGTAAGAAGGGCTTCTACGATTTCAAGGATGTGTGGCGGGAGTTGTAGTTGTTCTTGCACCGATTTCAGAGGAGGGTCAACATGCGACGAGTATTTCTTCTCTTGCCTGTAGTATTCGGAATGTGCGCTGCTGCCTGCGCTCAAGCCGCCCCATCCGATGCGCAGACATTACAGGCTATTCTGACCGAAGTGCGCGCACTTCGTCAGGACTTGCGGGTATCGCTGAATAGAACTCAAACCATGCAGATCCTGCTGGCGCGCTTCCAACTGCAGGAGGGAGCGATTGCACGATCCTCGGACCGCCTAAATAACGCTCGCCAGAAACTGCTTGATACACACGTCCAACAGAAGGAACTGGCGCTCGAGGTCAAGCGACTTGAGGACGCGCTCAGCTCCGCTGAGAACCCACAGCAACAGACGGATATACAGGACAGGGTCAAGCACGCTACATCCGAACTCGAAATCGCTGGAAACATAGAGCAGCAACAGCAGACGACGGAAATCCAGGCGGAGCACGAGCTAAGGACCGAGCAGGACAAACTCAGCGCGCTCGAAGCCCAATTGGACGAGCTCATCCGAAGCATGGGCAACTCAGGCGAACAGTCTGGGACCAATCGGCCCTAACCCGCAAGGGAACGCAACAGGTGAGCAGCACTGCAAGCGCAGTTGAGCTGATCCGCCCGCTTGAGCGGTTTTCCATCCGCTCCCCATTCGCGCTATCTTATTCCTATGCAACTCCGTGGTTGTGGGACAGCACTGGTAACGCCATTTCATCAGGATGGGTCCATCGACGACGTTGCGTTTCGGAAGCTGGTGACGTGGCAGGTGGAATCCGGCATTGATTTTCTGGTTCCATGCGGCACCACTGGCGAGACTCCCACTCTTACGCACGACGAATGGCTCTTTGTGATCGACACCGCCATCGAAGTGGTCGGCGGACGCGTGCCGATCGTCGCAGGGGCAACCTCGAATTCCACGCACGAGGCGGTTGAGAAGGCCAAAGAAGTGGCTGCGCGTCCGGGCGTCGACGCCATTCTTACCGCTTCGCCTTATTACAACAAGCCCACGCAGGAGGGACAGTACCGGCACTTCAAGGCGATCGCCGAGGCGGTTGAGGAGAAACCGATCATTCTCTACAACGTGCCTGGCCGCACCGGAGCGAACCTTGAGCCTGCAACGCTGGCGCGACTGGCGGAGATTCCCAATATCGTTGGCGTAAAAGAAGCCAGCGGGGTCATGACGCAGATTGCAGAAGCCATCCACAGCACGCCGGAAACTTTTCTGGTGTTTTCCGGGGACGACGCCGTAACGCTCCCCGTGATCGCGCTGGGTGGCGTGGGAGTGATTTCGGTGGTGGCCAACGAGATCCCGCACGAAATGTCGGCCCTGACTCGCGCGGCGCTAAGTGACGATTGGACGACGGCACGCGCGCTTCATCGCAAATATCTGCCGCTGATGTCTGCGAACTTCATCGAGTCGAGCCCGCTGCCGGTGAAAGCCGTCCTGGCGATGATGGGCAAAATTGAAGAAGTCTACCGCCTGCCGTTGTTGCCCATGCGGCGCGACACTCGGTCGCGTTTGCAGAAGGTCGCCACCGAGGTTGGCTTGATCACCAAGCCCGCGGGACCCGCAGCTGAAGCGGTGGAGTTCTATATTTACGAAAACTGGGCGGCCGGACCGCACAAGATCGTGCTGCATCGCGGGTCGTGCGGCCAGTGCAGCCACGGCAAGGGGCGTCCCGCCGGCCACGATACCAACCACGCCCGCTGGCATGGTCCTTATGCGGCGCTGGGTGAGGCTCGAGAGGCTGCACACGGCATGACTGGGATTTTGATTCGTAGCGAGTGCAAGTGCGTGTAGGAAAGCGATTGCAGATTTGAAATTTCAAGATTGCAGATTTCAGATTGCCTCGGCTTGAGGGGCATGCATTCCAAGGCGTGCTGCCCCTCAAACTGAAATCTGCGATCTAAAATCTGAAATCTTCTATACTTTCCCGGCATGTCATCGTTGCAATCCTCCATCGAACGATTATTTGCACTCAGCGAAGGTGCGCGCGATCCTGAGGCGCGACGCGTATTCCTGGAATTCCGCGACGCGCTCACCCAAGGCAAAATTCGCGCGGCGGAAAAAATCGACGGCCGCTGGATCGTCAACGCCTGGGTCAAGCAAGGCATTCTGCTCGGTTTCCGACTCGGAGAACTCGCCGAGATGGGCAGTGGCGTCTGCCTGTCGTTTGTCGATAAGGATACCTTCCCTGCTCGCAAATTTTCCGTGGCTGACCGGGTGCGTGTGGTTCCGGGCGGCTCGTCGGTGCGCGCCGGAGCTTACGTCGCTCCCTCGGTCATCTGCATGCCGCCCATGTTCATCAACGTGGGCGCTTACGTGGACGAAGGCAGCATGATCGATTCGCATGCGCTTGTCGGTTCGTGCGCGCAGATTGGCAAGCGCGTGCATCTCAGCGCCGCGGCGCAGATTGGCGGCGTGCTCGAACCGGTGAACGCCACTCCCGTCGTCATCGAAGACGACGTGCTGGTCGGCGGCAACTGTGGCGTCTACGAAGGGACGCTGGTGCGGGCGCGGGCCGTGCTGGGCGCAGGGACCATTCTGACGCGTTCGACTCCGCTGTACGACCTGGTACGCGGCGAAGTCTACCGGGCGACTGCGGACGCTCCGCTCGAAGTCCCCGAAGGCGCCGTGGTCGTGCCTGGATCACGGGCTGTGAAAAAGGGAGCGGCCGCAGATTGGAATCTGTCGCTCTATACTCCGGTGATCGTAAAGTATCGCGACGAAAGGACCGACCGCGGAATCGAACTGGAAGATTGGCTCCGGTAGCTGACTAGTGGAACTAGCAGAGGCATGGATACTGAATTCACGAAGGTGGACGGCTTACCGCTGCCGAGACGTCTTCTTGCGCTGATAGAGTCTGGACTTTGGCCTCAGACCAAAACAGAGGCCCTGCGAAAAAACATCAACTCTATCGTTCCGAAAGAGCGCATTCAGTTGTTCGCGCCCGAAACAAGACACGATCTTCCTCTACACGCCCCCATTTCACGCTGTTTCTAAAGTGGTAGGCCGCCCCGGCAAGTTCTGGCCGAGATTTGGTGCACTGGAGGAAATATCGCCGGAGCTATCCGTCGAGATTGGCGATTTCGGTATTGGTTCCGATTCTCCGATCCTACTCGACTACTGGCAGGATCGCTCAAAACCAACCGTCATCCGCCTACACTGGCGGAAGCCGCAGCCAAACGTCTGGGTACGCTGCGCCGGCAACGTCGACGAGTTCGCAGACATGCTCGCGCTGGATACGTCGCGCTAGGTGTCGCACGCAGAAGATCATCGAATCTCAATCCGTAACTTCCCAGCCCCATTCACCGCCACGTGAATCGCCTCAAGTCTCCCAATCACCGCATCGGCGTGCGCCAAGGCATCCGCTCCATACGTACTCGTAATGCCTACTACCTTCATCCCTCCCGCGCGCGCTGACTGAATTCCTGCGGGGGCGTCTTCAATCACAAGGCAATCCGCAGGACTCACGCCCAGCAGTTCCGCACCCTTCAAATATGGCTCGGGATGCGGCTTTCCGTTGGCAACGTCATCGGCGGTCACCAGAACTTTTGGGACTGGCAGGCCCATCAACCACAGGCGTCCACTGGCCAAGAGCCGGGTCCCCGACGTCACTACGCCCCACTGTCCGTCGGGAATCGATGCGAGAAGCGCCGCTGCACCGGGCATCACAACCACGCCGTCTCGGTCGGTGACTTCGCGGGCTTCGATTTCCCGCACTTCGGCGGCAGCATCGAGATGCGGAGCCACTTGGCGGATCACTTCAATCGCGCGCACGCCGTGGGCGATGGCCATGATTTTTTCTGCGTCCACGCTTTTTTGCTGCGCCCAGGCGCGCCAGTGGCGCTCCACCGAGCGTGTGGAATCGACCAGAACTCCATCCAGATCGAAAAGAATTGCTGAGCAGTGGAAAATGAGCATCCTGTTCTTTTCTATCACAGGGTTGTTTGCATTGGATTGATCGTAAGGGGCTGGACGTACGGGTGGGTGCCTCTTCACGGGAGGGCTGCCGAGCTGCGCTCGGCGGACCCTTCGGCCTCGCTCAGGGCAAGCTTGCAAGAGTGCCCGTCCCCTTACGAGTGCCCGTCCCCAACACGAGGCCGGTCCCTGCGTGGTTCGGCTAACTTGTGCTCGCGGGAAGACGCGGTTGCCCTTGCGGCACCGCGATTGCCAGCTGGGCCTTTTGCCGCAGCAGCATGTGCCGCTGCCGGAAATGCGCCTTGGCGCGCTCGCCCCACGCGCGCACGAACCAGTAATTCAAAGCGGCGCCGATGGCCGAACTCAGCAGCGGAATCACCCGCCCCGCCCACTTCTCCACAATCTCTCCACTGGCGCTGGCCGCAATACGCTGAATGACTTTCGGGACGAATTTGTTGACCACTTCTTTTTCCAACAACTCGCGCCCCACGTCGACTCCGGCCGCGCTGGCCGCCGCAATCCACAATTCAGCGATCTCCGCGTCGGTATTGAATTGAAACCCGTACACCAAGCTTAGCTTCTGGATGGTGCGCATGGTGATGGCCGAAAGTATGCCGAGGTCGGGCACGATGGTGATCAGGCCGCCGAGACCGAAACCCGCGCCTTCGATCCCGGCCACTTTCATGCCGCTGCGGATAATCTCGTCAGCAATCACATCGATTTCCCCGATATCCAGCGAATACACGCCGTGATATCCGCTGATGGGCATCCGGTAAGCGGTGCGCAGCTGCAGCAGGAATTTGTCGGGGTTTACTTGCACCGTCGAGTAAGCGCGCGTGAGCCCTTTGACCAAAGCACCTTCCACGCGCCGCCGCAGCCAGGATTTGCGATCTTCCGGCATTAGTCCACGTTACCCTAGCGCCGTGGGAAAGGCCAGAACTGAACTTGTCCTGAGAAATGGGGGTGGACGGGCGAAACCTCAAGGGCTAAAGCCCGCGCATGTCTTGCGGGCCAGGCGGCACGGCTGGAAGCCGTGCCCTTCCCAAATCGGTTACGGGAACTACGCCAGCATCGATCCCGTCTGAGACTTTCGGTGCCGGCAGTTCGCCGCTTGGCAGAGCACGCCTGTGCTAGCATCATGCTTACTCACAAATGCCAACTGGAAAACTGCAGATAGTTCCCCTCGGCGGCCTGGGCGAGTTCGGCATGAACTGCATGGCCGTGCGCTGGGGTGACGACATTATCGTGATCGACGCCGGCCTCATGTTCCCCGAGGTCGAACTGCTCGGCGTCGACATTGTCGTCCCTGACATTTCTTATCTGATCGAAAACCGGCAAAAGGTGCGGGGAATTATTCTCACCCACGGCCATGAGGATCACATTGGCGCGCTGCCCTGGATTCTTTCTGAACTGAAAGTTCCGGTGTGGGGCACGGAGTTCACGCTGGCTTACGTCGAAGACAAGCTCGACGAACACGGCCTGCTCGACGACGCCGACCTGCGCGAGATGCGCCCCAACGAGCGCTTCAAAGCGGGCGCGTTCACCATTCATCCCATTCATGTGACGCACAGCCTGGTGGATTGCGTGGCGTTGGCGATTCATACGCCGCTCGGCGTCATCATCCATACCGGCGATTTCAAAGTCGATCCCACGCCCACCGACAACAAACTTTTCGATCTGCACTCGTTCGCCGAATACGGCAAGAACGGGGTGCTGGCGCTGTTCCAGGATTCCACCAACGTCGAGCGCAAAGGCTATACACCGAGCGAGCGCGCGGTGCGCCGCAAGTTTGACGAAATTTTCGCACACACCCAGCGACGCCTGTTCATTTCGTGCTTCTCCTCGTCGATTCATCGAATCAAGCTGGCGGTTGAATTGGCTCACGCTCACGGACGCAAAATCGCCTTCATCGGCCGGTCGATGAACAACTCGTCGGAGATCGCCGAAGACCTTGGCTATATAGAAATTCCCGAAGGCCTGGTTATCAATCCCGGCGAGATGAAGAATTTCCCTCCGGAAAAAGTCTGCGTGCTGATCAGCGGGACTCAGGGCGAACCCATGTCTGCGCTGTCGCGTGCGGCCGTCGACAACCACAAACACGCCAAAATCGAAAGGGGCGACACCGTCGTGCTCTCCTCGCGCATTATCCCCGGCAACGAGAAGACGATTTACCGCATGATCGATCATCTCTTCCGGCGCGAGGCCTACGTTATTTATGACGACGGCACCTACCCGCCCGTCCACGTCAGCGGACACGCCAGCCAGGACGAACTAAAGCTGATCATCAACCTGGTCAAGCCGCGCTATTTCATTCCCATCCACGGCGAGTACCGCCAACTCAAGCTGCACGCCGAGATGGCTGGGGCCATGCACGGTTCAGTCGGCAAGGTCATGCTGATCGAGAGCGGCGACGTGCTCGAGATCGACGAACTCGGCGCGCGCAAAGCCGGGCGGGTCAACGTGGGCCGCGTCTGCATCGATTCCGGCAACCGTACCGACGTGGTCGAAGACCTGATTATCAAGGACCGCCGCCACCTCAGCGAAGACGGTATCGTGCTGCCCATCATCGCCATCCACAAGCTTACCGGCCGGGTCGAGACTTCCCCGGAGATCGTGACCCGCGGCTTCAATCCCGGCGAAGACGGCCTGCTCGAAGGCGCCCGCCAGATTGTGATGGATACGCTCGATCAGTCGAGCCAGGAAGAAAAGGCCGACTACGGCGTAATCAAAGAAAAAATCCGCACCGACCTGAAGCGGTATATCTCGAAGCAGACGCAGAGGCGGCCGCTGATTATGCCGGTGATTCTGGAAATTTAGCTAAGCGGATTCACCCATCTCAGCCCTGGGAATCGCGCGAAATCCCGGTCCGCGGTGTACAACACTGCTCCGTATTCAACTGTCAACGCAACTAATTCGGCGTCGCTGACTAACGGTCCTGAGGCTTGCCCTTCGACCATCACTCGTTTCAAGACGGACCAGTGATCATCCCCGGGTACAATGATTCGCACGTTCGGCTGCGCCAGCCATTCTTCTACAATTTGCGCGGCCTGTTCAATCGTCAAACGCGATCCCGGCAGCCTGCGATTGGTAACCACTCGCAAAAAGGCAGATAGGGTTTGCCACGACAATCCCACAGGCTCAACGTCCGAGAAGACTTGCTCCACCCATGCGCGGCTCTTCGCATGGTGGGGCGAATCGCTGTCGTAGGAATAGATCAGCAGGTTCGCGTCAACAACGATCACCGGTGGTCCGGTCCTTCCAGATATTCCAGCAATTCCTCAACCTTTTCGAAGTGAGGCAGGCCCAGTTTCGCGGGCTTCACCACAAAACGTTTTCGGGACGGCGGCTTCGCCGTCAATCCCAAACGCAGGAACCGATTCACCACGTTCTTGAACGATTCCCCGGACTTGCGGGCCTCTTTGTTCAGCAGGCTGGCCACGTCGTCATCGAGAGTAAGAGTAGTCCGCACATCATGATGCTATATGAGTAGACATCACGATGTCAATCCCTGAGAGATGCCATCTACGAGGACAGCCGCGTGTTGGCTGTCCGGTTGGCCTAGCCCGCTTGCCACCTAACTAAACGGATTCGGGATCGCTTAAACTGAGAGTCGACGCGCTTCAGACCTACACTCATGATCACTCTGGCACAAATCCATCAGGCCGAAGCCCGCATCCGCGGCATCGCCGTCCGCACGCGCCTGATTGAGTTCCATCCTCAGGAATCCAACCCCCGCCGCCTTTTTCTCAAGCCCGAAAACCAGCAGCCCATCGGCGCGTTCAAACTGCGCGGAGCCTATAACAAAATCGCCTCCTTGTCGGAAGAAGACCGCAAGCACGGCGTCATCTCCTATTCCAGCGGCAATCACGGGCAAGGCGTCGCCTATGCCGCGCGGGCGCTCGGCGTGAAGGCGGTCATCGTCATGCCCAACAACGCTCCAGCCATCAAGCGCCTGGCCACAGCGGCCCTGGGCGCCGAGATCGTATTAGTGGGCCCGGGCAGCGACGAACGCAAAACCAGAGCGGAAGCGCTGGCGGCGGTACACGGTTACGTGATTGTCCCTCCCTACAACGACGAGCAGATCATCGCCGGCCAGGGCACCATGGGACTGGAGATTCTCGAAGACATGCCGGACCTCGAAGCTGTATTCGCGCCGGTCGGCGGCGGAGGCCTGATCAGCGGAGTGGCCACCGCCATCAAGCTGAGCAAGCCGGCGGTGAAGGTGATCGGGGTCGAGCCTGAACTCGCCGCTGACGCTCAAGCCAGCCTGCGCGCGGGAAAGATTGTTCAGTTCCCTGCCGAGCAGGTTTCACGCACTATCGCCGACGGATTACGCACCCAGAGTGTGGGCACGATCAACTTCGAGCACATCCGCCGCTTCGTCGACGACATCATTACTGTTACCGAGGGGGAAATTCGCCAGGCCATGAAGCTGCTCGCCGCTAATCCGGAAACCGTGGCCGAGCCCAGCGGCGCGGTCGCGGTCGCCGGCTTCCTCTTCCACCGCCCCGAGTTGCCGAGGACAAAAGTAAATGTCGCCATCCTCTCGGGCGGTAATATCGAACCGACCATGCTGGAAGAGATTCGCCAGTGACGGCTTTGTGGCGCATCGGCGACAGCTGGGTCGATGGCCTGGCCGCGCGAGATGTTGCAACCAGCGTTCATACGGCCAATAATCTAGGTATGAGACTGCGATTCGTCATTCTTGTCAGGATTTTCATTGTTGTAACTACGCTCCGCTTCCCGAATGTCGCCTTCGGCGGCAACCCCCGTGGCACACTGGTGCACGAAGAAGCTATCCGCGTCGCGCCTGCCGCCGACGCCGCCAAGCTGGGTGAAGCTGGGCGCGGCCACGAGCTAGTCATCCTCGACAGCAGCCGCGACTGGACGCACGTGGAGGCGATTCTGGTCGAGCCTAAGAAGGACGCCGATACCGAAGAAGAAGCCGAGGGCAAGATCATCACGGGTTGGGTGCTCGGCAAAGCGCTGGTGTCGATGTCCACTCCGAACGGCGATAAGGTCATCTTCGGCGAAGCTGCCGACTCCGAAGACCAAGCCAGTCGCCGCCTCGGCCGCCGCGATGCAGCGCAGGACGCGATGCGCCTTTACTATCGCATCTACGACCTGTTTCCAAACTCGCCCCTGGCCGCCGAAGGACTCTATCGTGCCGCTGACATTCGCTGGCAGATCGATCGCAGCGACGTCATGACTCGCCCCTCCGCCCGCCAGCGCGAAGCCTATATGCGCGCGCAGATCGATGAGGAATTAATGAAGCTGGTCATCAAGAAATTTCCTGGGACCAAGTGGGCTGACCTGGCCGCGTTTCATTTGCTGGAAAACAAACTGTGCGGAGAATGGGAGGGCGCGTCCAAGTGCCCGGATAAAGAAGCCGAAATGTATGAGAAGTATGCCGGGGAACATTCCCAATCGCCGTCCGCGCCCGAGGCTTTGTACAACGCCGCCTGGCGCCGATCCGCGCTGATTGAAATTTACAAGACAGAGCCCAATCAGAAAAAATCGGAAGAATCGAAGACCCGGGCGCTCGCGCTGGCGCAGAAAATCGTCACCGATTATGGAACCAGCGATTGGGCTTTGCGCGCGCAGCGCCTGGTCTTCTATATTCAACAAGGCGTGCCAACCTACGGAAATACGGCGGACTAACACTTGCCCATCTATCAAGCTATTGTTCTTGCCATTGTGCAAGGCGTTGCAGAATTTATCCCTGTTTCCAGCTCCGCTCACCTGATCATCGTGCGGCGATTGCTAGGCTGGAACGAACTCTCACCCGCTCATGAGCTCACGTTCGATGTAGCGCTCCATTTTGGTACTTTGCTGTCCGTACTTTTCTACTTCCGGCGGACCTGGTTTCAGATTGTGCGAGCCGCGCTGGGAGGAAAAGTTGTCCGCTTCTCCGAGGCCGGCGGCTCCGATGTGGACCTCACCGCGGACGAACAGAAGGAAGAGCGTCTGCTTCTTTGGTTTCTGGCAGCGGCGACCATTCCCGGGGCCATTGCGGGCAAACTGCTGGAGCATTCCGCCGAGGACTACTTCCGCGAGCATATTCTGTTGATCGCGGCGGCGCTGATCGTGGTGGCGCTTTTGATGTGGCTGGGAGAAAAGGTGAGCCGCGTGGAAAACCCGCTGACCCGTATCTCTCTCGCGGATTCCCTGGTCGTGGGGCTGGCGCAGGCGACCGCTCTGATTCCTGGAGTCTCGCGGTCGGGCTCAACCATTACCGCTGGCTTGTTTCGCAACCTGACGCGGGAAGCCGCCGTGCGATTCAGTTTTCTGCTCTCGACTCCGATTATTGCCGGGGCCGCGCTGGTAAAGGCACATGAACTCCGCAAAGAGGGCCTTCCTGTGGGGATGCATACGCCCTTTCTGGTAGGAATTCTCATTTCCGCGATTGTGGGCTACGCCGCGATTGCGTGGCTGGTTCGCTATCTTCAGACCAACAGCCTGCGGATTTTCATTGTTTACCGCATCATTCTCGGCGTGGCTGTAATTGCCCTGGCGTTTGTCTGGCATCTGCAATGAGCCGCCAAGAATCAGCAGCCCGAAATCATCGGACCGCGCCAAATGCTCCGGCTGTCGCGGAAATGCAGCAGGAAACCAATTGGACACTACAGCCGATTTCCTCGATTGTGCGAACGGCCGGTTCTTGGCATAATAAGAAGGCTCTGGCCGATGGAAGTGCATCAAAGATAGAAGCAGCTTTGGTGTGCGGATCCGGCCCACATGGGGTTCCTAAGAGGTATTTTCGTCCCGACCAACAGCCGGCGGCTCAATGAGCTGACCGGATTCTTGTTGTGCGTCTTCGCGCTCCTCCTGTTCCTCGCCCTGGTTTCGTATTCCCCTCTCGACCCCTCGTTCAACAGCGCGTCGGTGCTTACGGAAACGCACGCCGCCCGCAACTGGATCGGTGTGGTTGGCGCCTCGATCTCCGATCTGGTGCTGCAGTTCTTCGGCATTGGAGCATTTTTGTTGCCCGTTTTTCCGGCTTTGCTGGGCGCGAAGTGGTTCCGGTCGCGGCCGATTCAGTCTCCCCTGGCCAAGGGCGTTGGCGGAGTCTGGCTGCTGACGTTCGTCCCCGCGTTTCTGGCGTTGCTGCCGGGACACCTGCGCTGGCTGCACGTTATTCCGGTGGAAGGGTTATTGGGTCGCGTGGTGGGTGACTTCATGATCCATTACGTCAACCTGGTGGGTGCCTACATCTCGTGCGCCACGGTGCTGGCGGTTGCATTGTATCTTTCGACGGCGTTTTCTTTTTCCTCGCTGCGCGTGTGGGCGCCGACGCGGTTTGCGTTTGTGGTCGCTCTGTGGAATCGATACAAGGATTGGCAGGAAGAACGTGCCAAGCGGCGGCAGCAGAAGGAACTGGAAAAGCGCCGGATCTCGAAACCGATTGTAAAAACGCAGTTGATTCCTACGCGGCTGACGCCCGCCCAGTCCACTGCTGCCGCCGAAGGCCGCCGCACCGGCATTGAACGGATGATGGCAGAAGAGCGCGGTGAAGTTGCCTCTGTGCCTGCCTCGGCGAGCGGTGGAATTCTGGCCGACTCGCTGGCCACGGATGTTTCCCCCGAAGGCGAGGCGGACGCACTGGCAGATCCTGAAGTCAAAGAGCGCGCCGACAGCGGCCACAAGGCCAAGACCACGATGCCGCGAATCGCCGGCGGCTACAAGTTGCCGTCGAGCAGCCTGCTGCAGCGTCCGGATGAACAGCAAGCCGTGGACGCCGACGAACTCAAGTTGCTCGCCCAGGTGCTTACGGAAAAGTATGCCGAGTTTGAAGTTCACGGGCAGATCACGCAGATCAATCCCGGGCCGGTGGTGACCACGTTTGAATTCAAACCGGAAGCCGGGATCAAGTACAGCCGTATCACTAATCTTTGCGACGATCTGTGCCTGGCGCTGAAGGCGGAAAGTATTCTGGTGGAACGCATGGCGGGCAAAAGCACCGTGGGAATCCAGGTGCCGAACCGCGAGCGCGAAATCATCTGGCTGCGCGAAAATATCGAGTCGCAGGAGTTCATGGGCTCGAAGTCGAAGCTCACCATGGCGATGGGCAAAGACATCAACGGGCGCATCGTCACCGCCGATCTCAATGGCATGCCGCACTTATTGATTGCCGGATCCACAGGATCGGGCAAAAGCGTGGCTATCAATGCCTTCATCATGTCGATCCTATACAAGGCGACGCCGGATCAAGTGCGCTTGATTCTGGTCGACCCGAAGCGGCTGGAACTGGGCAATTACGAAGGGGTGCCGCACCTTTACACGCCAATAATCACTGAGCCCAAACTGGCAGCGAACGCCTTGCGCAACGCGGTGCGCGAAATGGAGCGGCGGCTGAAGCTGCTGGCCGCGAAGGGCGTGCGCAATATCGATCAGTACAACCGGCTGTTCGATCAGGGCGAGACGCCGAGTCTCTTCGACGAAGAGTCGGACGAGAAACCGATCCCGTATATCGTCATCATCATCGACGAGTTAGCCGACCTGATGATGCTCGATTCGAGCAACGTGGAAGAATCCATTACCCGGCTGGCGCAGATGGCGCGCGCCGTGGGCATTCATCTGGTGCTGGCGACGCAGCGGCCTTCGGTGGACGTGATCACCGGTCTGATCAAGGCGAACTTCCCTGCCCGCGTTTCGTTCCGCGTGGCCACGAAGGTGGATTCGCGGACCATCCTGGACGCCAACGGCGCAGAGGCCCTGCTGGGCAAGGGCGACATGCTCTATCTGCCGTCGGGCTCGGCACGGGTGCACCGTCTGCATGCGCCCTTCGTGACGGAAAAAGAAATCGCCGCGGTCGTCGAATTCTGGAAGGCGCAAGGCTCGGCGGAATATCAGCAGCAGTTCCTGGAAGTTCCCAAGGAAGAGCAGGACCCTGCCATAGTGACTGCTGAGGGAGGGTCTGCAGCCGACGGCAACACCGAGGACGATCCTCTGTATGCAGACGCGGTGCGACTCGTGGTGGAGTTTGGCAAGGCCTCCACTTCCCTGCTGCAGCGGCGGCTGCGCATCGGCTATGGGCGCGCCGCGCATCTGATCGATCTGATGGAGCAAGATGGAATTGTCGGCGCGGCCGACGGGCCCAAGCCACGCGAAGTGCTGAAGCGTCCTGACTGGATTTCAGAAATCGAAGAGACCATGCGGTAACGCTTACGGCGAGATTCGTTCCGTCCGGCCAACCCCATTCATAGGCCGACCCAGTTCCAGAATCGGTCTTTCAGGCGCACGACCGCGTCGGGCATCCAGCTCTTGTAGCGCAGCAGCACAGTGGCGTGAACCGTCTTGCCGCGGGATGAAGTTTTGTTGCTGAACACGAGGTGGTAGACGCCTGCTCCCGCCGGTAGTGGTGCGTTGAGGTTGCCCGCAGCGACGGGGCCGCTTTCGTATAACGTTGCCGTTGAGTATCCGCTGATCCAGACTGCAAAGGCGGGATCGGTCAATACATACGCTTCGATGCCAGGATCGCGGTCGTTCTTAATCTCTTTGGTGCCGCGATTCTCGTACCCATCGCGCAGGCTCGAGGCGCCGAAATCGCCCGTGATCCTTACGTTGAGTGCACCTTGCGGAACGGCGAACTTGCTGGACGAGAAACCGTGCGGGTTCACCGGGACATTCGTGTCCACGATCGTCTCCGCATGCGACCAGCGAACGAACTCCTGCACCTGCTGCGCCTCAGGGCTTTCACTGGTTCCAGCCCACATGATCGCTGCCAGCGATACGGCGAGGAGTACCCCCAGGAGGATCCGCCCGAGGCGCGGCTTCTTCGCCGGCGCCGCGACGGGCACAGTTGCCAGAGCCGCGCCGTTCACAGGCGAAGGCACACGCTCTCCGCACTTCAGGCAGAACTGGGAACCATCCGGCAAGTTCGTGCCGCACCGACTGCACAACACATCGACCTCGCTTAGATCGAAAATCGACATGATAGTAGCATGCGAGTTGCCAGGAACCGCAGGAAAGGGTTTCAGGGCACGATGGAACACGAACGACTCTCCGGAGCCGACTTTGGTGCGGTGCAACGATAGAATCGTGTGCACGGCCAGAGCCCAAGGAGATGGAATGAAAGTGCTTACTGAATACCTGAAGCTTCATACCAAGACACATCGCGCGTATGTGCATCTCACGCCGCAGGTCGAAGAGATCGTGCGCAAGAGCCCGGTGAAGGAAGGCATGGTGCTGGTTTCGGCCATGCACATCACAGCGGGAGTCTATGTCAACGACAACGAGAGCGGATTGATCGAGGACATCGACCGGTGGCTGGAGCATCTGGCGCCGTTCCGCAAAAACTACAAACATCATGAAACCGGCGAGGACAATGGGGATTCGCATCTGAAGGCGCTGCTGATTCACCATGAAGTCATCGTGCCGATTACTTCGGGCAAGCTCGACTTGGGTACGTGGCAACGGATTTTCTATGCGGAGTTCGATGGACAAAGGGATAAGCGGGTAATCGTGAAAGTGATGGGGGAGTGAAACAGGCTTCGGCTCTCGGGCTCGGGCCTCGGCCTCAGACCTTGGGGCCCGGCTCGAGCGCTTGCTTGTCTGGGATTGAATCCGTAACATCGAGGGCTTACGATCCGCGTCTGGTGATCGGATCGAACGCTATCAGGAGGATCTATGAGTGCCGACGAACTTGGCGAACTGCACGAACAGGCAGAGCATGGGAAACATGCGGGGATGGCGCCTGTGTCGCTGACCATGGCGGTGCTGGCCGTGCTGGTGGCGGTGATTTCGCTGCTGGGGCATCGCGCCCACACCGAAGAAGTGGTGCTGCAGGCCAAGTCTTCGGACCAGTGGGCTTACTACCAGGCCAAGAACATTCGGCGTCATGAGGACGAAATCTTCACGGATCTGGCCTCGGTGACGCCAACTACCGACTCTGCGACATCGGCCAAGCTGCGCGAGAAATATTCGTCCGAGGCGGAACGCTACAAAGGCGAGCAGAAGGAGATCGAAGAGAAGGCACGTGAGATGGAGAATGAGGTCGGCACGGAAAGAAACCGCGCCGATCGTTTCGATCTGGCAGAAGTTTTTCTGGAGATTGGGCTGGTGATTACATCGATTACGCTGCTGTCGGGGAAACGGCTATTTTGGGCTATGGGCATCGTGATGGGTGTGGTAGGGATGGTAGTGGCGGGGTCCGTCATCATGATGCACTGAGTTCATCTGAAGCTGTCAGTTGAGAATGAAAAGTCCCCCAGAGGCTAACGCCCACTTTCTGACGCGGCTTGCGGCACGGCTGGAAGCCCTGCCCTTCCCAAACCGCCTTTGCGAGAATAACTGCTAAACGTAGCCGTCTTTCTTCCACGTTTCCCAGTCGGAGCGGACGGCTTTGAGCATGTCATCGCTGGCCTGGTGCAGCCACTTCGCTTTCTGCCGATCCAAATTGCCTAGAATAACTTTTCGAGCGGGGCTGCCGAGATGAACGTTGGCAGTCTCCCAGCCCATGGCGTGGAGCAGGCGAAGCGCGGACCAGGAGGCACCGAGGCTGGCGAGCTCGATGCGGGAACAGTGAGGGCCCAGACGGCGCACGATCCAGCGCCCACGCAACTGCACGAAGGGATCTGGGCAACGGACCGCGCGGGAGATGATCGCCTGATACAAAATCTCCGTGGGCCCGGCGTGATCGCTGGCCCAATAACAGGCGGAGGAGACCAGGGCTTTGGCTTCGCGCGCGATGCGTCCGCCATGCCAGTCGGCGATGGCGACGAAGCGCTGGTGGCCGAGACTGCCAAGACCGGCGACACGGTGCGCGATGCGAAAGGAAATGTCGCGGGCAGGCAGCATGTGCTCGATGGCTTCGAGGGCGCTGATGGGAACTTCGCCTTTCCAGGTGGGAAGCGCATCCATTTTTTGCCAGAAGCGAACCGGGTCGCGCAGTTCGTTCTCGGCGATCTCGCGCAACCATTTGTTGTTTTCGCCAAGGACGAAGGCGCGTCCTTTTTCACGCATGCCTTCGCGGTAGCCTTCGAGAATGGAATCGCAAATCTCTTTCTCTTTAATGGGTAGGTGTCCCGCGGCTGAGGCCAGGTGCGCGCTTACCGCCAGGCGAACCAGGTCGTTGGCGTAGGACATGGGGTGAGCTTCGTCGAAATCATTGACGCCCCAAATAAGGCGGCCTTCGATGTCTCGCCAGGTGCCGAAGTTCTCGACATGCAGATCACCGACCGCCAGCACGCGCGGTCCTTTGGCCAGCTCAGGACAAACCTTGGGCCATACCTGCGCCCAGCGGTAATACGTAGCGCGCAGGAAAGGAAAGATGTCGGCCTTCATGTTCTGGTGCTTGGTACGCAGGTCGGGCTTGACGATGTCAGTGTGGTGGCTGAGCCAGTCTTCAAACTGGCGCGTGGCTTTGACGACGTTCATGGCGAAGGCCACGATAGCGAGGGGAGGAGTGGAAGTCAAACTCGGCTTCCGGCGTTTGGCTTCGGGCTTCGGCCTCGGCTAAGTCAAGGACTGGGTCACGCGAAGGGCGAGCGCATTTTCACCGGAACCTCTCGCCGTATCTCTATCCGGGATCTTCCGTATTAATTCTTGAAGTACGAGGCGTTTTTTTCGATGAACGGCTTCCTGTCTTTGGGCACGTCGTCGAGGGAGTGGATCGAGTCCGAAGTGCAGATCGGGATGCATGCGCCGCAATCGATGCAGCCTTCCGGGTCCACGAAAAGCTGGGTGGCGGCCTCGAAGCCAGGTTCGTCTTGCTTCGGGTGGATGCAGTCGGTGGGGCACACATCGACGCAGAGGGAATCTTTGATGCACGAATCGGTGATTACGTAGGCCATGGTGAATCCATCTCCAGAAGAATCGTTTTGATACCGCCTTCAAAATCGAGTTTAGGGACTTCGTGGAGGACGGGCGGTGATTTCGGTCACAGCCTGCTGTGAGCCGATGAGGCCGAAAACGCATGCGTCCGTTTCACGGCTTCGCCGATTCTGCCAGAAAGGCGCGCGGATTTCTCCGATGACCAAGATCACGTGCAACTGTGACCGATGTCACAGAAATTAAAGCGCGTCCGGACTTAAATAGGCACAATTGAAGTAGGCCTTCTAGTTATAAAGATCGCCCGGCCCCAACCCACAGAACCCCACAAGCCGTTACCCCAGACGGCGGGGGCCGGGCGCTTGAAGGCTTCCTGAATCTGGCTCGAACGTCCTTCACCACGAACGACTCAAACCCTCACGAAGAGGGCCCACTCGATTCCTGTCGGTGTCGTTGTTCCCTCCCAAGTATTCGGCCCGATCATTTGTTTAGACTGTGCGTCAAAAGAGGCACACCGTCGTCGTGCAGACACCGAAATCACAGCTCCCATCGCCATAACTTGTTTATTTTCAGCGACCTGCCATTTGGCCGACGCCCTGCCATCTGTAATAGCGGAACTCAACTCAGATGGGGAGAACGGGCATGACGCGAGTGACGGGATGGCTCTTCGCAGCAATCATTCTGGTCTTGGTCAACCCCCTGGTGGCGCAAACCTCGCAGGTCTCTCGACCTCCGCGCGTGCAGCGGACGGTGCTGGTCAGTCTTCCGGACCGCAAGCTGGCGGTTCTGGAAAACGGAGCTGTGCTGGCTGACTTTCCGGTCTCGGTCGGGGCTGACGAGAATCCCAGTCCGACCGGCGAGTTCAAAGTGGTCAATCGCGTTTCCAATCCGATTTACTACCACCAAGGCGCGGTGATCCCCGCCGGGAAGAGCAACCCGGTCGGCACGCGCTGGATCGGGCTGAGCGAAAAGGGCTATGGCATCCACGGGACCAATGTGCCGAAGTCGATTGGGCGCGCGGCTTCGCACGGATGCATCCGGCTGCAGAATCGGGATATGGAAAAGCTGTTCGGCATGTTGCGCGTGGGCGATGTGGTGGAGATTCGTGGCGAACGGGACGAGAAGGTCGCCGCGATTTTCGGTGGACAGGTGGACGAGGAATCCGAAGTAGTGGCTGAGGTTGGATCGGAGGCCGGCCAGGCAGCGAGCAGCTTCTAGCCCCAGGTCGGCATCCGGCCCATGGCTTCCGGCTTAACGAATCTCGAGGAGGACTTATGCAGATGGCAATCACATTCATGGCGGTAGTGGCGGGGCTGATCTTTTCGGTGGCTGTGGCGCTGCTGGCGGAGGAGCTGATCTTTGGACAGGTGTTCCGCTTGTTCTTTGCCCGGCAGGTGGTTCCGGTGAAGTTAGAGAAGAAGCAGTAACCCGGCAGACTGACGCATCGAGTGCAGCGGTGTCCAAAGTAGTATCGGGTGAGGAACCAGCGAAATGCGCGCCGCGGTTTATAATTCGGTTATCCCAAACAATATCCGGAAGACAGTCAATCGTGCCTCACGCCTAGCATTCGGCTTTCGCGTAGTTCTGCATTCTTTCGTTCTAATCCTAGGGTTCGCAAACCGCGCTCTCGCCGCGGACTGGAGCCTTCCCGAGCAGCAACTGGCGCAGAAGATTGTTGGGGTCACTGGACCCGGTTCCGTTTCCTTGACGGTGGAAAACCGGTCGTCCCTGAGCAAGCGGGAAAGCGAGATCGTTGGCAACGGGCTGCACTCGGCACTGGAGGCGCTCGGACTGCGCCTGGTAACGCCGGAACAGGCCGCGGCGACGGTTGCGATTTCGCTTTCCGAAAATCCAACCGCTTACGTATGGGTGGCTGAGATTCACCAGGGAAAAAGTGAGACCGCGATTGCGATCGTGTCGATAGCGCGTGCGGGAGGCGTGGCTTCTGCCAGAGACTCGGTGCCGTTGAGCATCCGCAAGATTCCGCTTTGGGCGCAAGACGACCGGATTCTCGACGTCGCAGTCCTGGAAGAGAACACGGCTCCCACGCGCATGGCGGTGCTCGGTCCTGAGGACGTTTCCATTTATCGCCTACTGGGGGGGAAATGGCAGCGGGAGCAAGTGTTGACGGTTGTGCACGCGCGCCCGTGGCCCAGAGATCTGCGCGGGAGGTTGGTTCCGGGCAAGGATCATCTACTGGACGCCTACCTGCCGGGCATGATCTGCCACACGACGAATGGGACACCGCCGGTTTTGAATTGCCAGGAAAGTGATGACCGCTGGCCGCTGGTTGCCGCATCGTTGAGCAACGGCACCTCCGCGAATTTTCCCAGCTTTGGGTCGAGCCCCCCTCCCGCAGTTCCGCAGGTGGGAGCTTTTTTTGCCGCGTCACGGAATTTCTTTACCGGCGCTCTCGCCCCTGGGGTGGGGAATTTCAAGACTGTGCCGAAGTTTTATTCGGCCGCGTTCCTGCCGCGGGAGAAATCTGTGCTTTGGCTTTTCGCAGCGGTGGATGGGCAGATTCTCCTAATCGATGGAGCCACTAATCAGCCGGCGAGGCTTCGTTGGGGAAGCGATATCGTCAGCCTGAGAACCGCGTGTGGAGCGGGTTGGCAGGTACTGGCCACGAGTTCGGGAGCTGCGAGTTCTGGAGTTTCGAGCAGTGACTCGATTCGAGCCTACGAATCTCCCGATCGTGACCCGGTTCCAGTGAGTGGTCTCATCGAATTCGCAGGGACAGTGACCGCTTTGTGGGCCGAGGCCAGGGGCGACACGGCAATCGCGGTGACCAGGCATGGTGAGACGGGTGGCTATGAAGCGTTTCGCGTTGCAGTGGATTGTAATTAGTAGTTTGATTGTGGGAACGGCGGCAGCAGCGGAGACGCGCCCGCAATATGGAGGCGCGTTGCGAGTGGCGTTGCATGCGGCGTTGGCATCACTTGATCCAGCGGACAGTAGGCAGGGCGATTCGTTCGCGCGCCGCAATCTTACTTTCTTGCTTTTCGAGACCCTGGTCACGGCCGATGGGAGGGGCAGATTGCATCCGGGATTAGCGACGGTGTGGCAGGCAGCTTCTGGACAAACGGCGGGCAATCAGCGCTGGCGATTGCAGGTGCGGCGCGGAGTGAAGTTCCACGACGGGACGCCACTCTCCGCAGATGGGGCCGCGGCATCTTTGCGCGTGGCAAACCCGGGCTGGAAGATCACCTCGGAAGCGGACTCGGTGGTCATCGAATTGGAATCGGTCGATCCCGAGTTGCCGGCGGAACTGGCGCTGCCACGCAATGCAATCGTCAAGCGGGATCCAGACGGCAAGCTCAGCGGGACCGGACCATTTCATATCACGGATTGGCAAGCCGGAAGAAAATTGACGTTGGCCGCGGAAGAAAATTACTGGCGCGGGCGTCCGTATCTCGACACCATCGAGATTGAACTCGGCAGAAGTTTTCACGATCAACGGATGGCGCTGGAACTGGGCAGGGTGGACTTGGTAGAAGTGGCGCCCGAGCAATCGCGTCGAATAACGACGGAGGGGCGTCCGCTGGCGGCTTCCGAACCGGTGGAACTGGTTGCGCTCGTTTTTGCGCACGATGCACAGACTCCGGCCGAAAAATCTCTGCGCGATGCGCTGGCGTTGAGTGTGGACAGGGCATCGATTTGGTCTGTGTTGCTGCAAGGCGCGGGAAAACCCGCGGGAAGCATTCTGCCGGAATGGCTGACAGGATACGGATTTGTATTTCCGACTGAAGTAGATCTAGCGCGGGCCCGTCGCGAGCGCGAAGAAGCGAAAGCTGCTCCCACGTGGACGGTGCGATACGACGCTGAGGATTCGATTTCGCATCTTCTGGCCGAACGCATCGCATTGAATGCCAAGGATGCAGGACTCACGCTGCAGCCGACAACCGCTGCAATGGCGGATCTACGAGTGGTGCGTATTCCGTTGATGGCCAGCGATCCGTGGATTGCTTTGACTGAGGTCGCCGATGCAACTGGGCTGGCTCGGCCTGCTCCATTTGGCGGTTCGGTGGAAGAACTCTACCCCGCGGAACAAACCATGCTGGCCACGCTGCGGCTGATTCCACTGCTTCACTTACCCACGGTGTATGCGGCGAGTACGGCTCTTCAAGGCTGGAACGTCGGGGCCGACGGCAGTTGGAATCTAGGCGACGTATGGCTGGCTCAGGGAAATGGAAAATGATTTTTCGGCGCAAACTTCTGATGGTGTTCGCTTTCACGGTCTTCCTGGTGGTGGCCGCCGTCGCCTTGCTGGTCTCGTGGCTGACCCGGCGAGCCTTCGAGCAGACCGAGGACGTGCGAACCGCCGCGCTGGTTACGCAATTCCAGCGCGAATTTGAGCGGCAGGGTGAGGATGCGGCGCGGCGGGTGGAGGCCATCGCTTCGTCCGAGGCCGTCACACGTCTTTCCCTGGCATTGAATCAGGGCTTACCTGACACTGGCGCATACTTTGAACTGGCAAAGTCGATGGCGGAGAATTACCAGCTCGATTTTCTCGAGTTTGTGGATAAGCGCGGGATCATCATTTCGTCGGCACAGTGGCCGGCAAAGTTCGGCTATCCAGACAGCGCTTTGGAGACCCTCGCGTCGTCAGTGGATCGACCGGCGTTTCTGAAGCTGGAAGAGTTGCAAGATTCAACTGCGCTGGGACTTTTCGCGGTGCGCGCATCGCGAGTGGGAGAGCGCCCGGTGTATGCGATCGGTGGCCGGCGGCTGGACAAAAGCTTTCTCGCCGGGCTGAATCTGTCTGCCGATATGCGCACGCTGCTCTACCAGAATCGCGGAGAACACTTTGTTCCGGAGTCGGTGATTGACCCGGGCAATAGCGCCGCACCTGCCGCGGCTCACCCGCCAGAGAAACTCGCGCCTTTGATCGAGGCGGTGCGGCAGTCCAATCAGGAAATGACCTCGGTGGTGCACTGGTCGGTGGATCAGGCGGACGATGAGTTATTCCACGCCATCCCTTTGCGCGGCGCGAGCAAGGACCGGCCGCTGCTCGGGATTCTTCTAGTGGAAAACTCTCTACGCTCATACGTGGAGTTGAAACGCCATATTCGGTCGTCTGCCTTGCTGGTGGGGAGCGGCGGGATTCTGCTGGCTATTCTGCTGAGCAGTTGGGCAGCGGCGCGCGCCACGCGCTCCGTCGTGGAACTGGCACGGGCCGCACGCGAGGTCGCCGCAGGAAACTGGAACACAAAGGTGGTGGTGCCCGGAAACGACGAGATGGGTGAACTGGCCACGTCTTTCAATCGCATGACCACCGAACTGCTCACCCAGAAAGAACGTCTGGTGCAAGCTGAGCGGGTAGCGGCTTGGCGCGAACTCGCTCGCCGGCTGGCGCACGAACTGAAGAATCCGCTGTTCCCGCTGCAACTCACGGTGGAAAATCTCGTGCGCGCCCGTGAACAGAGCGCCGAACAATTTGATGAAGTGTTCCGGGAGAGTTCGGCCACACTGTTGAGCGAACTGGCAAACCTGAAGGCGATTGTCGGGCGCTTCAGTGAATTTTCTAAAATGCCGCATCCCCAACTGCAACTCGTGCAACTGAACGATGTAGTGCGGGGCGTGGCGCAGCTTTTTCAGGTGCAATTGCAAGCACCGGGACGCGCGCCGATCACTTGCAGTCTGGAGCTGGATGAGGGTCTGGCAACGATTGCTGCCGATGCAGAAATGTTGCATCGCGCGATTTCGAATCTCGTCCTCAACGCCATGGATGCCATGCCGCAAGGCGGCACGATGACATTGCGGACGCGAAGCGAGGATGGAAAGGCTATCATCGAAGTCTCCGACACCGGGTCGGGACTGACGCCGGAGGAGTGCGAGCGGATTTTCACGCCTTATTACACAAGCAAGGTACACGGCACCGGGCTGGGGCTAGCCATTGTGCAATCCGTGGTCAGCGATCATGGCGGGAGAATCAGCGTGGGCAGCGAACCGGGGCACGGCGCGACGTTTCGCATTGAGTTACCGCGGAATCAAGATGACTTGCATGGCTTGTCCGCCGCGACCCAGCCTGGCGGAATTGGGCGCTAAACGACGATAAGTGCCCCGGAGCAACGAGGAGGATGGTTGGCAGCAAAAGCGCATCTGCTGATTGTGGACGACGAAGCCAACACTTTGGCGTCATTGTCGCGCGCCTTTCGCCTGGCCGGGCACGAGGCGACCGTCTGCGATAATCCGTCCAAAGCTCTGGAACTGGCGAAGAGTCAGCATTTCGATTTGATTTTTTCCGACGTGGTTATGCCCGGCAAAGACGGCCTCACGCTGCTCGAAGAGTTCAAGGCGCAGGGCGTTGCCGCGCCGGTGGTAATGATGTCAGGTCAGGCGCACATCGAGATGGCCGTGCGCGCGACTCGGCTTGGCGCCCTCGATTTTCTGGAAAAACCCATCTCCAGCGACAAACTACTGCTGACCGTGGAAAACGCGCTTAAGCTGCAGCGATTGGAGAGCGAGAACCGGCAACTGCGGCAAAGGTTGGGCAAGCACGAAATCGTATGGAAGGGCGACGCCATGCGGCGCGTGATGGCGCAACTGGAGCGCGTGGCCGCGAGCGAGTCGCGGGTTTGCATTCTGGGCGAAACCGGTACCGGAAAGGAGTTGGTGGCGCGAACTATTCATGAACGCAGCTCGCGCGCCGGCGGGCCGTTTGTCACGCTGAACTGTGCGGCGGTGCCGGCAGAGCTGATCGAATCGGAACTTTTCGGGCACGAGAAGGGTTCCTTCACGGGCGCGGCCGGACGCCACGTCGGCAAGTTTGAGCAGGCCGATCGCGGCACGATCTTCCTGGACGAGATCGGCGACATGCCGCTGCACATGCAGGCCAAGCTGTTGCGTGTGCTCGAAGAAGGAGAAGTGGAGCGCATCGGCGGCGATAAGCCTGTGTCGGTGGATGTTCGGGTGCTGGTTGCTACCCATCGCGATTTGGAAGCCAGAGTGCGCGAAGAAAAGTTCCGGCAGGATCTGTTTCATAGGATCTACGTCTTTCCTCTGGTTTTGCCGCCGTTGCGCGACCGGCGAGATGACATTCCCTCGCTGGTTGAGCACTTCGCCGAACAAGTGAGCGCGCTGAACGGGTGGAAACCGATTCCGTTTGTCCCCGAGGCCATGCAGGCGCTGCAGGCTTATGCCTGGCCCGGGAACGTGCGAGAGTTGCGCAATATGGTGGAACGGTTGATGTTGCTGGCGACTGACGGCGAAGTGGATTTGCCAACGGTGCAGCTGGCACTACCCAAGACAGCAGGAGGCGTGAGCCTACCCAGCGCTACAGCTTCGTCCGGCGCGCTGGCCGATCGCGTGCAGTCGTTTGAACGCGAAGTCCTTCTGGCGGAGTTGAAACGCAGTCAGCATAACGTGAGCGTGGCGGCGAAATCTCTTGGCCTGGAACGTAGCCACCTGTATAAGAAAGCGGAACAGCTGGGGATTGATCTGCGAGCGCTGCGCCGCGAGCAAGAACCGCAGGATTGACCATCCAGCGATACCGCGCACGCTGTCCCGGAGAACGCTTTGGCGAGAACTACTGCTGCTTGGATTCGCCGGCTCGTATCTTGCGTTGTCACAGTTTGCATTTTTGTTCTCTGTGTCGCCGCAATCGGGTTTTGCGTCAGCGAACCGCCCACTCCTCCAACCTACGGCGTGCGCATGGAGCGGGCATGGATTCCGATGAAAGACGGCGTTCGCCTGGCCGCGACGCTCTACATGCCCGACGGCGCGAAGGCGACTGAGAAGCGCGCTGCCCTGCTAGAATACCTGCCGTATCGCAAAGATGATGGAACCGCAGCGGGAGACTATCCCAAGCATTCGTATTTCGCTCGTCGCGGATATGTTAGCGTGCGCGTGGATATTCGCGGTTTCGGCGCGAGCGAAGGGGCGCCGCCGGAGCGCGAATATTCAGAACAGGAGCAGGTCGACGGCGAACAGGTCATCGACTGGCTGGCGCACCAGAGCTGGTCGAATGGCAACGTGGGTATGTTCGGCATTTCGTGGGGAGGGTTCACGGCGTTGCAGATGGCGATGCGGCGTCCCCCAGCATTGAAGGCGATCATCGCGATCTGCGCGACGGCCGAACTTTTTCGTAACGATGTTCACTACGTAGACGGTATCGCGCACATCGACGAATTCGAGTTGAACATGGACATGGCCGAGGGCTGGGTGGGCGCACCCGAATACTCGCTCGACGAAAAAACTCTCGGACCGCGTTTTGATTCGCCTCCCTGGTCGCTGCTCTATCTCAAACACCAACATGATGGGCCGTTCTGGCGGGACCGGGTTCGTCCGCTGAGCGAGATTACGATTCCAACGTTCTTGATCGGCGGACTGCAAGACGGATACCGCGACAATGTTCCTGACATGCTCACGAAGTCGAAGGCGCCAATCAAGGCCTTTGTCGGCCCATGGAATCACTCGTTCCCCAATGACGCGGACTTCGGGCCGCGAGTTGAATGGCGCGACCAGGCTGTGCGTTGGTTCGACCACTGGCTCAAGGGTCGCGACACAGGAGTCGAGAACGATCCGCGCCTCGTGATCTATATGCAGCACTGGCATCCGCCCGATCCGAATCTGCAGAACGTTCCCGGCGAGTGGCGGCGCGAGGACGCGTGGCCGCCGCCCGATGCGAAAGCCACGACATTGTTTTTGCAGTCAAATCACACGCTGGCTGAATCGCCACCAAGTTTGGATAAACATCAGTTGAAGTACATTCCTTCGGTCGGCGTCGAGGCGGGATTCTGGTGGGGAGAGTTGTTGAGCGATCCCCGGCCGGTGGACGCGTTCAGCCTGGTCTACGATTCCGCACCGCTGCAACAAGAAGTCGCAATCCTGGGGCGGCCGCGTGCACTGCTGCGGGCTTCGGCGAGTGCTCCGCTGGCCGATTGGTTTGCGCGGCTTTCGGATGTGGCGCCTGACGGAACGGTCACGCAGATCACGGGCGCCGGACTGAACGGCGCGCAGCGCGATTCGATGAGTGAGCCGCGCGATCTGGAACCAGGCAAGATTTATCCGCTCGAGATTCAGATGCATTTGACATCGTGGGTCTTTCCCAAAGGTCATCGCATACGCGTCGCGATTTCGAATGCATTGTGGCCGATGATGCTGCCGACACCGTATTCCATGACCACGTCGCTGGCCCTGGGAGGGGACAGCGGCTCGCGGCTTGTGCTGCCAATAGTTTCGGTGCATGGCGCGAGTCCGCCTGCGTTCTCTCCACCTGAGCCTTCCGAAGAACGCGGTGACATCAAGAGTGAAGGCTTTCCCTGGCCCGGCGAGTGGACCGTGGAGCGCGATGAAGCGCGACAGAAAACCACGGTGCGTTGGAAAGGTAAGGACGGATATGAATATCCATGGGGCAAACAGGACGACTTCGAGAACCTGACTTACGACGTGGACGACGCGCATCCCGAGAGTTGCTCAGTTCGCGGCGAGGCTGAGAGCATCTTCACGCTGAAAGGACGCACGCTGACGTGGCGGGGCCATCTGCTGGTGACCACTGATCAGAAGAATTTCTACTACAAATACACGCGGGAACTTCTGAAAGATGGAGAGATGCTGAAGTCGAAAACTTGGCAGGAGACGATTCCGCGGGATCACCAATAGCCTCTCTAGAGGCCTTGCTTGCAGTGGCTCTCGCCAACAAGCGTTCAGTCCGCGGCCACCGATGTGGGTGTGGAGCTGCGCCTTAGATCTGCTGCCAGCAATCGGTGGAACAATTGCTCACCCGCTTCGCGCCGAACCGAGAGACGCCCTGCGCCGTAGGCCCGCGATTTCAAGCCGCGCTGCACGTCTTCGCAAATCCCCAGATCCTCATCCTGCACGCGGTTGCCAACGTTGACCGACTCCGTGTTATAGGAGCGTTTCGATTCACTGACGTCGCTGAAGTAGAAATCGAAAATAACGGTGCAGTGGTCCGCATCGACCGGGATGACATAGTTAGTGTCCATGTATCCTTCGTAGCAGTTGATCATCAGATTCGGATATTGCCAGAAATACCACGCGCGGTCACCTTTGCGTGTAGCTCCGGTTGCTGCGTCTTCGTCGGAGGCGACCATGGGGCTCGACTGTAGGCAATAGCGGTCTTCGTTCTCGATTGTGTACTGCTTGTAATCGAGCACCGAACTTAAGCCCTTATGCAGATGAGGCACGTGATAGCCGCCGTCGAGATAGTTATCCACAAATACTTTCCAATTGCAGTGGATATTGAAGGTGCGTCGCTCGAAGAAGTGAAGTTTCCTGACGCCGAGCGGCGCCATCCGCTTAACCAGCCCGCCAAGAAAGTCGTGCAGAGGCGCCGCATCAGGATCGAGATTCACGAAGACAAAGCATTCCCAAGTCTCGACGCGAATGGGTACCAGACCGTTCTGCGCCCGATCGAAGTTCTGCACGCCATCGAACTCGGGCATGCCTTTCAAGGATCCATCCAGGCCATACTTCCAGCCGTGATAAGGGCATTGGAGAATGGCAGCGTGTCCGCACGGCTGTGTCACGACCGCCGCCGCATGGTGGCGGCAGACGTTATAGAAAGCGCGGAGTTCTCCATCATTCCCGCGCACGATGACGACCGGCTCTCCGGCTACGGTGGTGGTGACGAACTTGCCTTCGGTCGCGACTTGATCGGTCCGCGCCACCAACTGCCAGGTCTTGCTGAATACGTTGACGCGCTCGAGTTCCGCGATGCGTGGATCGACGTACCACGGCGCGGGAATGGTGGATGCCTCCGAAAGAGGGGCGCGATCGTCGTAGCTTGCAAGAATTTTATCGAGAGCTGAGGCCATGGTTTAGGCTCGATGCAATTTTGTGCTCTGTCAGTTGCGAAACGTTTCTGCGCTATGATCTGCCGGCTTTCAAAACTAAAGATGGAAACCTGGGGTTATCTGCCTTGCCGCACCTGTTCAGCGCGAGCGGCGCGGCACGGCTGGAGCTGCACCGATCGCTCGCTGCAATACGGACAAGAACTGCTGTATTCTAGCTTCTTTCTTCTCCGCGAGTTCGCCCTGGCGGCGGAACAGCCCCGGATCCAACTCGGCAGTCAACAACGCATCCTGAAAACGCTCCATGGTCCAATCCAATATGGAGACGATCATTTCCACATCCATGTCTTTGCGCAATTCGCGGCGATCCAGGCCAAAGCGCACAAACAATACAGTCCCGTAAGGATCCTCCGTAACCAGAAAGCGGTTAATCTCGCGTCGCAGATTCAGATCAGTCCCATAATTCCCTAACAGCGCGATGCGGTAAGGGATCCAGTCCTCGCGCAAAAGATGCTCGGTACGCGTGAGCCAATAATGCAATACCGCAAAGAAGCCGCGGGCTCGGACTTCGGCGGGCGCGTCCAGATATTTTGGAAAAGATCGCACGGCACGCTTGTAGACCTCAAAAAATAGGCCATCCTTGCTGCGAAAGTGCTGAAAAACGGAACCTTTGGCAATGCCAAGGCCGGAAGCGATATCGCCAATGCGGGCCGCGTGATAGCCATGCTCGGCAAAGTGTTGCATGGCGGCCTCGACGATGCGATTGCGCTTGGCGTCAGAGCGCGGGCGAGCCGGTGAGACCGCCTGGTAAAGCGGGGGCGCGATTCGGTTGCTGGCGATTCCTGCCATAGAGATGACTGAAAGTCACAGAAGCATATAGAAATCGATAGTCAATTTCAACTTCATTTTCATTGACGATTCCTGTAATGTGATCCGGCTCACGAGAATCTGTAGTGACCACTGGTCATAACAAGATCCAGGTTTCGAGTTCAGTCTACGACGCAATTGTCGTGGGCGCCGGCCACAATGGGCTGACCGCCGCGGCCTATCTTGCTCGCGCTGGACTTTCGGTCCTGGTGCTGGAACGACGCGAAATCGTGGGCGGATGCTGTGTCACCGAAGAAATCGCGCCAGGCTGCCGCGTCTCCACTACATCTTACATCGCAAGCATGCTTCGTCCGGAGGTGATTTCAGAGCTGCGTCTAGCGGACCACGGATTGCGCATGATTCCCTGCGACCCTGCGATCCAGGTTCCCTTCCCCGATGGCCGGGTTGTACCGTGGTGGGCAGAGCGGGAGCGGGCCCGGCAGGAGTTTGCAAAGATTTCCCTGAAAGATGCGGCTCGCTTTATGCAGGTGGATGATCAACTCAAGAAGCTGGCGCGGTATCTGCAGCCATTCTTCATGGAGCCTCCGCCAGAGATCGATGCGGCAACGCTGCACGGCTGGATGAATCTGTTTCGCGCGGGACGGCGTTTTCGCGGAATCTCGAACTCGGAAATTGCCCAGCTCGTCTCGTTTTTGACTGGGAGTTTAGGAGAGTTTCTCGACCACAACTACGAGTCGGAAAAGATCAAGACCATGTTTCTAGCCAACAATGTTTACGGCAAGCATGGCGGCCCTTACCAGCCGGGAACAGCGATAGGATTGCTTTTTCATCTACTCAGCGGGGGAGAGCACGAGTTGCAGGGCTTCTACGGACACGTGATGGGCGGCATGGGGTCGATCACGCAGGCTCTCGCTGCGGCCGGACGCAAACTCGGAGTTGAGATTCATACTTCGTCGCCGGTCGCGCGCATTGACGTTCGAAACGGCCGCGCTCGCGCCGTCATTTTGGAAGATGGCACGGAGTTGCGGTCCCGAGTGATTCTCTCGAATGCCGACCCCAAGCGAACTTTTCTCGGCCTGGTGGCGGCGGGGGACCTGCCCACGGACTTTCGATCAGCGATTCATGGCATCAAAATGCAGGGTCCGTGCGCGAAGGTAAACATGGTTCTTGCCGAGGAGCCGCGTTTCACCGGAACTTCCCCGCAAGCGACGCCCCTCGAACGCACTTTCTACACACTGGTGCCTTCCCTCGAATTTGCCGAGCGCTGTTACGACATTGCCAAGTTTGGCGAAATTCCTGAAGAACTCTGGGTGGATTGCGTGGTGTCATCCAATGCCGACGATTCGCTTGCGCCGCCGGGCAAGCACATCCTGACCTGCTTTGTGCAGTACGTGCCTTATCACTTGCGGGAAGGCAATTGGGACGACAAGCGGGAGTTGCTGGGTGACCGCGTGGTGAGAAAGATCGGCGAGTACGCGCCCAACGTGCCCAGGTCGATCGTCGCGCGGCAGGTGTTGACGCCGCTCGATCTGGAACGTACCTACGGATTGACTGAAGGAAATATTTTCCACGGCGACTTACGTCTGGAGCAACTTTTCTTCATGCGCCCAGTTCCCGGCTGGTCGCAATATCGAACTCCGATAGACGGGCTTTATCTGTGCGGGGCGGGCGCACATCCCGGCGGCGGTGTAACCGGCGCCCCCGGGCGAAATGCGGCTCATCAGGCGTTGCGCGACTGGAAGCGAGGACGATTCAACTGAAGTCCAGGAATCGACATTTAAGAAACACACTCAGGAGCAACCATGAAAAAGAAAGGCATTCTCGATAGGCTGAAGGAAGGCCCGGTCCTGGGCGACGGCGGCTATTTGCTTGAACTGGAAAAGCGTGGCTGGGTGCGCGCCGGTCCGTTTACACCGGAGGTGGTGCTGACTCATCCCGAAGCTTTGCGCGAACTGCATGTGGAATTTCGCGAAGCCGGGGCCGAAGTGTTGCAGGCTCTTACCTTCTATGCCAGCCGCGACAAGTTGGCGACTGTGGGGCTGGAGAACCGGATTGAAGAATTGAATCGGTCGGCGGTTCGCATTGCCCGCGAAGTTGCCGAGGACCGCTGCCTGGTGGCCGGGAACCTCAGCTTGACTTGGATGTACGAGCCTGGCAGTCCTTCCGCCGCCGACCGCGTGCGCAAAACTTTCGACGAGCAACTGGTCGTACAGGTCGACGAAGGCGTCGACTTTATTATCGGCGAAACCTTCTCCTGGTTGGGAGAGGCGCTCATCGCTGTGGAGCGCGCCAAGAAAACTGGTTTGCCGGCAATGGTCACCATTTGCTTCGAAAATAAGGATGAGACCGCCGAAGGCAACAATGCTGCTGATGCTGCCAAGGCTCTGTTCGATGCCGGCGCCGACATAGTCGGCATGAACTGCCTGCGGCCGCCGGAGCACATCCTCGGCCCGATGGAGCAGATGCGCAAAGCGGTGGACGGATATCTGGCATGTCAGCCGGTAGCATATCGCACGCCCGCAGACAAACCCGACTTCACCAGCCTGCCGGAGTTTCCCTACGCGCTCGATCCGCTGCAGCTTACGCGCAAGGAAATGGCGGACTATGCAGTTCAGGCTCGAGATTTGGGGATCAACTTCATCGGCGCCTGCTGTGGCACTGTCGCTATGCACATCCGGGAAATGGCGCGGGCGCTGAATAAACTTCCGGAAGATTCGCGGGTCTGGAAAAAAGGTGGCGAGAAACCAATGTCAGCTTACGAGTATTACAATCACGACAATCTCAAATCCAGCCCCCGTGTATAAAAACGTTGTCCAGACCGGTTGAACGGCCCGAGCGGCAATCATCCAGAATGCATGGGCCCGGATTTGCCGGGCCCCGTCTTTTCGCTGTCGAGTGAGAGGTTTACGTTTTAGCCGGCATTCCGGAGTCGCGGTTCTTCCGCCCGCACCAGCGGAGCGTCCACCAGATGCTCGCTGAGGAACCACGCTTGCAGTTCATTGGGGCGAAGCACATCGCTCACCACCAAATCGTTCGTACCGTCATCGCCGAGTTCCGAAGCTCGACGCGCCAATGTCCGGCAATGACGAACCACCACTTGATGAGCATCGAGCAGGCGCGAAATCTGAACTGGAACCTCTTCCCTGCCTCGCGGCGGACGCTCAATCCGCGTCGTCTCGGCAACATCCGCCGCCATGGCCACCGAAACTCCACCGAGCAACTGGATGCGTTCGGCGATTGCGTCCACGATCTCGACTTGCTCTTCATAATGCTTGTCGAAGAGAAGATGGAGTTGATAAAACGTGGGTCCCGCAACCTGCCAATGCGACTTCTTATAAAGATCGCGCAGGGTCATGGTATCGGCGAGCAACAGGTTGAGCTGCTCCGTCATTTCCAGTCGCACCGGTTGCTCAAGTTCCATAGGCTGCATGTGAGAAACCGTGCCATAAGCTTGCAGTTCTGCTGCGTGTTGATGAAAACGAGGTTCAGCGCTGATCACAGGCTGACGATTGGAGCCATTTTTCTTAGGCATATCAAAACCCTCCGAAGAACTCTCAAATTTTAGTCCTGATCCCCAGACTGCAGGCAAGCGCGTTCTGCTCTTTCATGGCCAGGGCAAGGCCGCCGGTTATCGACTGCCGCCCCGCTTGTACACCACCTTTGGATGCCGCGAAATGCCATAGGTTGCGCTTAGGTGTTTCGACACCAGACCGCACGACGTAAATCGAACTTGCGCATGCGTTCTTGGTACGACACGAGATTTCTACTCCTGCCCCCCGGTAGGCAGATCTCCGCCGCTGCTTGTTCCGGGTTGATGATGCCCCATTTTGATGATGCCCAATTTGACGATGCCCGAAGCGGTTGCTATGATCGAAGTGCGGGGTGGAGCAGTCTGGTAGCTCGTTGGGCTCATAACCCAAAGGTCGGTGGTTCAAATCCACCCCCCGCAACCAACGCAATCATAAGGTTACGGGCAATTGGGCACTCGCCGCGACTGTCCAAAACTGTCCAATAAGGGGAACTGCCACACAGTTCCCCTTATTTATTGAATGGAGACCTCTTGATTGGCAGGCCTTTGCAAGAGGCGTTGCACGATGGGCCGATTGGCCTTGCGCTTGGCCAAGGCCGAGGCATTGCCATACTGATCCATGGTGGTCGAAACATGCGCGTGTCGCATGAGTTTCTGCTGTACGCCCACGGGTGCTCCGGTTTCGTCCAGCCACGCACGATAAGTGTGGCGGAACGTGTGAAACCCGATCCTGCCAAGTCCCAGTTTCAGACCTGTAGGAACCAGGTAGTCGGTGCGAATCGAGTCGGCATGATACGGTCGACCTGTCACTGGACTCGGAAAGAGCCAGTGCCCTTCGGAATCGAGACAGAGCGCTTGCCATTTCCTCAGTTCGAGAATGAAGCCCCGTTCGATTGGAACTTCGTCCTGCGAGTACTCCGTCTTCAATTTGTTGAGCCGCTTTCCGACCGCTGATCGTTGAATCAGAACCACCGATCGCTTGAAATCGAAATCCGTCCAACGCAAACCCAGGATTTCGCTGATTCGCAAACCGAAACACAGGCCAATTAGCACGATGGTTCGAAAAGGCTGAACCAGCGCGTCGAGCATTTGCCAAGCATCCTTTACCTGAAGAACACAAGGACGTTTCTTGCGCTTGCTGATGCCCTTCACTTCGACCAAGTCCATGGGGTTTCGTTCCACATTCAGCAATTCCCAAAGCATCGCCTTGTCGAAGAGACGATACATCAGGGATCGAATATGTCCCTTGTACTTGGGCGAGAGGACGAGCTTGCGAAGCCAATCCTGTACCAAAGCGGGCCGAACGTCTTCGAGATAGGCGTCGCCCCACTTGGGTCGGATGTGTTGGCAAATCATACTTCGGTAGGAGGCTAGAGTATTGTGAGTGATTTGTTCGGCTTTCTCTTCCTGTTTCTGATCGAGCAGGAAACGGTCGAGGATGCCACAGAAGAGAACCGGTTCTCGGCGCATCATCCCATCGTTGATCATCAGCCGCACGCCTTCCGCTGCTTTCAAGGCGTGGGCCTCCGTCTTGTACTTTTCGACGGTTCCGACGGTGAACCCCCTTCTGGTCCTGCGACCGTCTGAAGTCGGTTCCCACCAACGATAGAGCCATACGTCCGGTCCTGTTACGCGTTTGTTGATCTCAACACTACCGTACTGATACCGCGTTCGCTTAGCCAATGTAATCTCCTTGGGGTTGGCG
>DATGHF010000014.1:0-41885 GCA_035308125.1 Candidatus Sulfotelmatobacter sp.
AGGATTTGATCGACGTCTACCGCGCGCTTGCCGCACGCTGCGAATATCCGCTGCATCTCGGCCTCACCGAAGCCGGGATGGGCGCGAAGGGCGTGGTCGCATCGAGCGCGGCCATGGGCGTGGTGCTGCAGGAAGGCATTGGCGACACGATTCGCGTTTCGCTGACCCCCGCACCAAACGGCGACCGCACCGAAGAAGTGCGCGTGGCGCAGCAGATTCTGCAATCCATGGGCATTCGCAGCTTCACCCCGCAAGTTACCGCCTGCCCCGGCTGCGGACGCACCACCAGCACTTTTTTCCAGGAAATGGCCGAGCAGATCCAGACTTACCTGCGCGAGCAGATGCCCGGCTGGAAAGGCCGCTACGTGGGCGTGGAAGAAATGAAACTCGCCGTCATGGGCTGCGTGGTCAACGGCCCTGGCGAATCGAAGCACGCCAACATCGGCATCTCGTTGCCGGGAACGTTCGAAGAGCCCAAGGCTCCGGTCTACGTGGATGGACGCCTGTTCACCACGCTGAAGGGTGACCGCATTGTGCCCGAATTCATCGAGATCCTCGATGAATATGTCGACTCGCACTATGCGGCGAGACAAAACTCTAAAGAGGAAATCCCCGCCAGAGTCTAAAGCGACGATCTAGCTTAGCGATCTCAGCCTAACAATCCCGCCTATCGCCCGCCCAGCAGGAATATCGGATTCTGCTGGGGCGCCGCATTGGATGTGGTGCCTGTGCCGAACGGTGTCAGCAGATCGAGCACCAGGGTGTCTGCGGGAATGTTCGATCCGGCATTGTTGACGTTGCTGTCGGTCGCGTTGATGATGGCGACGGAACCCGCATCGCAAACGCCGACGTAGACGCGGCTGCTATCGGTGGCGGCAACGGCGGACACGCGGAAGCGGGTCGCGAAGCGGGAAGCCGACCCAACCGGCGGGGTTGGCAGCACCGGCACCAGGCCCGGAAAGTAGGGGCTGAATCCCGTAAGGCCGAAAGCCGGAACGCAATTTGCCACTTCGGGCACGGCAACGGTCCCGCTGGGGAAGGCTGAGATCGTGCTGGTGACGGTGGTCGTCGGCGCGTCGAGCACTGTCACCGACGCGGTCACGACGCACGCTGGAGCAGAAGCGGTTGAAGTCGGAACGGTGAAATTCGGGTCCGTGCAGCCCGGCGCCCCGCCTGAAACCAGTTGATAGCTTGCGATATAGGCCCGTGTGCCATCGGGCAGCGCCGCCACCGACATGGGACAGGGATTGACGCAGGACGGATAGTTTGGGCCGGAGTCGGTCGCGAGGACAATCGTATTCATCAGCGACGGCAGGTTCCCCACCACCGAAAAAATATAGACCGTGCTGGTGTTCGGGTTGGTGACGTAGAGCCGGTTCAGATTCGGGTCGTAAAGAATGTAGTTGGCTCCAATTCCCACGGACACGCTGCCTGCCACCGTGTCGTTGGTCGTGTTAATTGTCCAGAGTTGGCCATCGCCTTGGCTCAACGCGTAGAGCAGTTGGCCGTCGCCGCGCGCCACCAGCCACACCGGCGTCGTCCCAGTGAATCCCCCCACTGCAGGATTCGGTGTCATGTCGACCGTGTTGAAACTGGAAACGATGTTGGTGCCTTGATTGGCCACGTAGAGCTTGTTGCCGCTGAGCGTCTGCACCTGCGCCAACGCAACCGGATGCGATCCGGCGGGAAGGTAAACGATGTTGGTGACCGCGTTGCTCGCGGCGCTGACAACGGCGATCGAGTCCGTACTATCCAGATTGCAAGCTGGCGTCTGCTTCAACAGACCCTCCGCCCCGTAGTTGGCCACGTAGACAGTCGTATTCTGCGAGGCCGCGACGAAATCCGGCAGATAAGGACAGAAGAAGTCTGGCGCGTTGAGCGCGGGATTAGGCACAAAGTTGGGCAGGCTGACCACGGTCGTCGACCCGATCCCGCTGGACCCGGTCGAACCCGAAGCCGGGACGAACGACGCGATCGTATCGACTCCATTCGCAAGCACGCTGCCCGCCGTGGCCACATATACCCGGCTGTCATTGGGCAGGCTTACACCATGAGTTGGATTCGCGCCGCTGAGCGTGCCGTTCACCAGGCGGGCTGCGCCCAGGTCGCTGTCGCCCGAGACGTCGATCTGCATGCCCGAACCGGGGCCGTAGACCAGCGTCGGAATGACATTACCGGGATTATTGGGGTCCGGGGCGAGCCCGTAGTAGGCGTTGGTATTGAGTGAAAATACGGCGTGAAAATTGCCGGGAGATGGCGGAATATTGGCGATCGGAATAACCACCGGGCGGTAGATCTGGCCGCAGGCGAGGCAAATCATGGTCGCAATCACGGTCGCCGCCAGCCAGCCCTTGTGTCGAGAACTCATCAGCACCCCAGGAGAAGGAATCTAAAGTTTGAGCGATTCGACGAAGCGACTATTGTAAACAGTGCCGGCGATCCGCGCAAAAGAGCGGGCTTCGGCTTTGGACCTCGGACCTCAGACCTCTGATCCCTGACCTCTGACCTCTGACCTCTGACAGGGATGCGCCACACGTTACGTTGAGATGCCCGAGTTCCGTGGGGCGACGCGGAACGTCGAAGACGAAATTCGGAAGAGCGGAATGCGCTCGGAGCCGAAGGCAAGAAGACTGAAAGGCCGAGGATTTAGGATAAGTGCTGAAGCCCGAACGCCGAAGCCCGAAGCCCGCTTCTCACCTTGAGTGCCGAAGCCGGAAGCCGAGAGCCGGAAGCCGCTCTTCTCACCGTCGGCGTGATTTGGCTGCCGCGGCTGGCGCATCGTTGCCAGCTGTTGCGGCCGGCTTCTTCCTGCCTTCCATTTGTGCCAGGCTCTGTTTCAGAGCGGCCATCAGGTCCACCACCGGGGCCAGCTTCTTGGGCTGCTCGACTTCGGCCACTTCTCCGCCTTCGAGTTTCGTTTCGATCAGCTTCTTCAAGTTTTCCTGGAAGTTGTCTTTGTATTTTTCCGGATTCCATTCGTCGGCCAGCGCCTCAATCAACTGGTGCGCGACTTTCACTTCCGCTTCTTTGAGTTCGACATCGGGCGCGCCGAAGCCTTCCACCTTCTTCACTTCCTCGGCGTAGTACATGGTGTGCAGCATCAGTCCGCCTTCGTGCGGACGCAGAAACACCGTGTACTCGCGATTGTGCATAGTGATCTGCGCGATGGCCACGTATTCGCTTTCTTCCAGAGCCTTGGTCAGCAGCGCATAGGGGCGACGTCCGGCTTCTTCCGGCATCATGTAATACGACGACTCGAAATATACGGGATCGACTTCGTCGGTCTTGACGAACTCGAGAATCTCCATCGTCTTGGCGGTCTGCGGCTCGATCTTCTTGATCTCGTCGGGCTCGATGATGATGTATTCGTCTTTGCGGAATTCGTAGCCCTTCACCATGTCGCTGCGCTCGACGACGACGCCTTCCGCCTGGCAAATGTATTGCTGCTTCAGCCGCGACTTGTCGGTGCGATGCAGCATGTTGAACGAAATACCCGAACTGCGCGCCCCCGAAAACAAGCGCACCGGCATGGAGATAAGTCCGAACGTCAAGTGACCCGACCAGACCGAAGATGGCATAGTTCCCCTCATGGTCGATCCCGAAGCGGCCACAGAGGCCGCCTTTCAGGACCGCGAAGCTAAACGCAACAGCAGAAAGAGAGTTTAGCCCAGAACGCGCGCTTTGCACAAAACTTGGGGCACGAGGGGAATCGAAACGCCAAGCCCGACGGAATGAGGTCGATCAGTCCTGAGCACCATGGGTTGTAGTTAACTGAGCGGGTTCCACGCCTCCGCAGTTAAGGACCGTGCGCTGAACTCCAGATCGCTGTCCTCGCGGAAATTCGCTCGACCCAGTCGGAGTTTACTCTATAGTAACGTTGCGCCTCGATAGTCGCCACCGGCAACAGTAAAGTTAACGGCGCGTCCAACAGGGGCACGGCGCCATAGCTGGCGTACCATCCTTCGACGCTTTCATTCTTGGCGTCGATGACCAGCACGACGCCGCCTACCTCCTCCACGGCTAACCAGCAGCGTCGACCCGCCGCGAGCAGAAGTTGTCCGCCGATTCCCCGTCCTTGGAAGCTGCGGTCCACGGCGAGGCGTGCCAGGCGGAAGCCCGGCACGTCGTGTCGTGCTGCCGTTGCCCGCCGACGGGATGACGATATGCACCGTCATCGGTGCAATGACAACCTAAGAGACTGGGCCCATAGAGACTTACAAGCGCACAGCCTTGTGCGAAACTACGATGTTAAGTGGTTTATTATCAATCACTTAAATACGTGAGATAAATCGATTAAACAGCCCGCTGGCGACCCCCGAAACGGGGGTGACCTCCAGCCCGAGCCAGGGGCTCGGGCTGCGACCTGAGCTTTGGGAAGCTCCGCAATGGCCCTCTCCGCCAGCACCGGCCCCCGGCGCCAGTTGCGCGGCCGTCCTTCTGAGGGCGTCCTTCTGAAACCGGCTCGGCCGCTGCGTCATCTGTAGACAGGACCGCCTATCTTATCGACGAAGACAAATCGACGGAGACTGAATGAGCGACCTGAGCTATCCCATCGGCAAGTTTCACTACGAAGGACCTTTAACCGACGACCAGAAACTGAAGCTTGTGGACGACATTGCCCAGGCGCCCCACAAGCTGCGGGCCGCCGTTTCGGGCCTCTCGCCCCAACAGCTCGACACGCCTTACCGCCCTGGCGGATGGACCGTGCGCCAGGTTACGCACCATGTGCCGGACAGCCACATGAACGCTTACATCCGCTTCAAGCTGGCGCTCACCGAGGCCGAACCGACTATAAAGCCTTACGAACAACAACTTTGGGCCGAACTGGCGGACACCAGGTCGACGCCGGTCGAAGTATCCCTGACGCTGCTGGATTCTCTGCACGAACGCTGGGTGCGCCTGCTGCGCTCGCTCAAGCCGGAGGACTGGAAGCGTACCTTCCGCCATCCCGAGCTGGGCACGGTCAGCCTGGAGAAGAATCTGGCCCTTTACGCCTGGCATGGAAAGCACCATGTGACCCACATCACAGCCCTGCGAGAGCGGAATGGATGGTAGGGTATTGATTCTAAAATGGTTGGTAACGAAACTTAAGTGATCTTCCGGACCTTGGGCCATCTGGTAAGGTTGTCGCTGATGCGGGTTATGTTGCCATCTCGTCTTGACGGGCGGCGGTATGTGGTTGAAATGGCAGTGCTGCTGGCTCTTTCTGCGTTGAGTTTCGGGCAGAGCGCTTCGGCGGCCGCGGCTACGGCGCCGCAGGCCTCCTCGGACGCGGGCGACTCTTTGGGAGCGGCGGCCCGTAAGGCCAAGGCACAAAACGCGGTCCATGCCAAAAAGGTTTTCACGGACGAGGATATGGACGCCAAGGCGGGTCCGTTGCCTCGTTTGAAAATGGATGGGGCGGAAAACGCCGACGAGGTGATGGCCGCGATTGCCAAGTACAAGCTGACCCACACGCCTCAGCAAACGGAGGAGGCAGTGCGCGGCTGGTATGACCGGTACGACCAGGAACTGGCGGCTGCGATACAGGAAACGATCGACGTGAGGAGTCTGCGCTCGGCCAATATGAGCAACGGCAACGAACTTTGCCAGCACACCCAGGACTACGAGGACTACGCGCACTGCCAGAGCCGGCAAGTAGCCGAACAACGTGGGGCGCGGCAGGATCAGGCCGAAATCAACAACAACAACAATGTGGTGGTACGCATTCAACATTCCTTCATGAAGATTCGCGTCGGCCTCACCCAGAATGGCGTGCGTTACGACTGGTTCAAGGTTCGCACCAGCAACAACATCGACCGCTTCTGATGGTCTCGCTTGAGCCGTAGCCAGCTTAAGTCATCCTGGCTCGATCATCCCAGCTCGATCATCCCAGCTCAAGTCATCGCCAAATCAAGTCATGCCCAGCTTCCAGGACATGTAGCTGATCGCCTCGCGCAGGACGGCAAGCAGGCGCTGCGCCATGCTATGGGGCTTGGAGTCGGGGCGCGGGGCTACGTAGACGGGGCCGATGCCTTCATGCTCCAGCAGTTCGCGGATGCGGAACACGTGGTAGGCATCGCTCACGGCGACGCAGCTGTGCAGTCCGTTGGCGCGCATGATCACGGCTATGCGCACGGCGGACTCGGCGGTGTCGTGTCCCTGGGTTTCGGCGATCAAGTTTCGCTCGGGGACGCCGCGCTCCATCAGATGGGTGCGGCCTACTTCGCCTTCGCTGAATTTGGGATCGCCGCCAGCTCCGCCCGTGGTGATGATGACCGGAGCAACTCGGCTTTGATAAAGCGCGTAGGCATGATCGAGGCGGGCGCGATACACCGGCGACGGGTGCCCGGAATACTGCGCGGCGCCGAAGACGACAATGGCATCGGCGGGATGGGCCTGCTCGAGGGATGCGGTGTGAACCACGCGAACCGCGGTTAACGCCAGCCACGCCACAGCCACGGTGCCGACCAGGGCAGCCAGCCGCAGGAACCGCAGTCGCGAGCTTCGGTTAGCAGACCGGTTGGCGAACCGGGCGGCGGCAGAATCGTCTGTCATCCTTGGGCGAAAAACCTGGAAATCTCTTCCTTGGGAATGGCGCCCTCGCGGATGATTCGCCAGCGCGCCTCTTCATCGGAAAGATCGATAATGGTCGATGGAATATCACGGGGGGAAGTGCCGCCATCGACGATGATGCTGATGCGGCCGTGCAGTTGATCGTGCACCTGGTCGGCCGTCGTGCACTCTGCCGCGCCGCTCAGGTTGGCCGAAGTGGCGGTGATCGGAATGGCAGCCGCGGTCACTACAGCGAGCGGAATTTTTGCGTTGGGCACGCGCAGCGCGACGTTGCCGGTGTTGGCCGTTACTTTGAGCGGCAGGCGTGATCCTGCCTTGACGATGACCGTCAGCGGTCCGGGCCAGAACTTTCGCGCCAGGGCGTAGAACTCTTCGGGCAGCGATTTGGCCAGTTCCTCCGCCTGGTCCACGCCCTCGATCAACAGGGAAAGCGGCTTGTGGCGCGAACGGGTCTTGATGTCGTAGACCTTGTCGACGGCCCGCAGATTGAAAGGATCGGCTGCCAGTCCGTAGAACGTGTCGGTCGGCATGCCCAGCACTTCGCCCGCCCGGATCTGATCGGCGGCGTACTTCACCAGTGATGATTCCGGATTCTCGCTACTTATCTTGACGATCTCGGCGCGCACAGCGTCCCCTTCCCATTGGCTACAGCGTGGGTGAATTTAGAGTGTGAAACTTAACATCATACGGCAAACGGCAGCGGCCGGGACAGCAGCGTATCATTCGGTGAGGTTTCATCTTGGATTTTCTTAGGGCGGCAATGGAGCGGTACAATCTAGACAAATGATTTCAGATGCCCTATCCATCGCGGCCCTCGTAATGGCAGCATTGAGCTTGCCGTTGCTCCTCGTAGCTGTTTTCCTACCGTCGGGGCAACGAAAAAAGCTTCTGCACCGTCTCGGGCTCAAGTGGATCATCTGACTCCTTCGAATTAAGACATTACCTATCATGTCAGGCTGAAACGGCTGTTAGCCTCAGAATCGCGATAAGAACCGCGCCCCGACCATGACTGGAACGAAAGAATCCGCGCACCTCCAGCCGCGACTGCGGCGGATTGAGGGGCGCCACAATCCGCTGCTCAAACAGCTGCGACAGGCCTTTTCCCGCGCCCAGCGCACCGAAGAGGGCGACTGCGCCATCGAGGGCCTCCGCATGCTGGAAGAAGCAATCCGCAGTGGGCTGCGGTTTCGGGCGGTTTTTTTTCGAGAATCGGCGCGGGAGCGTGCGGATCGCCTGTTGCCGCAGATCGGCGCCCACGTGGAAACATTGTTGCTTCCCGATAAACTCTTCGATGCGGCGGTGCCCAGCGAAACACCGCAGGGAGTGGCCGCGCTGGTGCGACTGAAAGAATTCTCCCTGGACGATGTGCTGGAAAAAGAGCGCTTGCAATTGGGGCCGGTCGTGGCGCTGGCCGGACTGCAGGATCCGGGAAATCTGGGGACGATCATCCGCTCGGCGGAAGCTTTCGGCAGCGCGGGAATTATTCTGGGTGAGGGCACGGTCAGCCCTTTGAATGCAAAAGCTGTGCGCGCCTCGGCGGGATCGGTTTTTCGCCTGCCGGTGGTCGCAGCGCCGGCGGCGGGCGGATTAGAAGAGGTTGTCGCCAGGCTGCGCGCGCAAGGAGTGCGCCTGATCGCTACGTCTTCGCACAAGGGAACGCCGCTGGACCAGGCAAAGCTCACCGGCACGCTCGCGGTCTTCATCGGCAGCGAGGGATCTGGTTTGCCTCGCGGACTGATGACACAAATGGACGAGAGTGTGGCCATCCCCCACGCCGAGCAAGTGGAGTCGCTGAACGCCGGCGTGGCTGGGAGCATCGTGCTGTATGAGTCGGCGAGACAGCGCGGGTGACGGGGGTCAGGGGCTAGGGATCAGGCTGACGAACTCACTTACTGCCAGGCTAGATTCATGGCTGTGTTGTGATTGTTGAAGGTGACTTGCAGGGTCCTGGTATCTCCACTGGTGAAAGCGACGGAGATGGTTTTGGAGAGGTCGATGGATTGGTCGGCGGATTGAGCTCGCAGGCGGATGACATGAGCCCCCGATGGAACCTGGACGGTTTCGGAGTTGGCGCCATGGACGCCGTTGAAAACAATGAGGTGCTTCCGAACAATTCCATGGAGGGGCCGAGTGAGCGTCAGCTTGTCATCAATCCATAGTGAGAGAATCGCGTCCCTGAACTGATGCCGTACGGCTAAGTCCAGACTGGCGCTGGACGGCGAAGGCAAAGCGCGCGGTGGGGATTTGACCAGATTGGGGCGCTGGTGGGACTTGGCGGCAAGATTTCCCGCGACGGCTGGCGCAGTTGAGTGTGTGGAGGGAGGCGCAGCCGGCAGCGCGGCGGTCTCCGGCATTGGTTGCGCGCTGCCCAAGTTCTCCTCGCGGGGAGGGTTCGGACCAAAAGGGGGCCCGGTCTGAGCGGCGGCGATAGCTTTCCGCGAAGGGGCGAATCTTTCGAACGGGTTTCCGGCGAAAAGGACGAGTAGAAGCATCAGCGCCGCGCCCACGATCAGGCCCCGCAGCGGAGCTTCGCGCAGCGCCCGATACACCGATGGTTTTCCTGACACAGGAGCCCGGTTTGCCACTGCGGCCAAAGCTTTTCGCGAACCCGCGGCATTCAAGGAGGTTGTAGTCGAGCCCGGTTGTTGCTGTTGCAGTTGCTGCAAGTCGGCGGCAAAGTCCGAGCCCCGCTGGTAGCGGGAATTGGGATCTTTCGCGATGGCGCGCGATATCACCGCATCCAGGGCCCGGGGCAGATCAAGGACGAGGGCGCGGACCGGCACTGGTTCGCGATTCACCACTTTGAAGCAAACCGTGGTGGCACTACTTCCGGGAAACGGCGAATGCCCCGTGACCATGGAATAGAGAATCACGCCCAGGGAAAACAAGTCGGCGCGTCCATCGACGCGTTCGCCCGAGAGTTGCTCGGGAGCCATGAATGCCGGAGTGCCGACCACACGGCCGGGTAAAGTGTGTTGCGCCAGATTCAGCTTGGCGATGCCCAGGTCGGCAATCTTGGCGTGGCCATCCGCAGTGATGAGAATGTTGGCCGGCTTGATGTCGCGATGGACGACGCCTTGCGCGTGCGCGTAATCCAGAGCGCTGGCGATTTCCTCGGAGAGGCGCAGAGCGTCGGCCAGGGGCAGCTTTTTCTGGCGGGAAAGAATCCGGTTCAGAGACTCGCCGGTGACGTACTCCAGCACGATGTAAGGATTGTGGGACTCGGGATCTTGGCCAGCATCAAAGATGGCAACGATGCCGGGATGGTGCAAGCGTCCGGCGGCCTGGGCCTCGTAGAAAAATCGCTGGCGGTATTCCTCGTCTTGCTCCTGCCCCTGCAGCAAGATCGTCTTCAGCGCGACCAGGCGATCGATCTGGGGATCGCGCGCCTTGTAGACGACACCCATGGCGCCGCGGCCTAACTCGCCGACGATCTCGTAGCGGCCAAACCGTTTGATCTCTCGATTCTGCATGGGCAAGTGCGGGGACTACGGGCACACTGGTAGCCTGTCTCGGTGGGGAGGGACTCCCAGCATGGTATCGCCGGGTGAGGGTCATCCCAACCATATGTTTGTTCTGGATTGGTTACGCCGGTAACGACAGCAGCATTACGCCGAGGGGCAGGGGTCAGGGGGCAGGGGTCAGGGGGCAGGGGGCAGGGGTCAGGGGGCTGACGCCGTTTTTCAGCCTGTGGTGAAATAGATTCCGTGAACCTTTTTCAGCCCATTCCGAATGCAAGCAGCGCCGACCGGACTAATCCGCTGGCGGATCGCATGCGGCCGCGGACGCTTGAGGAATACGTTGGGCAGGAGCACCTGGTGGGTCCGGGCAAACCGCTGCGGGCGCAGATTGAGCGCGACGATACAGGATCGATTTTATTTTGGGGACCTCCGGGTACGGGCAAGACCACGCTGGCCAAGATTATTGCCAGCATGACCAAGGCGGAGTTCATCGAATTCTCGGCCGTGCTGGCCGGCATTAAGGAAATCAAGCAGGTGATGGCCGACGCCGAACGGGCGCGCCAGTACGGCACGCGGACGATTGTTTTTATTGACGAGATTCATCGTTTCAATAAAGCCCAGCAGGACGCATTCCTGCCGCACGTGGAAAAGGGAAACATCCGACTGATCGGGGCCACTACGGAGAATCCGTCGTTCGAAATCAATTCTGCATTGCTCTCGCGCTGCCGCGTGTATGTGCTGAAGCCGCTTGCCGAAGAGCAGATTGTGGAATTGTTGCGACGGGCGCTCGCCGACGAAACCCGCGGACTGGGAACCATGAGGCTGAGCGCTTCCGACGATGCTCTGAAGAAAATCGCGAGTTATACCAGCGGCGACGCTCGCAGCGCCTACAACGTGTTGGAAGTTGCGGCCTCGCTGGCCAAATCCCCACTTCCCGCAAAAGACGCGAGAAATGGGGTACCCGCAGACGGAGCACCCGAGATCACCGGCGATATTGTTCGCGACGCTCTGCAGAAACGCATCCTGCTCTATGACAAGTCCGGCGAAGAGCATTACAACCTGATCTCGGCGCTGCACAAGTCGGTGCGGAACAGCGATCCCGACGCCGCGCTTTACTGGCTGGGACGCATGCTGGAGGCCGGCGAAGATCCGCTTTACGTGGCCCGCCGCGTCGTGCGGATGGCTGTGGAAGACATTGGTCTCGCCGATCCCAACGCGCTCGCCCTGTGCATGGCAGCGCGCGATGCAGTCGACTTTATCGGCATGCCCGAGGGCAATCTCGCGCTGGCGCAGGCCGTTGTTTATCTTGCTGTAGCGCCGAAATCGAACGCGCTCTACACCGCTTACGGCGATGTTCAGCAGGACGTGGAACAAACCGCGGCCGATCCCGTGCCGCTGCATCTGCGAAACGCTCCCACAAGTTTGATGAAGGGCCTCGGCTACGGCCAGGGATACCAGTACGCGCACGACGTCGAGGGCAAAGTTGCCGACATGCAGTGTCTGCCGGATAATCTGCGGGGGCGCGTCTATTACCGGCCGACCAGTGAAGGGATTGAAAGACGAATTCGCGAACGCATGGAGGAGATCAAACGCGTGCGCTCAGCTCACGGGAACAGATCTCCTGACTCGGAGAAAACGTCTCAGAAGAGCGCAAAGAAAGAATCTTAGCCCCGCCGCGGGGCATCTGAAACCGCGTAGAAGCTGACAGGGCGCGCTTCTCCGCCCTGCTTTTCGTTTCCAAGTTAGTCGCATGACCACCACTTCTGGAATTCGCGTTAACGACGTTGCTGCTGGCATTGCTGCGTCCCCGGTTGTGTCTCCAGATCTGCTGCAGGATCTGCAGAGGCTGCAAAAGACGGCGCAGAAGATCACTTCTATCCTTGACCTTGATCAATTGATCGACAACGTGGTCAATGATGTGGCGCGTTCGTTCGGATGCGTGGAAGCCAGCGTTTACCTTCACGATGAAGAGCACGGCGAGATGGTGATGGCCGGCGTGCATGGCTGCACCGCACGCGACAAAGGCTTTCGGCTGAAGATCGGCGAGGAAGGCATGGTCGGCTACGTCGCCTCCACGGGGCAAATGCGCTACGCTCCCGATGTGCGCGTGGACCAGTACTACATTGGGTGCGAGGAGTCCACGCTTTCCGAGGTTGCGATTCCTCTGCGGGTGGGCGAGAAGTTGGTGGGAGTGTTCACGGCGTCGCATCCTGAACTGGATGCATTTCCGCGCCAGCAGTTGAGAATTCTGCGGGCGCTTTGCGATCACATTGCTATCGCCGTGCACAATGCGCGCCGTTTCCAGTCGGAGCGGGCCGAGCGCGAAGTGATGAATCGCGAGGCACTGGAGGCGCAGGCCATCCAGCGGGCGCTGCTGCCGAAAAGTTCGCCCTACATTCCCGGGTTCATGGTGTCGGGGCTCAGCGTTCCGGCGCGAGCCATCGGCGGCGATTGGTATGACTTTATTCCTTTCCCGGATGGGCGCTGGGGTCTCGTGCTCGCGGACGTTTCCGGTAAAGGCACGGCCGCGGCCTTGCTGATGTCGGCTACTCGCGGAATGTTGCGATCACTGGCCGAGGCCAGCTGCTCTCCAGGCGAGGTGCTGAATAAACTCAACGAGTTGCTGTGCGAAGATTTCCCCGCAGGCAGGTTTGTGACGATGGTTTACGCGGTGCTGGAGCCGGCAACACACACCGTGACTTTCGCCAATGCCGGCCACCTGCGCCCGCTGCTCATCGATGACAACGGAGTGCGTTTCCTTGACACCGAACGCGGATTGCCGCTGGGGCTGGGCTGCGGCGATTATTCGGAATGCGTGATCAGTTTGCCGGAGGGATCGCGGCTGGTGTTTTACAGTGACGGCATTACCGAGGCCGTGAACGGAAGCGAAGAAGAATATGGCCTGGACCGGCTGGCCGAACATGCGGCCCAACCGGGATCGTCAGCGATCAGCATCGTGGACGATGTGCGCGCCTTTGCCAACGGGGCGGGCGTCCGCGACGATGCCAGCGTGGTTTTTGTTGGAGTTGGAGTTGGAGCTGGCGCCAGAAATTCAGCGTAGCCGGGCCCGGTGTTCCTTCAGGATGCAGCGGTCCATCACTACGAAAATTCCCGCTTGCCGTGCTTTCTCCGCAGCTTTTTCGTGGACTACATCTTCCTGCATCCAGATGGCTGGAACTTTGAGTTGAATCGCCTGATCCACGATTTCTTCGACACATTCCGGCCGCCGAAAAATGTTGACGATGTCGATTTTCTCTGGGACATCGCGCATCGACGCATAGGCCTTTTCGCCGAGGCATGACTCGATCTTCGGATTCACTGGGATGATGCGGTATCCGTGGCTCTGCATGTAGGCGGAGACGCCGTGACTGGGTCGGAGTGGATTATCCGAGAGCCCGACCACAGCGATGGTTTTGGAACGGGTCAGAAGTTCGGTGATGGGATCCGATTGCTGCATGGAGGATGGAGGGCCCGGGCTCTTGGGTTTTGGCTCTTGTTTCTTAGTTTTTACTTTTTGTTGGCTTGCTCTTCTTTCTGTTTGTACATTTTCAGCGCCAGCTTGCGGATGGTCTCGGAGACTTCCTTGTTGGCGGAAATGTTTTTCAGGTCCTGCACCAGAAGGTTCTTCATCAGACCCAGCCCCAGATCGAGCGGGGTGCGCGGGTTCGCCACGAGATTCCGAACGACTTTGTAATTCTTCATGAAGCGGCGCTTCAGCGGAATCTGGCGCAAGACTGCTTCGAGCACATTCTTCTGGCTGGCAATTTTTTCTACTTCTCCATCCGAGAGCTTGGGCGCTTCCAGCACTGCCATCGCAACTACCTTGGTGCCGTCGCGAATGAGAATGGAGCGCTCCTCCTTACTGCCTTTGAGGGCGAGCTGGATTCTTCCCTTCACGTCGAGCGCGTTGATTTTTTGTACGGTGTTCACGCGCTTGATCGGGTCCGGGGGCTTCTTCGCGGGGACTGCCGGCTTACTTACGGGCGCGCCTTGGGCTGCGGCGTCAGCAGGAACGGGTTCCGGCGCGGGCTCAGGCTTGCTTTCGACTTCCCGAGGAGAGACCGGAAAATAATCGGTACCGAGCAACTCGACGATGCCGCCGATAGCTTGAAACGGTTTTCCATCTTCCGCCGCGATATCGGCCGCGTGGTGGAAGAAATAAGCTGACACTGCCTCTTCTTCCTCGGGGGTGGATGGACCGCTTTCGTTTTCAGAATTGGACCCTGCAGTCGTCTCCGCGGCCGACGTGGATTCCTGCGCTGCTTCAACCGGCGGTGTAGCTAGTGGTTGCACGGTTAGCTCGGGGGGAGGCGGAGGCAGGGTTTCGGCCGTCGGTTCCGGTGTGGGTTCAACGTCCCGTGCTGCTACCTCGCCGCCCGTCATCAAAAGCCGGATTTCATCCGACTGTTCTTTCTTGAGATAAGGATTTGATTTGAGCGAGTCGAGAACCCAAATGGCAGCCCGGAGGCGCGGGCTGCGCAGCATCATGGCAATGGAGTCTGGCGAAGCTGAGATCGCCAACTTGGCCAACTCGCTTTCGCGAACCGAGGGATTCTCCAGCAACGCGGGCAGCAGCTTGGGGCGCAGATTATCCGGGGAAATCAGATAGTCGAGCACTTCGCGCGGTGTGTTCGGATCGGAGGCTGCCTGCAAAGAAGCTTTCTCATCCCAGCCGGCCAGGGTCATGCGCGCGAGATCACCGAACACTTTGTTGTGGTTGGCCAGGTAGACCAGAATTTCGATATTCTCGGCTGGTCCGACCGAAAGCGCGCCCTTGGCGGCAAACTGCATCATGTTCGAGGGCAGCTTCGATGCGCGGATTTGATCGATCATGCGCGCCATAGATTCTTGCTCGCTTCTGGGGGAACGTCGTTGCTTAAATTTCGCCGGTCATTCCGAATGTCATTCCGCGCGACCGTGAGCCGGCGACAAATCTGTTTTCGTAGACGCGGGAACGGAGGGTTGGGTTAATGCCTCCAACTCACGCACCGCTAGTTCATACTCGCGGATCAGGCGGTTTCCTTTGCGACGCCCGAATTCGTCCCGTAAAGCCCGATAGTACCAAAGAGTGCCCTCGCGTCCACCGTTGAACCGTGCCCAGATGGATTCCCCGATCTCACGATAGTCGGTGAGGATCGAACGGATGTTGTTCAGCTTGTCGGCGGCCGAAACCAGGCGGGTGTCGGCATCTGCCGTTTTCAGGTGGCGCAGATAATTTTCTTTGCGCTGGCGCCAGGGCGGCTTGGGCTCGGTATCGGCGTCGGTGCATCCATCTACGACCTTGGCCACGCGCTTGCCAAAACGCCGCTGCACTTCCTTGAGGATTGGCGCACCGCCACAATCTTCGACCACATCATGCAGCAGGGCAGCGATGGCGAGATCCTCATCGCCCCCGGCCTCGAGGACGAGCGACGCCACGCCCATCAGGTGAGCGATGTAGGGAATGGTCGAGGCTTTGCGGGCTTGCCCGGCATGCTTTTCCGCCGCAAAGTGAAAGGCCTGCAGAAAGCGCGGGCCGAGCGGGATCGGGCGGAGCCTGGCGGGCGCGGGTGTGTTCTGTGTTTTCTGCGTCCTTTGTGGCAGCGCTTTTCTTTTTGTCTTTGTCTTTGTCTTTGTCTTTGTCTTTGCCTTCATACCCTCGCCGTTACTGCTTCTCTCCGCGCCGCGCCAATAAGTATGCGCGAATGAACGGCTGCAGATCGCCATCGAGCACGCGATCCACGTCGCCGACTTCGGTTTTCGTGCGGTGATCCTTGATCATGCGATAAGGCTGCAGCACATACGACCGAATCTGCGATCCGAAGTCGATATCGAGTTTCGAGTCTTCGATTTTTTTGGTGGCGGCCCGCTTTTTTTCCATCTCGAATTCGTAAAGTTTCGAGCGCAGCATGCTCATGGCGCGTTCGCGGTTCTTGTGCTGCGAGCGTTCGTTCTGGCAGCTGGCGACCAGGCCGGTAGCGATATGCGTGATGCGCACGGCGGAATCGGTGGTGTTGACGTGTTGCCCACCTTTGCCGCTCGAACGATAGGTATCGGTGCGGATGTCTTCGGGCTTGATCACGACTTCGATGCTGTCGTCGATTTCCGGCGAGACATAAACGCTGGCGAACGAGGTATGCCGCCGCTTGGCCTGATCAAAGGGCGAGATGCGCACCAGGCGGTGGACACCGATTTCGCTTTGCAGCAGCCCGAACGCGTACTCGCCGTTCACCGCGAAGGTGGCCGACTTCAGCCCGGCTTCTTCGCCGGGCTGGTAGTCGTAGAGGACGGTCTCGAATCTCTGCAGCTCCGCCCAGCGCAGGTACATGCGCAGCAGCATGTCGGCCCAATCTTGCGATTCGGTGCCGCCCGCGCCGGGATGGATGGTGACAATGGCATTGAGCGCGTCGTTTGGGCCGGAGAGCAGGGTTTCGGTTTCGAGCTTGTCGATCAGCGCGGTGAGCGCGTCGATTTCGCGGCGCAAGTCCGCGTCTACGTTCTCGCCTTCGCGGGCCAAATCGAAGTAGGCGGCAATGTCTTCCCCGCGGCGGGCCAGATCGGCGTCGGTGGCCAGAAGATGCTCCAGGCGCTTCTTCTCGCGCATTACCTGCTGCGAGCGCTGGGGATTCGACCACAGATGGGGGTCGGCAGCCTGCTTGTCGATTTCGGCTAGTTGCGGACGGAGTTTATCCGCGTCAAAGATACTCCCGGAGTTCCTGCACCTTCTTGTTCAGCTTTTCGTAAGCCAGTTCCAGTTCCTGATTCATGAGGGCGTTTCCGTTTTCTTGCGGGATGCGCATGCGAAGCGTTCGAACAACGCTGCTATAGAAATTATCGCACACAGGATGGCGAACCAATCTCCGTGGCGCGAGTAAAACGTGGTTACGGAAGTGAGGGCATAAGGCGCCAGGAGCGTGGTGCGCTCCTTGCGCGGAGCGCGCACCACGATCCGGCCGTAGGGATCAATGGACGCCGTGACGCCGGTATTGGCCACGCTTAGAATCCAGCGCTCGTTCTCGATGGCACGCATGCGGGTCTGGTTCAAATGCTGCGACCAGGCGCCGCTGTCGCCGTACCATCCGTCGTTGGAAATGTTGACGAAAACCTGCGCGCCGTTGCCGGCGAACTGGCGAACTTCATCGGGAAAAACCGACTCGTAGCAGATGAAAACGCCGAGGCGTTCGTCTCCCGCAACAAGCGGCTGGCGCGACCAACCGCGCCCGAACTCTCCCACCGCCTTGGTCAGGCCGGCGGCGAACCCCAGCAACTTCGGAAACGGCAGGTACTCTCCGAACGGCACAAGATGAATTTTGTCGTAGCGCGCGGTCCACTCGCCGGCCGGGCTGATGAGCGCGGCGGAATTGAAAACCTCGGGCTCTTGACCTGCAGCCTGTGGTTGGCCTGAGGTTCCGAGCGCTCCCACCACCATCCAGGTCTGGTTTGCGATAGCAATTTTACTCACCGTATTTCTGAAGATTGGATCGTTGCTAAAAAACGGAGCCGGCGATTCGGGCCAGACCACCAGATCAAGCTTGGGGGAGTTCGGGCCTTTGGCAGGCGGGTCAACCGCGTCCGCCGCGGGCTTCACGCTGAGCGCGGTGAGTTCACTCAGGGTTTGGTCGAAGTAAGGCCGCGTCCAGCGGACGGCGATGGGAATATTCTGCTGCACCAGCAAGGCAGCATGGTCGGTGACCGAGGCCGGAGGTTCAATCAATCGTCCCGACTGCAGCACCGCGGCCGAAGCCAGCGCCGCTACCAAGAGCGCGAAACGCTTTTGCCGTGGCACCAGAAACGCCGCGGCGACAGCCACATTCACCAGCATGATCTCGCACGAAATTCCGTAGACGCCGGTCCAGGTGGCGATGCGGCACAGCGGAACGTTATCCACTTGCGCGGTGCCCAGCAGATCCCACGGGACCCCGGTGGTCCACTTGCGTCCTAACTCGATGGCTGCCCATAGAAACGGCGCGACCACCAGAGCCCGGCGATGGTCGCGACCCGGGCCCGCTAGCAGTCCCACGACGAGCCCAAACGCACCGTGGCAGAGCGCCATAGCAAGACAATAGAGAGTGAGAACCAGCGTCGCGGCGGGCACGCTCAGGCCGCCGTAGTCGTGCATGCTCTCATACACCCAGTGGCACGTCACCCAGTACCAGACGATGCCGCTGAAATAGGACATGAGAAAAGCCTGCCACGGTGTGGCCGCCTGCAGCTTCACGGAATCGTCGCTCTCCAAACCAGAGATAGCTGCCGGACGCGCGCGCAGGAATGCCACCAGCAGCGGCGCAAACGCTACCCATGACAGAATGTAAAACCCGGGGAGCGGGAAGATGAGAATCTGCAGGAGCGTCGACAGAGCCACCAGCAGCCAGGCGCTGATATGAATTCTGCGCATAAGTAGAAAGCATAACAAACCCGGTTTGGCTCGGACCTGGTTTGGTTGATCGAGCGAGTGGGATGTCTTGTATCCGCGATTGAAAACAATCGCGATTCGATTGAACCTGTTTGCCGAGGTGTGATGAACATCCGTAGACTGCTGGGATGATTGGCTCGCTCCGTCCCGGGTCATTGGAAGTTCCGGTACTTGAAACCGCGCGGCTCAAGCTTCGCGGGCATCGACTGGACGATTTCGTTCATTCTGCTGCAATGTGGGCGGACCCTGTCGTGACGCGCCACATCGGCGGCAAGCCCCTTACCGAAGAGGAGTGCTGGACGAAGTTTCTGCGTTACGCCGGCCATTGGGCGTTGCTCGGCTTCGGTTATTGGGTGGTGGAGGAAAAAGCAACCGGTAATTTCGTCGGAGAAATCGGGTTCGCCGATTACAAGCGCGATCTGCAACCATCGCTGAAAGGTGTGCCGGAAATCGGATGGGTTCTGGCCTCGCAGGCGCACGGCCGGGGTTATGCCACTGAAGCTTTGCGCGCGGCCGTGGCCTGGGGCGATGCGAACTTTCCTTCGGGGCGAACTGCCTGCATCATCGCACCGGAGAATTCTGCATCCACGCGGGTGGCGTTGAAGTGTGGATACCGGGAATGGCAGGCCGCCACCTACAAGGGACATCCGACGCTGATGTATGTGCGGGAGCGGGATTCATCGCAATGACGGAATCTCGAAGGAGCTCTCCAGCAGCGCGATCGGTGGCTTCTGTGGCACATTAGAAGTCCATGCCTGCACCCGCCGACGCCAGAGCCGGACGCGCCGCCTTTACTCATCCCGCGTTCGTGTTATTTCAAATTGCGCGCTTCCTGATTGTCGCCGCGGTTGAAATGCAGGCTGTGGCCGTGGGATGGCAAGTCTACGAAATCACCAAGCGTCCGCTCGACCTCGGCTACGTGGGCCTGGCGCAATTTTTGCCAGGAATCCTGCTGTTCCCGGTATCGGGACATGCTTCCGACCGTTTCGAACGCCGCCACGTGCTTTCGACGTGCTACGCCGGATTCGCGCTCTGCTTCGGGTTGTTGCTCACGCTGGCGCAGCGCGGCGTGCATTCCGTGGCGCCCATCTATGCGGTGCTGATTCTGCTGGGCGTGGTTCGGTCGTTCAACGGCACCGCCAGCCGATCGATACTTCCACAACTGGTTCCGGAAGAACATTTCCCGAATGCCGTGGCGTGGAACGCCACCACCTTTCAAGCGGCGACTATTCTTGGACCGTCTTTCGGAGGAATTCTCTACGCTTTGTTTCGCGGTCCATCGGCGGTTTATGCGACCGCCACGCTCACCGCGATCGGCGCTTTGATTTCTACCTTCCGCATCAAGCCGGAAGTGAAAGCCCGGCCGCGCGAGCCTATGACGCTGAAGACCGCGTTTGCCGGGATGCATTTCATCTGGCGCGAGAAACTTATTCTGGGGGCCATCTCGCTCGATCTTTTCGCTGTGCTGCTGGGCGGAGCGGTTGCGCTGCTGCCGGTTTATGCCCGCGAAATTTTGCATACCGGCCCCTGGGGGCTGGGCCTGCTCCGCACTGCTCCTGGAGTGGGTGCAGCGGTGATGGCGGTCGCGCTCGCACATCGTCCGCTGCGCGGCCGTTCCGGGCCCACGCTGCTGTGGTCAGTGGCGGGCTTCGGCGTGTTCACTATTCTGTTCGGAATCTCGCGCAGCCTGGTGCTGTCGCTGATTGCGCTGTTTCTGCTCGGGGCCAGCGACATGATCAGCGTGATTATCCGCGCCACCCTGGTGCAACTGGGCACGCCCGACGCCATGCGCGGACGCGTCACCGCCGTCGACATGATTTTTATTGGGGCGTCCAACGAATTCGGGCAGTTTGAATCCGGCTTGACCGCGCAGTGGTTCGGCACGGTGCCGGCCGTGGTGCTGGGAGGAATCGGAACTCTAATAGTGATCGTGGTTTGGGCGTGGCGTTTTCCGGAACTGAGACACGCGGGGGAGTTACTGGCTGCGGCGACTTCGAGCGACGACCGGGATCTGGAGGTGGTGTGAGCGCAGGTTGTGAGCGCTCAACTTCGTGGCGGCCGGGCTGCGCCCCTTCGGCTTCGCTCAGGGCAGGCTCTGGCCGGACAGTGAGGCGGCTGTCTCTACGCCGGCGCGGACCGCGCTACTTACCTTTCACCACTGTTTTCGCCGTGCCTAGATTTTCGTAGCGATCGTAGACTCGTACTACGACCACGTGTTCTGACGCGGAGTTATCTTTCCCAGCATCCGGCGTGGCTCTGAAGTCGTACTCTTCCACCTTCGCGTCGGAAATTTTTCCCACCGGCTCCACGTATTTCCACTCGCCGGCATCCACCGAATACTCCGCTCTGCGGATCGGCGAGAATCCATCTTCGGCGCGGAAGTGGACATGAATCTGTCCACTCTCTACCGACGCGGCCAGATTCTCGATGCGCGGCGGAGTTGTATCCACTTCAAACCTGCGGCTCTCGCGCTCTACGGTTAGCCCTTCGCCCGGCGAGTGAGACGGAGCATCCGAGGCGACCACCTTTACCGTGTAACCTCCGTCGGGCAGCAGACTTGCGTCGAATGAATAGGCTTTGTCGCCCAGGTTGTCTTTGAGCAGCAGCCAGCGGGTTTCGCCATCGCCGCGGTAGTAGACCGAATACACTAACTGGTCGTCATTCTCATCATGGGCGCTCCATTTCACGCCGATGGAATCCCGGTCACGCGAACTGGGAATCGGTGATTCAAAGTGCGTCCCCGATGATCCGCCAAAGGACGCACCGCCGAAAGACGACCCGCCAAACGATCCGCTGGTGTCGGCGGCGGCGCTGAGGCCGGTCGGCCGCGGCATAGGCGAATATCGTGTGCCCACCTGCACGGTGACGTCGTCAATTTCCGGCGCGACGTTTTTGGGCAGATAGTTCAGCGTTACACTCTCGACCCCAGGTTTCGTGCTGCCGGAATGCAGCACCGCCTTCCACTGAACGTACCGCGCCGGAGGAACTCCGGTCTCGGCATCTTTATTCAAATCCAGTTTCTTCCACGCGCTCCAGTTGCGGTCTGGATTGTCCACGTTGCCGCTGCGTGCAAACAGCTCGACGTTTCCCGCTCCACGAAACTCCGCCCGGCCCCAGCGCGAAACCACTTTCGCGTCATACACGTCGCTTTCGTACGTGCCTTCGCCCTCCGAACCCGGCCCCGGGCCAATGGCGAAAATTTTGCCCAGGTTGCTGCTGGCCGCATAAAGTCCGCCACCGGGAGCTTTCGCAAACGCCGTCACCTGTGACGCCGGTGCTTTCAGCTGGTCGGAAAATTCGTCTGCCCCCGTGATCGCGAAAACGTGTCCGCGGTTTCCGGTTCCTGCCAGCAAACGCTGCTGCGAATCGAAGGCCAGCGCGTAGACAATGTCCTCATGCGAAGTCCATATGCGCAAGGGCGCTCCATCGGGAGCGATCTTGTAGACATCCGATCCACCGGTCGCACCGGTGCCGGGAAACACAAAAGGTCCGGTCACAGCTGCGGTCGCTGGCGCTGACGTTACTGTGATTCCAGGCGCCTGCGGCGCGGCCGCGTTCTGCGCGTTGGCGGCCATGGCGAGCATGGCGGCAGCGCCCGTCGCTGGATTTCCGCCCGGCGCGGCTCGCTTCTCCCCCACGCCCGAGGCATAAATGTTTCCCGCCGAGTCGAGAGCCAGCGCCGTAATCTCTTTCTTCGGCGCGCTGTACAGCACGAATCCTTCACCAGCTGGAGAGATCCGGTACACCAGTCCGCTCCCGTCCGAACCCGCGATCACGTTCCCTTGCGCATCCAGGGCCAGCGTGCGGATGTGAGTTTCATCACTCTTGAAAAAAAGCGAGTGCTCTCCCTTGGCCGTTACTTTGTAAATCTCGCCGTGATCTCCGGTGGCAACGTAGAGATTGCCGGCCTTGTCGAGTGCGAGGTCCCAGATGTATTTCGTTCCCGGGGCAAAATAGACGGACGAACTCCAGGCGGGATCGAGGCTGAGTTTGGCCGCGTCTTTGTCTTTGTCTGCATTCTTGTCGCTTTTTTCTGCGCCCTTCGATGACTCGGTCTTGCCCGGCTTATGCTCGATCTTGTAAACGTTGCCGTCCGGAGCCGTCGCGGCATAGACCGCCCCGCCCGGACCCACCTCGACTGCCTGCACCTGCAATTCCTGCGGCTCAAAGATGATGGTGGCTTTACCGTCGGGGGTAATCCGGTAGACCCGCGCCGGGGAGCCGGTTGCAACATAAAGACTTCCCGCTTCATCGGCGCTTACCGCCCAGATGTAAGTCGAGGGCGCGCCGTAAACCATTTTGAAAGCCGGCGCCAGTTCGAGCCCGCCGACACTGCGAATGGCGACTCCCGTGGCCGTGCCCTTGGTTAGTTCCTCAAATTTCGACTGCTCCCAGGTTCGCGTTCCCTGAGCAAACGCGGCCGGAACCAGCCTTGAAACGCCGGAGTTGGCGAAGAAGGAACTAATTAGAAGGAAGAAAAATATCTTTCGCAGACTGGGCAATTGGATACCTCGAGGCGTCATGGTGGGAGAACATTCAGGTTATCACGGTTGCAGTGAGCGAAGCCCGAGGCCGGACGCCGCGAGCCGGACGCCCGTGGTATCGTAGACTTTTATGTCTTCCAAGCGGGCCAAACCGAAAAGCGACTCACGCGCGGCGCTGCTCAGTCTGCTGGCGCGGAAGTCGTTTCGGCTGGGGAATTTCAAGCTCTCGTCCGGCACAAGCAGCGACTATTACATCGATTGCCGCACTACCACACTCGATGCCAAAGGCTCGGGCCTTACCGGCGAGGTCTTCCTGGAAGAGATTCGACAACACGGATTCAAACCGCAGGCCATCGGCGGATTGACGATGGGCGCTGATCCGATCGTGACGGCGGTATCGGTGGTCAGCGGTGAAATGAATGGCTTTCTGGTGCGGAAAACTGAAAAACAGCACGGCACGGGACAGCGCATCGAAGGCTTCCGCGAAAAAGGCGCGCGGGTGGTGATTGTCGATGACGTTTGTACGACCGGAGCCTCGACCATTGAGGCCATCAAAGCCGCCCGCGAATTCGGATTCGTAGTCGCCGGCGTGATGTGTCTGGTGGAGCGCGAAGAGGCCAAAGGCCGTCCCAACGTGGAGGAGGCTGCAGCTCCGGCGCCGTTCGTTTCTATCTTCACGGCGATGGAGGTGCGGCGGGAGCACATCCGGCAAAACGACATGCCGCACCGCGAGACCGCGCCCCCTATTTTCGCGGTCGCCGCCGCCTGCGAACTTTGCGGCCGCCCGGCGGTGACGAATATGCCGCGGAACCGCTGCGAGGCACATAAATTCTGATCAGGAATTGCGACGCTCATTCTTGCATGATCGAACGCCGTTGCATGGCGCTGATTTTGTGGGTCAGGCCCTCGACGATTCGTTTTTCTGAGAATTGAGAACTGAGAACTAGTTCATGATTCAAACCCTAGAATGGACTGACCAAGGCGTGCGCTTCCTCGACCAGACGAAGCTGCCCACCGAAGAAACCTACGTGAACTGCAAAACGCACGAGCAGGTCGCCGACGTGATCCGGAACATGGTCGTCCGCGGAGCGCCCGCCATCGGCGTGGCGGCGGCCATGGGTATCGCCCTGGGCGTCAACAATTCGAAAGCCGAATCGGTCGGCGACCTCAAACGCGACCTCGATCAAATCTGCGACGTGATCGGTAAAACCCGACCGACTGCCGTCAATCTTTTCTGGGCGATCCGACGTATGCAGGAAAAATTCGAATGCATCCGCATCTGGCCCATTCCGCAGATTAAGCGAACATTGATCGAAGAAGCCCAGCGCATGCACGCCGAAGACATCGCTGCCAACCAGGCTATGGGACGCCACGGCGCAACGCTTATGCCCAGCGAAGGCGGAGTCCTCACCCACTGCAACGCGGGCGCGCTCGCTACTGCCGGATACGGCACCGCACTCGGTGTGATCCGCGCCGCCGTGGAGCAAGGGAAACAAATTCACGTCTACGCCGACGAAACGCGGCCGTTCCTGCAAGGCTCGCGCCTCACCGCCTGGGAACTGATGAAAGACGGCATCCCCACCACGGTGATTTCCGACAACATGGCCGGTGCCATGATGAGCCAAGGCAAGATTAGGGCCATCGTCGTCGGTGCCGACCGGATCGCCGCCAACGGTGACGTCGCCAACAAGATCGGCACCTACACGGTTGCCATTCTGGCCAAAGAGCACGGCATTCCGTTCTATGTGGCCGCGCCCATTTCCACGGTCGACTTAGCCTGCCCCGACGGCAGCCGTATTCCGATCGAGCAGCGCAACCCGAAAGAAGTGACGCACATCGCTGGAAAACAAATGGTCCCCAACGGAGTCGCCGTCGAGAACCCCGCCTTTGATGTGACCCCAGCTAAATACGTATCCGCGATCATCACCGAAAAAGGCATCGCGCGCGCGCCGTATGGCGAATCGCTGCGCAAACTGGCAGGCACGGAGGCGACCGTGGAAGCGTGACGGTGTTGTAGTTTGATGGTGCGGGCCGATGCTCATGCAGCGACAGTCGCCCTCGGTTGCCGGCCGAGCGAAACTCAGCAGGAGCCGCGGAAAGCGCCCGAACCCGACGGAACTTTCGCCTTCCTGCCGCCGTATACTTGCTTAGAAGGACTTAACTTAGGAATATTGGATCGGAAAGCAAGGAGGTCTCCGCCATGTTCACTTTTCTCCTCTGGTGCATCCTGTTCGTGCTGTGCTGGCCGCTAGCTGTGCTCGCGCTGGTGGCTTATCCGTTTATCTGGCTGATCCTGCTTCCGTTCCGCATCGTCGGCGTCGCGGTCCACGGCGTGCTGGAGATTGTGTTCCTCGCCATCACGCTCCCCTTCCGCCTGCTGGCTGCGCCGTTCAGGATCTGATCGGAGGTGCGAGGACAGCTTCGACGTTGAATACCCTGAAAGAGCGGCGCTTCAGCGCCGCGTAAAGCGTCAGGAAGAAACAGAGCTTCAGCCCTCAAGGTCGCTCTAGCTTTCCATCACCTTCAAGCTCTTACTTACCGTCAGCCTCGCCTCGGTCGCCCGCTGTACATCCGTCGCCGTCAACCCCGGCGCCATTTCCTCGAGCACTAGCCCATCTTTCGTCACTCGGATATACGCCATCTCGGTCACAATGGTGTCTACGACGCGCACGCCAGTAAGCGGCAGAGTGCACTTCTTCAGAATCTTCGGCGCACCTTCTTTGGTGGTGTGTTCCATAGCCACCACCACGCGCCGCGCGCTCGCCACGAGATCCATGGCCCCGCCCATCCCCTTCACCATTTTCCCGGGGATCATCCAATTCGCCAGGCTGCCGGACTCGTCCACTTCCATCGCGCCCAGCACGCTCAAATCAATGTGCCCACCGCGAATCATGGCAAACGAATCGGCGCTCGAAAAATAAGACGTCCCCGCCATCTCGCTAACGGTCTCCTTGCCCGCGTTGATCAGGTCGGCATCCTCCTGCCCCTCCACCGGATACGGCCCAATCCCCAGCATCCCGTTTTCGGATTGCAGAGTCACTTCCATTCCCGCCGGAACATGATTGGCGATGAGCGTAGGCATCCCAATGCCCAGGTTCACATAGAACCCGTCACGCAATTCGCGCGCAATTCTCTTCACGATGCGTTCGCGCTTGTCGACGTCTTTGCCGGGTTTTGAGATCGTGCCCATTACGATCGGACTCTGACTGACCACTATCCACCAGCCACTAGCCACTGACTCCTGGTCTCACCGTTCTTCTCTCAATCCTCTTCTCGTACAATTCTCCCTTGAAAATGCGTTTCACATAAATCGAAGGTGTGTGAATCGAATCCCCATCCAGTTCGCCTACCTCCACCAGTTGCTCGACCTCCGCAATCGTCACGTTCGCCGCCGTCGCCATCATGGGATTGAAATTCCGCGCTGTCTTTCGGTAAATGAGATTCCCCTGCTGGTCGCCTTTCCAAGCTTTCACAAACGCGAAGTCCGCCTTCAGTCCACGCTCCATCACGTACGTGCGCCCGTCGAACTCGCGCGTCTCTTTGCCCTCAGCAACAACGGTGCCCACACCAGTAGGCGTGAAGAACGCGGGAATCCCCGCGCCTCCAGCGCGTATGCGCTCCGAAAAAGTTCCCTGCGGTACCAGGTCGAGGCGGATCGTCCCTTTCAGCACCATATCTTCCAGCAATTTGTTTTCGCCCACGTAGGTTCCAATGTGATGCACGATCTGTCCCGCGGCCAGCAGCAACCCATTGCCCACTCCGTCGATGCCTACATTGTTGCTGATAGTGGTGAGATTCTTCGTGCCCTTGCGCACCAGCGCGCGAATCAAGTTCTCGGGCATGCCGCACAGGCCAAAGCCGCCGATCATGATCGTCGCGCCGTCAAATACGTCGCGGATCGCCTCGTCGGCTTTGGCAACGACTTTATTCATAGCGGAAGCGATTCTAAATCAAAGTCCACAACTAGAGACACGGAGGCACCGGGAAGACCATCGGACAAAAATGAGCGTTTTATCTTCCAAGAGCAGGATGGCCGAGCATCCACCATCCGAGAACAAAGACCATTATGCAAAACAGAACCAAGCCACTGATCCGACTCGGCAGGCCGGACTCTTTGCTTCGGGCGCGCTCCATCATTCGACCGAGCGGACTTTCGGGTTGTAGCCACGAGGAAATCTGTCTCGAAGCGCTCTTAGCTTCGCTGGCCAGAAACACTGCAATGCACCGCACGCTCCGATAAGCATCGCCACTGTGACAAAACAAATATTGAAAACGATCGGGTCCATCTGCATTCCTCCCTCCGCTCAATTCTTCTTCTCCGTGTCTCCGTGCCTCCGTGGTGGACTTTTCCGCAGCTGATGCGCCTGCTCGAACTCCTCCGCCAGTTGCCGAGTCCCAAGATTCTCGCGGATGTGTGCCAGTCGCTGCTCCAGTTTGAAGAGTGAGTCTTCGATATTTTCCTTGTTGCTGATGGCAATGTCGCGCCACATAGAATACGGACTCGCAGAGATCCGCGTCATCTCCCGCAGCGCGCGCCCGCCCGCCGCGAGCAGCGGAGCTTCTTCCCCAAATTCCTCTACCAGCGCTGCGGCCAGAGCGGTAGAAATCATTTGCGGCAGGTGGCTGATCCAGGCGCACAACCGGTCGTGCTCATCGGGAGGCACCATGGCAATCCGGGCCCCAATCAGATCGATCCATCCCGCGAATTCCGCCGCCAGCCCCTCACTCAGATTCTTCAGATCCTGTCCCGGCAGCGGTGTCAGGAACCACACCGCATTTTGAAACAAATCGGCGTCCGCATAATCCACGCCGCTCAATTCTTTCCCGGCCATGGGATGCCCCGCCAGAAATCGACGCCCCGCGTTCTTGCCAAAAACCTTCAGCGCTTGGGTCGCGACCGCGGCCTTCGTGCTACCCACATCCGTCAACAAAGCTTTCGCGGGAAGCGCCGGGCCCAGTCGCTCGATCAAATCCACGATGGCGAGCACCGGGGTAGCCAGCACCACGAGCTGGCTTCCTCGCACAGCATCGGCGGGATTCGCGAATCCTTCGTCGATCGCGCCGCGGTTGCGCGCCTTGTCGAGCGTCGCGTCGCGGTCACAGCCAACGATCCGCCCCGCAAATTTTCGCTTCTTCAGCGCCAGCGCCAGCGAGCCGCCAATCAGCCCGGTCCCGATGATCGTGATTTGCCGAATGGACATCGAGAAATTGGGTAATTGTGCAATTTAGAAATTGAGTAATTTAAAAAGGAAGCACACGGCGACCTTCAATTACTCAATCACCAAATTACAAAATTACCCAATGCGTCGTCCTACCGCCGGGGCAATCATCCGCAACTCATCCATCAGCTTTGCGAACTGCTCCGGGAACAGCGACTGCGCTCCGTCCGACCAAGCCTTGTTCGGGTCGCAATGCACTTCAATCAGCAAAGCATCGGCCCCGGCCGCCACCGAGGCCCTAGCCATGGGCGCAACTTTGTCGCGCCGGCCCGTGCCGTGTGACGGATCGGCGGTCATCGGCAAATGCGACAGCTTGTGAATGATCGGGATCGCGGAAATATCCATGGTGTTGCGGGTATAGGTTTCAAACGTGCGAATGCCGCGCTCGCAAAGAATCACTTCGTAATTACCGCCCGCCATGATGTATTCCGCCGACAGCAGCAATTCCTCCAGGGTCGCAGCTATTCCGCGCTTCAGCAGCACGGGCTTGCGCACCTTTCCGAGTTCACGCAGCAGATTAAAGTTCTGCATATTGCGCGCGCCCACCTGCAAAATATCGACATAGGGCAGAATCATCGCGATCTGCGAAATCTCCATCACTTCGCTGATCACCATCAGCCCGAATTTATCTCCCGCCTCGCGCAAAAGCTTGAGCGCATCTTCCCCGTGTCCCTGAAAAGAATACGGAGAACTGCGCGGCTTGAACGCCCCGCCCCGCAGCACTTTCGCCCCAGCCTCGGCGACCGCTTCAGCCGTAGAAAACAATTGCTCACGCGATTCCACGGAGCATGGCCCCGCCATCACCACCACTTCATTCCCGCCAACTTCCACTCCGTTCGCCAGCTTGACGAGCGTGCCTTCCGGCCGAAAGCTTCGCCCCGCCAGTTTGTACGGAGAACTGATGCGGTGCACTTCCTGCACCCCAGGCAATAGCTCCAGGTTACGGATATCGAAATCGATGCCCGCGCCTACGGCGCCAAGCACGGTCATCCGCGCTCCGGTTGACCGGTGCACCTCAAAGCCCATCTTCACCAGGTGTTCGATCACCTGCTGAATCTGCGCCTCATCCGCCACCTCTTGCATCGCCACAATCATAAGTAAGCCTTCAGATCTCAGCTGTCAGCGATCAGCTTGCGCTCTCAACAACTGATAGCTGATAGCTGTCTTAATCATTCACTTCCGAATCCAGTTCCGTCCCGCCGGCCTTCGCATCCGCCTGCGGCGCAATCTCTTCCTTTTGAATGTTCCTCATCACATCCATGATGCGTTCGTAAATCCGCACGAGATCGCGGCCCGGCAGCGGCCCACGATTCATTTTTTGCACATTCGAAAAAACGATGCCTTCACGGTCGGGCTCGTAGATTGGCAGATTGGTATTCCGCTTCAGCCGTCCGATCTCCTGCGCGGCGCGTGCCCGCTCGCTCAGCAGTTCCACCAGCCTGCTGTCGAGCTCATCGATTTTCTTTCGCCAATCCGCGATATCCATGAATAAGCTCTCAGCCATCAGCTGTCAGTACACCCCCACCATCACAAGGCGGCCGCGTAGAACTCATTACATAGGGACCCATGTCTCACCGATCTTAGCTGACGACTGGTGGCCGATGGCTGACAGAAGTGAGCTTGCGCACAAATTCTGCAACGGCCACCGCTTCCCGCCCGGGGTTTCGTTCGATCGTTTCTACAATTGCGCTGCCCACCACTCCTGCATCGGCGAACTTACCCACTTCCGCAAACTGCTCTGCGGTCGAAATCCCAAATCCCACCGCAATCGGCAGTTTCGTGTACTTCCGCAAGCGGCGCACCAACTTCTGCGCATCGTCTGTCAATTTTTGCCGGGCCCCCGTGACACCCGTTCGCGACACTGCATACACGAACCCCCGCGACGCCTCCGCAATCATTTGCAACCGGTCATCGGGACTGGTGGGCGCCGCCAGAAATACTGGCGACAGGTCATTCGACTTCATGGCCCGTAAATACTCGCCGGACTCTTCCACGGGCAAATCCGTCACCAGCACGCCATCCGCGCCCGCGGCCCGCGCCACCATGCAGAACTTCTCCATCCCCATCCGCAAGATCGGGTTCAGATAAGAAAAAATAATCAGCCCCGTGGACTGGGCATGCTGACGCACCTCCGCTGCCAGCGTGAGCACCTGTCCCAGCGAGGTGAAATGTTTCAGCGCCCGCTCGCTGGCCCGCTGAATCACGGGCCCATCCGCTACTGGATCGCTGAACGGCACGCCGAGTTCAATCACATCCGCGCCCGCCTCAATCGCTGCCAGAATGATTTCCCGTGTGGTCACGAGATTCGGGTCGCCACAGGTTACGTACACCACGAGCGCCGGCTTTCTATGGAAGGTAAGAGGCATAGCAAGAATGCAGATTGAACGTTTTAGATTTCAAATTGAAAGTCAACACTGACGGAACAAATCTGAAATCCGCAATCAGCAATCATCAATCGATTTTCAAGTTCTCGCGCAGGATCCTGACATCCTTATCTCCGCGGCCGGACACGTTCACGATCACCACTTCCGACTTCTTCATTCTGGGCGCGCGTTTCACCACTTCCGCCACCGCGTGCGCCGACTCCAGCGCCGGAATGATTCCCTCGGTTCGTGCCAACAATGTCGTGGCTTCCAGCGCCTCCGCGTCGGACGCCGGAACATACTCCGCCCGTCCCGCATCCCGCAGAGCCGCGTGTTCCGGCCCAATCGAGGGATAATCCAGGCCCGCCGAAACCGAATGCGTGGTCGCAATCTGGCCCGCCCCATCCTGCAGCACGTAGGAATACGTTCCCTGCAGCACGCCCGGCAGCCCTCCGCGAAAACGCGCCGCGTGGTCGCCAAGCTTCTCGCCGCGTCCACCCGCCTCGACTCCAATCAACTGAACTTTCTTATCTTTAAGGAAATCGTAGAAAATTCCGATCGAATTCGACCCGCCGCCGACGCACGCAATAATCGCCGCCGGCAGCTTGCCCTCCGCCTTCAAAATCTGTGCTCGCGCCTCGCGCCCGATCACGCGATGAAAATCGCGCACCATCGTGGGATACGGATGCGCTCCCAGCACGCTCCCCAACAAATAATGCGTGGTGCGCACGTTCGTCACCCAGTCGCGCATGGCCTCGTTGATCGCATCTTTCAACGTGCGCGACCCCGACTCCACACCGCGCACTTCCGCTCCCAGCAGCCGCATGCGGAACACATTCAACTCCTGCCGCCGCATGTCTTCCGTTCCCATGTACACGACGCATTCAAACCCAAGCAGCGCGCACACCGTTGCTGTCGCCACGCCGTGCTGCCCCGCGCCAGTCTCGGCGATCACGCGATGCTTGCCCATGCGCTCGACGAGCAGCCCTTGCCCCAGACAGTTGTTGATTTTGTGCGCTCCGGTATGCAGCAAGTCCTCGCGCTTCAAATAAATCCGGGCCCCGCCCAGTTTCTGCGTAAGCCGCTGCGCAAAAAACAGCGGCGTCGGACGCCCTGCATAAGTCCGCAGCAACTCCTGTAGCCGCTGCTGAAATTTCCGGTCGAGCTTCGCCTTGTTATACTCGCGCTCGAGCTCTTCGAGCGCCGCCATCAGCGTTTCGGGAACATACCGCCCGCCATAAACGCCAAACCGCCCCGGCTCATTCGCCCGAACAGAAACCGGCGACCGGGAATAAGCGCGAGGGTGCCCTATTTCTCGCGCGCTTTTTGCGCGAGAAGTGGGGACATTGACTCTGGTCGGCCGTGGAATTGTTGCCATCTCTAACCTGTCTTCCTGTCCATTTCCCGCACCGCCCGCACAAATGCCAGCACCCTCTCCGGATCTTTCTTCCCCGGCCGGGCTTCGACTCCAGAGACCACGTCCACGCCAAATGGCTGAAGCATTTTCATCGCGTCCGCGACGTTGAGAGGCCTCAACCCACCCGCCACAATCACCGGCACCGTCCGGCTCATCGCCTGTACGGATTCGCGTGTCGCATCCCAATTAAAAGTCGTGCCCGTGCCGCCGGGCGCTCCGTTGGACCGAGAGTCCAGCAAAATCGCGAAGATACTCTCCTGGGCGCGCGGGCTGATAAGGAAGCCGCCGTCTTTCAGCGCGTCTCCCTGAACCATCGGGATCAGTTTCGAAGCACCCACGCATTCAGCCGCCGGCCGCGGGTTCTTCCACACGCTTTCCATCGATGCCTTCCCATGCAGTTGTACCGCTGTCAGTCCTGCGTTCAGCACGATCTGGCGAATGCTCTCGGATGCGAGGTCAACAAACACTCCGACCTTCTCCACACCCTCCGGCAATTTCTCAACAATCTCCCGTGCCGTCTCCACCGTCACGTACCGCGGACTCTTCTCGTAAAACACGAATCCTAACGCATCCGCTCCCGCCTCGACGGCAATGAGGGCGTCCTCCAGATTCGTCGTCCCGCAAATTTTCACCCAGGTCATGAAAAATCAGTTGCCAGTAGTCAGTGGCCAGTGGCCAGTAAACCAGAACCCTCGGCGCTTGCTCTGTGGTCGCCGCCGGCAACCAGATCGCGCAACGCGTCTCCGGGCATCTCCGCCCGCATCAGCGATTCCCCGATCAAGCATGCGTGATATCCTGCCGCCCGCAACCGCGCCACATCAGCGCCTGAATGAATCCCGCTTTCCGCGACTCGCACTATGTGATTCGGAAAACTCGCTGCCAGACGAAATGCGGTTTCCAGATTCACCTGGAAGGTTCGCAGGTCGCGGGAATTCACGCCAATCAGATCGCAGCCCGCATCCAGAGCTCGCTGCAACTCGCCGCCATCGTGCACTTCGCATAAGACATCGAGTCCGCGATTTCGAGCGGCGCCTGCCAGCGCTACCAACTCCGTCTGCGCCAAGGCTGCCACAATCAGCAGCAGCGCGTCCGCGGAATTTGCCCGCGCTTCCAGCACCTGGAATTCATCCACAATAAAATCTTTGCGCAGGCACGGAATCTTCACCGCCGCCGAGGCTTCGCGCAAGTTTCCCAGCGACCCCTGAAAGAACTCTTCGTCGGTCAATACTGAAAGGGCGGCCGCACCGGCCGTCTCCAGTTCCCGTGCCAACTCCGCGGGATGAAATTCCGCCCGAATCAATCCTTTCGATGGCGACGCCTTTTTCAACTCCGCGATCACCGCCATAGTTGCCCGGCTTCGCTCCTCGATCACACGCCGGAACCCGCGCGGCGCGTGCTGTTCCGCCCGCCGTTCCAATTCCCGCAAATCGGCCTCAGGCTTTGCCGTTGACACTTTTCTGCGCGTGGCCGCAACAATCTGATCAAGAAAGGCCGGCATGACGAGTGCCTGAATTATACGGGAAGGGGGATTCGCGAATCGAAACCGCCCAGCCTCGCAAAACGGAACGTCGCGCTCCGGAGCGCCCGGCTACTGGCAGACGCTCTGCACCTCTTTATACGGCTTTTCCGTATGCTCGGGATACTTCAGCTGCTTCACCTGCATCATCTGGTCCAGGAGAGTGCCGGCATCGTGCAATCCGACGTCCGGATCGCTCTGGTAGACAGGATCGCTCTCGGCTTCCTCCAACGTGACCAGCTTGAATCCCTTTTTCTTCAGCAAATCCAACGCATCGGGCATGATCGTGCTGCTGAACGCTCCCAGATGCATCAGTAATACATAATTGATCTCGTGCCCGTAGATCAGCTTGGCCTGCGCCCGCCCCAGATCAAGAAAGTTGGAGGCAGTATCCAAATAGCTGGTGCGCAGCCACTCGATCGATTTCTTGTCGTTCTTCGCCAGGCAGCGCGCGTAGGCGCTGTTCCACATGTAATCTTCCCAATCGAGCGTGACCTGCGCGATCTTGTAGCCGTGCTTGGTGAGGTACTCGCGCACTGCGCGCCGCTTCTCCACTGTCTCGCCCTCATGCAGATAGGGATAGCGCAGCCAATGCCAGTTGTTCTCCGGCTTCGCCAAAAGTTCGAGGACCGGCTCGTTCTGCTCCAGATCGCGCTCGAAGGCCTCGGCTGTGTTCTGCTCGAGATCGATGTGGGAATAGGTATGGTTCCCGAACGGCTCCGCCGCGGCCCAGAGCTTCAGCGCCTCCGCACCACTTGCGCTGCCCTCGAGCTTCTTCGCGTTGATGAATCCGTATACCGGAGGCACATGCCGCTTCTTCAACACAGCGAGCGTGTCGCGGGTAATGTCCACAGGCGTCACGCCCGGAGGCAGTGCCCCGTTCTGCGGCAAATCATCAATGGTGATCGCCAGCTTCTGCGCCGCGCCCAACGCCGAAAACGCCGCCAGGAAAACAAAAAGCATCACAACCTCCGGCCACACCCGCACCGAAAGAAAGGAGCGAACCATCCCACCCAGATTTTTCATGGTGAAAGTGTACTCGAATCGGTCAGTGTAGCGCGGGCCTGCTATGCAAGTGTGCAGAAGGGAATCGCGGACGAAGTCGTACGTCCAGACGAACGGATAAAGCTTAACGGATAAAGCTTAATGGTGCCATCGAAGGGACTCGAACCCCCACACCCTTGCGAGTACATGGACCTGAACCATGCGCGTCTGCCAATTCCGCCACGATGGCAAGTGGACTTTATTCGCAGCAGCCTCACAGCCGCCGCATCAGGAAGAGCAACCTTTCTATTTTACAGGCGCACCCATATGTGTCAAACCGCGCAGCCCGGAAGCCGAGAGCCGGAAGCCGAATTTTTCTAGCCCAGCTTCGCCGTCATCGTGATCTTCGCGTTCAGTACCTTCGACACCGGACATCCCTTCTCCGCCGCTTCGGCGTACTTCTGGAACGTTGCGTCATCCGCTCCCGGCACCTTGGCCACTACATCGATGTGGCTCGCGGTAATCGTCCATCCCGAATCCAGCTTCTCCATGGTTAGCGTAATATTCGTGTTGATGCTCTCCGGAGTCAGCTTGGCTTCGCCCAGTTGCGCCGAAAGCGCCATGGAAAAACATGCCGCATGCGCCGCCGCAATCAACTCTTCGGGATTAGTTCCCGGAGCGTCCCCGAATCGCGTAGTAAACGAGTATGGCGTGTTGTTCAGCACTCCGCCCGGCGCCGAAATGCTGCCTTTTCCGTCTTTGAGTCCACCCTTCCAAACCGCGCTGGCCTTGCGTAGCATGATCGTCTTCTCCTCTATGAGTTCTTTGAATTGTTCAACGTTCCGCTGCTCATTGTAGACGGAAGCACGCAGCACTGTCAGGACCGGCAATATCCACAGGTGAGTCGTATGCGAAGGTGCATCAAGCCAGGGTACATCAAGCCAGGATGGTGTTACGGATCGCTGACAGCTGATAGCGGAGGCCCAACAGCTGCGTCAGTAAAAATCTGAGCAACTCAAGTAGAACCCGCACTGCGGACAGCTCATTTTGCACCGGCTCTCCTTGAGCCGCGCCGAACAATTCGGGCAATAATTCGCCGCACCCGTTCGGTTCACGCCCACACCGGTACCCTCAAGTTGTCCCGTATTCTCCGGCCGCGCGTGTTCTGTCAGTTGATCGCTCATATCCGCCGACATTATCTCTTACGCCCGCCCCAAGGCAAGTGCAAACTCCGATTCCGCGGCCGCCCCGGCCGCAATAAAACCAGCAAAATTTTTCGTGGAACTTTCAGGAAGCCTTCGCCAACAGCGCCAGGTTGCTGTTCCAGCAGTCGGCCACAATCATCCATGCGCCCAGCCGCCGCCAGACTTTCACATACTTGCCGCGATCCGCCTTCGTAGTACCGTCCGCTTGCCGGATGGCCATCGAATAGCGGCCGATCTCCATCGCCATGTCGCCGGAGTGTTCCACCCGCAGGGTTTCGGCGCGCAGGCTCTCATACCCGGCATCGCTCATCTGCCGCGCCAACTTCTCCACGGCTTTGGGACCATAGGCCGATTCCATGTGCGGCGCCATGATCACGCCTTCGGGCGTAAACAACGCACCGATCTGGTCGTAGTTTCCGGTGTTGAACGATGTGACGTAATCCTGCGTTAATCCACGGATCTGCGACTCCACGTCCATAAAAGGACGCTGGTCCGCGAGAGAGCCAGAATACGGCCGGTACATCTACTACCTCCTGGGAGAGGGCCAGCGACATGAACCCGGGCGGGCAGACACCGGATCAGTCGAGAAAAACGCCTGCAGATTCTACCGCAAAACAAACTTTTGGAAAGCGGAATTTTTTCCTCAATCCACAGCGGCCGCACTTCCCGCAACCGGACCAACATTCATCGTTCAAAACTTACAAAACTTATCTTTCAAAAATGGATGAGCGGCTGGGCACGCGCAACCGAAGCTGGTCGGGAACCAGCACTGCGATCGGAGATTTAGGTAAGGCCACTGTCCCTGTCCCGCGCTCCTCCAATTGCCGCTTGCATCGTTCGATGAGCACGACCAGTTTCTTCGATTCATGGTCACGCTCCGCCTGTTTGCACATCTTCTGGAAATCTTGGGGTGGGTGTGTTGCCCGTTGAGTCATTCGGGGGGTCCTTGTTTCAAGAGAGTTTTCGCGAAAATCTCAAGAAAAACTTCACCGGGAAAATCACTTCTGAAAATCCGGTCTCGAAATAAGTCTCGAAATGCAAACCTCAAAATGCTGGGTGACGAAGGAAGTCTGGAAGTGCAAGTCTCAAATTCCTGGTGCGAAATCTAGGTCGACAATCCCGCACTCAAACGCCGAACTCGAAATCCAGGATCAAGGAACCTCAACTGCGAGCCATAGCCTACCCCATAGCCCGCAAAATTGCGAGCGCTATTCCCCGCTGGATTCAAGTTTGCTTCGTACGCGAGATTCCTTTTGGCTTCCATCCCAACCGCGACCATCGTTCAGGCGAAGCCGAATCTCGCGAGGACCGCTACTCTTTATCAGAAACCAAGAGAAACCAAACCGACCTACCGCTTTTTCGCGATGGGACGGGGCAGCGAGCGAAAAATGCAACAAAACGGTTTTCTTGGGCCTCCAAGGGATTCTCATAATGAGATGGATGCACCACTTTTGGGCATTGAACCCCTTTTAGTGCTGTGCTACCTTGACCCCATAATCCCGGTTTGGAGGTCTGCTGGATGACTCCGAGAGAGCTACTCCTGACCAATCACGAAGAGTTCCAACGATTGGCCCAGGAGCATACCCAGTACGCAAAACGCCTCGATTCACTCACCCAAAAAAGATATCTCAGCGAAGACGAAAAGCTGGAAGAGGTTCGTCTCAAGAAGCTGAAACTCCGCCTCAAGGACCAGATGGAGTCCATCGAGCGGCAATTCCGCCAGCAGTACGGCGTGCACGTAGCCTAAGAAAGTCTGGCGGTCTCCCAGCGGTCTTGGCCGCAAAGGGATTAACCTATCTATCCTCAACCCAGCGCCTTTTTTGGCGTGCAACACCCTCCCTTACTAATTGCCAACCGGCGTCAGATGCGACTTTCAGCTTAACGCACAGTTTCAGGCATCTTCGGTCGCGGTCGACGGTCAAGGGAATTGTGCGTCCAGTCGGTCGAAAGATCTTGTCGAGTGGGTCCGAGTCGTCTTTTCTTCCAGTCAAACAATGCGTCGTGCCGGGAACGGACACGGACAGGCACCCAAAACGTCCGGTTCCCTCGGCAGCCTGCTCTATAATTGGAAGCTCCCATGGTTCGTGATGGCTACCTCTACGCCGCGCCTTTAATCGCCGCCGCCGTTCTCATCGGCTGGCTGGCCAATCCCGCGTGGGTGATCGCGCCGCTTCTGCTGGCCGCGTTCTTTTTGTGGTTCTTTCGGGATCCCGAACGGACGATCCCTCAGGATGACGGCGCAGTCGTATCTCCAGGCGATGGAAAAGTGACAGATGTTTCGCAGGTAACGCTCGGCAGCGAAAAGCTCACGCGCATCAGCATCTTCCTTAGCGTGTTTGACGTGCACGTGAACCGCTCACCGATTGCCGGAACCATCCGCGAGATTCGCTACCGGCGCGGAAGATTTCTCAACGCCATGAATCATGCCTCGGCGGATCACAATGAGCAGAACATTGTCACCGTCGAAAGCGATGGCCAGAGGGTGGTCTTCAAACAGATTGCGGGCCTGCTGGCGCGGCGTATCGTTTTCAATCCCAAGGTCGGCGACCGCGTGGAGCGCGGCCAGCGCGTAGGCCTCATCAAATTTGGTTCGCGGGTGGATGTACTGTTCGACGCGACCGCTGCACCGCAAGTAAAGGTAGGCGACCGTGTGAAAGGCGGCGCGTCGGTGCTGGCTCATCTTCAACCCAAGGGAGAGTTGGCCGCGGCCGTCAACTCCCCTGCCGGCGAAAGGGCACGCTAATGGATCTGCCCGCCCCCAGACCACGACGGCGCTTGAGCAAGGGAATGTACATCCTGCCGTCGCTGTTCACTTCCGCAAATATGGCGGCGGGCTACTATGCCATCCTGCAGGTGATGCAGGCTACCGCCGCCGAGTCATGGCACCTGGATTTTGCCGCCAAGGCCATCGGCTTTGCGGTTCTGTTTGACGGCCTCGACGGCCGCATCGCGCGCATGACCGGCACCAGCAGCGATTTCGGCAAAGAACTCGATTCCCTCGCCGATGCCATCACTTTCGGCGTGGCTCCCGCGATGCTGGCCTGGACTTGGGGCTTTCGCCTCATGCCACAAGTCTTGCTGACTGAGTGGCATTTCAAGCTGACTCAGTTGGGCGCCATCGCTTGCTTCCTTTTTCTGATGGCTGGTGCCAGCCGCCTGGCGCGATTCAATATCACGGTCAACGCGCAGCCTTCCAATCCGGGGCGTCCTGGGAAGAAATATTTTGTCGGCATGCCAATTCCAGCTGGCGCGGGCGTGATTGCCGCCGTGGTTCACTTTGAAGCCGGCGATCCGATCATTTCCTGGTACATGGCTCTGACTTGGATCGCCATGGTCTCGGTGGTCGGATACCTGATGGTCAGCACTTGGCGCTTTTATAGCTTTAAGGACATTGATTTCCGTTCCCGCCATCCTTTTCGCCTGATCCTCTTCCTGGCATTTCTGATTGCCGCAATCTGGCAATTCTCCGGCCCGGTGCTTTTCGCGGTGGCGCTGCTCTACACTTTTTCCGGTGTCTTCTGGCGATTGCAGTGGATCTTCCGCCGCAAAGCCGCTCCTCCTCCGCCTCCTTATCAGGAGGCTTCCCAGACCTCATGAGCAGGCCGCAAGAATGAGCACGCCTCCCAAACCCGGTCTCCCGGCTCACGCGCCAAGCAGCCGCGGTCCGCTTTACCGGGCCGCGATTGTAGGCGCCGCGTCCTTAAGGGGGAAGGAAGTTGCCGAGATGCTGAACGACCGCAACTTCCCCGCGGTCGACGTGCGCCTGTTGGACGATGACGAGGCCCTGGGCCAGCTCGAAGCCATGGGCGATGAGATCAGTTTCATTCAGAGCGTTCGCGCCGAGCAGTTCGAACACGTGGATTTCACCTTCTTCGCGTCCGATGGGGATTGCACGCGCAAGACATGGAAGCGCGCGCGCGACGCGGGTAGCGCCATCATTGATCTCTCGGGCGCGCTCGAAAATGAACCTGGCGCCACCGTTCGCTCGCTCTGGGTGGAGCGTGAGCGCGGGCAAGTGCTTCTTCCCGACTTGCAGCCCGGCCCGTGCGTATCCGCGCATCCCGCTGCAGTGATGTTGGCCATGCTGCTGCTACGGGCTCAGAAAGCCGGCGCTATCGCGCGCGTCGTGGCAACTGTGTTTGAGCCTGCTTCCGAGCGCGGACAGAAAGGCATGGACGAATTGCACCAGCAGACCGTGAACCTGCTCTCGTTCCAGCCCTTGCCCAAGGATGTGTTTGACGCGCAGGTCGCCTTCAACATGGTCGCGCGTTACGGACAGAAATCGCAGCCACCGCTCGATTCGGTGGAGGCCCGCGTGCTGCGTCATTATCAGAAGATCGCTGGAGCCGGGGCGCCCAATCCTTCCTTGATGCTGCTGCAGACTCCCATCTTCCATGGCCACGCCCTCGCCATTTTTCTGGAAATGAACCAACAGGTTCAGGCCCAGGACTTAGCGCTGGCGCTGGCCGGAGATCACGTCGTCGTGCCCGGCGCAGAAGACGATCCTCCCAGCAACGTGAGTGCGGCGGGACAGGGCGACATTCTGCTCTCGGTAAAGAGTGATCCCAGCCAGCCCAACGGCGTGTGGCTGTGGGCCGCGGCCGATAATGTTCGCATCGCGGCCCTCACCGCCGTGGAATGCGCCGAAAGCATGATCGCCACCCGCCCTGTGGGTAAAATTCAATGAAGCGAACTTGGTCAAGCTTGGACTCGAAGCAATTTGCCTGGGCGAAGCTTGGCTCCATGCTGCCGTTCGTAGTGATCGCTTTGTCTCTCGTTTCGATTCTGGTCGGGGGATGCAATTATCAGACGGCTGCTCACTCGGTAAAACTTCCCGCTGACATCAAGACCATCGCCATTCCTGCCTTCAGGAACCAAACCAACACTTATCGCATCGATCAAATGCTGACCGCGTCCGTCGTGCGCGAGTTCACCACGCGGACGCACTACCACATTCTCAATAGTGATTCGCCCGAGACCGCGGAGGCCACTCTGCGCTGTACCGTGCTCTCCACTTCGGCCTCTCCGCTCACCTACAACTCAGCCACGGGACAGGCGGCGAGCGTCCTGATCGTGGTGAGCATGAGAGCCTCGTTGAGAGACAATCGCAAGGGCAAGATGCTTTACGTGAATCCGTCGTACGTGTTTCGCGAGCAATACGAAGTCTCGCAGGATCTGGCCAGCTTCTTCGAAGAGGACTCGCCCGCTCTCCGCCGCCTCTCGCAAGATTTCGCCCGCACCCTGGTCTCCAACATTTTGGAGGACTACTGATGCCGGCAGCGCCTCGACCCGCGTAGAGACAGCCGCCTCGGCTGTCCCGCCAAGCGAAGCGAGGCGGAATTCGTCCCAGGCCCCGCCCTTGGTAGGGCAGCCACTGAATCGCCTCGGTTGCGTCTCTAGGCGCTGGGGTAAACCAGAAGCCCCTTTCGCTCCCGGAAACCCATTACAATACACGCGAGAACTACGCATGCCGTTGCCGCGCCCACTGAAGAAGACCTTCTAAATGCGAGCCTTCGCCCAGGCCGACCGCTTCGTCAGCGAGCTTGAATCGCACAAGCTACGCCCGGCCTACGTGTTCGTGGGCGATGAAGCTTTTTTCCGCAAGCGTTTTCGCGATGCGATTCTGCAACACCTCGTCCCCGTCGACTTGCGCGACTTCAGCATTTTCGAATTCGATCTTGTTGAAAATGATCTCGCCGAAGTTCTCGACCGCGCCCGCACGCCTTCGCTGATGGCGCCGTTTCAGGTTTTCTTCGTGCGCGGCGTCAAGAATCTTTTCGGCCGCGGATCGAACGAAGAAAAACTCGCTGCCATCGAAGCGTATTGCAAGAATCCGAATCCAGACGCGCTCGTGGTCTTCGTCGCCGACCACATCAGCATCCCCGCCGACGTCCGCCGCATGGAGATGCAGGATAAAGAACGCTACCAGCGCATCCGCGAGACCATGGGACAATACTGCGGTATCGTCGAACTGGCACGGGTGGAGGAAGGCGAAGCGGTGCGCTGGATTTCCGATTACTGCGCCAGCCGCGACCTGCCGGTAAAGATTGATCCCGACGGCGCCCGCGAACTGGTCGATGCGCTCGGCGGCGACATGATGATGATCTCGAACGAACTGGAGAAGCTGATGCTCTATGTTGGTGCGAAGAATCGCATCACACTGGGCGACGTGGAAACCATGGTGCTGGCCGCCAAGCAGCGCTCTCTGTATGAATTGACCGACGCCATCTCCGCCAAAGACCGGGTGCGCGCGCTGGAAGTGCTGGATGCGATTCTCTCTTCGGGCGAT